>NZ_JBHRWI010000020.1:0-648419 GCF_042647905.1 Amycolatopsis halotolerans
CAGGCTCCAGCGACAGCTCGACCAGCGAGCCCACCGGCCCGCCGGCGCACAGCGCCGCATCGGCCAGCTCGAACAACGCGTCCGCCCGCGCGGTCAGGCACCCGTAGAACTCCTGCCGGAACTCGGACAGATCCCCCAGCGCGGTGGCCGCGCCGGCATCGTGCACACTGTCCATCGAAGCCCTTGGTCGTGATCTTCCTTCTGTCGCAAGAAGAATGATCAACCAAGGGCTTCACCCATGACCAACCGGGCACCCACTCAGACACCCGGACCTTAAAACTCAAGCTAAGGCGCGCGGGAACGGCGGCCGGGGCGCGGTGGACCTCGGCACCGCGCCGGGCCGGTCGGCAGGGGCGAGAACTTCCGTGCGCTAGTGGGAAAACCTCTCGGTGGGGGCGCGAACTTCCGTGCGCTAGCGGAAAACCTCTCGGTGGGGGCGCGAACCCCCGTGCGCTAGTGGGAAACCCCTCGGTGGGGCCGAGAACCCCCGTGCGCTAGTGAGAAAAGCCCATTGAGGTGCTCGCTGCGCGAAGTTCCTCACTGGCGAGAGGGAGTCGCTTGTCTGGGAGCGGATGCTGTCCGGCCCAAGCCGCAGCACGCGGGCGGGCAGGATCGGCTCCGCCGGTCAGCCCAGCGAAGCGCTGGCCGCGCGAAGCTCCTCCAGCGCGGCCACCAAATACTCCGCCGGATCAGCGTCATCCCCGCGGTCGCTCTCCGACCACTCGAAATAACCTCGCTTGAAAGCCAGCACCCCCAACTCGCTGGCAAGCGCCGCGGTCGCGTCGGGCAGACCGCGGGCGGTCAGGGCGGCAGTCATCGCCGCGGCGAGGCCGACGCTCTTCAGCGCGTCCCGTTCCTGGAGTTCCGTACTGGCCGCGACGGCAGCCTTCAGCCGAGGGGCGAGCTCCCGGTTCATCGGGCCCATCGCGGTCGCGGCGCGGCGCAGACCTCCCGCGACGGCTTCCAGCGGGCTGGCGTCGGCGGGTGCGTCGGCGATGCCCTCAGCGAGCAGTCGGCTCAGCGTTTCCTGTCCGGCCACCAGCAGCTCTCGCTTGTCCGGGAAATGCCGGAAGAACGTGCTCTTGGTGACGCCGGCGCGCTCAGCGATCTGCGCGACCGTCGTGGCGTCGTAGCCCTGTTCGGCGAACAGGTCGACAGCCGCCACGACCAGCCGTTCGCGCGCTCCGGGTTCCCATCGGGCCATAAAAACCATCCTATGTGATGAGACCTTTGTCCCGTCACGCTGGTAGCGTGTGACGGGACAAGAGTCTCATCACTGTGAGGGAGAAATCCATGCGCGTGTTCGTCACCGGAGCGACCGGTTTGATCGGCTCCGCTGTCGTCGCCGAACTGCTGGGCAACGGTCACTCCGTCCTCGCGCTCGCCCGGTCGGAAGCCTCCGCCGCGGCGGCCGAAAAGGCTGGCGCTGAACCGGTGCGGGGTGCGCTGGCCGACTTGGACGTGATCCGCGAGGCCGCGGCCAAGGCCGACGGGGTGGTTCACCTCGCCTTCGCCAATGCGTTCAGCAGCGACGAAGCCCTCGCGAACGCGGTCGCCGAGGAGACGTCGGCGCTCAAGGTGCAGGCTGAGGCGCTCGTCGGAAGCGACCGGCCGTTGGTCACGGTTTCCGGAACGCCGTATGCGCCGGGTCGCGCGTCGACCGAGGCTGATCCGGTTTCGACTGACGGGCCCGTCGGCGGGAGGGGGCGCACGGTCGCCGAGGTGCTGGGGTTCGCGGATCGCGGGGTCCGGACCTCAGCGGTACGCCTGCCGCGCACGGTGCACAACAACGGCGAGGGTGGGTTCGCCGGTCTGTTGACCAATATCGCCCGGCAAACGGGAGTGTCCGGTTACCCGGGCGACGGCACGCAGCGGTGGCCGGCGGTGCACGCGCTCGACGCGGCGGTGCTCTTCCGGCTCGCTCTGGAGAAGGCCGAGTCCGGTACGTCCTGGCACGCGGTCGCCGACGAAGGCGTTCGGGTCGCTGACATCGCGGCGGTGATCGGACGGCGGTTGGGGCTCCCGGTCGAATCGGTGCCGGAGGAGACTTACGGGCCGCTCGGTCCCATTTTCGCGACCGATCAGCCCTCCTCCAGTGCGCACACCCAGCAAGCGCTCGGCTGGGCGCCGAAACACCCCGGCTTGTTGGCGGACCTGGAGAACCTTCAAGGCTGATTTTGCGGTTCCGGCAAAGAACCTTGTCGTTCGACGCGTTCAGCGGAATCGTGAACGGCGGAGGTGGTAGCGAAAATGGCTCCGTCCGGAAAACCCGAAGCACCACAGGACGCGCAGTTCTGGGAAGACCTCTACCGCAGTCGTGAGCAGGTCTTCAGCGGCGAGCCCAACGGCGTGCTCGTCACCGAGGTCGAGGGGCTGCCGCCGGGGCAGGCGTTGGACGTCGGGTGCGGCGAAGGCGGGGATGCGCGGTGGCTGGCCGCGCGCGGCTGGCAGGTGACGGCGCTCGACATCTCGCGCACCGCGTTGCAGCGGGCGGCCGCCGCGCACGCCGGGATCGCCTGGGTGTGTTCGGATCTGGCCGCGAGTCCGGTTCCGGCGAGGGCGTTCGACCTGGTCAGCGTCCAGTATTTCCCGCTCCGCCACGACGACGGGGTGGTGCGGAAGCTGCTCGACGCGGTCGCGCCCGGCGGGACCTTCCTTTTCGGCAGTCACGACCCGCGCGACCTGGGGCCGGAGCACTCCGGCTACTGCCAGCCCGACGACATCGCGCGGGTTCTCGGCGACGAGTGGACCGTCCTCGTCAACGAGAGTCGGCCGCGGGTGTCGCCTGCTCCGCCAGGGACGGGGCACACTCGCGACACCGTCCTGCGCGCCCATCGGACCAGCTAATATCGGAATTAATATTCCGCACTGCGAACATCCCGGTTTACCATGCGGGAATGAGCAACGACGCCCTCCTCCAGCGGCTTCGGGACGACCTCGGCCCGGCCGCGGTGCTCACCGACGCTGACGTCACCGACGCCTACGCGCGCGACATGATGCCGCTCGCTCCCTCGGGGAAACCGCTGGCGGTAGTGCTTCCGGCGGATACCGCGGGAGTGCAGGCGGCTGTCCGTGCCTGTGCCGAAGCGAGAGTCCCCATCGTGCCGCGCGGGGCGGGCAGCGGGCTTTCCGGCGCGGCCAATGCGATCGACGGCTGTGTCGTGCTTTCGCTGACGAAGCTGAACGAGATCGTCGAGGTCGACGCGGGCAACCGGCTCGCTGTCGTGCAGCCGGGCGTCGTCAACCTCGACTTCCGGACCGCCGTCGAGAAGCACGGCCTGTTCTATCCGCCCGACCCCTCCAGCTACGACTGGTGCACCATCGGCGGCAACCTCTCCACCAACGCCGGCGGCCTCTGCTGCGTGAAATACGGCGTGACCACCGATTCGGTGCTCGGCCTCGAAGTCGTGCTCGCCGACGGATCGCTGCTGAAAACCGGCCGCCGCACGGTGAAGGGCGTCGCGGGGTACGACCTCACCAAGCTGTTCATCGGCAGCGAGGGCACGCTCGGCGTCATCACCCAGGCGACCGTCTCGCTGCGGCCGCTGCCGCAGGCCCCGGCCACTTTTGTCGCCGGGTTCAACACCACCGAGGCGGCCGGCGAGGCGGTCGCGCGGGCGGTGCGCGAGGGGCTGGTGCCGTCGCTGCTGGAGATCATGGACGCGGCGTCGATCAAGGCGTCCGAGACCTATCTCAACACCGACCTCGGCGCGGGCTCGGACTGCCAGGCCCTGTTGCTCGGCCAGTCCGACGCGGGCGGCGAGGCGGCTCGGCGCGAACTGGCACTGCTCGAGCAGATCTGCACCGACTGCGGCGCGGACCTCGTCTACGCCACGGACGACCTCGAAGAGGGCAAGATGCTGCTGCAGGCCCGCCGCGTCGTGCTGACCGCGCTGGAGACCTACGGCGTCTGGCTCACCGACGACGTCAGCGTGCCCCGCACCCGGATCGCCGAACTGATCCGCGGCTGCGAACGGATCAGCGAGAAGGTCGGGCTCAAGATCGCCGTCGTCGGCCACGCCGGGGACGGGAACATGCACCCGACCATCGTGTACGCGCCCGATTCCGAGGACGAGTTCGCGCGCGCCCAGCAGGCGTTCGACGAGATCCTCGAGGTCGGCCTGTCGCTGGGCGGCACGGTGACCGGCGAGCACGGCGTCGGCAAGATCAAGCGCGAATGGCTCGCCCGCGAGATCGGCCCGGTCGGGATCCGCGTGCACCGGCAGATCAAAGCGGCCCTCGACCCGGAAAACCTCTTCAACCCGGGCTCGATGTTCTCGATGACCGACTGACCCCCAGCGCGGCCCCGGTGCGCGATGCGGAGGTCCGTGAGGGGAACCCTGAGGAACTCTGATTCCCTCAGGGTTCCCCTCACGGACCTCCGCGGGAGTGAACTCGCCCCATATCGCGCGCTACTGAGAAACCCGGCAACGACGAAGCGGCGTCCGGAAAGTCCGGACGCCGCTTCGGTCAGCCAAGAAAACTCAGTCGCGCACGCGCGGGATCTGCTGCGTGACGTCGGCGGAATCGTCGGCCGGACGAGCCTTCTTCTCGCGGCGGCTCTTCAGGTACTCGATGGCGATCGGCACCACCGACACCAGCACGATGAGGACGAAGATCGCGTCGACGTTGTCCCGGATGAAGCCGATGTTGCCCAGCAGCGACCCCAGCACGGTGATGCCCGCGGCCCAGAGGACGCCGCCGAGGACCGTGTACGTGAAGTAGCGCTTCGGGTCCATCCGGCCGATGCCCGCGATCCAGGTGATGAACGTCCGCACGAACGGCACGAACCGGGCCAGCACGACCGCCTTCGGACCGTGCTTCTCCAGGAAGCCGTGCGTCTTGTCGACGTACTCCTGCTTGAAGAACTTCGAGTCCGGCCTGCTGAACAGCTTCGGCCCGACGAAGTAGCCGAGGTAGTACCCCACGACGTTGCCCAGCAGCGCGGCGACCGTGACCAGCACGCACACCAGCCACAGCGGAGCCTTCAGCGTGCCGTTCGCGATGAACAGGCCCGCGGTGAAGAGCAGCGAGTCGCCGGGCAGCACCGGGAAGATGCTGCTCTCGATGAAGATGATCAAGCACAGCACGGCGATCACGGGCGCCGTCAGCCCGTTCAGCAGATGCTGCGGGTCCAGCCACGACGGCAGCAGGGACATGGTGGTCACTGTGTTCTGGGCGAGAATCACACCGAAAACGGTACAGGGTGACTCACGGTGGCCTCATCGGGCAAGGAATCGCAGGTCATCGGTGTGGGATCGGGGTTAAGAACTCGGCCCGGGAGTGCCCGCGGGAGTGGCCGTCCGGGCAACCGGGGCGGATCAAAGGCCTCAGATCAGCGTAAGCAGGCCGATGACGGACCCGGCGGCCAGTCCCAGCAGCACGGCCAGCAACAGGACCCAGTGCGCGGGCAGGGGGCCGCTCTGCGCCGCCTGGACGGGACGGCGGACGGTCGCGTCGCTGGCCCCGACCGGCGGGATCGAGCCGGTCGTGCCGGGCGAGGTGTAGTCGGCCGCGTCGAGGGCGGCGCGTTCGCGGGCGAGCGAGTCCGCACCCGCACCGGACAGCAGGCCGTAGTTGGGCGGCAGTTCGGTGGTCGGGCCGGTCTGCGACGGCGCGCCAGTCTGGGCCGAGGCGCCGAACGACCCGGTGCCGGACGCCGGAGCGGGACCAGCGGCCGGAGCGGCGTTGAAGGAGCCGGTTCCTACGGCACCAGGGCCGGAAATGCCGGGACCACCGGCCGCGCTGAACGAACCCGTGCCGGAAGCACCAGGCTGGACCGCGCCCTGCGCACCGGTCCCGGACCCAGCCTGCTCGTCGACCGGGTTCGCCACGACGTGCGGAGCGAAGACGGCTTGTGCACGCAGCGCGTCGGCCAGTAACCGTTCCGGGTCTTTCGGCTCGCTCATCCGCTCCGTCCGCCTGTCGAAGTGCTAGCTCGTCACGTACTCAAGGTAGCCCGGCCCGCCTCGGCCACCCATTCGCCCCGGTGCAGCACCCTGGACGGGCGAAGGTCGTCGTCCAGGATCACGGCGTCCGCGGCGAGGCCGGGACGCAGCGCACCGGTGCGGTCGGCGATGCCGAGCAGTTCGGCGGGTCGCGCCGACGTCGCCCGGACCGCGTCCAGTACGTCGAGTTTCGCACCCTTCACCAGGTTGCGGAAGGCGTTGTCCATGGTCAGCGTGCTTCCGGCGAGTGAACCGTTGTCCAAGGTGGCGACGCCGTCGTGGACGTCGACCGCCAGCCTGCCGAGGGTGTAGCGGCCGTCGGCGGCGTCGGTGGCCGACATGGCGTCGGTGATCAGCACCGTCCGGCCGCGGCCCGCGTGCTGCGCGGCCAGCCGCACGACGGTCGGGTGCAGGTGCACCAGGTCGCAGATCAATTCGACCGTCACGCGCTCGTCGTCGAGCAGCACGCCGACCGGGCCCGGCTCGCGGTGGTGCAGCGGGCGCATGCCGTTGAACAGGTGGGTGGCGACCGTCGCACCGGCGTCGATGGCCGGAACCAGCTGGTCGGCGACCCCGTCGGTGTGGCCGATCGCGGCGATCACGCCCGACTCCGCGAGCTGCCGGACCGCCTTGACGCCGCCGTTCAGCTCCGGTGCCAGCGTGACCATCCGGATGGAGCCGTGTCCGGCGCGCAGCAGCTTCTCGACAGTGCCGGTGTCCGGTTCACGCAGAGTGTCCGGATCGTGCGCGCCGCAGCGGGCGCGCGAGATGAACGGGCCCTCCAGGTGGATGCCCGCGAGGTCGCCCTCCTGCACGAGTTCGCGCAGCGCCGCGATCTGCTCGGTGAGCAGGTCGATCGGGTCGGAGACCAGGCTCGCGAGCATGGTCGTGGTGCCGTGGCGGCGGTGGGCGCGGACCGCGGTGCGGATCTCGTCCGGGTCGAGCGTCGAGAACGAGGCGCCGCCGCCGCCGTGGCAGTGGGTGTCCACGAAACCCGGCACGACCAGCGCCCCGGCGACGTCGACCGTCGCGGCGTCCGGGCTGCTCGGGGGCGTGCCGGTGCCTACCGCGGCGATCTGTCCGCCGGACACGGCGAGCCAGCCGTCGTCGAGTACGCGGTCCGGGGCCACGACGCGGCCGCCCGTGATGACGAAGTCTCCGGGGTGCTTCACGCGGTCCAGCATATATTGGTCTGGACCAGAGAGGGCCGACCAGCGCGAGATTGGTCCGCCCAGGTCACTGGGGCGGCTGCATCGCCTTCTGTAACGCCTCAAGCGCTCGGCTGGCGGTTGACTTCACGGTGCCCTTCGAAATGCCCGCGGCTTCCGAAATCTCCGCTTCGCTCAGCCCGCCGTAGTAGCGCAGCACGAGCACCTCGCGCTGGCGCGGCGGAAGCTTCGACAGCGCGTTGACCACGGCCTGGTGCTCGCTGGAAAGCATCGCGAGGCTTTCCGCGGACCGGGCGTTCACCGCGTGCGGGGGCACGTACTCGCGCGCGGTCTTGCGCCGCCGCAGCACGCTGCGCGATCCGTTGACCACCGCGGTGCGCAGGTAGCCGACCGCCGCCGCGGCGTCGCGCAGCCTGCCCCAGTTGCGGTGCAACCCGGTGAAGGCCTCCTGCACGACGTCCTCGGCCGTGGCCGGCTCGTCGACCAGCAGGATGGCGAGCCGCACGAGCCGCATCCGGTGCTGCCGGTAGAGGTCTTCCAGGTTCAACGGGGCGGTCGGCGGCTGCGCCGGGACCGGCCCGTCCATGGTCCGCAGGTGGCCGAGGGTCGCCTCGACGCTGCGTTCCGCGTTCCCCTCCAGCATGTATCCCCGCCTGTCCTCGACGTGTCCGCTCAGCAGGCCCGTTGGCGCGCGATGGGCTCAGCGTGCACACAGGTTCCGCCCGCGCCCAGCCTATCGGGTCGGCGTTGCGCTGCCACCGCTCGCATGGTGCGTCCGCCCGGCGGTCACCGGTAGCGTCTGCGGCGTCACCGTCGTGTTCACCCCGGGAGTAAGCGCATGGCCTGGTACCTCGTCGAAATCCGCTACGTCCAGGAGAAGCTGGCCGACGTCCGGCCGCGGCACCGGGACTACCTGAAAGAGCACGTCGAGGCAGGCCGGGTCGCCGTCGCGGGTCCGCTCGCCGACAACTCCGGCGGCCTGGTGCTCTGGCAGGCCGAGGACGAGGCGGCGCTGGCCGAGCTGATCGACAACGACCCGTACGCGCTCGAGGGCGTCGTGGCCGAGCGCACTGTTCGCGAGTTCAAGCCGGTGCTCGGCGATTGGGTTCCCCCGCAGAACTAAAGCTCCGGATGCCAGGGACTTAAGCCGCGCGGCCTCAGGCCCGGTTCCGCGAGTACGTGAGGGGAACCCTGAGGGAATCAGAGTCCCTCAGGGTTCCCCTCACGTACGACAACACCCCCGCTCCCGGAGCGAGCCGATCTTGCCCGCCGGTCGCGCGGCTTAAATCCTTGGCGTTGGGCTAGAGCTCCAGGACGGCGGGCCCGCGGTCGACGCAGATCCGCACCCGCCCGCCGTCTTCGGCCGTCACCTCGCAGGTGCCGCAGAAGCCCTGTCGGCACGAGTACGGCACGTCCGGCAGCACCTCGCGCACCACGTCGAGCGTGGAGCGGTCGGCGGGCACGTCGAGGGTGTGCCCGCTGCGGCGCAGGACCACGCGGAACGGCTCGCCGTCCACGATCGGCGGCGGCGAGAACCGTTCGAAGTAGACCGAGGCGTTGCCCGTGCGGGCCAGGTCGACGCGGACGCCGGTGATCATCGGCACCGGGCCGCAGCAGTACACCGAAGCGCCGGCGGGCATTTCCTCCAGCAGCTCCGCGCCGGACGCCGGGATGCCGAATTCTTTGTCCGGCCGGATCCGCACCCGCTCGGCCGGGAGCTCGTCGAGGAACGGCATCGACTCCCGGTCGCGGCCGGTGTAAACCAGCCGCCAATCCGCGCCGCTCGCCTCCGCGCGGTGCACCATCGGCAGGATCGGCGTGATCCCGATTCCGCCCGCGATGAAGTGGTACGCGGGCGCGGCGACGAACGGGAAAGCATTGCGCGGACCGCGCACCGTGACGCGAGTTCCGGCAGTGAGCGCGTGCACCTCGGCGGACGCGGAACCGAGGCGCCGCACGGCAATCCGGTAGTGCGACAGGTCCGAAGGCGAGCCGCACAGCGAGTACTGCCGCACTTCCCCTGAAGGCAGCATCAGGTCGATGTGCGCGCCTGGACGCCAAGCGGGTAGCGAAGTTCCGTCCGGACGCACGAGACGCAGGCTGACCACACCGTCGGCCTCGGCGCGCACGGCGTCGACGACCAGCGGCAGCCGCCGGTCGACATCCTGCACCGGCGGACGCCGTCGACCGGAAATCTCCGCCAGCCGCCGGTAAGTCGCGGTGACGGCGACCAAAGTGGACATCAGCCGGTCGCGTCTGCCGCTGCCGTCGAGCCGGGGCGGGAACTGCGGTGCGGTCATCGCGGAGCGTCGGCGGCCTTGGCCGCGGGCGAACTCGCCAGGTACGCCACCGCCTGGTCGGTGTTGCCGGTTTCGGTGGGGTGATAGGACTTCCGGAAGTACGGCCGGATCTCGTGCAGCAGTTCGCGCGGTCCCGGCAGCAGCCCCTGGCGGGCGGCGCGCCGGTAGGCCCGCCAGCTGGTGCGGCCAGGGCGAGTCGGGTCGTTCTTCATCAGAAATCGCGTCCCGCGAAGGAAAACCCACGCCAGCACCGGCGTCACCACGAGCATCGAACGCACTCGCCGACCGTAGCGGCCGTCGAGGTGGCAGAACAGGTCGTAGGCCACCGAGCGGTGCTCGACTTCCTCGGCGCCGTGCCAGCGAAGGAGATCCAGCATCGTCTCGTCCGCGCCTGCCGCGTCGAGTTCCTTCGCGTCGAGGATCCACTGGCCGAGAAACGCCGTGTAGTGCTCGATCGCCGCGACCAGCGCGAGCCGTTCGATCAGCCACTCCCGGCTCGATCCGGGCCGGTCGCCGAGCAGCCGCCGGAACATCCACTCCATCTGCGCGATGTACGGCCGCACGGAAACCCCGGCGGACTCCAGGTGTTCGGCCGCGCCGTCGTGCGCCTCGGCGTGCATCGCCTCCTGGCCGATGAACCCGAGCACGTCCTCCTTGAGCCGCTCGTCGCGGATCAGCGGGACGGCCTGCTTGAACACCTCGACGAACCAGCGTTCGCCTTCGGGCAGCGCGAGATGGAGCACGTTGATGCTGTGCGTGGCCTGCGGCTGCCCGGGAATCCAGTGCATCGGCAGCTTCGACCAATCGAACTCCACGTCACGGGCGTGGAGCACGATCTGTTCGTGGTCGGCACTCATGACCGGCCGCTCAGTTCGTAGTCGCTCGGCTCGACGCGGCGGGTCTCCAGCCAGTACCGCCAGGTGAAGCCCGGCCAGATCGTCCGGTTGACGCCCTTCGCGTCGAGGTACCAGCTCTTGCAGCCGCCCTGGGTCCACACGCCCTTGACGAGCTTGTCCTGGATCTGTTCCTGGAACTCGTCCTGCACCGACGGCCGGACGTCGAGCGCCGCGGCGCCGCGCGAGTCGGCCAGCCGGATCGCGTCGACCACGTAACGGGACTGCGATTCGATCATGAACACCACGGAGTTGTGGCCGAGCGCGGTGTTCGGGCCGAGCAGGAAGAAGAGGTTCGGGAAGCCGGACACGGTGATGCCCTTGTGCGTCTGGATTCCTTCGGTGGACCAGGTTTTCGCGAGATTGCGGCCGCCGACGCCGGTGATGTCGAGGTACTCCAGCGCGTCGGTCACCTTGAAGCCGGTGCCGTAGACGATCGCGTCGACCTCGTGCTCGACCCCGGCGGTGTCGACGATGCTGTGCGCGCGCACCTCGGCGATACCGTCGGTGACGACATCGACGTTCGGCCGGTCCAGTGCGGGGAAATAGTCGTTCGACAGCAGGACGCGTTTGCAGCCCATCGTGTAGTCGGGCGTGACTTTCCGGCGCAGCGCGGGGTCTTTGATGCCCTTCGCGATGTGCCTGCGCGCGAGAACCTCGGCGGCCTGCATGAGTTTCGGATGCCCGTTGAACCCGATCGCGCGGGATTCGAGCATCCAGTACAACGCGTTGCGGTACAGCCGCTGCGTGCCCGGAACGCGCTTGAACAACTGCCTGGCCCAGCCCGGCATCGCGTGGTCCGGCTTCGGCATGATCCACGGCGGCGTGCGCTGGAACAGCGTCAGTTCGCCGACCTCGGGCGCGATCTTCGGCACGAACTGCACCGCGCTCGCGCCGGTGCCGACCACCGCGACCCGCTTGCCCGCCAGGTCGAACTCGTGGTTCCACTGCGCCGAATGCCAGGTCTGGCCCTTGAACTTGGCGATCCCCGGCAGTTTCGGGATCTGCGGGATGTGCAGGCCGCCGACGCCGGCGACGAGGAACTGCGCGGAAAACTCGGCACCGCCCTTGGTCTCGATCGTCCAGCGGCGTTCGCCCTCGTCCCAGTGCGCGCCGGTGATTTCGACGCCGAAGCGAATCCGGTCGCGGAGTCGGTAGGAGTCGGCGACGCCCTTGAGGTAGTCGAAGATCTCCGGCTGCGGCGAGAACGACCGGCTCCAGTCCGGGTTCTGCGCGTAGGAGAACGAGTACATGTGCGACTGCACGTCGCACGCGCAGCCGGGGTACGAGTTGTCCCGCCAGGTGCCGCCGACCTCGTCGGCCTTCTCCAGGATCACGTAGTCCCGGATGCCCGCTTTTTCGAGCTGGATCGCCTGGCCGAGCCCGGAAAACCCGGTGCCCACGATCACGACCTTGAACCGCTCGGTCATCTTGTCGGCCTCCGCTGCGCTGGGGGTCTGGCAGCGTTGATGTTACCTCAGGTAACAGTTACTTGAAAGTACTTCCTACTCGTCAGTACCACTCGGCAGCCGGTAGACCACCAGTGTCTGCTCCGGTCGCTCGGCCACGTGGAACGCGGCGTGCGACGCGGTGACCACGCCGAGCCTGGGGTGTCGAAAGCGCTTGTGACCTGCGTGGCTGAACTGGATTTCGTAGTGCGGCCACCACTCGCGCACCTCGGGGCTGGCCTCGGTCAGCTCGGCCACGAGACGGGTCACGCGCGGGTGCTCGGGATGCCGTCCGGCGATCGCCCGCAGCCGGGCCAGGATGTTGCGCGCCTCCTGCTCCCAGTCGACCAGGACCTCGCGGGCCGCGGGCTCGGTGAACATCCAGCGGACGACGTTCGCCCCCGGGCCGATGTTCCGGAACAGCTCGGCGGCGGCATCGTTGTACGCGAGCAGGTCGTAGCAGATGCCGGTGACGTACGCGGGGTTGTCGCCCAGCATCGCCGGGACGCCCGCGACCTCGGGCGCAGCCTCTTCGGGAGCGTCCTCGGACGTCTTCCCGCCGTCGGCGAGGCGGCGCAGGTGCTCCTGTTCGGCGCTGGTCAGCCGCAGTGCGCGGGCCAGGGCGTCGAGCACCTGGTCGGACGGGCGGACGGCGCGGCCCTGCTCGAGATAGGTGAGCCAGGTGGCGCTGATTCCGGCGAGCAGGGCCAGCTCCTCGCGGCGCAGCCCGGGCGTGCGGCGGCGTCCGGTGATCGGCAGGCCCGCGTCGGCCGGGGCGATCCGCTCGCGGCGGCTGCGCAGGAAAGTGCCCAGTTCGACGCTCACCCTAGAACCTCCAGTACCAGAATAAAGCGATTCTGGATACCAGCTTAACGGCGCGCGAGGCTTGTCGTATGCGAGCTTGGACTGTTGCTTCACAAGACGACGACCTGCGCCTCTCCGAGGTCCCGGAGCCTTCTCTCCAAGGCGGCGGCGTGGTCGTGGAGGTACTCGCCGCGCACCTCCCGGCGTACACAAAGGCGGTGGTGACGGGTGGTCGCGGCGGCCTGCTGACCCCGCTGATCCTTGGCCCCTCGTGCATCGGACGCGTGACCGACGTCGCGCCGGACGTCTTCCATGTCGCGCCCGGCGACGTCGTCCTGGACACGGCGTTGCTCAACGCGGGCGATGGCGACGAGATCCTGGTCGGCTGGGTCGGCCTTGGCGGTTCCGGCGGCAGTGAACGCACGGACCGTATGCGCGAGGTGTGGCGTGACGGGGCCTTCGCGGAGAAAGCGTTGTGTGCCAAGGAAACGATGGTCAAACTGCCCGATGCCGAGAATTACCCGGACCCGGCGCGGCTGGCGTTTTTGCCGTGGCTCTGCGTTGCCGCCGCGGGACTGCGCACGGCAGGTCCGCTGGCCGGGCGGGATGTCGCGGTGATCGGCGCGACCGGTCAGATGGGCGGCGCTGCGGTGATGCTGGCGTTGGCGGAAGGCGCGGCGACGGTGACGGCGGTGGGCCGCAACAAGGTGGCGCTCGACCGGCTGGCCGAACTCGGCCCGCGCGTCCGCACCCACCAGCTGACCGGCGATCGCACGACGGACGCGACGGCGATCGGCCCGGTGGACATCGCCCTAGACACCCTCGGCGCCACGCCCACGGCGGACGCGACGATGGCCGCCTACGACAGCCTGCGCGTACGCGGCACGCTGGTGCTCGTCGGCGGCGTACGTCAGGACCTCACCATTCCGTACAGCGACTTCATGCACCGCAGGCTCACCTTGCGCGGCTCCTGGATGAGCGACGACGAGACGGTGACGAGGGTGTGGAACTTGGTCCGCTCAGGCGTGCTGGACCTGTCCGCAGTGGAGCTGCTGAAGGTGGGCTTTGACGACCCGGAAAGCGCGCTTGACCTGGCAGAACGTACTTCCGGGCTGAGCTTTGTCGCCCTGGTGCCTTAGTAGGTGCCGCCGAGTTTCGAGTGGTCCCAGCTCGCGATCTTCGTCGGACGCAGGATCAGCCCGAGCCGCTTCGGGGCCTGCCGTTCGATGAAGGTCCGCAGCTCGTCGGGCACCGGCGCGCCCGGTTCGGCCCCGGAGTAGCGCATCATCAGCGCGATCCCCATCGCCGTGACCTGGTCGGTGTCCTCGACGAACTCGACGTCCGCCTCGAAGGAAAGCCCGCGCAGCTGGTCGTACGCGTCGCCGCTTTCGATCAGCACCGTCGCCTCGGGCAGCCGGCGCAGGTTCTTCGCCTTCTGCGAGGTGCCATACGTCCACGTCGCGACCCCGCCCTCGTGCGGGTAGTACCAGAGGGCGGTGAGGTGCGGCCTGCCGTTCGGGCCGACCGAGGCCACGTTGATGACCTTCTGCTCGGCCAGGTAGGCCTGCACCTCGTCCGGAGTCATCCGGATCTGGTCGCGACGGGACATGGCGCTCCTAGCTGTGCTTCGTGGCCGCGCGCCCGCCGTGGCCGTTGACCGACGACTCGAACGCGCCGCGCTCCTCGACGTCCTTCAGCGCGGCCCGGTCCGCCGCCGGCACCCGGGTCCGCGCGCCCAGTTCGACGATCGGCGGCAGGAACGAGCGCAGCAGCTTCAGGCCGCCGACCCAGCGTGGCACGTGGATCGTCCTGGCGCGGCGCAGAATCCCGGCCTCCAGGTCGTCGAGCGCGACGTCCAGCGGGTAGGTCTTGCCGAGCAGGCCCGGCATGCCGGAACGCAGCTTGCCGAACACGGGGTGCGCGTCCGCGCTTTCGACCAGGTCGGTGCGGATCCAGGTCGGGTGCGCGACGCCGACCTTCACGCCGAGGTGCGCGACCTCCGCGCGGAGGCTGTTGCAGAACGCCTCGACGCCCGCCTTCGCCGCCGCGTAGTTCGCCATGCCGGGCGCGTGCGTGATCGCCGCGAGCGAGGAAATGCCGAGCAGGTAGCCGCGGCGTTCGATCACGTGCGGGAGCGTGACGCGGAACGTGCGCCACACGCCGAGCAGGTCGACCTCGATCACCCGCTCGAACGCGGCGCGGTCCACCGAGCGCACGAAACCGGCGGTCGCGATGCCCGCGTTGGCGATGACGATGTCGATGCCGCCGAAGTGCTCGACCACGCCCTCGGTGACGCGCTCGAGGTCGTCCCAGCTGGTCACGTCGGCTTCCCAGGACTTCGCGCTCGGCCCGATCCGCTTGGCGACCGCCTCCTGCTCGGCGGCTTCGAGCCCGACGAGCGCGACCTTGGCTCCGCGCGCGGCGAGCCGCTCGGCCAGGCCGGCTCCGATCCCGCGAGCGGCTCCGGTGATGAGCACGACCTTGCCGTCGACCTGCTTCTGAGCCACGGTGCCCTCCTGAGCCGGTTTTGCCTGTCCGGAGGGCACCGTACAACAACCTACCCGCAGTAAGCTACTGTTCGGTAAGTATCAGTTCGACGCTTCGCCCAAAGCGGTGAGTTCGGCGTCGGTCAGGGTCAGCTCGACCGAAGCGAGCAGGTCAACGAGCTGCTCCGGGGTCCGCGCGCTGGCGATCGGCGCGGCGACGGTCGGCTGCTGACGGAGCCAAGCGAGCGAGACGCTGGCGACCGAGGCGTTGTGCGCGGCAGCCACCTCGTCCAGTGCGGCGAGCACTCGTTCGCCGCGGGCGTCGAGGTAGGCCAGTGCCCGCGGAGCGCGCGGCGAGTCGCCCGGCTCGTCCTTCGAGCGGTACTTGCCGGTGAGGAATCCCTTGGCCAGCCCGAAATACGGCAGCGTCGCCAGTTTTTCGCGGGCGACGAGCGGGGCCAACTCTCGCTCGTAGTCGCGTTCGACCAGGTTGTAGTGCGGTTGCAGGGCCACGTATCGAGCGAGGCCATTCTGGTCCGAAATGGACAGTGCGGAGGCGAGGCGGTCCGGCTCGTAGTTGGACGCCGCGATGTGGCGGACCTTGCCGTCGCGCACGAGCTGGTCGAACGCGGCGAGGGTTTCTTCCTGCGGAGTGTCGAGATCGTCCACGTGTGCGTAGTACAGATCGATGTGGTCGGTTCGCAGGCGGCGCAACGATTCCTCGGCTGCCGCGGCGATGTTCTTAGCGGAGAGGCCGGGTCGCTGGTCTCCGCCGCCGACCTTGGTGGCGAGGACGATGTCGTCGCGGCGGCCGCGCTTGGCGAACCAGTTGCCGATGATCGTTTCGGAACCGCCACCGCCGCCATAGGTGTTGGCGGTGTCGAGGAAGTTCCCGCCGGCCGCGGTGTACGCGTCGAGAACAACGAATGACGCGGGTTCGTCCACGGTGTTGCCGAAGACGTTGCAGCCGAGGTTGAGGCCGTGGATGTCCAGTTCCGTAGTACCGAGCTTGGTCATGCTTTCGAACCTAATCCGGCCGGGACGGGAGGAAAACCGGGTTATCGCGCGTTGGGCGGGTTATGGCTATCGAACTGGGCAAGCTAGGCGTTTGGCGGATGTCGACCCAGCTGGACGGCGCGTTCGCCGCCGAGCTGGAGAAACTGGGTTACGGCACGGTCTGGCTCGGCGGTTCCCCCGGCGGCGACCTGGCGATCGTCGACGAACTGCTGGCCGCGACCGAGCGGATCAAGGTCGCCACCGGGATCGTCAACATCTGGGCCGACGAGCCCGAGAGCGCCGCGCGGGCGTTCCGCCGCATCGAGGACAAGTACCCGGGCCGGTTCCTGCTCGGCGTCGGCGCGGGCCACCGCGAGCACACACAGGAGTACAAGAAGCCGTACGCGGCGCTGGTCGAATACCTGGACGCGCTCGACGCGGCCGGGGTGCCCAAGGAGTCGCGGGCGCTGGCCGCGCTCGGCCCGAAGGTGCTCGAACTCGCCCGCGACCGCACCGCCGCCGCGCACCCGTACCTGACCACTCCGGAACACACCCAGGCCGCGCGGGAGATCCTCGGCTCCGGGGCGCTGCTCGCGCCCGAGCAGAAGGTCGTCTTCGACACCGATCCGGAGCGGGCGCGCGAGACCGGCCGCAAGACTGTGCAGTTCTATCTCGGGCTGTCCAACTACACCGCGAACCTGCGCAAGCACGGCTTCTCCGAGGAGGACATCGCCGGGAAGGGCAGCGACCGCCTGATCGACGCGCTCGCCGTCCACGGGGACGGAAAAGCGCTGGCCAAGGGCCTGCGGGCGCACCTCGACGCGGGGGCTGACCACGTCAGCGTGCAGTCGCTGGACGACGATCCGTTCCCTGCCTACCGGGCAATCGCGGCGGAGCTCCTCTGAATCGCTCCAGTCGGTTTCGTCTCGTGTGAGGTAGGACCGGTCGGCGCGACCGGTCCACCTCGTACGATGCCGCTGTAGAAGCCAGTCGTCTCGAGGAGGAACCGATGCCCATCGCCACCCCCGAGGTGTACGCGGAGATGCTCGACCGGGCGAAGGCGAACGAGTTCGCCTACCCGGCCATCAACGTGACCTCGTCGGAAACCGTGAACGCCGCGATCCGCGGGTTCGCCGAGGCGGAGAGCGACGGGATCATCCAGTTCTCCACCGGCGGCGCGGAGTTCGCGTCCGGGCAGAAGGTGAAGGACATGGTTGTCGGCGCGACCGCGCTGGCCGAGTTCGCTCAGGTGGTCGCGGCGAAGTACGACGTCAACGTCGCGCTGCACACCGACCACTGCCCGAAGGACAAGCTGGACGGTTTCGTCCGCCCGCTGATCGAGATCTCCGCCGAGCGCGTCCGGAACGGCGGGCTGCCGCTGTTCCAGTCCCACATGTGGGACGGTTCGGCCATCGACCTCGACGAGAACCTGGACATCGCGCAGGAACTGCTCGCCAAGGCCGCGGCGGCGAACATCATCCTCGAGGTCGAAATCGGCGTGGTCGGCGGCGAGGAAGACGGCGTCGAAGCGGAGATCAACGAGAAGCTGTACACCGCCGAGGGCGACTTCCTGAAGACGATCGACGCGCTGGGCGCCGGCGAAAAGGGCCGTTACCTGCTGGCCGCGACCTTCGGCAACGTGCACGGCGTGTACAAGCCGGGCAACGTGAAGCTCCGCCCGGACGTCCTCAAGGGCGGTCAGGAAGCGGCCGCGAAGAAGCTCGGCCTGGACGCCGGCTCGAAGCCCTTCGAGCTGGTCTTCCACGGCGGCTCGGGCTCCCTCCCGGAGGAAATCCGCGAGGCGGTTTCGTATGGCGTGGTGAAGATGAACGTGGACACCGACACGCAGTACGCGTTCACCCGCCCGATCGCGGACCACTTCTTCAAGAACTACGACGGAGTGCTGAAGATCGACGGCGAGGTCGGGAACAAGAAGGTCTACGACCCGCGCAGCTACCTGAAGGCCGCGGAAGCGGGCATGGCGACCCGGGTGGTCGAAGCTACGCAGGCGCTGGGCTCGGCTGGGCAGAAGCTGGGCTGACGGGGTTTTTCTGGTGGGGAGGCCGTCTCGATCTTTTGGTCGGGGCGGCCTTCTTGGGTTCGCCCGCGAGAAAGCTCTTCGCTGCATTTCTGAAACGGCCATAGGGGTGATTTTCGGGTACTCCGGCGGGCCTTTGCGCTGCACTCCGGTCATAGTGTGATCGGAGGGTCACGGTGTGCAGGGGGTGCGATGAGTGGGTTTGAGGTCGTGATCGATGCGATCGAGAAGTCCTCAGTAGCCGCGAAGCGGTCGGCAGACGGTGCGCAATCGGTTGATCTGGCGGGCACTCTGGTTGGCGTCGCACAGGGATTGCCTGGCGGGACGGCAATCGAGGCGGCGCGGATGCTCGGCGATATGTGGGGGCGCGAGCTGCTTGCCTGGACGAAAAACATGGACGAATACGCCGACCAGCTTATTGCCGCGGCTCGTCGGTACCGCACAGACGATCAGGCGGCAGCGCATGATCTGCGGGTAATCCCTGTACACGGTGGGCCGAGGCCGGTCTGATGGTCGCGTGGGCGGACGTACGGCGCTGGAACACCGCGGCGATCGGCGGAGTCTCCGACGCTCTTAACCAGCGCTGCAACCAGTTGCTCGCGTTAAACGACGATGTGGAGAACGCGGCGAAGTTCGACGGCTGGACAGGCGATGCCGCAGGTGCTGCCTCGGCCAGGGGCAACTCGCTGATCTCGACTCTGGAGCAGCGGGTAGCCGAAGTGTCCGCCGTCCGTCGAGGAGCTCACGAGGCGCAAATCGCGGTCGAGCGCATCGCGGCGGTGGTAGCCGAGACCGACGAGCTGGCCCGGACGAACTCGTGGGTGATCGGAGGCGACGGCGCGGTGGTCGCTCCACCGACATCCGGCCAGCCTCCACCCCCGGACGTTGCGGCGCAGCGAGAGAAGATCCGGGTCGAACTCGTGGACCGGGTCGAGCAGATCCTTCGCCGGGCGAACGACGTAGACGCCGACCTGGCCGCGATCATGACTCGGGCTCTGCGTGGCGAGATAACCGAGCGGGACGCGGGCACGCTTGCTCAGGCAGCCGCTGCGGGCACCGCGCAAAGCGGGCTCTCGATCATCGGCCCGCCCGCAGGCGGAACTCCGGGTGACAACAAAGCTTGGTGGTACAGCCTCTCTGACACCGCTAAGGCTGCCGTTCTGCGGGATTCGCCTGATCTGGTCCGCAACCTGGACGGCATCCCGATCGTGGATCGGGATACGGCCAACCGGGCGGTGCTTCATCGGGAGATCGACAAGCTCCAGGCAGAAGCGACCGAAGTCTCCAGAGCCAATCCGAACGACCCTCGTTCCCCACACCAGGCCGACTGGCCGGGCAAGGAAAAGTTCGACGAGATCGCGGGGAAACTCAATGGCCTTCGTGCGATCGAGGAGCGGCTCAATAACATCGGCCCGGGCGGGAAGCAGACTTTCTTGATCGGCTTGGACGCCAGCGGGGACGGCAAGGCGATCGTCTCGGTGGGCAACCCGGACGCGGCGAAGAACGTCGCCACCTACGTTCCCGGTACTGGCGCGGAACTCGGCAAGATCAAAGGCGAGATGGATCGGTCTGACCGCATGTTCGACTCGGCGGCGAAAGCTGGGTCGCCGTCTACGGCGGTGGTCTCCTGGGTCGGTTACGACGCACCGGACGATGTGGTGCCCAACGCGATGAGCGGTGACTACGCGGACAACGCGAAGAAGGACCTCGACCGCTTCCAGGACGGGCTCCGTGAGACCCATCAGGGTGCGCCGTCACACAACACGATGATCGGCCACAGTTACGGCACTACCGTTATCGGCCATGCCGCGCGCGACGAACACCTCAATGTCGACGACATCGTTTTCGTCGCCAGTCCCGGCGTCGGTGTGAACCAGGCCAGTGAACTCGGGATTCCGGCAGAGCACGTTCACTCCACCGTAGATCCGCACGATCCGATCCAGCTCGCGCCCGTGCACGGCATCGAGCCGCAGAACTTCAGCGATGCCAACACATTCAGCGCGGGACCAAGCAATCCGAAGCAGAGCACCGAAGGGCCGTGGTACGCATTCGGTTACAACGCAGCCGCTCACTCGATGTACTGGGATCCCGGCAACAAGGCGCTCAACAACATGGGACGCGTCATCGCCGGCCAACCGACCTTCTAACTGTGAAGAGCCGCCGGGAATCCACCACTGTGATCTATCTGGCGGCAGTCGCCGTCCTGACGTGGTCTCTGACCGCGTGCGGTACGGGAGGAGACGGAATGCAACCAACGATCACTATCGAGCAGGCCAACCAGCGGGTCGAGGAGTACTCGAAGAAGGCTCGCGAAGCGCTGCCCGCGGAGGCGCGGTACTCGCTGTTCGCATCGGAGCAGCGAGGCGATTGCAACGATCCCAGTGACAACGGTCCCAAGAACAGGGTTCTCGCCAGCCGCACCTACCGGGTCGAGGGGCTGGCAAAGGACAAGATCCCCACGTACTTCGATGCGCTTCGCACTTGGTGGCAGAACCACAACTTCCGCGTGCTCGACAACAATCCGCCGAACGAGTACCTCTGGGTCGAGAACAACGCGGACAGCTTTCGGATGGCGCTTGAAGCGAACCCGCAGGGCGGCTTGTTCCTCACTAGCACCTCGCCCTGCGTATGGCCGAACGGGACACCGATCCCCGAAGCACAGGGTCCCGCCGAACCAACGACCGAGGGCGGCGTAGCTCAGGTCGATTCACCTCCGGCGGGGCCCGCCGCTGGAGCGGAGCCCGGACAACCACGTAAGACCCGCCTACGGCCGCGACCAGTAGCCGATGATGAAGAAGACTTCTCCCAGACCGACTGGACTGACGACAGCGCGTACTGAGCCGCCTGCTCTGGTTGACGCTTCCGCACCTCATCGGTTGGGTGGACCGTGACGAGGGAGGAACCCATGACCTATACCGGAGTGGTGACCACCGGCGGCCCCGCTGATGCGCGGGAGACCAGCGGCCTGATCATCTCGAAAGTCTCAGTCGGCACGATCGACAACAACGCGTACCTGCTGCGCTGTCGTGCCACCGGTGAACAACTCCTCATCGACGCGGCCGCTGACCCGCAAACTCTGCTCGCCTTGGCTGGCGACGACGGTCTCACGTCGATCGTGACGACACACCAGCATTGGGACCACTGGATCGCGCTGGAGGAAGTCGCCGAGGCCACCGGCGCCCGAACCTACGCCGGCCGTGACGACATCGACGGGGTCAAGGCCCGCATTGACGTCCCGGTGGACGACGGCGACACCATCCGCGTCGGCGAGGTCTCGTTGACGGCTCGGCATCTCGTCGGGCATTCGCCTGGCAGCATTGCGCTCGTTTACCGGGATCCGGAAGGGATTCCGCATGTCTTTACCGGGGACTCGCTTTTCCCTGGCGGGATCGGGAACACGGAGAAGGACCCGGTCCGTTTCGCGTCGTTGCTTAAGGACGTGGAGGAGAAGATCTTCGGGGAACTGCCTGACGAGACCTGGTTCTACCCGGGGCATGGCGGCGATTCGACGTTGGGCGCCGAACGCCCGAAACTCTCCGAGTGGCGCGAACGCGGCTGGTGAACGTCGAGTGTCACACAGAACGAACAGGGGTGTTCGGGAGCCGGGTGCCTCCGTGCGGCGTTTCGGCTGGGCCTGAGGCGGTTCACTGTATGCGCAGGTGCCCAACACGCCCGCCTTAGGACGCTCAGCCCCTGCGCGAAAGCGGCCGCAGCTCTGCTTCCTCGACACCATTGCGGGGCGACGTGATCGGTCTCCCCCTCCTCGACTGTATCCACGACGGCGGCGGAGTTGTCGCGAAACTCGCGCTGGGTGATCACCTGCGCATGACTACGACGTTGTCAACTGTCCGATCGCCAGAGCGCGGAGACGGGGACCGCCCAGATACGGTCGCCCAACGGCAAGGTCTGGGAACCGCTGTGAACGACCAACCCGGTGGTGAAGCGGCCGCCCAGCTTGTCCCGCAGCATCATCAAGTGTTTGGCGTGCCGGGCGGTCGGCGTGCTGGTCAGCTTGATCTCCAGGCCTGCGAGTTCTCCGGTCCGCCGGTCTTCCACGATCAGGTCCACTTCGGCCCCGTCACGGTCGCGGAAGTAAGACAGGTCGACGCTTCGCTCGCTCCACGTCGCCTGCTTGAAGACCTCCGTGATGACGAAGGTTTCGAACAGCGAGCCTGCTGCGGTGCCGTCTGCTGTCGGACTGAAGGTTTGCTCGCCGAGCCCGCAGAGGTCAGCCGCGAGCCCGGTGTCCGCGACCACGACCTTGGGACGCCGCTTCGCCCTGTTGGTGATGTTCGTGGACCACGCGGGCAGCAAAGTCACCAAGTGAAGGGCTTCGAGCAGAGTGACGTAATTCGACGCTGTCTCTCGGCCGACTTCGGCGTCGCCCGCGATGCCCGAGACGACGAGTTCCTGGCCGGTCCGAGCGGCAAGAAGCCGCAACAGCCGGCGCAGTTCAGCCTCCAGCCGGACCTCGGCGACAGGGCGAAGCGCCTCCCGTGAAACGACGTCGTGAACGTAGGCTTCGAACCAGTTCCGACGCTGTCGTCCGGACAAACCTTCGGTGACGATCTCGGGATAGCCGCCTTCCAGCAGCGTCCGGATCAAGTCCGCGCGGGGCAGGGCTCCGGTCTTCCCCGGCCAACTGGCCGGCTCGAACAGCAAGTCCAGAAAGGTCTCTCGTACGCCGAGCCGTTCGCCCATCGACAGCGGCCACAGCACCAGCCGCCCGGCTCGGCCAGCAAGTGTCTCCGACAGGCCCCGATCGGCGAGGTAGTTGGTCGACCCGGTCAGCAGCAACTGCCCACGCGTGCGGTCTTGATCAGCTGCCTGCTTCACCGCGAGGAGGAACCCTCGTCCCGCTCTCTGGAACTCGTCGACTGCCGCCGGCCGCGGCAAGGCCTCGACGAACCCGACCGGGTCGTCCGCTGCCCGAGCCAGGACGGCCTCGTTGTCAAAGCTGAACCACGCATGGCCTGGCAGGTCGAGCAGGTCTCGTACCAACGTAGTCTTGCCCGTCTGCCGCGCCCCGCCGAGCAGCACGACACGGAACGACGAAAGCAGTTCGGTCACTCGGGGGGCTGCGTTGCGCTGTACGAGGCTCATCACGCAATCACTCTAGCCGACAAAACGCGAAATTTCTAACCAGCAAAACGCGGAGCTGGTAGCTCGCAGAACGCGGCACGTCTGGCGGAGCGACTGGACGCACCCGCGGTTGAGGGCCTACCGATCCGTCACCGAGAGCACCGCGGGGAACTCCTCCCCGAAGCCATCCGTCCGGTGCTTGGGCAGCTCGATCACGATCCCGTCCGCCGTGCGGGTCCACGACAACGGCTGGGAATGCCCTCTCCGCAAGCGGATTCGCGACCGATCGTTGATCGGGACATCCGCCGGCACGAGAAGCCGCACGCCGGGCCAATGCAGTGGGATCAGGTGGAACGCGCCGCGCGTGCGGGTGTAGCAGAGGTCGCCGTCCATTGCTCTAATCCACGGTGTCGAATCGTAGATCGCGCGGCCGTTGAGGCGTAGCCAGCGGCCCATGTCCAGCAGGCGCGAACTCATCCAGTCCGGGATCGTGCCGTCCTCGCGGGGGCCGATGTTGAGCAGCAGGTTTCCGTTCTTGCTCACCACTTCGGCGAGCAGGCGGATCAGCTGTACGGAGGATTTGATCTTCGCCGGATCCTCGTTTTCGTTGTAACCCCAGGACTTTCCGATGTTCAGGCAGGCTTCCCACGGATCCGGGCGCAGGACGTACTTCTTGTTATCCCCTTCCACAGTAGCGAAATCCGCGTGTGAAGCCTCGAAGCGGTCGTTCGCCAGGACGCTCTTCGGGTGCGGGCGGTCGGCGGCGTTCCGGTAGTAGTAGGACAGGATTTCGTCGCTGCGCCAATCCCACGTCTTCGGCCGGAAGATCGGGCCGCCGCCGAATTCGTGGTAGCCCTGGCCGTCTGCCCATAGTAGGTCGGGGTCGTAGTGGTCGATCAGGGTTTTCAGGTGGGCGTGTTCGTATTGGGTTACGTAGTCGGTGACTGGGCGGTAGCCGGTGTAGGCAATTTCCGTTCCGGTGTAGGGATTTTTCGGTGGGGTGCCGAGCGCGGGGTTGTAGAACTCGCCCAGGGAGTAGTAGAGACCGCGTTTGAGGTGGGAGCGGGCGGCTGCGGAGAAGAGTTCGCCGACTAGGTCGCGGCCTGGGCCTAGGCGGACGGAATTGCGGTCGGAAGCGGTGTTGCGGAACAGTTGGAAACCGTCGTGGTGTTTGGAAGTCAGGACGAAATACCGGGCTCCGGCTTGTTCGAACAGGCGCACCCAAGCGTGCGGGTTGTAGCGGCGGGCGGTGAAGCGCGGGATGAACTGGTCGTACGCGAAGTCCGCGCCGTGGGTTTTCAGGTGGTGGTCCCGGGTTCCGGTCCCGCGTGCGGGATCCGTGACGTTCATGGCGTACAGGTACCACTCCGCGGCGTGTTTGGCGTCGCCCCAAGCCGCGGCTGAGTAAGCGCCCCAGTGGATGAAGATGCCGAATTTGGCGGAGGGGTACCACGGGGTGGCAGTGGGGGTGGCGTGCGCCGGTGTCGCGGTGAGTCCGAGCAGTCCGGCGGCTCCGGCCGCGGCGAGCATGCTGCGGCGGCTGATTCCTGTCTGGTCCATGACGCATCCACTCCCGTTGCGTCGGCGGTCATCGGATGTATCGGTCTTTCAGGGGTACCAGCTCGTCGAGTGACCGGCAAGCATCCTGTCTGGTCGAGACAGTTGTTCACAAGCATGAACGCGACGGTTGGCTGATTGACTCGACGGAAAACCCTTCTTATGGTCGTATGAATACATCAGATCTATTGGGGGTGGCCGTGATGGGAGAAACCAGTCGGCGGACGGCGTTGCGCGGCGGGGTCGCCCTCGCGGCTCTCGCGGCCACCACCGGGACAGCCTTCGCGAAACCTGCCGGGCGACGGTTGCCGTTCCTGCTCGACATGGTCCAGAACAACCCCGGCGAACCGCTGTTTTCCAGTCGCTTCAACGATCCCGCGACGTTGAAGAGCTACGGCTACGACGGTCAGGTGATCAACGAATTCACCCCGCCGCAGACCGCGATCACCTTCGACACATTCGACGAGCGCATTTTCCCCGCGGACTCGCCGGGTCGCGCTTGGGTCGAAGATACGGCGAAAAAGATCGACGCACACATCGCGCGGGCGCACGCGGCGGGTATCGCGGCGTATTTCTTCACTGACATCATCGTACTGCCGAAACGGCTGGTCGAGCTGTACGGCGATCAAATCCTCGACAGTCAAGGCAGGATCAGCTTCGACCGTCCGCTCACCCAGCAAATCCACCGCCTGATGCTGCGTGAGATCTGCACCCGCTTCCCCGGGCTGGACGGAATTGTCGTGAGAACCGGCGAGACTTACGTGCAGAACGTGCCGTTCCACACCGGAAACAACCCGATCACCAACGGCGCCACAAGCCACCTGACGCTGCTCGGCATCCTGCGCGACGAGATGTGCCTGCGCGGCAAGCGAGTCTTCTACCGCACCTGGTCCACCGGCAGCGACAAGCTCACCAGCGACCCGGACTTCTACCGGCAGGTGACCGACCAGGTCGAAACGCACGAAAACCTGGTCTTCTCGATCAAGCACACTGCGAAAGACTTCTGGCGGACCATCCCGTTCAACCGTACCATCGGCGTCGGCAAACATCGGCAGATCATTGAAGTGGAATGCCAGCGCGAGTACGAGGGCAAGGGCGCGTTCCCGAATTACGTAATCGACGGCGTGGTCAACGGTTTCGAAGAATTCCGCGCCCAGCCGCGCACTGGCCCGATCGGGCTGGCCGAGGTAGCCGACAATCCGATCATCGCTGGAATTTGGACCTGGTCCCGCGGCGGCGGTTGGCGCGGGCCGTATCTCCACAACGAACTGTGGTCCGACCTCAACACCTGGGTGATCGCCCGCTGGACCCGCGACACCGGTCTCGGCGAGGAGGGCGCGTTCGATGAATACGCGAGGAGACGGCTCGGCTTGCGCGGCGATCAAGTCCGCCGTTTCCGCCGCCTCGCACTGCTCTCGGCCGCCGCCGTGCTGCGCGGGCATTACAGTGTGGTGCACCCGATGGGCAGGTTGATGTGGACCCGCGACCAGTTCCTCGGCGGCTCCGACAAGGACCTGACCAGCGATTATGACGCAATAATCGCAACGGGCCGGGTCGAGCCAGTGCTCGCCGAGAAGGCCGAAGCGGCCCGGATGTGGGACGAAATCGTCGCGCTGTCCGACACGATCCCGCTGCGCAACCACGCCGATCGGACGTACCTGCGAGTGTCCGCGCGCTACGGCCAATCCTGGCACCGTGTCGTGCACCATGGCTGGGAAGTGATGTTGCGCGGTTACGCCGGTGGGTACGACAAAGCCGTCCTGCGCTACCACCTGGCGCGCTACGACGCGGAATGGCAAGGCTGGCAACGACTTGCCAAGACCGAACCATCCTGCGCGACGCTGTATCAGCCGTACAGTTTCGGTCCGAAGGGGCCGGACGGGCTGTACAACGCCGACCCGAATCACGGCATCAAACCGGCCACCGACTATTACCGCCGCCTGCTGTCCAGTTAGGACGGTACGACGCCCCACCACAGAAAGTCCCGCGCCCGCGTAGCGGCCACGAGCCGTTGCCGGCTGAGCAACTCGCGCTGTTCCTCTTGCTCCGCAGGGTCTTCCGGCGAAGGATGCGGCAACTGGACAACCAGCACCGCCCGAAAGTCGAGCCCCTTCGCGCGGTGCACGGTCCCGACATGCAGCCGATCCTCAGCCTCCCCGACGTAACGTTCGAGCGCGCGTGTAGGGGTCCCGGCCGATTCGAGGAAACGCCGACACAGCTCGGCATCCGCATTGCTGAAGGTGATCAGCGCCGTCTCGCCGTGCGGAATGGTCAGTTCACGAACGGCGGCGGTCAACGCGCCCGGAAGCTCGGCTTGCGTACCGGTCCATGACTGCACAACACCGCCTTCGTTGACCGAATCCGCGTCGCGCAGCGCGACCCCCGCCGCTCCGTCCAAATCGTCCACCGCGTTGATCCGCCGGGCGAAGTCGAGAATGCCCGCGCGGTTGCGGTAGTTGACTCGGAGCACCTCGCCGCGGCCCTGGATCGGAATCCCCGCGTCGGACAGCCGCCAACCGCCCGGATAAACCTGCTGCTGTCCGTCGCCGACGAGCAGCAGCTGATTCGGCCCGTCGCCGGCGATCGTGCGCAACAGCCGCAGGCCGGTCAGCGTCATGTCCTGCGCTTCGTCAACCACGACGGACGCATACGGCTCTTCGAGCGGTCGCCGTTCGAGTTCGGCGCTCGCCCGATGCAACAGGTCGTGGAAGTCGGACAACCCGTTCGCGGCCAGATTTTCCGAGTACGTCTCGTACAGCTCCCAGACCTTCGAACGCTGCCCGCGATCGAGCCGGAGCCCCCGCCGGGCTCGGTGAATGGACTGGTACTTCTCCAGCGTCGCGATGCCCTGGCCCTTGATGATGCGCTGGACCTCGGTCTCCCAGTAGTCGTAGTTCGGCCCCAGCCGCTCAAGGGGTTCCCGGTGCTGCGTCCAAGCACGTGCGAAGGCGTCCTTGATGAGCCGCGGATTGGTGTTCAACTGGATACCGCGCCCGTCGAGGAACGCCCGCGCCCACGCGTGCAGGCTGACGAACTGCGCCCGGTCCGCCAGCTCCGGGGCCAGCCGCCGGAACGTGGTCTCGTTGACCGGCGGCAGGGTGCGCACGAACGTCGTGAACAGCAGCGGACCGGTGCTCCGGCGGCCGACGTGCCGCATCCGGTGCAGCGCGACCACCGTCTTCCCGGTCCCGGCTGGACCGCTGATCCGCGCCGGGCCGGAGTAATTGCGCGACGCCAGCGCGGCCTGGTCGGGATGCAGGAACGTCATCCACGTTTCGAAGGGTCGCTCTACCGCGGCGAGCAGCTGGTCGTCCGCGACGCTCTCCGCCGACAGCAGCTCGAACGACCCGGCCGCCTTCTCCGGAGCCGCGACCTTCAGCCACTCGTAGCCACGCAACCGCGCAGCGAGCCCGGAAGCGATCCTGGCAGCTTGCCGAGCGGTCAGATGCACCGTGTCGCGCCGGAAAAGCTGGTCCAGTTTGGGCGCGGGCAATGACCAGAACGGCCCGGCGGAACCCGCGCCGCCGATCGCGACCAGGGTCACCGCGCTCCGGGCGATGCGCTGCCCGCCCGGGCCGGGCAGTCCGGCGAACCGTTCTTCCGCGTCCCGGGCCACCGCCCGCATCGTCGCTTCGTCCGGCGGCGGATCGGTGACAACAACTGCGAACACCCCGGCGCGCCCGATCAAGAACGCATCGGCGGTCCCCGGCTCCCCGGTGCGCACCGCCAGGTGCCAGCCTTCGGCGGTCCGCTCCAGCAACCCGGCCAACGTGTTGCGCCGCAAGGGATCCCGGAACCGCTCCGCGATCAGCTTCGTGGCTTGCTGCTGGACGTGGCGCCGGGCGTGCGCGCTGAGTCCCACCTCCGCGCTACGCCGCGACCGAGCGTCGCGAAGCCCACCACTCCTTCGCCGGACCAGCCCCAGCCCACAGCGCGAACAACGCCGCCACCGCGACCAAAGCCGTCCAATACGCGACCGGCGGCGCCGACTCCGTCTGCGAGTCCCCGAGCAGCCAAGGTCGCAACTGCGACTGCACCCAGAACGCCCCGTACCCGAGCACGGTCACCAGAACCGCTCCTGCCAGCGCGGGTCGCGGCAACAGGAAGGCCAGATCCACCGCGAGCCCGACAGCCAGCAGATAGAACGGAACCGTCGACACCGGGAAGCCCAGCGCCAGCAGCAGCGGCCACATCACGCACCGGTACGCCACATACGCGCCGGCCACGGTCAGCCCGGCCCAGCGCTTTCCGACGGTCTTGCGCGCCAGCACCAGGATCAGCGCCGAAACCCCGATCCCCCACAGCGGATACACCCACTCCGGGATCGGCATCGTGAAGTGCAGCACCGCGGCCCGGTCGACCGGGTGGCCGATCTGGTTGGCGGCGAAGGAAAGCAGCGTCGGCTCCGCCTCGGGCGTGCCGCGTTCCCAGGCCCGCAGGCCGAGGATGCCGTACTCCTGCTGCCCGTTCGGGAAGAAGGTGTTCTCCAGGAAGAACGTCCACAGCGCGAGCAGCACCCCGGTGCGGAAGCGACCCGGCGGGGCCAGCCGCAGCCAGCCGAGCAGGACGCCCGCCTGCATGATGCCGGTGCCGAGGTACAGCATCAGGTGCGACGGGCTCCACGCGGTCAGGTCGAGGCCGTTCACGCGGTGGTTGATCACGTCGAGCGGCGCGGCGACCAGGAACACGATCAGCCCGGCTTGCATGAGCCGCAGCGAGCGCCGGTCGCAGCCGAGGCCGGTGTAGCTGTGGATCGCCACCAGCACGATGATGATCACCGTGCCGACGGTGTTGATCAGGTGCGGCGGGGCGAGGTCGTCGCGCAGCCACTTGAAGTGCCACGACATGTCCCACGACGACCCGACCAGCTTGAACGCGAACGCGGTCAGCCACATGCCGTAACAGAACCGCAGCACCCACGCCGGAGTCGGCTGTCCCGGTGCGCCGCGGTGCCAGTGCGTCGCGAAGAAAAGCCTGGTCTTGCCCACTGGTCCGCGCGGGACCGCGGGGCCGGCGACGTCTTCAACCGCCTTCGTCATAGGCGCCATCATTCCCTGCCGCAAGAGGACGCGACGGGAGAAGGGGCAAAAATCGGGGTTCACCCCTACGGGTGGCGGACTTGCCCCCGCCCGGCCCGGCACGGCAGGGTGTCGGCCCATGATGCCGAAACGAGCCGTCGCCGCCGTGCTGATCGCAGCCCTCGTGCTGGCCGGCGGAGGCGTGCTGACCAGCCTGTTCCTCTGACCGAGGGCATCGTGGGCACAATGGCGGCATGACGCACAACCTGCTGGGCCCCGAGCCCACGCTGCTGCCCGAGCACACCGACGCGCAGGCCGCGCTCGACTCCGGGACGGACCCGTCCGCCGTGGCCGCCGAACACCCCGACTACAGCGAGGCCTGGGCCACGCTCGCCGAGCGCGCGCTCGCCGACGGCGAGACCGTCGCCGCGTACGCCTACGCCCGCACCGGCTACCACCGCGGCCTCGACCAGTTGCGCCGCGCCGGCTGGAAGGGCTTCGGCCCGGTGCCGTGGGCGCACCGGCCGAACCAGGGTTTCCTGCGCGCGCTCGCCGTGCTCGGCCTGGCCGCGGAGCGCATCGGCGAGTCCGAGGAGTACGAGCGCTGCAAGACGTTCCTCGCCGACTCCGACCCGGCCGCGGCCGAGGCGACCGGTCTGAAGTGACGCGGGCCGCCGGTCGCGCCCCGGGAAACCCGGGCGTGACCGGCCCGTTGCCCACCTTCGGGTGACAGCTAGAGGTGTTCGCATTTGGTGACACCTACAAAGACGGCCATGCGAGGCACGGCCATGCTCACCCCCCGGATCCGCACCCTCGGCACCGCACTGCGCGAGGCCAGGGTCGACGCCCGTTTCGGACTGCGCGAACTCGCCCGGCGAGTCGGCACCAACCCCGCGCTGGTGTCGAACTGGGAGCTGGGACAACGGGTTCCCGCGCTCGAGGACGTCGCGGGCATCCTCGGCGCGCTCGGCGTCGTGGGTGCGGAGAAACAGCGGATCCTGCAACTGGCGCGCGGCACCGCCGAACCGGGCTGGGTCGCCCGAGGCAAACAGTCCGACCCGGACCACCTCGGCGGGCTGCTCGCCTGCGAACGCGCCGCGACGTCGGTCGTCGAATGGCAGCCGCTGCTCCTGCCGGGGCTGCTGCAGATCCCGGATTACGCGCGGGCGTTGTTCCTCGCCGACGGATTGCCGGTGAAGGACGCGGAACGCCAGGCGGAGATCCGGATGATGCGCAGGCCGCTGGTGGTCGGCCCCGGCGCGATCCCGTGCGAGGTGCTGCTGGGCGAGGCGGCGTTGCGCAATCCGATCGGCGGGCCTGCGACGATGGCCCGGCAGCTGCGTTTTCTCGCCGACCTGATGGCGACGTCGGCGAAGCTGTCGGTCCGCGTCGTGCCCGCCAGCAGCGGCGGGCATTCGGGACTGGCCGGTCGGTTTTGCGTGTACCACGTGGAGGTCGGCGATCCGATCGTCTACTTCGAGCACCAGCACTCGGGGGCCTTCCTCCTCGACGAGGGGAACGACACCTACTGCGAGGTCGCGGACCGGATCCGCGATTTCTCCCTGGACTCCCGCCAATCAGCGGCGTTCGTGCAGCGCACCGCACAGCAGTTCCGGGAGCTCGCGAAGGGGAAAACCGCGGAGGGGCCTAGGAATACGTTCGGTTAGCCGGGACGTCGGTCGCGATCCGCAGTTCGCTTTGGAGCAGGTTCTTCGCCACCGAGAATCCGTGCCGCACATAGGCCGGTATCGCGCGATCCGAGGAGTGCACGGTCACCCGCTCCAGCCCGAGTTCCGCGGCCAGCCGCAGGGTCGCCTCGATCAGCAGCCCGCCGACGCCGCTGTCGCGTGCTTCCGGCACGACGTACACGCATTGCACGTCGCCGCAGATCCGCGAAAAGTCGTGCGGCGTCGGCACTCTGGGGGTGAGGGCGAGGAACGCCATCCCGAGCACTTGCTCGTCCCGGACTGCGACGAGGCAGCGATGGGTGTCGGCGTGCGCTTGGGTCCAGGCGGAGAACTCGCGGATGAATTCGGCTCGGTCCTGGTGCGGCAGGCCGTCTTGGTCCGCGACCCACCGCCAGCGCAACGCGGCGACGACGGGGAGTTCGTCGGCGCGGGCTGGGCGGATCCCGGTGACCGGCACAGGAGTCACTTCCGAATTTCCGGACTTCGTGGATGGCTCTCTTGGCATAGTTGCTTGGAGAACTCGCGCACAGCGGGACATCTGGGAGCAGCGGACGGAGTCACGATGGAGCCGTGTGCGATGCCTTGGTCGCCAAAGCGATGGAACGCGAGGTGATCACCTCGAGCCAGGCAGCAGCCAGGAAGCTCCTCTGCGGCGAGCTGGACTGAGCCGTCCTGTGCTGCTGGCGTCGCGAAGGAATGGACCCGGCCAGCCGGGGGAGGGTGCCGGCCGGGTCCGAGGTCTTTAGGCGACCGCCGCGAGTTCCCGGGCTGGGTTGACCGAGCCGACGACCCGGTTGCGGCCGCTGTTCTTCGCCGCATACACCGCGGCGTCGGCCGCGGCCATCACTTCCTCCATGCTTGTCCCGTCCAGCGGGAACGCCGCCACTCCGATCGACGCGGTCCGGTTCTCGATCGAGACCGCCACGCCCTCGTTGGTCTGCGTGGGAATCACCAGCTCGCTGATGCGCTGCCGGATCCGTTCCGCCGTCACGATCGCGTCCTCTTTCGACGTCGACGGCAGCAGCGCGACGAACTCCTCACCACCGAACCGGCCGACGAGGTCGTGCGCTCGGGTCTCCTGTTTCACCACTGCGGCAACGGCTTTGAGCACGTCATCGCCCGCGAGGTGGCCATAAGTGTCGTTGATCCGTTTGAAGTGGTCGAGGTCGATCATCAGCGCACCGAAGCTGCCGTTCTCGCGCTCGGCACGGGAAATCTCGCGCTGCGCACCGTCCTGCCAGGTGGTGGCGTTGAGCAGCTGCGTCTTCTGGTCCGTGGTCGCGAGTTCCTCGAGCCGCTTGATCAGCATCGAGCGCTGCAGCACGTACAGCGGCAGGATCACCAGCACCGACAGCAGCGGTTCGTGACTCAGCACCATCACGAGCAGACCGCCGACGCACAGGGTCGCCAGCTCGATCAGGTTGTCGTCCATCGTGCCGAGGCAGGACTCGGCGGTCGCCTTCGCCGGGTCGGTCAGGTACAGACCAAGGCCGGTCAGGGCGGTGTTGACCAGGAAATAGCCGAGCGCGCCCGCCACCACGGTGGTGACGCTGTGGCCGTCCGCGAGGTGTCCGGCCAGCGCGGCGCCGAAGCCGGACAGGATCATCGTGGTCGCGTTGGCCGCGACGCGGTGCGCCTCACCGGGGCGCGTGCCGTTCCAGCTGCGGAACGCCAGGTAGACGTAGATGATCACGCCCAGCGCGGCCACCAGCTGCGGCGGCACCAGCAGCGCCGCCGGAAGCAGCCACACCGAGGTCACGGTGATGTGCGGGCCCTGGCTCAACATCCGGCGCTGCCGCTCGATCTGCCGCGTGACCTCGGTCTGCGCGATCGCCAGGCCGGCGAGCATGCCGAGAATCCCGATCTGACCGAGGCTGACCGGGAACACCAGCGTGCTCACCACGGTGAGCACCACCGTGACGGCCATGCTCGTCAGCGTGACCGCGACCCACTGCCGCGGTCGGGACCAGAGCGACCACCGGGAAACCGCATCGCGCAGCCCCAGACCAGAAAATTCCCCCAATGTGACCATTCTTCCCCCCGGGTCTTGCGCGGATCTCCAGTGACACTCGCCTTACTCACAGTTTCAGACCGTTTGCCGCCTGTCCACAAGGGCCTTAGGTGTGTACATTTTTCCCGAACACGCCGGATGAAGGGTGACCAGCGATGCGCAGCAAGGAACAGTGACCGCGTAGCAGCACCGCAAGGTCGCGCAGGTCAGAGCCTCACGCGCGGGGCATGTCGGGGTAATCAGGCATGTTCGGCGCGTGTGGCTTCCTTCGCAGACCCCTCTTCGGCCTGCCCGGAAACGGTCCGCTGCCACGCGATCGCGATGGGAATCGTGATGAGCAGCCCGGCCAATCCGAAGATCCCGACTGTCGTCTGCGCGCTCACGTGGTCCGCGATGACCCCGCCGATCAACGGCGTCACGCCCATGGTCGTGGTCAATCCGGTGTTCGACAGCCCCATCGTCTGCGCCCGGCTCTCGTCCGGAACCGCGACCGTCAGCGACGCCGTCGCCTGCAGCAGCGCGATCGTGCCGAAGCCGCCGGAGATCACGAACAGGATCACCGAGACGATCGGACCCGGCTGCAGGAAGCACAGCAGCAGCGGAATCGCGGCGAGCGCGGTCATCGGGCCGATCAGCTTCGGCCGGATCCCGGCGGGCACCCAGCGGGTGTAGATGAACGTGAAGATCACGCTGCCCACCGGGTCCGCGGCCAGCAGGAAGCCGATCATTTCGGACCCGCCGCCCGAGGAAGCGACGTACGGCGCGGCGATGCCCTCGTACACCGGCATCAGGCCGGCGAGCCACGTGAAGACCATCAAGGACCGCAACGCGCTGGTCGCGAAGGCGACCTTGCCGCCCGCGCTCAGCGAGGAGAGGAACGGCTTGCGCTTTTCCCCGCTGGCCGCCGCGGGGCGGGACTTCAGTCCGAAGCGGAGGAAGAGCGCGGAGAGCACGAAGGTGCCCGCGTCGAGCACCAGAGCGAGGCGGGCGTCCATCGCGAGCAGGAGCGCGCCACCGCCGGCGAAACCGAGCAGCTGCGCGGACTGCACCGTCATGCTCCGGATGCCCATGCCGACCACGAATCGGTCGCCTTCGAGCACCTGCGGCAGCAACGCCAGCTGAGACGCCTTGAACGGCGGATTCAGCAGTGAAACACAGCCGACCAGTACGCATAGCGCCCAGAACGGCAATCCGGGAATGGCAACGCACAGAATCAGCGCCGCACGCGTGGCGTCGACGGTGACCATGACTGCCCGGCGAGGGAAGCGGTCGGCGAATCCGGTGAGGAAGATGCCGCCCAGCAGCGACGGGAAGAACGTGAGCGCGTAGGTGAGGCCGGTCAGGGTCGCGGAACCGGTGTTGGCGTAGACGAGAACGGACAACGCGACGCGGGCAAGCTGGTCACCGGCGATCGACAGCAGTTCGCCGAACCACATCGCGCGGAACTCGGCGACTCCGAACACCTCGCGGAACGTGACCCGGTGCGGTGCTGTCGTCATGCGTGTTCTCCCCGCTGCTGTGTGCGGACTGTGCCGCACTAGTGACCAACGGGTGACCCTAGATCCTCCTGGTCACGGGCCGGTCACACGAAGTGAGTTGCCAAGCTCAGTGTCTCGTGACTGTTGGTGATTCTCTAGGTTCTTTCGCCGGTATCCGACAGGTCACGGTCAGTTCGCCACGTGTCCAGACGATAGCGCTCCGCACTCTCTTCCGGGACCGGTTCGCTCTTTGTGGTTTGTGCCACATCCGTTCGGGTCGACCGTCCGCAGAGTGGAACGGCCGCCGCCCGGTCATCCAGCCGCGTAGCTTCGCCCGGGTGACCGCTCTCCCGACGTTCACGCTCGCCATCGTGGGCGCCGGACCTCGCGGGGTCGGCGTCCTCGAACGGCTGTCCGCGAACGCCGCCGAACTGCTCGGCGACCGGCAAGCCGAAGTCCACCTCATCGACCCGTTCCCGCCCGGCCCCGGCCGCGTGTGGCGGTACGAGCAGTCGCCGCTGCTGCGGATGAACTCGATGCCCGAGGACGTCACCGTCTTCACCGACGACACCGTCCGGATCGACGGCCCGGTGCGGCCGGGTCCGTCGCTGATCGAGTGGGTGCGGCAGGTGCGCGCGGGCGCCCTCGCGTATCCGGTGCCGGACGACGTCCGAGCCGAGTTCGATTCGCTTGCCTCCACGGACTTCCCGACCAGGCGGCTGCAGAGCCGGTACCTGGAGTGGTTCTACCGCAAGGTCGTGGCCGAATTGCCGCCCGGGATCACCGTGATCGAGCACCTCGCCACGGCGGAGAGCATCGACGACGACGAGACCGTGCGGCTTTCCGACGGCACGGCCGTGACCGCCGATGCCGTGGTGCTGACGGTCGGCCATCTCGACGCGGTCCCCGATTCCCGGGAACGCGAACTGGAGGCGTTCGCCGAGCACCACGGGCTGGCCTACTATCCCGCTGGCTACACCGCGGACGTCGACTATTCCGCGGTGCCCGCCGGGGAACCGGTGCTAGTGCGCGGTTTCGGGCTCGCGTTCGTGGACCTGATGCTGTTGCTGACGGAAGGTCGCGGCGGCCGGTTCGAGGAGCTGACGTGCGGCGGTCTGCGTTACCACCCGAGCGGTGCCGAGCCGGTGCTGCACGTCGGTTCTCGGCGCGGAGTGCCGTATCACGCGAAAACTGGCTACCGGCTGCGCGGGAAACCGTTGCAGCTGCCCAGATTCTTTGACAAGCGCGCCATTGCCGGCCTGCCCGGCCCGCTCGACTTCCGCGCGGACGTATGGCCGCTCATCGCGAAGGAACTCGCCTGGGCGTATTACGTCGAACTGTTCACCGGGCACCCGGACCGAGTGCGCACGGATTTCGCGGTCTTCGCGGACAAATTCGCCGATCTGCCGTGGGGAACGTCCGAAATGGACGCTCTGATCACGGCTGCGGTGCCGGCGCTGGAAGATCGGCTCGACCTGGAGCGGTTGGACCGCCCGTTCGCTGGCCGTCGCTTCGATTCCGGCGAAGAATTCGGGAAGGCGGTGCGGAAATACGTCGAGTCCGACCTTGCCCGACGGGCGGACGTGCACCACAGTGCGGACCTCGGCGCGTTCATGGCGCTGCTGTCGGTGATCGGTCAACTGCCCGCGCTGCTCGCGACCGGACGGCTGACCGCCGCGTCCCAAGTGTCCGATATGGACGGCTGGTTCCACGGGTTTTTCTCTTACTACGCAAGCGGTCCGCCGCCGCGTCGGCTCGACGAGCTGCTCGCGCTGGAGGATGCTGGCGTCGTGTCGTTCCTTGGCGCGGACATCTCGATCGCCGCTGACGAGACGGCCGGTGCGTTCGTCGCGTCGAGCACCAGTCACCCGGATACCGTCGCTGCGCGCACGTTGATCGAGGCGCGATTGCCGAACGCCAGCGTCCCGCGAGTGTCCGACCCGCTGCTGCGCAGCCTGCGAGAGACTGGTGCGCTGGCCGAGGAAACCGTGCCGGATGTCGACGGCGCGACGTTGCCTTCTGGCCGGATTGCCACGACGCTCAACGACTTCCGACTGGTCACTGTGGACGGTGCGGCGCATCCTCGGCGGTTTGCGGTGGGTCCGCACACGAGCGTCCGATCGGCGGGCGCTTTCACTCGGCCACGCACGAATGCGATTTCGTTCCGGCAGAACGACGCACTGGCAAGGGAAATCCTGCGGCTGGCTAACCCTTGACCGTCGGCGCGATCTGCTGCGCCCACTCCCACGGCGCGGCGGTGTCGCCGGGCAGCGAGTTGAAGTACTCCCAGCCGTCGATGCCGCCGAAGTCGGAGTACTTCCGGACGAGGCTGCCGACGGTGTTCTTCAGCGTCGGCATGTCGACGTAACCGTTGCAGTTGGCCGGATTCGTGACCGTTCCCGCGACGACTTTGCTCGCCGGCACGACGCCGTGGCCGATGATCTGGTCGTAGCCCGAGGTGTCCGCCAGCGAGCCCCAGCCGCAGTAGAACTGGGCGTTGAACCAGGAAATCTGGTCGCCGCGCTCGCGATAGAGCCGGTCGTAGTCGAGGCCGGAAAGGCCGCCACCGCCGCTGAGTTCGGTCGCGACCGGCGCGAGAGTGATCAGGAAGTCCGGGCCGAAGTCGCCCCGCAGCGCGTCGATCACCCGGTTCAGCGCGTCGTTCGACATCTGCTCCTCGACGTCGAGGTCGATGCCGGACAGCGAATGGTCGCGGATCAGGTTGCGCAGCAACGGATAGTAAGTGTCGAAGTCCTGTTCCAGGCGTTGGAAGCTGCCCTTCGCCGCGCCGCCGACGAAAGCGAGTGTGTGCACGCCTTTGCTTTGCATCGTGGCGAGATCGGCCCACATCTGCGTGAACTTGCCGTCTGAGGGCGGATCGTCGTTGAGCGTCATCGTTCCGCCGTCGTTGAGGTGCACGGCTCCGACGATCACGTCGGTGACGCCGGCGTCGTGGTCGGTGAGCCCCAACGGGGAGATGTACGAGCCGTTTTGGTGCGTGGTTTGGTAGTAGACAACGACTCTGCGTCCGGTCGCCGCCGTCGCCGGGACCGCTCCGCAGAGCACCAGGAACACCGCCAGCACCGCCGCCGTGATCTTCCTCATGGTTCGGACCATAGGACGGCGGCGGCGCCCGCGGTAGGGCTGATCGGGTCAGCAGCGTCCCAGCATGTCCGTCAGCGCAGACTTCTCCGCCGAATTCACGGTGAGCTTGAACTTGGCCTTGACCGTCACCCACATTTTGGCGTAGGTGCACCAGTATCCGGTGGACGGCGGTTTCCACTGGTCCGGCGACTTGTCGCCCTTTTCCTGGTTGACGTTGTCGGTCACCGCGATCAGCTGCGGGTCGGTCAGGTCGTTGGCGTAGGCCTGACGCTGCGCGGTGGTCCACGACGACGCTCCGGTGCGCCACGCGTCGGCGAGCGGCACCACGTGGTCGATGTCCACATCGGACGGAGAGCTCCAGGTCGCCCCGTCGTACGGCGAGGTCCAGGTGCCCGAGGTCGGGGCGCAGTTGGAGCCGACCTTGACGTTGGTGCCGTCGCGCTTGAGCACCAGCTCGCGCGTGTTGCAGCTATTGCCCTGGTCGATCCAGTGCGGGAACTTGTCGCGGCTGTAGCCGGTCTGCGAGCCGTCCGGCTTCACCGTGAGACCGGCGAGCTGGCTCTTCGCGGTGTCCGCCGACGGGATGCCGGGCGGGGTGGCGCCGGCGACGCCCACGGTGACCGAGCCGAGCAGCGCGACGCCGGCCAGGACGGTAAAGGAGTTGCGAACTGTACGTGTGGTCGGCATATTGCTGCCTTCCTGGTCAGATGCGGGACTGATTCACCTTTGACCACGAAAGTGGCGTGCGCAACACCGTCAGGTGACAGGAAACCGACCTTCAGTAAACGGTAAGTCACCGAGAGTCCAAGTCGGCTTGACCTCGTCCGGCGCCGACGGGTCAGCCGCGGACTGCGCGAAGATCGGCGGTGTGCCGGTACCAGGTCCGCCGGGTGATCTCGCGCTCCTGCGGGACACCGTCGATGACCAGCGAAGACGTCGGAACGCAGCCGAGCTGGAAGGCACGCCCGCGATACGTCGCGGACCGTTTGAGGAGCTTGCCGCGGGTGATTCGGGCAGTGACTCCGGACTCGTCCGGTGCGACCTCGATGCCGGAAACCACTCCGTCGAAAGCCACCTGTTCGTCGCAATACGCCTGGCCCTTGACATCGCGCAGGGTCGCGTGCCCGAGGAGCACGCCGCCGGTGTCGTCGCGCACGAGCGAGCTCTCGGTGTCCTCGCCCTTCCAAGCGAGCGCGAACGCCTCGTCCGGGTCCGAAGGCAGCCGCCAGTGCGCGGCGACGCGAGAGCCGGTCTCAGTGGCCACGAAACCGACTGACACGCCCGGGAGGAGTTCGCGGCGCATGAGACGCACCACCACGGCGGCGAGGTCGGCGTCGGAGCCCAGCACGACGAGCCGGTCGTGTTCCCCCAGCAAGGGGTCGATTTCCGCCTTGCCGGGACGGGGCCCGGCGTGCACCAGCGGGACGTCGCCGAGCCGCGCGGGCAGATCCGCCGCGGCCCCGCAGGCCACCACTATTCCGCGCACTCCGGCGTCCTCCGTTAAAGTCATGCACCGGCATTTACCAGCGCCACCCGTGCCCCCGTCCGGGAGCACTATTCCTATTGCCGAACACCTGGAGTGTCACATGCCGGCCATCGTGCTGATCGGTGCCCAGTGGGGGGACGAGGGCAAGGGCAAGGCCACCGACCTGCTCGGCGACCGCGTCCAGTGGGTCGTCCGCTACCAGGGCGGCAACAACGCGGGCCACACGGTCGTCTTGCCGAACGGCGAGAACTTCGCGCTGCACCTCATCCCGTCGGGGATCCTGACGCCGGGCGTGACGAACGTCATCGGCAACGGCGTGGTCATCGACCCGGGCGTGCTGCTGGACGAACTGGCCGGTCTCGAGGAGCGCGACGTCGACACCAGCAAGCTGCTGATCTCGGCCGACGCGCACTTGATCATGCCGTACCACGTGGCGATCGACAAAGTCACCGAGCGCTATCTCGGCAGCCGCAAGATCGGCACCACCGGCCGCGGCATCGGCCCGTGCTACCAGGACAAGATCGCCCGCGTCGGCGTCCGCGTGCAGGACCTGCTCGACGAGAAGATCTTCCGCCAGAAGGTCGAGGCGGCACTGGAGTTCAAGAACCAGGTGCTGGTCAAGGTCTACAACCGCAAGGCGCTCGACGCCGACCAGGTCGCCGACGAGGTGCTCGCGGCGGGCGAGAAGTTCGCGCACCGCATCGCCGACACCCGGTTGCAGCTGAACGAGGCGCTGGAGCGCGGCGAGACGGTGCTGCTCGAGGGTTCGCAGGGCACGCTGCTCGACGTGGACCACGGCACGTACCCGTTCGTCACGTCGTCGAACCCGACCTCCGGCGGCGCGAGCGCGGGCTCGGGCATCGGCCCTGGCCGCATCACGACCGTGCTGGGCATCCTGAAGGCCTACACGACCCGCGTCGGCTCCGGCCCGTTCCCGACCGAGCTCGACGACGAGTCCGGCGAGTACCTGCGCAAGCAGGGCGGCGAGTTCGGCGTCACCACCGGCCGCTCGCGGCGCACCGGCTGGTTCGACGCGGTGATCGCCCGCTACGCGGTGCGGGTCAACGGAATCACCGACTACTTCCTGACCAAGCTGGACGTGCTCTCCGGCCTGGAGAAGGTCCCGGTGTGCGTCGGCTACGAGGTGGACGGCTTCCGGACCTCGGACATGCCGATGACCCAGACCGACGTGCACCACGCGGTCCCGATCTACGAAGAGCTCCCGGGCTGGTTCGAGGACATCTCGAACTGCCGCACGTACGACGAGCTGCCTGCCAACGCGCGGGCTTACGTCGAGCGGATCGAGGAGCTGTCGGGCGCGCGGGTTTCGGCGATCGGCGTCGGTCCCGGCCGGGAGCAGACGATCGTGCGGCACGAGTTCGCCTGAGTTTGTTGCGTCTGTCGGCCGCTGTTCGATGAGAGCGGCATGACAGACGGTGCTGCCGGGCGCTCTGGCTCGGCGCGGAAACTGCCGGAGCTGCGGTGGTGGTGGGTTGCCGCTGCCGCCGCAGCGACCGCGGTTCTGATCGCAGCGGCTACTTGGCTGTTGGTGAGCCAGGTAGCGACCGCCCCGACGTCGGACACGGCCCGGGCTGAGCTGGACGCCATCCGCACGGCACTGAGCCTCGCGGTCGGCACGGGCGGTGCTTTCGCGCTGTGGCTGGCGGCGCGGCGGCAGCGGTCGACGGAAATACAGATCAGAGAAACGATCGCCGCCACTGCCGAGGACCAGCGGCACCGGGAGAAGGTCCAGCTCGCAACCGAGTTCGACCTGACCGAGCGGCGGATCACCGAGCTGTACGGCAAAGCTGTCGAACAGATCGGTTCGGACAAGGCACCCGTCCGGCTCGGCGGGTTGTATGCGCTGGAACGGCTGGCGAATGCGAATCCGACGCTTCGGCAGGCGGTGGTCAATGTCGTCTGCGCTTATCTGCGGATGCCGTTTCCGGAACCTTCGTGGGAGTACGAAAGGTCGAGAGCGGCCGACCTGAAAAGCGGTATGCCGGAGGCTGAGCGGCAGGAACGAGAGGAACTTCAGGTAAGGCTTGCCGCGCAGCAGATGCTGGCGGATCACCTCCTGGAGGCGGACGGCTCCCCGGAGAAGTGGGGCGCTCTCGACATAGATCTGAGCCGCGCGGTCTTGATCGACTTCAGGCTTGAGCGGTGCTTCGTCGGCAAAGCCGAGTTCAGCAGAACTCAGTTTCTGGTGGTGGCCAGGTTCGACCAGACCGTCTTTCATGGAGAGGCGTGGTTCTACGACGCTGACTTCGACCGGCTGGCGAGCTTCTCCGAGGCGAAGTTTCTCGATCGGGCCGTCTTCACGCTGACGCGGTTCGGCTGGCATCTTTCGGCGAGGAGCGTTCGGTTCCTCGGCGGAGCCGGGTTTTATCGCTCGAAATTCTGCGGAACGGGCGATTTTCGGGACGGGGAATTCGCTCAATTCATCGACTTCGACAAGCCTCTGAAGCTGGGCGAACCGAACCACGAATATGGTGGCGATTCGTTGTCGTGGGACGATTTTCCCGGTACCCGCTTCAACTTCCAGGGTGCGAAGATCGGGCAGTTGGCCGAAGAGCCGACACTGCCCGACCGCTGGAGTGTTTCCGCTGACGGGACTCTGGTCTATCGCCGCGAACTGGATCCGTCGTGATCGGCGTTCTCAGCGAACCGTTGTGGTGACTGGGGTTTGGTTGCGGAACAGGTCGAGCACCGGGCAGTGTTCGTCCACCGCGCGGCGGAGTTGTTCGTAGACCTCGGGCGCGGCCGGGCCGTCGAGTTCCACGGAGACTCGCACGTCGCTGAAGCCGGGCCGGGTCGATTCGTCGAAGCCGAAGAAACCGTGCAGGTCGAGGTCTCCGTCCACCTTCACCCGCACTGCGTTCAGCGGAATGCCGAGGCGGGCCGCCCAGAACTGGTACGTGATCACCTGGCAGGAGCCGAGCGAGGCCAGCGCGTACTCGACCGGGTTCGCCGCCTGGTCGGTGCCGCCGAGGGCGGGCGGTTCGTCGACGGTGAACGCGTGGTCGCGCACCCGGACGTCCACCACCGTCGCGGTGTTCGCGGCCAGCGCGTGGTCGACGCTGAACGACACCGCCGCGTTGTGCCGGTCCGTCCGCGCGGCTTGACGGGTGCCGTCGATGACGTCGGTCAGAGACATCGGTCCTCCTGGGGTCGTCGGGCGTCCAGGGTGCGGGTCAGCCGGGCGGCCGGGCAGGGGCTCTCGTCGGCTGGGAATCCGGCTGACACAAAGCCGCACGCTGGTTCCGGATGGTGAGAAACCGGTGGTGTACCTGAATAGCTTGAAGAGATGAGCGTCGGACTGACCTTGCCCGCCCTTCCGCGGGAGCAGATCACGGTGACCGAATTGCTGAACCAGGCACGCGAGGCCGAGGAGGCAGGCGCGGCGTCGATCTGGTTCGCCCAGCTGCCCGAGGGCTATGACGCGCTGGTGGCGGCCGCGCTGGCCGGACAGGTGACCTCTCGGGTGGAGATCGGCACGTCCGTCGTGCCGATCTACCCGCGGCATCCGCTGGTGCTGGCCTCGGCCGCGCGCACGGCGAGCCAGGCGTCCGGCGGGCGGTTCACTCTCGGTATTGGCCTGGGGGCGAAGAACTTTCTCGAACCCGTCTACGGCACGCCGTATCCGCCGCCGGTGCGGCACCTGCGGGAGTACCTGACCGTCTTGCGCGCGTTGTTCGCGGGGGAACAAGTCGACTTCACCGGTTCGACGGTGGAAGTGCATCTGTCCGAGCCCTCACCGGCGGCTGCGATTTCGGTGATCGTCGCCGCGATGGGTCCGCAAGCGTTGCGGGTCACCGGAGAACTGGCCGACGGCACGCTGCCGTATCTGGCCAGCCCGCGTGCGCTTTCGGACCTGATCGTGCCCGGGATCGGTCCTGGCAAGCGAGTGATCGCCGCCGTTCCGGCCGTGGTGACCAGCGACGTCGACGCGGTGCGCGAGATCGCGGCGCGGGAACTCGGCTTCTACGGCTCGATCCCGTCGTATCAGCGCATTCTGGAGGCAGGCGGCGTCGAAAACGCGGCGGAGTTGGTGCTGATCGGCGACGAGGAGACGGTCGTCGCCGGCGTGCAGCGCTACTTCGACGCCGGCGCGACCGACGTGCTGCTCACCCAGACCGCCCTGCACACCGACGAGGACCGGCGGCGCACCTGGCGGCTGACGGGCGAGCTCAACTCATCCGGTTCGTAAGGGTTGTCGTCACTGACATTTCCTCCAGATCGAGTTCGCGCAGCACCTTCTGCAGGACGTCGTCGTCAAGGCGCCCGGCGCGGTTCTCCTCGATCATCGCCGCACGCTGGGTGATGAGGAGTTCCCGCCGTGCCTTGGCGAACTGCGCCTGCGGACTGTCGCGGCGCTCCTCGCCGGACAGGGTGATCGCGGCCTGCGCGAACCGGTAACGGGTGTCCACCACGCGTTCCAGCCGTTGCTCGAGCCGCTTCATCTTCTCCGGCTCGATGTCCAATGTGGACAGCTGGTCGCGGGCGAGTTCGCGCAGCCGTTCGTGCGCGGCCTTTTGCGCGACCTTGCGCGCGGCCAGCTCCTCGGCCTGGTCTCGCGCGTCCTCGTCCGGGTCCTGGACTTTGAGCAGCCGGATCAACGGCGGCAGCGTGAGCCCTTGGATCAGCACGGTCCCGACCGCGACGGCGAACGCGAACAGCTGGATCTCCGCGCGACCAGGCGTATCCGCGGGAACACCCGACGCGGCGGCGATGGTGACGACGCCGCGCATACCGGTCCAGGAGATCACCGCCAGCGAACGCCAGGCAGGCGGATCGTGCTTGGTGCGTCTGAGAAGTTGCAGCGACCGAGGAAGATAGCTGGACAGGAACACGGCGGGAATCCGCACGAACATCGTCGCGAGCAGCACGACGACCGCGGACAGCGCGAGCGTCCCGTTGTCCCGCGCCGCATGCTGCGCCCCGTCGAGCACGAACGGCAGCTGCAACGCCATCAACGCGAACACCAGCGCCTCGAGCAGGACGTCGATCGACGCCCAGACAGACCGGTCCTGCACCCGCGTCGCCGGGGACGCCCGCAACGACCGGTGCCCGAGGAACAGCCCCGCCGTGACGACCGCCAGCACCCCGGACCCGCTGAACTCCGCCCCGAACGGATGCAGATGCTCCGCGGTGACGTACGCCGCGAACGGCACCACGATCCCGAACGCCGATTCCAGCAGCGGATCGTCCAACCTCGTGCGGATCAGCTCGACGACCCCGCCCGCGACCAGCCCGACAAGAATGCCGACCACCGTCGCGACGGCGAAGACCGCGAACCCGTGCCCGAGCGACCCCGCCGTCCCGACCACCGCGGCGAGCGCGACCTTGTACAAGGTGAGCGCGGCCGCGTCGTTGACCAGGCTCTCGCCGGTGAGCACCGTCATCACGCCCCGCGGCAGCCCCAGCCGCCGCCCGATCGCGACAGCCGTCACGGCATCCGGCGGCGACACGACCGCTCCGAGCACCAGCGCCGACGCCCACGGGAGGTCGGGCAGCAGCAGATGCACGACGAAGGCGATCACGAACGCGGTGGCCACCACGAGCAGCACGCCGAGCGTGATGATCGGCCGCAGATTCGCACGAAAGTGGGAGATCGAACTCTCCAGCGACGTCGAGTACAGCAGCGGCGGCAGCACGACGGTCAGGATCAGCTCAGGCTCCAGCTCGACCCGCGGAACGCCGGGAATCAGCGCGATCCCCAGCGCGACCACCACGATGAGCAGCGGCGCGGAAAGGTTGAACCGCCGGGCGACCGCGGTCAGCCCGAGCGACCCGGCGAGCACGCCGACCAGCGTCAAGGTCTCCATGCTTCGCATCTTGACTCATGGGTCAGGCGAGGCGCGGATGGTGTGGGTTCGTGTCGGGCTCCCTTCGGGGTGAGGTGGACGGGCCGGGTCGAGGGTGGGCAGGGGTTCGCGGGTGGGCGGTCCGTGCTTCAGCGTGATGCGGACGCGGCGGAGTTGGCGGCGGTCGGCGCGACGGCGGACATCGGAGTGGTTGGTGGACGGGCGGATATGAGGGCGGTCGGGGGACGGCGCGGGCGTGGGGTGGTTGGTGGTGATGGGCGGGGCCGCCCGCCGGTGCTGCGGGAGTCGTCGGCGCGCGGCGGTTCGGCGAATGGGTTTGGTCAGGCCCCGCTCGCAGGCCCGAGTCCGATGCTCGTCGGCGGAGCAACGCCGGGCAGGGCGATACCAGGTGGAGCAACGCAGGGTAGGGCGATGCCGAGCGGAGTAACGCAGGGTAGGGCGATGCCGGGTGGAGCGACGCTGGGTAGGGCGATGCCAGGTAGAGCAACACCGGGCGGAGCAACAGCGAGTAGGGCGACGCCGGGTGGGGAACGGCCAGCCGTCTCCAGAATCCGCCGGACTAACCGAGTTCCTTCAGTTCCTTTTCCACCGCGGCCAATTCCTCCGCCGAACCCTGCACCTTCGGGCCGGTGAACCACTTCCTCGCCGACAAAACCCACCACAGGGCGGCCCCGCCCAGGACGACCAGGAAGGCGATGGGGGTGTAGTTGAACGTGTCGACCGTGATGGGGCTTGCCTGGGGAAGCATGAAGAGCACGAAGATCACCACGACCCACCCCGTCGCGACGATGCCGATCGGTTTGCCCCAGCGGCCCAGATTCCACGGGCCCTTCTCGAAGCTGTCGCCACGGCGGACGCGGAGGAAGACCGGGATCACGTACGCGACGTACAGGCCCACTGTTGCGATCGAAGTGACTGCTGCGTAAGCAGTCGCGCTCCACAGGTACGGCAGCGCGAGCACCAGCGCGCCGCCGGCCGCCAGCCATACTGCGTTGGTCGGGGTTTGGGTTCGTTTGTTGATGTTGTGCCAGATCTTCGATCCCGGGATCGCGCCGTCGCGGGCGAAGGCGTAGATCATGCGGGAGTTCGCGGTCACTGAGGCCATGCCGCAGAACAGCTGTGCGCCGATGCAGATCAGGAGCAGGAATTTTCCGGTCACCGCACCGGTCGCGTCGATGAAGATCTGCGCGGGCGGGACGCCGGTGGCCGAGTTGACGGCTCCGTCGTAGTCCTGGATCGCGAACGTCAGGCCGATCAACAGGATCCAGCCCGCGACCAGTGACACGAGGATCGAGTTGATGATTCCGCGCGGGCCCGCTTTCGCGGCGTTCTTGGTTTCCTCCGTCATGTGCGCCGAGGCGTCGTAGCCGGTGAGGGTGTACTGCGCCAGCAGCAATCCCAGCAGGAACACGTACGGCGCGGAACCCCAGCCGGTCTGGTTCACGAAGCTGCCGAACACGAACGACGCTTCCTGATGCTTCGCCGGCACGAACACGAGCACGCCCACGATCACCAGCACGCCCACCAGGTGCCACCACACGCTGACGCTGTTCAGCACCGCCACCACACGCACACCGAAGGTGTTCAGCACTCCGTGCACCACGAGAATGATGGCCAGCAACAGAATCGTGTGCCCTGGGGTCGCGCTGAAGCCCCATTGCAGATCGAGGAACGCGTTGAGGAACAGGGCAGCGCCGAAGTCGATGCCAGCCGTCACCGCGATCTGCCCGATCAGGTTGAACCAGCCGGTGAACCACGACCACGCGGGACCGTTGCGGGTCGCCAGCTTCGCCGCCCAGTAGTAGAGACCGCCCGCCGTCGGGTAGCTCGAACACACCTCCGCCATGCCCAGCCCGACCAGCACCACGAACAGTCCGACCAGCGGCCAGCCCCAGATCATCGCCGCCGGGCCGCCGGTTTTCATGCCGAAGCCGTACAGCGTGAGGCAGCCGGACAGGATCGAGATGATCGTGAACGACACGGCGAAGTTCGAGAACGCCGACATCGTGCGTTTGAGTTCCTGCGCGTAGCCGAGCGCGTGCAGGCGCGCGCTGTCTTCGTCGGGTTGGCCGGTCTGCTGGTCGGAGACATCCATCGGGCACCCACCTGAAAGGTATGCGGACAGACCATTGAGAGTGCGCAGAAGTTAGCCCTCTCCGTTCTCGGGTGTCAAGGTTTCGCAGGTGGCTGGGCGGAAGCTCCTCCGAACGGCGCAGGGCGGTCCGGGTCTCGGTGATCGACATGAGTCCAGTATCTCGAACAATTGTTCGAGAGCGCATCACTCGAAACGGTCGTCTCTTGTCATCTCGCAGGACATGGGTGACGGTTCTGCATCAGGAGATCGGTGACAGTTCGGGCGGGGTTGGTGGTGACACTTTTGCCGTGAGGTTAGAGCGGTGGCTGTCAGTGAACCCATCGATGCTCGTGTCCGCCTCGCGATCTCGCAGTGGCCTGAGGACGCGCCCCGCGGGGCGGTCTCGACGTTCTGCGCCGAGCACGGCATCTCCCGCAAGTCGTTCTACGAGCTGCGCAAGCGCGCGAAGGCCGACGGGCCCGCCGCGGTGCTCGAGCCGCGGACCCGGCGCCCGAGGACGAGTCCCTCGAAGCTGAGCGACGAGATCAAGCAGCAGGCCGTGGCGGTGCGCGCCGCGCTGGAGGCTTCCGGCCTGGACCACGGACCCATCAGCGTGCACGAGAAGATGCGCGCGATGGGCCTGGACCGGGTCCCCTCCACGGCGTCGCTGGCGCGCGTCTTCCGCGAGGCCGGCGTCGCTCGCCGCGAGCCGAAGAAGAAACCGCGCTCGGCATGGCGGCGGTTCGTCTACCCCGCCCCGAACGCGTGCTGGCAACTGGACGCCGCCGAGTACGTCCTGACCGGCGGGCGCAAGTGCGTGATCTTCCAGCTCATCGACGACCACTCCCGCTACGCGGTCGCCTCCCACGTCGCGTCCGGCGAGACCGCCCGGGACGCGATCACCGTGGTGGACAAGGCCATCGCCGCGCACGGGGTGCCCCAGCGGCTGCTGAGCGACAACGGGCTCGCGCTGAACCCGTCGCGGCGCGGGCGCGTCGGCCGGCTCGTCGCGCACGTCGCAGCCCTGGGCGTGGAGGCGATCACGGGCAAGCCCTACAAGCCGACCACCCAGGGAAAGAACGAACGCTTCCACCAGACCCTGTTCCGCTACCTCGACAAGCAGCCACTGGCCGACACGCTGGCCGACCTGCAGGCCCAGGTCGACGCCTTCGACCACATCTACAACACCCAGCGGCCCCACCAGGCCCTGCCCGGGCGCGTCACGCCCCTGGCCGCCTGGGAAGCGACCCCCAAAGCCGATCCGCCCCGCCCGAAACCGCACCGGCCCGCCTGCGAGCCGCCCGCCCCGGCCCGTCGTCCCCGGGCGAAGCCGCCTGCCGGCCTGCCCGCCGACACCCGCATCAGGACAGTCGCGACCGCAGGCACCATCGTGCTGGACAAAGTGGTCTACATGGTCGACGTCGACCACGCCTTCGAACAGGTCCTCGTCATCGCCAACGGCACCGAACCCGGCGACAAGATCACCATCACCGACATGCACGGCGAAATCCTCGCCGAGCGCACACGACCCGCCCCCGGCATCAAATACGTCGGCAACGGCCGACGCCCCGGCACCCGCCCCAAGAACCCACAACCGTCACCGAAGCCCTGACACACCAACCGTCACCCAAGTCCTGATGCAGAACCGTCACCCATGTCCCGAGACATCACAAAACGGTCGTCTCTTGCCAGCCGCGCGAGGCGGGCCGGTCAGCGGCAGGCCTGGATGGCCGGGACGCGGATCGCCTGCCGGGCGGTGCCGACGCTGGAGGCCAGGGTCAGCGCGCACGCGATGAGCACGACGCCGAGGTAGATCGTGATAGTGGCGTCCGGAAGGACCGAACCGGTCTTCACCAGGCTGTACGGGACCACGGTCGCGATCGAGGCGATCGAGCCGAACAGCACCCCGGTCGACGCGAGCACGGCCCCCTCCAGCCCGACCATCCCGAGCACCTGCGGCGGCGTTGACCCCACGAGACGCTGCTGGCCGAACTCCCGCCTGCGATGAACGGTGGTGGCGATGAGCGTGTTCACCAGCATGATCGCGGCGAACAACGCGACCATGCCGACCACCACGTAGTTCAGCGTTTCGATGCTCCGCGCAATCTCGGTTCGCGCCCCGGTCGCCGCGGAGTTCTCGATGCTCTGCATGTAGAGGGTTCCGGTGGCCATTCCGGTGAACAAGATGTTCGGCACGAGAGCCCCGGCCAGTTGCTGAGTCTGTCCGTGCAGATTGAGCACGGCCAGGTGACCGCTGGCTCCCGTTCGCCTCAGCGGCTTGGCCACCGCCCTCGTGATCGCCGCCAGCAGCGAGGGTGCGAGCAGCGCGAACCCGACTGCGGAGAGGATCGCGCCCTGGCCGCCAATCGCCATCAACGCGGGTTCCCGGCCGGTGAACACGGTCGCGGTCAGCACTCCCGCGGAAATGCCCGTGGCGAGCACGAGTACCCCGGCAACCAGGCGGACCCGTCCTGGCCGAGCTTCGCCGATCGACGCGGTGAGCAACCCTTCCCGCACCCCGATCCTGGCTCTGCGCCACGCCGTCGCCGCGGCTGCGATCGCGGCCGCGAGCAGAGTGATCCCGAGGCCGATGCCGATCGCGAACGGACCGAATTCGGCGGGCACGCGTTTCGGCAGGCGTTGGGCGTTCTTGAGCAGCCCGACGACCAGTCTGCCGGTGAACACGGCTGGCGTAATCGCCGCGAGAAACGCGATGAGGGCGATGGCCACAGCCTCGCCGACGATCAGCCGACCAATCTGAGCAGGCGTCGCGCCGATGCTTTTCAGCAACGCGAGTTCGGTGTCCCGCTGCCGTACCAGCAAGCCGAGCGTGGACATCACCGCGACCACGACGAGCACCAGGCCCCAGCCGCCGACCGCGCTCGCCATGATGGTCAGGATGGTCCCGGTCGATTCGTCAACGTTGGCGCGGGTGTCCAGCAATGAAGCGAAAGTCATCAGGATCGTGGCTCCGAGGAACAGCGAGACAAAGCTCGCCACGAAACTGGCGGGGCGATGCCGCAGCGAGCGCAGTGCGAGATGAAGGATGATCATCTGCCTGCCGCCGTTCGCTCTTGATGACCAACTCCCACTGCCGCAATTCCAGCCACCTGTCTTCTCCCCTCGACAGCCTGCGAGACAAACGCTAGGGCTCGCGATGGCACGACGGCGATGGCCTGCACCCCCCGTTACGGGGTGGGGGCAGCCTTACCTCCGCCCGGCTGAACAGGCACTTCGGGCGAGGATGTCGAGAACGGCGCGGAAGGCCGCGAATCCAACGGCCGCTACCCGCTCCTGCTCGTCACGACTGGACGCAAGACCGGTATTCCCCGGCGCACTTGTCCGATCTGCGGCACCTACGGCGAGGAGTCGTCGTCGCTTTCAAAGGCGGTGCCGACGAGGATCCGGAGTGGTTCAAGAACCTGGAGGCGGAACCGAGCGTGGGGACGAGCGCGAAACTCTCTGGCCCCAGATGGCGCGCATGTTCCCGCTGTACGACGAGTACGCGCAGAAAACCGACCGCGTGATCCCGATTGTTGTGCTCACTCCGCGAAACTAAAGGCCCGCCGGCGACGCGAACGTCACCGGCGGGCCGGGAAGAAACAAAAACTCAGCGACCGGTGAAGTCCCGCACCGATTCCAGTGCGGTGTCCGGCTGGTCGGCGAAGAATCCGTCGACCCCGGCCTTCAGGAACGCCGCTTCCTCCGCGAACACGTTGCCGAACGCGCTCGGGCTGGCCGAGGAGCGCAGGTTCGCCGGCAGGAACGGGTTTTCGTTGCGGAAGGTGTAGGGCTGCACCTCGAGCCCGGCGCGGTGCGCGTCGGCGATCAGCGTGGTCGGCTTGCCGAGGTTGTCCTGTGCGTCGCGCGGGATGATCTGGCCCTTCTCCGGGCCGAGGTACTTCGCGTATTTCGCGATCTCGCGCAGGCCGGCGGGCGTGACCAGGTCGGCGTACGTGCGCTTGTCGCCCTTGGCGACGAAGTCCGCCGGAGCGCCCTTCGCCTCGGTCAGCTGCAGCAGCGGGACGCGCACCTGCTTGTGCAGTTCCTGCAGGTTCGTCACCTCGAACGACTGGATGATCACCGGCGCGTTCGGCCGGTTCAGGCCGTTGCGGTTGAGGATCGAGACCAGCTTCGGTTCGGTCGGGTTGCCGATCGAGGAGAAGTACGTCGAGTGCTTGACCTCCGGGTAGGTGCCCAGCGTCCGGTGCAGTTCGTGGCCGAGCCGCCGGGTCAGGTCGAGCACCTCCTGGTACGTCGCGATCCGGTAGCGGCCGTCGTAGAGCTGGTTGTTCGGCCGGTTCTGCGGGATCCGCTCCTTCGCGTAGAGCGTCTTCAGCTCGGCGAGGGTGAAGTCCTCGGTGAACCAGCCGGTCATCTTGGTTCCGTCGATGACCTTCGTGGTCTTGCGCGAGGCGAACTCCGGATGGGCCGCGACGTCGGTGGTGCCGCCGATCTCCGGCTCGTGCCGGGCGACGAGCTGGCCGTCCTTGGTCGGCACCAGGTCGACGTCGACGTAGTCCACGCCCATCCGCCAGGCGAGTTCGTACGACGCGAGCGTGTGCTCCGGGCGGTAGCCGGGCGCGCCCCGGTGTCCGACGATCACCGGGCCATCGTGCCGGGCGCCGCTCGCGGCCGCACCCGCGGCCGTGTCCTCGCTCGCGGCGGCCGGGCCGATCGCGAGGCCGGCGACGCCGAGCAGGGCCAGGCCGGACAGGGCGAGCACGCCGAGGCGTTTGCGCTTCATGGGGGGACCTTTCTCTACCGGGCGATCCGCAGCTCGCCACGACTACCGCGTCACCCTCACCGCCGCAAGCGTCGGGCGCGCGGCACCAGCCGGACGGGCGGTTGACAACCGGGTAAACGGTGGATGGCGGCCGAATCCGGACACCGTTGTCCCAGGACCGGACCAGTCGCGCACCTGGTCCGGACCGGGGTCGCGGACGGCGCGCTGCCGGGGCGCGACACCCACCGTTACGCTGTCCGGCGTGCGCGTACTGGTAATCGGCTCCGGCGCTCGGGAGCATGCACTCGTCCTCGCGGTGGCAGGCGACCCCGCGGTCACGGCGCTTGCTTGCGCCCCCGGCAACGCCGGCACGACGGCGGTCGCTGAGCAGCTCGGGGTCGAGCTCGCCGAGCCGGAGGCCGTCGCGGCCCTGGCCAAGGAGTGGAAGGCCGACCTCGTCGTGATCGGGCCGGAGGTGCCGCTCGTCGCGGGCGTCGCCGACGCGGTGCGCGAAGCCGGCATCGCCTGCTTCGGACCGTCTGCCGCGGCTGCGCGCATCGAGGGGTCGAAGGCGTTCGCGAAGGACGTCATGGCGGCCGCGAAGGTGCCGACGGCTCGCAGTGAGGTCGTTGACACTCCCGCGCGTCTCGACGCCGCGCTTCAGCGCTTCGGGCCCACCTGGGTCGTGAAGGACGACGGTCTTGCCGCGGGCAAGGGCGTCGTCGTCACCCAGGACGTCGAGGTCGCGCGCAAGCACGCGCTGATGCTGCTCGACGGCGGTCACCCGGTCCTCCTGGAGTCCTTTTTGGACGGCCCGGAGGCTTCGCTGTTCTGCTTCGTCGACGGCCGCACTGTGGTGCCGATGCTGCCCGCGCAGGACTTCAAGCGCGTCGGCGACGGCGACACCGGCCCGAACACCGGCGGCATGGGCGCGTACGCACCGCTGCCGTGGGCCCCTGAGGACCTGGTGGACGACGTCGTCGCGCGGGTCGTGCAGCCGGTGGTCGACGAGCTCGCCGACCGGGGCAGCCCGTTCTCCGGCCTGCTCTACGCCGGTCTCGCGCTCACCTCGGAAGGCCCGCAGGTGATCGAGTTCAACTGCCGCTTCGGCGACCCCGAGACGCAGGTTGTGCTCGCGCTGCTGCGTACGTCGCTCGCGACCATCCTGAACGCGACGGCCACCGGGAAGCTGGCTGAGCTGCCGCCGCTGGAGTGGTCGGGCGGGGCCGCGGTCACCGTCGTGATCGCTGCGGACGGGTACCCGGGCAAGCCGCGTACTGGGGACATCATCACCGGCGGAGAGATCGAAGGCGTGCTTCACGCGGGTACGCGGCGTCGCGACGACGGTGCGGTGATCTCGGCCGGCGGACGCGTGCTGTCGGTTGTCGGCACTGGTAAGTCGCTTAAGGCGGCGCGTAAGCACGCGTACGAGACTGTCGAGCGCGTACACCTCGCTGGCTCGCACCATCGCACCGATATCGCACTGCGCGCGGCCAACGGGGAAGTAAGCGCTCCCGCCTGAGCAGCTTCTCCACGAAGTTCGCCTCGGGTTCACGCGGCGGTTGGTAGCCTCGAAACGGGTCCGTACGGTCACTGTCCGTATCACGGGAGGGGTTAGCGCATGCCGGGAAGCACACCGCTCACCGACCTGGCTTCGTCGGTACCGGCAGCGCCGGGCGTGGCGGACATCGTGGTCGAGCCGGCGAAGCTGCTCGAGGTCGCGCGGGTGGTCGACGAGCAGGTCAGCGCGCTCGAAGACAAGCTCCTCACGCGGCTCGGCGAGCTTCGCGTCGACACTCCTTCGTCGGACACGGTGAGCGTGAACGCGATGGCTGCGTGGAACACCGTTGTCGCGGAAGGTGATCAGTCGTACGCCGCGCAGGTGCGCGCGTACGTCGCCAATCTGCACAAGCTCGTCGGACAGTTGCGCGAAGCAGCGAAGACGTACGAAGCCAGCGACGCGGACAAGGCCGCGGCTTTCGGGGACCGCGGTGCGCACGGCATCCACTAAGCCGATCCTCGCGGTTGTCGCGGTACTCGGCGTCGCGGGCTGCTCGTCGGGCGAGCAAGGCACCGCGTACCCCGTAGAGCCCGCGATGAGTTCCCTGGCGCAGCAGACGAAGGCGGCCGCATTGCCGCAGCGGCCGTCCGATCTGCCGATCGCCGGGACCGACCCGTGCGACCTGCTCGGCCAGGCACAGCTCGACCTGCTGAAGGTCACCAGCGTGCCGCGCAAGGCCGCGGAAGCGAAGGACGGGCCCACCTGCGTGTTCGATTCGGACAAGACCGAGCCGTTCCACGCGTTGCACCTGCGGATCGTCGGCGCGGATGTGCAGGAATGGCTCACCGGCTCGCGGCGAAAGAACAGCATGACCACCGCGGCCACCAGCGTCGAGGGCTATCCGGCGATCACGAACTACCGCGCGGCGGGGACGCCCTCCGACTGCGAGGTGCTCGTCGGCGTCGCGCAGGGACAAACCATGGCGGCACAGGAGTTCGCGGTCACCGCGGGCGCGTTCAGCCAGCCGCAGTTGTGCGAAATCGCCACCCAGGCCGCCGGCCTGGCCGTGCAGGGCCTGAAGAACCGGACCTAGGGAGGGCGCGTGGAGATCTCCGAACTCGCGGGCAGGATCCGCGACCACCGTTTCGACGGGTGGACCGACACCGCCATCGCCGACGAGATCGAGAAGTTCGGCTCCGGCGACGGAATCGCCAGCATCGCCACCGCGGTCGAGGCGCTGCGGGAGGTCGCGACCGCGCTCGCGGGCACCGACCGCACGCTGCGCGACCAGCTGGCGAAGCTCGGCGTCGAATGGCAGAGCCAGGCGGGCGGACAGGCCGGGCAGGTGCTGTCGGATCAGGCGGGCTTCTCGCAGGACGCGATGCAGAAGGTCACGCACACCGCGGAAATGCTTTTCGCGCAAGGGGAAGCCTTCAACCGCACCAAGTACAAGCTGCCCGATCCGGCTGCGGTGCGCAAAGGCGCGGAGAGTCTCACGCTCGTCGATTCGGTGGCGAGCTTCCTCGGCTTCGAGACCGATCACACGGCGCAGGTGCAGGCTGCGGACAACGCGCGCGGCCAAGCGGTCGAGGCGTTGAACTCTTATGCCCAGCAGAGCGGGGAAAACCTGCTGTCGACCGAACCGTTGAGTCAGCCGCAATCGCTCGCGATGGTCCAGCCCGGCAGCGGACCGAGTCCGGTCGACCGTGCGGCCGCCGCGGTCGAGGTGACGCCGGATGGCCAGGTGCGGCCCGCTGCGGCGTCGGTGAAGTCGCAGTACGTTCCCCCGCCGCCGCCTCCGGCCGCTCCGGTGGTGGATCCGCCGACGCCTGCGTACGGCACGGCTTCGCAGGCACCGGCTGCTCGGCCAGCTGCGCCGGTGGTCGCGGCCAGCTACGTGCCGCCGTCTGCTCCTCCGCCGTCGGGTTGGGAGAAAGCACCGGCACCTCGGGGCAGCGAGCCGGGGTTGCCTGGCGCGCCTCGGTCGGGCGGCTCCGCCAACGTGCCGGGAACACCCAGTGTGCCAAGCACTTCCGGCGGGTCGCGGGTTCCCGGCGCGATGCGTCCCGGGGAGTCCGGCACGTTCCTGCCGACCAGCCCGCGCGGGACGAGCAGCGGATCCGACAGCGGGTCCAGTGGCCCGGCTAACCGCGGAACTGTCGGCAGTTCCGAAAGCTTCGGTGGCACAACCGGTCGCGGCGGCCCGGGAGGAAACCCCGGCGGCGGCGCGGGTGGCAGCTACCCCGGGGGCGGGCACGAAAACCAAGCGCTGCAACGAGGTCGCCTGGTCGGCAGCGTCCAGCAGCCGCCGCCTGCTCCTGTTGCCGAAACCCCCGGCAACGCTCCGGTCCCGCGCGGCGGAGGAGCGTCGGCTGGCGAAATCGGGGCAGGCGCCGCGGCTTTGGGCGCGGGAGTGGCCGGTGGTGCGCTTTCCGGCGACCGCGAACGGCAAGGCCGCGCACAAGACGGTCAGCAGAAGGGCTTGGTCCGGCCGTTGCCGGTGGACGAGCTTCCCGAGGAAGAAGCCGTCGCACTGCGGAAAGCCGAGCAGATCGCGCCGAAATCAGGCGGTGGCGACGCCAAATACCTCTCCGAAGCCGCTCCGCAGGAAACCGACGACGAGCACGTGCGCCGCTTCGGCGTCGACGACAAAGACCTGTTCGCAGACGGCCGGATGGTGGCGCGCGACGTCCTCGGCGACGGCACGGGAGACGTGCGCCGGCCGTGAACCTGGTACTGACCGCCCTCGAATTCGACGTGCTGTGGGAATCGCTGGACCTGGGCGGCCGCCCGGCCGCGCTCGCGGTTCCGTCGCCCGGGCGCACGCACACCGAACGGGCCGGACTGATCGAGTCCGTCTGGGATTCGCTGGCGCGGCGCAGGCTCGCGCGCGGCCGTCGTCCATCCGGGACAGTGCTGGATCAGCTGCATTTGCTGGCGCGCCCTCGAGAGGCCCTGGACGTTTGGGTGTGGGCGGACCGCGAGATCCGCGGGCGCGCGGTGAGCCGGGGCCGCCAGGCCGTGCTCGCGGTGGTCGACCGGGACGAGGTGTGGCTGATCGACACCGAACCGGACACCCTCGCCGACGCCGCGGTGCGGGTCGCCGGGGACTTCGACGCCGGGGTCGGCCAGTCGATCTCGGTACCGCACAGCACGCTCGTCGCCGCCGATATGGCTGCCGCTGGCGACCCGAAAGCGCTGGTCACGGCGTTGGAGGACCGGGGCGTGGCGTTGTGGGAGGCGCAGGAACTGGCGGGCATGCTGATGGGACAGGCGGCCCGCGGCCAGTTCTGTGCGGAGCGGGTGCTGCGGGACGGGACGGTGCGCCGGTCGCCGCACGTGGCGGCGTTCTACGACACTGATTCCGGGCGGTATCTGTTCCAGCTCACTGATGATTCGGACGGGCATACGTGGGCGACGGTTAGTCCGGCGGACAACGCGGTGTTGGTGGAGCGGGTGCGGGAGTTGCAAGCCGCGATTTGACGCCTTCGGGCTGACCGTTTTCTCCCTTTTCGATCGCGCTATAACCCGGTCCGGGGGTTCGCGGCCCGAAGTCGCGGAGAACTGCACACGGCACGCGCTCGAAGTCTTAGAGTAAGCAGGGAACCGACTCGGTGAGCGGAGCGTCCGAACTGGTCGGGAAGCGAGTGTCGCGAAGGGGATGACGAACGGTGCCTGTCTACGACCCGGATTCCATGGCCATTGCCGCCAGGAACGTGGAGAAGCTGAAGGACGAGTTCGAGAAGTCCAAGAAGCACCTCACCGGTGTTGACGAGGAGCACGAGAGCCCGTTCGGCACGATGGGTGGCTCCAAGGACGTGCACGGTGCGGTCGGCACGTTCAAACAGGGCGTGCACAGCGAGTTCGACGCGGCCGGGAAGCTGATGGAGGCGACCAGCTTCATCCTCAAGAAGGCGGCGGGGCTGATCCAGGAGACCGATCAGGTCCACAAGACCGACCTGACCGTCCACGAAGACCGCTGAGCAGGCACGAGGGGGCACGAGCATGGCGCTGATCGACTATCCGCCGAACTGGAACGGCATTGTCGAGAAAGCTAAGAAGGTCGACAAGATCAACCCGGGCGTGATCAGCGACGCCGGGAAGCAGTTCACCGACGCCGCGAAGCAGGCGGGCGACCACAGTGCCGCGCTGAACAATTCCACGAAGTCGTTGGCAGGCGGAGTGTGGGAAGGTCCGGCGGCGGACTCCTTCGTCGAGTACGTCACGCAGATCACCAAGGCGGGCGACAAGGTGCAGGGGCATCTTGACGACGTCGGCAAGGACCTGACGCAGCTGTCGTCTGACCTCGGCGGGATCAAAAGCAAGGTCACCGAGGCCTTCAACACCGCCAAGACGAATATCGACAAGCGGATCAAGGAAGAGTCGGACAAAGCGCAGAAGACGCAGGCGGCCGAGGCGGCGTACGCCAACGACAAGTCGGACAAGAAGGGCCCGCCGCCCAGCCCGACCTCGCAGTCGATCATCGACGCCGCGAACAAGGCCAACCAAACGGACGCCACGACTGCCGAGCAGACCATCGACCCGCTGCTGAAGCAGGCCGACGACATGGTCAAGAAGTCGCAGGATCTGATGAAGACGCAGATCGAGGGCGGCTACTCGAAGGTTCCGCTCCCCAACTCGGACGGCACCGTCCCGCAGAGCACCGGCGGTCTGCACCACGGCGGCGGCGGTGGCGGCGGTCATCACGGCGGTGGCGGCGGCGCCAGCGGTGGCGGGGGCGGTGCGTCCGGTGGCGGCGGCGGTCTCGGCTCGAGCGGCGGTCCGCCCTCTTCGCCTCCGCCCGGCAACGTTCAGCAGTGGATCCAGGAAGCGATCAAGGCGCTGCAGGCCGCGGGCGTGAACGTGACCGACGCGGACATCAAGAACATCTGGGCGATCATCCAGCACGAGTCCGGCGGCAACCCGAACGCGATCAACAACTGGGATTGCGTGCCGCTCGACACGATGGTGCTGACTCGGCGGGGCATGCTGAAGCATCGCGACGTCAAGGTCGGGGACGAGACCATCGGGTTCAATCCGGTCACCCGGCGCAGCGAGTGGACCAAGATCACCCGGGTGGTGCACCACGAGAACGCACCGCTTGTGCGACTGGTCAACACTCGCTGGCAGGCCACGACGACGCCGAACCACCGGTGGCTCACTTTCCCGCGGGTCACCGAGGCAAAACCGGCGGGTCCGCTGGTGTGCCCGGAATGCGGATGGGTGCCGCGGGCTTCGGTTCAACCGGCTAACGGCGTTGCTGTTCACCGCCGCAAGCGCCATGGCGTGCGGTCGGCTCCGGCCCGCTCCGAGTACGCCACTGACGGCAGGTTCGTCACGACCAGCGAGGTCGGCAGCCGGGATCGGTTGCTCCTGTCGGCGGTTGCCGACACGGGGGCCGGGCTTGAGGTGACTGTGCGCGAGGCTGCGATCCTTGGATGGATTGCCGGAGACGGGCATCTCGAGTCTCGCCAGCACCGGCCGACTGCCTCGATCGCTCAGTCGAAGCCAGAGATGGTCGCGAAGATTCGCGAACTTCTGACGGATGTACCGCACGCGGAGTACGTAGACGATCGAGGTGGTTGCGGGCCGCGGCACCAGTTCCGCCTTGACCACGATTACGCTCGCGATCTGCTGCGCCGGGCTGGGAATCCGAAGTCAGAGGCTTTCAGCCAGGTGCTGGCGATGTCGGCTGATCAGCGTGCCGCGTGGCTGGAAGCGGTCACGGACGCGGAGGGGACCCGGCATTTCCGTCCGGGCTACACCCAGCCCAAGGTCACGATCTACCAAGCGCCGGGTGACGTCCTCGACGCGATCACGCTGGCGGTCTACCTGTCCGGTGCCCGGCCTAGGGTCTCCTACATCGATCGAACAAAGGAGCACCGCACCTGGCAGGTCGAGGGCGCCGTCCGAGCAAACAACCCGGTCGTCACGGGCGCATTCCTCCGGGAAGAGAATGCCGGGAGGGGTGACGTCTGGTGCGTTACGACTGAACTGGGCACCTGGACGGCGAGGGAGGGCGATCATTTGTTCCTCACCGGCAATTCCAACGCCGCGGCGGGCCATCCGTCCAAGGGCCTGATGCAGTGCATCGACTCGACGTTCAACGCGCACAAGTTGCCGGGGCACGACAACATCTACAACCCGGTCGACAACATCATCGCCGGAGTCCGGTACTCGCTCGACCGGTACGGCTCGATGTCCAACGTCCCGGGCATCGCGGCGATGGCGCACGGCGGCGCGTACCGCGGTTACTGACGGCACACCCCGCACGCGGTTCCGCCGGTTAGCCTGGCCGCATGGTCGACATCGGTGCTTTCGGCGGGCCCGCGTTGCGGGCAGGCGTGCCTCCCTTTCACGTGATGGACGTGCTGTCCGCGGCGCAGGCCCGGCAGCGCAGCCACGGCGACCTCATTTCGCTGGCCGCCGGGCAGCCGTCCGTGCCCGCCCCGGCGGCGGTGCTTGAGGCCGCTCAGGAAGCCCTCAAAAAGCACACCCTCGGCTACACCGAGCAGCTCGGCATTCCTGAGCTGCGCGAAGCCGTCGCCGGGCATTACCGGCGCACCTACGACATCGACGTGGCCGCGTCCGACGTCGTCATGACCACCGGCTCGTCCGGCGGCTTCCTGCTGTCGTTCCTCAGCGCGTTCGACCCGGGCGCGCGGGTCGCGATGGCCCGTCCGGGCTATCCGGCGTACCGGAATCTGCTGAACGTCCTCGGCTGCGAGGTCGTCGAGTTCGCCACGACCGCCGAGACGAATTTCCAGCCGACCGTCGAGCAGCTCGACCGGCTCGGGCCGATCGACGGGCTCATCGTCGCGAGTCCCGGCAACCCCACCGGGACCGTGTTGCCGCCGGGTGAGCTGGCCGCGATTTCCGGCTGGTGCGCTTCGCACGGAGTGCAGTTGATCAGCGACGAGATCTACCACGGCATCTCGTATGGCAAGCAGCTCGATTGCGCCTGGCAGTACGGCCGGGAAGCGCTGGTGCTCGGGTCGTTCTCGAAGTACTTCGCGATGACCGGCTGGCGGCTCGGCTGGATGCTGGTGCCGCAGCGGCTGCATCGCGCGGTCGACGTCCTGACCGGCAACTTCACCATCTGCCCGCCCGCGGTTTCGCAGTACGCGGCGGTCGCGGCGTTCACACCGGAGTCGTACGCCGAAGCGGACGCGCACGTCGAGCATTACCGGCGCAACCGCGACCTGCTTTTCGCCGGTCTCCGCGAGATCGGCCTCGACAAGCTCGCCCCCGCCGACGGCGCGTTCTACGCCTACGCCGACGTCTCCGACCACACCACCGACAGCCTCAGCTGGTGCCAGCGGCTGCTCGCCGACACCGGTCTCGCGATCACCCCGGGAATCGACTTCGACCCGGTCGACGGCGGCCGCTACGTGCGGTTTTCCTTCGCGGGCGCGACCGAGGACGTGACCGAGGGGCTGCGCCGGCTCGGCGGCTGGCTGGGGTGAAACCGGTCAGGGGAACTCGGAGATCTCTGGCCATCGGCCGCTGACCTGCTGGTGCGTCGAGGCAGCGTGGTTCCGCCGCGCGGGCTTGAGCGGTCCGGTCAGTCGTGCTGCTCGGGCCAGTCCCATTCGAGCCCGTACCTCCCGGCGCGCAGTCCGAGCATGACGGCGTGCGTGTTGGCCGATTCGCTGATGCGCACCGGTCGTTCGGTCGGGGTCGGATCGCTGAACGGGCGGCGGACCTCCCGGCAGCGGACTGGGACGGCGCCGGGACCGAACTGGGCCTCGATCAGGAATTCCTGGATGGGCAGCCGGAAACTGGCGGTCCAGCTGTTGTCGGACGGCTGTCCCGGCTCGGGGTACAGCTCGATCTCGTACTCGAGGACCACGGTTTCGCCGCGGCGGAGCGCACTGTCGAAGAGCAGTTCGTTGATCATCAGGTGCTTCTCTTCGCTCACCGACTGGCGGCCCAGCCTGCAGTTGTGCGTCGAGGTGAGCGTGGGCCGCCTGCGGGTGCCAGGGGAGAGTTCCAGCAGGTTGAGGTCGTGGCTGAGGCCGTCCCGTTCGGCCCGCAGGACGTGCCGGTAGCTGATCCGGTGCACCGCCCGGCCGGAGTCGAGGTGACAGCGCAGGTGCAAGCTGATCCGGCGCAGTCCGCTCTGCGGTGCGATGTCGGCGTCGGTCATCAGCGCCGACAGTCCACTGGAGTCCAGCCACTGCTCGTCGGGTGCGGCGGACTCCTCGGCGGCGACTTGCCTGCCCCTCGGCCGGGGCGGTCCCAGCCTGCCGGACAGCCTGCCCATCGGCAGTTCGAGGACGTTCTCGAGCTGGCGCACCGCTTCTATCGACCGGCGTTGTTCGGGCTGGCGGCTGCCGGACTGCCAGTTGCTCAGCGTCGCCAGGCTGACCCGGCTTCCGCGCTCGGTCAGCCTGGCCCGGATGCGTTCCAGGGTGAGGCCGCTGGCATCGATCGCGCCGCGCAGTGTTTCGGCGAAGGAGAGTTCGCCCGGATCGAGGGAGTCAAGGTTATTCCGCTGATCGAGACTGTGCGGCGCAATCGAATACTCGTGGAGCGTCAATGCGCGTCACCTCCGCTGCGGCCTTCCCTCGTTCGGAACCCTATCGAGTGAAGGGGGCTAGACAAAGGTAACGACAAGCGATCGGGAGGAACGTCGTATTTGTTCCGCCCGACCGCTGGTCGCTATTATGCCCGATTAAGGTGAACTATCTGAAATTGTCGATTCTTACTTGGTGAAGGCGGCGGTGCCCTTCGGGGTGCCCAGCCCGGTCGGGCCGTCCCAGCCGGTGCCCGCGTTGCACCACTGCTTGGTGTCGCAGCTGCCGTTGCTGCCCGAGGTGACGTCGGTCAGCTGGTCGGTGTGCGACCACGGGTACTGGGCGGGCCAGTCCTGCGCACCGGGGGTGCCGGCGTCGGCGTAGACGCTCGCGATGATCGGGGACGAAGCGCTGGTGCCGCCGACGACCTGCCAACCGCTCTGCTGGAAGGTGTCATACACCGCGACACCAGTGGCCGGGTCGGCGACCGCGGAGACGTCCGCGATGGCCTTCTTGTCGCAGCCGGTCGCGTCGGTCTGGTAACTGGGCTTCGCCGCGTAGCTGGAGCAACCCGAGCCCGCGCCCTTCCACGCCGTCTCGGTGTACGAGCCGCCGCTGCTCTTCAGGGTCGTGCCGCCGACGCCGACGGCGTACGGGGAGGACGCCGGCCAGCTCGCGCCGTAGCCGCTGTCACCGCTGGACGCGGTGATCGCCACGCCGGGGTGCTTGAAGTGCGCGTCGCCCGCGCCCCCCTCGGACTCGTCGCCGCCCCAGCTGTTGGAGACGAACTTCGCGCCGAGCTTTACCGCGGTGTCCACCGCCTTGCCCAGGTCGTCGGTGGAGGCCTGATTGGCCTCGACCACGAGGATCTTGGCGTTCGGCGCGGTCGCCGCGATCATGTCGACGTCCAGCGCGGTCTCGACGGCCCAGTCCGGGTCGGCGGCCGGCAGCGGGCTCTCCTGGCCGTCTTCATTCACGATCTGCACGTCGCCCGCGGGTAATCCGAACTGCTTGCGGTAGGCGGCCAAATCTGCTTTGAGAGAGGGGTAATCGCCGGACTCGGTGACGGCGATCGTCTGGCCCGCACCGCCGTCGGCCTTCAGCTGATAGGCGGCTTGCAGCTCTGCGGGGCCGTAGCCGGAGGGGGCGGCGCCGGGGGCGCGCCGGGCCTGCTTGATGTCGGTGCGCACCTGTGCGAAGCAGGACATGCGGCCTGCCGCGCGCACCTGCGCACAGGCGTTTTTCACCGTCGGACCACCGGTGGCCGCGGGGGCGGCGGAGAACTGCTGCGCGGTGGCAGTTCCACCGGTGGTGAGGGCGAGCGCGACGGCGAAGACACCGCCTGCGATCAATTTCTTGCGCATTGATTTTGCTCCCGACTCAGTGGTGAATAATTCACCATTAATAATTGGTCCGGGGTGCCGAATGAACAACGGGCCGATAGTAGGTGCCTTTCAACGGACAGTCGTAAAGCCGTAAAAACCGCATTCCGTGATGTCTCGGCCGGTGTCCGGCCGGTCCGGTGACCAAGGGGGTCAGGTTGCTCCGCGGGCCGCATCGCCGGGTTCGTCGGCTGGGGCGCGTCGCCGCGAGATCGGCCTGCCAGCCAGCCGCTCCGGCGGAGCCCGAGCCGGACCCGCTGGACGAGACGACTAGGAAAGCGGCTCAGGGGAACCCTGGGATCCCCCTGAACGTTGGGCTGGCGTAGAGAGTTTTCGTCGCACGGATGGCACGCTGGAGGGCACCGGGCCGACGTGGCGCGGAAACGGCATCGGAGGAGCCATGTTCTGGAAGATCGTCGGAGCGCTCGTCGTGGCCTGGATCGCCTTCATGGTGCTCGGGTCAGTGATCGGCTTCGTGTTCAAGGCCGTGCTGTGGATCGGCATCATCGGCGGGGTGCTGTTCCTGGGCACCGCGGCCTACGGGGCGATCACCGGGAAGAAGCAGTCGAAGCGCATCAGCCGCTGACCGGCGCCGAACCATCCTGAGGCAGACGACGGCTCCCGCACCGGGAAGGTGCGGGAGCCGTTCGCAGCTCAGGCCAGTGCCGCGCGGGCGGCTTCGGCGCCGTCCCACAGGTGTGCGCGGAGTCCGACCGCGCGGGCGCCGTCGATGTTGATCTGACGGTCGTCGAAGAACAGGCACTCGTCCGGCTTCGCACCCAGTTTGTCCAGCAGCAGCTGGAAAATCTCGGCGTCCGGCTTCGCGACCTTCACGTCGCCGGAGAACAGTGTGTGCTTGAACAGCTTCGCCCACTCCTGCTCGCGCACCCAGACGCCGAACGCCGACGGCGCGTTCGACAGCAACGCGAGCGAGGCTCCGGCGTCGGACAGCGACTGCAGCAGGTCCAGCGATCCCGGCGCGAGCTGTCCCCAGCCAGCGACGTCGAGCGCGGTCAGTTCGGCCGACAGCGCGTCGTCCACCTTCGCGCCCACCTGGTCGCCGATCGACGTCCAGTACTCCAGGTCAGGACAGCCGCGGTCGTACGGGTCGCGCACGCTCCAGTACACCGGCTCGAACGTCTCGAGCGAGACGCCCATGGCGGCGGCCAGCTTCGGCACCGCGGCGGTGCGGACGCTGAGCACCTCGCCGTAGTCGAACACGATCCAGTTGGTCACCCGAGTCCCCCAGGGTTCAGGCACCGGCCTTGATCCGGCGCAGTGCTTCGGCGATGTCAGCGGACGACAGGTCCCGGTGCGTCACGAACCGGACCTTGCCCGCCATGGGCAGAGCCTGGATGCCGAGCGAGCCGAGCCAGTTCAGCGCGGTCGGCACGTCCGGCACCCCGGCCAGAACGATATTGGTATCCGGCGTCCGCACGTCCCAGCCGTGCTCGGAAAGGCCGTCGGCCAGGCGCTTCGCGAACTCGTGTGTCTCGGCCAGCTCGTCGACGCGGTCGAGCGCGACCAGGCAGGCCGCGGCGAGCACGCCACCCTGACGTACGCCGCCGCCGAGCATCTGCCGCATCCGGCGGGCCTGCTCGACGAACTCGACACTGCCCGCGACGACCGAGCCGACCGGCGCGCCGAGGCCCTTGCTGAAGCACGCCGACACCGAGTCCACGCCCACGGTCAGCGCGGCGGGCGGCACCTGCAGCGCGACGGCCGCGTGCCAAATCCGCGCGCCGTCGAGGTGCACGGTGAGCCCGGCCTGCTTCGCGACGGACAGCAGCTGCGCGTGCTCGTCGGGCGGAGTGACCGCGCCGCCGGCCGCGTTGTGGGTGTTCTCCAGGCACAGCAGCGTGGTGCGGAGCGCGAAGTACGGGCCGGGGTTGCCGATCGCGGCTTCGAGCGTCTCCGGCAGGCACCGGCCGGGGCCCGCGTCGTGTTCGAGGATGTCCGGCATGCCGCCGGCGAGCCAGGCGGCCGAGCCGAGTTCGTTGGTGAGCACGTGCGCGCCGCGGGTGGCGAGGAACCGGTCGCCGCGCCGCAGGTGGACGCTCAGCGCGATCAGGTTCGCCATCGTCCCGCTCGGCGTCCACAGCGCCGCGGGCATGCCGAGCGTCCGCGCGGCCCGGCGCTCCAGTTCGGCGATGGTCGGGTCGGTGCCGATGACGTTGTCGTCGACCTCGGCCTCGGCCATGGCCGCGCGCATGATCGCGTCCGGGCGGGTGACGGTGTCGGAACGGAAGTCGATCAGCTGCCCAGTCATGGTCACAGTCCGATCACATCACACAGGTGGGGGCGGCATCAATGCGGCGGGGGGTGGAACGTCTCCGGCCGGACGTGCAACCGTGGACGCCCCCGGATCCGTCCCTTCACCGGACATGGCCAGAGCGGAGCTGCAAAGCGCGTGGACCAGCGCGACGAACAGGAGTTCGCGGAGTACTTCGCCGCGAGGAGGGACGCCGTGCGCCGGACGGCCTATCTGATGTGCGGGGATTGGCACAAAGCCGACGACCTCGCGCAGACGGCGTTCGTCGCGTTGCACCGGAGGTGGAAGAAGATCAGAGACCGCGCGGCGACCGACGCGTACGTGCGCAAGACGCTCGTGCGCGCGGTCATCGACGAGTCCCGGCGGCCGTGGCGGCGGGAGCGGCAGACCGAAGTGCTGCCGGAACCCGTGGACGACGGCCCTGGCCTCGCCGAACGCGTCGCGACGCGCGAGGACCTGCTCGCCGCGCTGAAGGAAGTGCCGCCGAAGCAGCGGGCCGTGCTGGTGCTGCGGTTCTTCGACGGACTCGACGTCGGAGCCGCGGCGACCGCGCTGGGCTGCAGCGAAGGCAACGTCAAGAGCCAGACGGCGCGCGGGCTGGCGAACTTGCGTCAGGTGCTGGAACGGGAGGTGGAGACCAATGGATGAGCGGGAAGCCGAGACGTTGTTCTCCGCCGCTTCCGGCGAGGTGCCGCCCCCGACGTTCTCGGTCGACGACGTGGTGCGCCGCTCGAAGCGCGAGACGGTGCGCCGCCGCAACCGGATCACCGCGGGCGCGGCGGCCGTGGCGGTGGTCGCCGGGTTCGGCACGTGGGGAATTGTCGGAATTTCGAGCGAGAAGTCTGATTCGATGGCGAATTCCGCGGCCGCGCCGGTGCAACCCGGCGGGTCGGCGGCGCGTCCTTTCAGCAATGGGGATGACTTCCCGGGTCAGCCGTCTCGGCAGGGAGCCGGCGAAACCGGGAGGACCGGCCCTCGGGTCGAAGGCACCTCCGGGTGCGGACGGGTGGACTGGGAGCTCGCCACTGCCCTCGCTGGCGAGCTCCCAGGCCACTTGACCGCCGCGCAGGCTTCCCCAGGCAGCGTCTGTACGACGTCGTCGCGCGGCGCGGGGTTCCCGCTTCCGGACGGGACGATCGGCGCGGCGGTGTTCGCCCGCGGTGCCGCGGTGAATGTGCCCACGCAACCGGCCGGAGCCGTCACCGTGCGTCAGCAAACCGGCAGCGGTGGGACTCTCGTGCTGGTCAGCGTGCCGGGGACGTCCGGGCATCCGGCACCGTACGCAACCGACCTGGCGCGCTTCGCCGCTTCGCTGGCCACCCGGTTCTGATCGGCGGCCTCCGGGGCGGCTGGCAGAATGACCGGACATGACGGCAGCAGCCACCACCCCCAAGGGCGAGCGACGACGGGCAGCGCTCGTCGAAGCCGCCGCTGAGCTGCTGGCCGAGGGCGGCTTCGACGCGGTCCGGCACCGGGCCGTCGCCGAGCGGGCCGGCCTGCCGCTGGCGTCCACGACGTACTACTTCGACTCGCTGGAAGAGCTCGTCACCGCCGCGGTGGAACACCACGGGCAGACCGAACTGGCCAACGGGCGACGGCAGCTCGACGACCTGACGACCCGGAACCGGGGCGTGCAGGCGACCGTGGAACTCGTGCTGGACATGCTGCTCGGCCCGCAGAGCGGCGACCCGGAAGCCGACGCCGAGGCGGTCCTGCTGCGCTACGAACGCCTGGTCGCCACGGGCCGGCGGCCGTACCTGCGGCCGTTGATGCGGACGTTGTCCCAGCAGCTCAACGAACTGCTGACGGAGATCTTCGCCCGCTCCGGGACGCCGGTGGCCAAGGACGAGCTGGACCGGCTGGTCGCGCTGGTGGACGGGGCTGTGGTCAACGCGCTGATCGCGGTCGACCCGGCCCCGCGCGCCGCGGCCGGGCGGATGCTGCGGACCGCGCTCGCGGAGTCCGCTGGCGTCCATTGAGGACAGTCAGTCCGGGTACGCCGCGGTGGCGCGGATCTCGATCAGCAGCCCCGGGCTGGCGAGCCCGCTGACGCCGATCATCGACCACGCCGGGTAAGGCTCGGCGGTCACGAGGCGCTGCTTGGCCTCCAGGAAACCGGGCAGGTGCTGGTGGATGTCGACGTGATAGCTCGTGATGTCGACCAGCGCGGAGAGGTCGAGGCCCTCCAGGCGAAGGATTTCCTCGATCCGGCGGAGCGCGATCTCGGTCTGTTCCTCGATGGTTTCCGCGATGGCCCCGTCCGGGCGGCGGCCGATCGTCCCCGCGATGAACAGGAGGTTTCCCGCGCGGACCGCGGCCGAGTAGCCGAAGCGGGAGAAGGCGGACGCCCCGGACGGTCCGAAAACCTCGGAGTCCTCGGGGATTGTGACGGAGTGCATGGGGGATTCCTTTCTCAGTTGCCCCAGCGCGAGGTGCGGGCAGCACGCTCCAGCCGGGTTTCGCCGTCGGCCGCACGCTCGCGCAAGAAATCAGCGGGAGTGGACGGCACGGGCGCGTTCTTCGGGTTTTTCGCCGCCTGCGCGACGATCGCGTCGGTGAGCGAGCGGACCATCTCCAGCCGGGGGTAAGCGGCGTGGATCGTCGCGGCCTGCTCGTCGGTGACGGCTTCGACGTATTCGGAGCCGATCGGGCCGCCGAAGTCGACGGCGACCCCGGCGTGGACGAGCACGCACAGCTGGCCCCGGTGCTCCACGATGCCCGGGGAGGTGTGCAGGGCGATGGCCTGCCAGACCTCGTCGGCGTCCGCGACCGGAATCCCTTGTTTGACAAGGAATCCGGCCGCGCGTTCAGCGCCTTCGACCTCGAAGCGTTCCACGTGCGGGCCGTCCGGTGCCACGCCGATGTCGTGCATCACGCACGCGGCGAAGAGCAGGTCGTCGTCGTAGCCGGACAGGGCGAGCCGGTCGGCGACCAGCCGGGCGAACAGGTAAGTGCGGACGCTGTGGTTGAAGACCGACAGCGATTCCAGCGGTCGGACGACCTCGATGACGGCGTCCGCGAGCGGAGTCGGCGGCAGGGTGGCAACCGCGTCCGGTAGGAGTTCGGTCATGCCTTCAACCCTGGCCCGCAACGCCCTGACCTGGCGAGTGGCAAGTTTGCCGTACTTCGATAGAATCTTGCCATGACGGTGCATCGAGTCGCGGTGCTGGCGCTCGACGGGGTTCTCCCGCTCGACCTGGCGATCCCGGCGCAGGTGTTTCACGCCCGGCCGCAAACGCATTACGAGATGACGTTGTGCGCGCTCGGTCCGAAGGTCGCGACCAACGCCGGATTTGACCTGGCGGCCGAAGGCGGCATCGAGGAGCTGCGCGCGGCGGACACAGTGATCGTGCCGGGCTACGACCCGATCCGGGAGACTCCGGAAGCGGCCGTCGAGCTGCTGGCCGAGGCGCGCGACCGGGGACGGCGAGTGGTGTCTATCTGCACCGGCGCGTTCGCGCTGGCCGCGGCCGGAATTCTCGACGGCCTGCGCGCCACGACGCATTGGGAATATATCGACGAATTCGAGCGGGGGTACCCGTCGGTCCAGGTCGATCGGGATGTCCTCTACGTCGATGAAGGCGACGTGCTCACCTCGGCTGGCGTGTGCTGCGGCATCGACCTGTGCCTGCACATCGTGCGCCGCGACCTGGGTGCCGCGGTCGCGAACCGGATCGCACGCGGACTGGTCGCCGCTCCGCATCGGGAAGGCAGCCAGGCGCAGTACGTCCCCGCTCCGCTCGCGGACGCTGGCGACGCTTCGCTGTCCGCCACGCGGGAATGGGCGTTGCAGCGACTGGACGAATCGCTCAGCATCCGCCTGCTCGCCCGGCACGCGGAGATGTCGCAGCGGACTTTCCTGCGCCGCTTCGCCGAGGAAACCGGGACGACGCCGTTGCAGTGGCTGCTCAACGCGCGGCTCGGCAAGGCGCGGGAACTGCTGGAGTCCACGGATCATTCAGTGGACCGGGTGGCGCGCGACTGCGGTCTCGGCACCCCGGCCAACCTGCGGCTGCACTTTCGGCGGGTACTCGGGACCACGCCGACGGCTTACCGGCGGGCTTTCACTTCCTGACCCGTCCGCTTCGCGTCGGCGGCCGATTTCACCAGCAGTTCCAGCATCGCGGTCTCCGCGCCGACCGGGTCGTGCGCGGCGATAGCGTCCAGTACCCGGCGGTGACTCGGCACCGGGTCGTCGGTGGGACCGGCGCTGTGGACGAGTTTGTCCCGCTCCGCCAGGCCGATCGCGATGACGCGTTCGATCTGGAGCAGGAAGTTGTTGTGCGCGGCGGTCAGCAGACCGCGGTGGAATGCCAGATCGGCCTCGACACTCGCCTCCAGATCCGGTGCCGCCACCATCGCGTCGAGCGCGGACATCAGCGCAGCAAGGTCTTCGGCAGTCGCGCGTTCCGCGGCCATTCGTGCCGCGGCGGGTTCGACCACGGCGCGCACTTCGGCCAATTCGTCCAGCAAGCCAGCGTTTCCGCGTGCGGTGGTTTGCCAGCGCATGACGTCGGCGTCGAGAAGCTGCCAGCTCTCGCGCGGTTGCACGAACGTGCCGTGCTTCTGTCGCGCGCCGATCATTCCCTTTGCTGCCAACACTTTCAACGCTTCGCGCAGCGCGGTGAGGCTGATGTCCAGCTCCTCGCGCAGTGCGGGAAGGTCCAGCACCATGCCCTCGCGCCATTCGCCGGACAGAATGCGTGCGGCGAGCGTTTCCACGGTCTGTCCGTGCAGGCCGCGAGGGCGATGGTCGGTCACCGGAGCGGGAGCACGCACGTCGGGGAGCCGGTCGGATACTTGCGGACCTCCGCGTTTCCCAAGTCCTTCAACGGAAAGACGGAAATGACGTCGTCCCGGAACGCGGCGGTGTAGCACGTTCCGTCCGCCACCGCGAAGTTCCACGGGTACGCGCCGCACGGCTGATCGGCGGTCGCGCGCAGCGGATCTCCGGCGAAAGACGTGATGCATTCCGGGCCGCGGTTCGACAGGTAGATCCCGGAATCGAGCACTTCCAGGTGCGCCACCAGGGATTCACCGCCGGCCGCCGTCGCCGGAGTCGCCGCGACGAACTCGAACGCTCCCGGAGAAGTCTCCCGCATCGTGATCAGCTCGCCGGACAGTTCTCCTGCCACGTAAGCGATTCCGTCCTGGCCGCGCACGAGCTGCCGCGGACCCGTTCCCGGCGGCAGCGACGAAACGGCCAGCGGAGTCAGCTTTCCTTCCGGGGACAGCGTGTAGCTGCGAATCTCGTCGGTGCCGAGGTCGACGGCGCTCACCACGGAACTGTCCGCTGACGACACCGCCATGTGGACGTGCGGGCCTTCCTGCCGGTCGGCGCGCGGCCCGCTGCCGGTGTGCTGCACCAGGTCGGTGCGGCCGTCGATCCGGCCGTCCGCGCGCAGGGCGAACACGGCCAGGCTGCCGCCGCCGTAGTTGGCGCACAACAGGAATCGGCCGTTCGGCGTCACCGCGAGGTGGCACGGGCTGGCTCCACCGGATTCGACCACGTCGAGCGCGACCAGGCCGTCGGCGACCGAAACGGAGGTGACCTCGCCGTAGCTCGTCTCGTTGACCGCGTACACCATCGGCAGCGCGGGATGCTGGGCCAGCCAGGTCGGCGACACCATCGGCAACGTCGATTCCGCCGTCAGCTCGCTGCCGGAGCGCCGGAAAACCGCGATTCCCGTGCCGTTTCCGCCGGTTTCGGCGGTACGGCAGCCGACGAGTACGACGTCGCTCACGAGCTCTCCCTCACCAATGCGGCCACTCTGGCCCGGATGTCCTCAGTCGAACCACGGGTCAGCGCCGACCCGATCCCGCAGGCGACCGCGCCCGCGTCGAGCCAGCGTGGCACGTCCTCGGGAGCGATTCCACCCGTCGGCACCAGCGGGGCCTGCGGAAGTGCGGCGCGTACGTCCTTAATCCACTGCGGACCGAGCGCGGAAGCTGGGAAAACCTTTACGGCGTCGGCACCTTCCTCCATCGCGCGCACGATTTCGGTGACCGAACCGGTGCCCGGCAGCGCCGCGACGCCGTACCGATGAGCGGTACGCAACACCTCGGTGTGCAGCGACGGCGACACGAGAAACTGGGCCCCTGCCCGGATCGCGGCCGTCGCGGACGATTCGTCGAGCACTGTGCCCGCTCCGATCGTGGCGTCCGGATACGCGGCAGTCAGTTCCTCGATCGCGACGAGCGCACCCGCGTTCGTGAGCGGGACTTCGACCGACTTCAACCCGGCGTCGAGCACTGCCCGTGCGGCGGCGACGGCCGAGGCGGCGTCCGCTGTCCGCACGATCCCGACGACGCCCTGGCGAACCGCTTCGCGCGTGATCTCCCACCGGTATCCCATGCCGGCCAGCCTAGCAGGCAAATTATAAATTACTAATTATTCTTGACGGGGTCGCGGGCATCCCGGCATGCTTGCCAACCATGCGCACTGCCGTGGTGACCGGTGCGGCGTCCGGGATCGGAGCCGCGACCGCCCGCCGTCTCGAGGCCGACGGCTATCGGGTGATCGGCGTCGACCTCGCCCCGGTGCCCGGCGGCGTGCAAGGCGACGTGACCGAAGACGAGACGTGGCAACGTGTTCTCGATCTTGCGGGCGAAGTCGACGCCGTGGTCAGCAACGCGTACCTGCCGACTTTGGGCCCACTGCACGAAACCGATCGCGCGCAATGGCAACGACAGCTGGACGTGAACCTCACCGCGTCGTACCTGGCCGTCCGGACCTGCCTGCCTTCGCTGCGCTCTCGGCGCGGCTCCGTGGTGCTCGTTTCCTCCGTACACGCGCGATTCGGCTTGCCCGGCCACCCGGCTTACGCGGCCAGCAAAGGCGCTTTGGTGTCTCTGGCCCGGCAATTGGCCGTGGAGTACGCGCCGGAGGTGCGGGTGAATTCGGTGCTTCCCGGTCCGGTCGAAACCGAGGCGTGGGGCCGGATCAGCGCGGAAGACCGCGCACGCAGCATCCGCGCGACACCCGCCGGACGGCTCGGCGATCCGGCCGAAATCGCCGCGGTGATCGCGTTCCTGCTCTCGCCCGCGGCGTCGTTCGTCACGGGTGCCGAGCTGACCGTCGATGGCGGCTGGTCGGCCGCGAAAGATTCTGCTTAGGAGACAAGGTGCAGATCACCGGGATCGAGACGTTCCTCGTCGCGCCGCGCTGGTTGTTCCTGAAAGTCAGCACCGACGAGGGCATCGCGGGCTGGGGCGAACCGGTCGTGGAAGGCCGCGCCGGGACCGTCCGCGCCGCCGTGCACGAGCTGGCCGAGCTGGTCATCGGGAAGGATCCGCTGCGCATCGAGGACCACTGGCAGGTCCTGCGCCGCGGCGGTTTCTACCGCGGCGGACCGGTGCTGTCCAGCGCGCTCGCCGGGTTCGACCAGGCGCTGTGGGACATCGCGGGCAAGGCACGGAACGCCCCGGTGCACGAGCTGCTCGGCGGCCCGGTACGCGATCGCGTGCGGGTGTATTCGTGGGTCGGCGGAGACCGTCCGTCAGGGATCTTCAACGCGGTGTCCGCACAGGTCGAGCGTGGTTTTACCGCGGTGAAGATGAACGTCGCCGGTCCTCTCGGGCCGATCGCCACGCCCGCCGAGGCTCAGGCGGCACTGGCCCGCGCCAGGGAGGCCAGGGAAGCGCTCGGCCCCGACCGGGACCTGGCGATCGACTTCCACGGCCGCGTCTCGCCCGCGATGGCGCGACGGCTGGTGAAGATGCTCGAAGAAGTACAGCCGATGTTCGTCGAGGAGCCAGTCCTGCCGGAACTGTCCGCCGACGTGGTGAAATCGGTGGTCGAAGCCTCGACGGTCCCGATCGCGCTCGGGGAACGGCTGTTCTCGCGCTGGGAATTCAAACCGGTGCTGGACGCGGGCGTCGCCGTGGTGCAGCCGGACCCGTCGCACGCGGGCGGCATCTCGGAACTGCGCCGGATCGCCGCGCTGGCCGAGGTGTACGGCGCGAACCTCGCCCCGCACTGTCCGCTGGGCCCGATCTCGCTGGCCGCCGCGCTGCAGGTGGCGTTCGCGACGCCGAACTTCCTGATCCAGGAACAAAGCCTGGGCATGCACTACCACGACGGCCGCGAGCCGGTCGCGTATCTCGCCGACGACGCGCTGTTCCGCTTCGTCGACGGGTATGCCGCGCGGCCGACCGCGCCTGGCCTCGGTATCGAGGTGGACGAGGAGGCCGTGCGTCGCGCTGATGAAACCGGCCACGCCTGGCGGTCCCCGGTGTGGCGGCTTCCCGACGGCAGCCTCACGGAGTGGTGACCGCCCCGCTGACCTGCGCAGGTATCGTGGCCCCGTGACGCTCAAGCCCAGCATTCCGAACGTGCTCGCCGCCCGCTACGCCTCGCCTGAGCTGGTGGCGCTCTGGTCGCCCGAACGCAAGGTCGTGCTCGAGCGGCGGCTGTGGCTCGCCGTGCTGCGGGCACAGGCCGAGCTGGGCGTCGAGGTGCCCGAAGGCGTGGTCGAAGACTACGAGCGCGTGGTCGAGCAGGTCGACCTCGAATCGATCGCCGCCCGCGAGCGCGTCACCCGGCACGACGTGAAGGCCCGGATCGAGGAGTTCAACGCACTCGCCGGGCACGAGCACGTGCACAAGGGCATGACCTCGCGCGACCTCACCGAGAACGTCGAGCAGCTGCAGCAGCTGCGCTCGCTGGAACTGGTCCGCGCCCGCGTCGCGGCGGTGCTGTCGCGGCTGGCCGTGCTGGCCGTCGAGCACTCCGACCTGGTGATGGCCGGCCGCTCGCACAACGTCGCCGCGCAGGCGACCACGCTCGGCAAGCGCTTCGCGACCGCCGCCGACGAGTTGCTCGTGGCGTTCTCCCGGCTGGACAACCTGATCGAGCGCTACCCGCTGCGCGGCATCAAGGGGCCGGTCGGCACCGCGCAGGACATGCTCGACCTGCTCGGCGACGAGTCCACTTTGGACCAGCTGGAATCGCGGATCGCCGAGTTCCTCGGCTTCGGCAACCGGTTCGTCAGCGTCGGCCAGGTGTACCCGCGTTCGCTCGACTTCGACGTGCTGTCCACTGTGGTCCAGCTCGCCGCCGCGCCGTCCAGCCTCGCCAAGACGATCCGGCTGATGGCCGGGCACGAGCTGGTCACCGAGGGCTTCAAGCCGGGCCAGGTCGGGTCGTCGGCCATGCCGCACAAGATGAACACCCGCTCCTGCGAGCGCGTCAACGGTCTCGCGGTCGTGCTGCGCGGTTACCTGTCGATGATCGGCGAGCTGGCCGGCGACCAGTGGAACGAGGGTGACGTCTCCGATTCCGTGGTGCGCCGCGTCGCGCTGCCGGACGCCTTCTTCGCGCTCGACGGCCTGCTCGAAACCTTCCTCACCGTGCTCGGCGAATTCGGCGCGTTCCCGGCCGTGGTCGAGCGTGAGCTTGATCGCTATCTCCCGTTCCTCGCGACCACGAAGGTGCTCATGGCGTCGGTGCGCCGGGGCGTCGGGCGTGAGACGGCTCACGAGGCCATCAAGGAGAACGCCGTCGGGGTCGCCCTCGCGATGCGCGAACGCGGCGCGGAGAACGACCTCCTCGACCGGCTCGCGGCCGACGAACGCCTCCCGCTCGACCGCGCTGACCTGGACGAACTTCTCGCCGACCGGATCTCGTTCACCGGCGTCGCCCCGCGTCAGGTCGAAGAAGTCGCCGCGCGTGTCGAGGACGTGCTGAAGCGATTCCCGGACGCCGCGGCGTACGCGCCGCAGCCGATTCTGTGAGTGCGCGCACGCCGTCCACGTGCTGAGACGGCATTACTCGATCGGGCGAAGCTTTTAGTCTTCGTGCCGAACCCGGAAGCGCCAGGCCGCCACCCCGCGGCCTGGCGCTTCTTGTCTGCGCACCCCGGATATTCAGGAAGAAGTCATGAGAAAGATCCTCAGCACGCTCGCCGTCGTTGTCGCCGCCACCGCGGGCCTTACGGCGTGCGGATCCTCGGACGCTTCCGGGGAAACCCTGCGCGTCGGCACCCTCACCGACGCCCCGCCCAGCATCTACCTCGAAAACGGCCAGTTCACCGGCTACGACAACGAACTCCTGCGGGACATCGCCAAGCGCGAGGGCTTCAAGGTCGATTTCGTCGGCACCGAGTTCTCCGGCCTGCTCGCCAAGGTCGCGGGCGGCCAGCTCGACATCGGCAGCTCGACGATCTCCGCGACCGCCGCGCGCAAGAAGACCGTGGCGTTCAGCAACGGCTACGACTCCAGCTTCACCACCGTCGTCAGCAAGAAGGGCGCCGCGCTGCCCGCCGCGAACTCGTTCGCGGGCAAGCGGGTCGGCGTCGTGCAGGGTTCGGTGCAGGACGAGTTCGCCGGCAAGCTCGCCGGCGCGCAGGTGGTCCGGTTCCCGGATTACAACGCCGGTTTCGCGCAGCTGAAGACCGGCGGTCTCGACGGCTGGGTCGTGCCGAAGGACATCGGGCAGAAGTACATCGACCAGAACCCGACTCTCCCGCTCGAGTTCGGCTACACCGTCGCGGACAAGGACACCCCGTCCGCCTTCGCGGTCGCCAAGTCGAACCCCGAGCTGCTGAAGAAGATCAACGACGGCCTGGCCAAGGCGATCGCCGACGGCACCGCGGCCCGGCTGCACGCGCAGTTCTTCAAGGAGGCTCCGGTCGCGAAGGAGCTGGAGAAGGGCGGCCCGGGCCTCCCGGTGGCGAACTCCTGATGCCGGGGCACACTGGTGGGATGAAAAAACTGATCGTCACCGCCGTCACCGCGGCACTGGTCGCCGGTCTCACCGCGTGCGGTGGCGACGGCGACCAGACCCTGCGGGTCGGCACGCTGAGCGATTCCCGGCCCAACGCGTACCAGGAGAACGGTGAATTCACCGGCTTCGACAACGCGTTGCTGAAGGATATCGCCGCGAAAGAGGGCTTGAAGCTGGAATTCGTGGCGACCGATTTCTCGGCACTGCTCGGCAGCGTCGCGAACGGCCGGTTCGACATCGGCAGTTCGGCGATCGCGCAGACCGACGCGCGCAAGAAGACGGTGGCGTTCAGCGATCCGTACAACTACCAGTCGCTCGGCATCGAGGCGAAACCGGCCGCGGGCATCACGGACGAGAACTCGTTGTCCGGCAAGCGGATCGGCGTGGTGCAGGGCACGGTGTCGGACACCTGGCTCGCCTCGAACGCGCCGAAGGCGCAGGCGGTCCGGTTCCCGAACGACGCGGCGGCGCTGAGCGCGCTGAAGTCGTCGGCGATCGACGGCGCGGTATTCGACCAGGTGTCCGCGGAGGATTACGCGACGAAGAACCCCGAGCTGAAGGTCACCAAGGCGATCACCACCAACATTCCGCACGGGTACGCGGTGCGCAAGGGCAACACCGACCTGCTGGCCAAGCTGAACGACGGCATCAAGAAGGCCGTCGCGGACGGCACCTGGGCGAAGGTGCACCAGCAGTTCGAGCCGAGCATTCCGGTTCCCGCGGACTTCAAGACGAAGTAGCCTGATGGATCAGTTTTTCGACACTTTCCTGAACTGGCAGTACATCTGGGAAGTTTTCCCGGACCTGCTCAAGACCGGCCTGCTGAACACCCTGATTCTGTCGGTGGCGGCGGCTGTCATCGGAACCCTGCTCGGCATGGTGCTCGCGGTGATGGGTCTCTCCACCAAACGCTGGCTGCGCTGGCCCGCGCGGGTGTACACGGACATTTTCCGTGGCCTGCCCGCGATCCTGACGATCCTCGTGATCGGACAGGGCGTCGGTCTGCTCGCCCGCGGTTTGGTGGGCAACAACCCGTACCCGCTGGGCATCGCCGCGCTGAGCCTGATCGCCGCCGCCTACATCGGCGAGATCTTCCGCGCCGGTATCCAGAGCGTCGACAAGGGACAGCTGGAGGCGAGCCGCGCGCTCGGCATGAGCTATTCCAAGGCGATGCTGCTGGTGGTGATCCCGCAGGGTGTGCGGCGGGTGCTGCCCGCGCTGGTGAACCAGTTCATCGCGCTGGTGAAGGACTCGACCCTAGTGTACTTCCTCGGTTTCCTTACCTCGCAACGGGAACTGTTCCGCATCGGCCAGGACCTCGCGGCGAACACGGGCAACTTGTCGCCGCTGGTGGCCGCCGGGGTGGTCTACCTGGTGATCACGGTTCCGCTGACGCACCTGGTGAACTACATCGACAAGCGGCTGCAGACCGGTCGCAAGGTGACCGCGGAGAGCAACGAAATGCTCGCGGGTGGGACGGTATGAGTACAGCGATTCGTTCGTCTTCGGTGGAACTGAAGGACATCCACGTCCGATTCGGGACGCTGGAGGTCTTGCGCGGGGTGAACCTGAAGGTGCCGAGCGGGAGCACCACGTGCGTGATCGGCCCGTCCGGTTCCGGCAAATCGACCTTGCTGCGCTGCGTGAACCGCCTGCAGGAACCCGATAGCGGCGACCTGCTGCTGGACGGGGAGAGCGTCATCGCCTCGGATCCGGACGCACTGCGCCAGCGCGTCGGGATGGTGTTCCAGCACTTCAACCTTTTCGGGCATCGAAGCGTGCTGGACAACATCGTGCTGCCGCTGCGCAGCGTGCGCGGTCTGTCCAAAGAGGACGCGATTGAGGTCGCCCGGGCGCGGCTGGCGGAAGTCGGGCTTGCGGATAAGGCCCCGTACCGCCCAGCCGCGCTTTCCGGCGGCCAGCAACAGCGGGTGGCGATCGCCCGAGCGCTGGCGATGGAACCGGAGGTGATGCTCTTCGACGAGGCGACGAGCGCGCTGGACCCGGAGCTGGTGAAGGGCGTCCTGGACCTGATGGCTGGGCTGGCTTCGCGGGGTCTCACTCTGATCGTGGTCACCCACGAGATGGGTTTCGCCCGGAGTGTGGCCGACGAGGTCGCGTTCATGGACGCGGGACGGATCGTGGAGCAGGGGACGCCGCAGCAGGTGTTCGAGGCACCGGCTAGTCCTCGGTTGCAGCAGTTCTTGTCGCAGGTGCTGTGAGCGGCTGACCGTCCTCGCAGAGAACGAACCGCTCGCCGGCCCGCGCGGCTTCCCAGGCAACTCGGAGCCGCCGGGCCAGCGACGGTGCTACTCGTTGAGCTGCCTCGTCGATCGGCAGCAAATGGACGGCCAGGATCTCCGGATCGGTGAGGGTGAGGCGGCCGGTCTCCTCGGCGGAGGTTCGCCCGCCGTCGAAGATGAACGCGAGTCCTTCCGGCATCCGGCCGTCGTCCGGCGCGTAGTCGATGACCAGCAGCGGGCCGAGCGGGCGATCGATCCCGATTTCCTCGGCTTGTTCCCGGCGCGCCGTGCGCCACGGCGGCTCGCCCGCGTCGCACACCCCGCCGGGTATGTCCCAACTGTCCTTATAGGACGGCGCAGGATACCGGCGTCGCGCGGTCCCGTGCGGGATCGTGCGCCCCAGTCCCCTTCGGACGAACAGGTACCGTGAACCTCATGGGGACGATCTCGCAGCTCACGTATTACCCGGTCAAAGGCTGCGCGGGCACGACAGTCCAGTCCGCCGACGTCACCCCGGCAGGTCTCGCGCACGACCGCGAATTCATCGTCACCGCCCCCGACGGCGACTTCCGCAGCCAGCGCCGCTCCCCGATCATGGCCGCCATCCGACCTCGTATCTTGGACGGCGGCACCCGCCTCACTCTGTCCGCGCCGGGGATCGAAGACCTGACCATCGAGGTCCAAAAGGACGGCCAACGGCACCCCGCGGCCACCTTCAACTGGACCGGCGAGGGCGTCCACCAGGGTGCCGACGCCGCCGAGTGGTTCTCCACCGTCGTCGGCCAGCCCTCGGTGCTCCTCGGCGTCACACCCGAACACGACCGGGTGACGAGCGGCGAAACCCCCGGCACCGCGAGGTTCGCCGACGGGCACGCGATCCTCGTGATCTCCGAGTCCTCTTTGGACCACCTGAACGAACGAATCGCCGAACGCGGAGCCGAACCCGTGCCGATGGACCGCTTCCGGCCGAACCTCGTGATCCGCGGCTGGGCGGAACCGCACGCCGAGGACTCCGTCCGGCGGATGGAAGCCGGCGGGGCCGAGTTCGCCTACGCGAAGCTGTGCGTCCGTTGCGCGGTGCCGATGGTCGACCAGGAAACCGGCAAGCGCTCCGGCCCGGAGCCGATTCGCTCGCTCGCCGCGTACCACCGCGACCCCGACGGCGGCGTCCTCTTCGGCATGAAGGCGGCGGTGACCCGGCCCGGTCAGCTGGCGGTCGGCGACGCAGTGATGGTGCATTCCTCAGCCGGCCCGATCCGCAGCACCGAAGCCGCCGAGCCGCCGTTGACCGCGACGGCCAGCTTGCCCGCCGAGTCGGTGTAGACGAGGTTCGCGCCGCGGGGCACGTCGGCGAAGGTCCGACCGAGCGCGGCGGACACCGCGACGTGCTCGCTGTGCACCGTGACCTCACCGGTCAACCCGGTTAGATCGAGGTCGGCGGGGGTGGCGGCGAGCTGGACGTTGCCGAAATGGTCGACAGTCAGCACGTCCGAGACCAGCTTGCCCGGGAACGCTGCGATCAGCGGTTCCGGCAGTCGCACCAGGTCGCGAATGGCGAGGCCGAAGGAGCCGGGGTGTGCGCCGAGGGCAAGCTTCGCAGCAACAGGGGCGAAGATGTCTCGGCCGTGAAAGGTCGCGGACGTCGGCGTGCGCACATCGATCACGTACGCCGCGTACACGCCGCCTAGCGCCTCTGCGGCGGGTAACAGCAGACCGTTGTCCGGGCCGACCAAGATGCCGTGCGTCGCGACCACCACGATGCCGCGACGCTCTGTACCGACGCCTGGGTCGACGACAGCGAGGTGTACGGCCTTAGGCAGCGACGGCACGGTCTGCGCGAGTACCGCCGCGCCTGAGCGCACCTGCTGCGGCGGTACGAGGTGAGTCACGTCGAGAACGCGTACGTCGGGCGCGATGCCGGCGATGACCCCGTGGCAGGCGGCCACGAAGCCGTCGTGCAGCCCGTAGTCGGAAGTGAACGAGATCCAGCGGTAGGCCATGACCTGCATCATCCTCGTAGTGACGGCCGTCGGGTTAGGGTGCAGCAGTGACGACGCTCGCCGATTACCCGAAGATCGCCGCTGGAAAAGTCCGGGACCTGTATGCGGTCGGAGACGACCACCTGCTGCTGGTCACCTCGGACCGCATCTCCGCCTACGACTTCATCCTGGACACGCCTATCCCCGACAAGGGCCGCGTGCTCACGGCGATGAGCGTGTTCTGGTTCGAGCAGCTGTCGGACCTGATCCCGAACCACCTTGTCGCGTACGACGACCCGCGCATCCCTGCCGAGGTACGCGGACGCGCGCTGCTCGTACGCCGTCTCGACATGCTTCCCGTGGAGGCCGTCGCGCGCGGGTACCTCACGGGTTCCGGATACTCGGACTACCAGCGTACGGGCGCAGTGTGCGGCGTAGAGCTGCCTGAAGGTCTCGTCGAGGCCTCGAAACTGCCGTCGCCGATCTTCACGCCCGCGACGAAGGCGGCGTTCGGCGAGCACGACGAGAACGTTTCGTTCGACGCAGTGGTCGCGACTATCGGTGCGAAGCGCGCGGAGGAGCTACGCGAGGCGACGCTCGCGGTGTACCGCCGTGGCGCGGAAGTGGCGGCGAAGCGCGGAATCCTGCTGGCGGACACGAAGTTCGAGTTCGGCGTGGACGAGACGGGCGCGCTGGTGCTGGCGGACGAAGTGCTGACGCCGGATTCGTCGCGGTACTGGCCGGCGGAGGGGTACGAGCCGGGAAGGGTGCAGCCGTCGTTCGACAAGCAGTACGTGCGCAATTGGCTGACGGGGCCGGAGTCGGGCTGGGACAGGGCGTCGAACGTGCAGCCGCCGCCGTTGCCGGAAGAAGTGGTGGAGGCGACGAGGGGAAGGTACGTGGAGGCGTACGAGAGGATGACGGGGTTGTCGCTGGAGGAGTGGCTGTAGGACAGGGGAAAGAGCGAAGGTGCCAGGGGGGAGAGAACCCCGAAAACTGTCGGCACCCCCTGACACACTGCAACCATGACCACACCGTACGCAACACCGCGCGCGAGGGCATTGGGCCTGGAGCTACGCGCGGCGCGGGAGAGAAGAAGACTGGGCGTAAGAGAGTTGGCCCGGTTGCTGGGGATGACGCCTGGTTTCGTGACGAATTGGGAACGAGGACTGCGGCTGCCGAAGCCGGAGGACATCGGAGCGGTACTGGCGCACTGCAGGGTGATCGGGCCGGACCGCAGGCGAATAGTGGAGATGGCGCGAGGAGCGCGAGAGCAGGACTGGATAGACAGCGGCGGAGAAGAGCCGTACCTGGAGTGGGAGCGCACGGCGGACGCGGTGTTCGGCTGGGAGCCGGAGGTGGTGCCGCCGTTGTTGCAGACGAGCGGGTACGCGCGAGCGCTGCTGTCGGGTGCTTCGGGCGCTGTCGCGGACGAAGTGGACGCGTGCGTAGCTGAGAGGTTGTCGCGGCGAGCGGTGCTCGATTCGGGCGCACGGTGTGTGCTGGTGCTGGGGGAAACGGCGCTGCACAAGAGGATCGGCGGCGCGGACGCGATGGCGGAGCAGTTGTGGCACCTGCGCGAGCGGTTGGCGGAAGGCAAGGCCGAGGTGCGAGTGGTCCCGGCGGACCGGCACCCCGATCTGGGCAGGGGGTTCACGATTTTCGATTTCGCGGACCTGCCGTCGATCGTCCACGAGCGGTTGCTGCGGGAGAGCGCGAGCAGCTCGAGTCCCGCGCGGGTGGCGAAATACCGCGAGGTGGCGGAAACGTTGCTGGAGCTGGCCCTGCCGATTCCCGAGACGGACGCCCTGCTTGAGTCGGCGCTCCGGAAATTGTCGGTGCCCTAGGGCAGAGTGGGCACCGGTGAAAGGAGCGGCATGAGCCGAGCTTTGGTGTTGGGCGGCGGTGGCGTCGCCGGGATCGCGTGGACGACCGGATTGCTGGCCGGGCTGGCGGAAGCGGGCCAGGACGTAACCGGAGCCGACGTGCTGATCGGCACGTCGGCGGGCGCGGCCGTGGCGGCGCAGCTGGGCAGCGGATTGCCGTTGCCGCAGTTGTACGCGCGGCAGACCGACCCGTCCTTGCAAGCGGCGGAGATCGCGGCCGAGTTCGACCCGGAAAAGTTCGGCGAGGAGTTCGCCGCGGTGCTGGCCGAGGGCAGCACCGCGGCGGAAATCCGCCGGGAGATGGGAAAATACGCCCTGGCCGCGAAAACCGTCCCGGAACCGCGGCGGCGCGCGGTGATCGAATCCCGCCTGCCGTCCCACGATTGGCCCGAACGTGCGATGAAGATCGTTGCGGTGGAAGCGGAAACCGGTGAACCGGCGGTTTTCGACCGCGCGTCCGGCGTCCCGCTGGTCGCTGCGGTAGCGGCAAGCTGCGCGGTGCCCGGCATCTGGCCGGTGGTGCCGATCAACGGCAAGCGGTATGTCGACGGTGGCGTCCGTTCCTCCGCGAATGCCGACTACGCAACGGGTTTCACCCAGGTGACGGTGGTGGTTCCGATGGGCGCGGCGGAAGCCTTCCCGACGGAACGTCCGTTAGAACAGGTGTTGGCAGACCTCCGCGAGGCAGGCTCGAAGGTCGCGGTCCTGGAACCGGACGAGGCTTCGGTCGCGGCGATCGGCCCGAACCCACTGGACCCAGGAACCCGCGCTGCGGCAGCGGCGGCCGGGTTGGCGCAGGGACAACAGGGAGGGGTGGTGTGGGAGTGAGGTTGGCACGCTGCGCGGCGGCGCACTGCTGATCTCTGGCTCGGCGAGCCATCCACCTGTTCGGGAGCGGGCTTGGAGCCGGTGATTCCCAGGTTGCTGTGGCACCTGTGTTCGGCTGGCGATGGGCAGCGGGTGCCCGTTTCAACGCGGGGCGGCCGCGGCCTTGGCGGGTTGCGCGCTTGCTCTTTGCGAGTCTGCCGATTCCCGGGGTCGCTGGGGGGCTTGCGTTTGGTTGGCCGTGGCCTTGGCGAGCGGTCCGGCTGCTTTGGCGTGGATCTCGTCGCGGCGAGTTCCGCTGTTGCGAAACCCGTGTCGCAAAGGCGGCGGAGCCGGATGTCGCTGGAGTGAGGGATGGTGCGGGAGTGAGGGATGCCGCGGAAGTGAGGTTGGTGCGCCTGGCGGCTCGCGGCTGATCGTCGCCTCGGCTGGCTGTGCGCGAGTTCCGGCGCGGGATGACCGTGGTCTTGGTAGGTCGTGCGGCTGCTGTGGTGCGGGATGACCGTGGTCTTGGTAGGTCGTGCGGCTGCTGTGGTGCGGGATGACCGTGGTCTTGGTAGGTCGTGCGGCTGCTGTGGTGCGGGATGACCGTGGTCTTGGCAGGTCGTGCGGCTGCTCTGGCTCTGGCGCGGGTCCGGTCGCGGTTGCGCTCCGGTCGCTCCAGGATGTGCGCTCGGCTGGAATCCGATCCGTCACCAACCGCCCATCGCCAAGCCTCTGCGCAGTTTGGCGCGCCCCGAAGCGGGTCCGGTCTGAGGCGGCTGCTGCCGAGGCTTGTCGTGCGGCGATTGCGTTCGTGCGGTCGCAGCGGGTGAACGTTCGGCGTCTGCCGAAAAAGGCGACCCCGCGGCAACGTCCGCGCTGGCACACTGGGCTTCGTGATTCTGCTCATCAGCGGCAGTCTGCGGGCCGGTTCGGTCAACGCGGCTGTCATCGCGACCGCGGCCGGGTTTGCTCCGTCCACTGTGTACGGTGGGCTCGACGGGCTGCCGCACTTCAATCCTGATCGCGATCGGGATCCGTTGCCTGAAGAGGTCGCGGCGTTGCGGGAGGCGATCGGGGCGGCGGACGGCGTCCTGTTCTGCACCCCGGAGTACGCCGGCGGCCTGCCGGGGTCGTTCAAGAATCTGCTCGACTGGACCATCGGCGGCGGTGAGATGTACGGCAAACCTGTCGCGTGGATCAACGCGTCTTCGGTCGCCGCGCCGACTGGCGGTGCGGACGCGCACGAGTCCCTCCGCAAGACGCTCACCTACGCGGGCACCCGCATCGTCGACGACGCTTGTGCGCGGATTCCCATTCCTCGCCAGGCGGTCGAGAACGGTGCCCTCATTGATCCCGACCTGCGCGGGCGGGTCGCGGTTGCGGTGCGGCGGCTCGTGGAGGCGGCTAAACCGGGTAATCCGTGAGTTGCTGAGCCCTGCCGCGAAGCTGCCCCGGTCACTACGGCGGCGGGCCGGGCTTTCCCCTAAGGGAACAGAGGGCCACGGCGGCTAGGCGAGCGCGAAAATCGGTGGCCCTGCGGCATTTGCCCGGTTAGCGTCCGTAAGGGTGAGCTACGAACATCCTCTCGCCTACCTCATCGGCATCGAAGGAGCCGCGTTGCTCCGCGCGTTCACCGGCGAGCACGATCGCGAGTTCGTCGAAGCGCGCCTAACCGAGATCCGCGCATTGTTGGCCGACGGAGAGCTGGCTGAAGGCGTCGAGGTAACTCAGCTCGCCCCGCGAGACGGTTACGCTCGTTGGGCCGCCGCGTATGACTCCGGCGAGAACGCTGCCTTCGCCGACGAACCCCATCTCACCAAGATCCTCGACACCATCCCGCCCGGCCGCGCGCTCGACGCCGCTTGCGGCACCGGGCGTCTCACTCGTCTCCTGGTTGAACGCGGTCATCACGTCATAGCCGTCGATGGTTCGGCCGAGATGCTCAGCCACGCCAAGGCCGACTCGACGCTTGTCGCCGATCTGCACGAACTGCCGGTCGCCGACGGTTCGCAGGATCTGGTGCTCTGCGGGCTCGCGTTGTCGCACGTGCCGGACCTGGTGCCGGTGATCGCCGAGTTCGCGCGTGTTCTCGCGCCGGGCGGGCACCTCGTGCTCTCCGACGTGCATCCCGAGCAGGTCCAGCGTGGGTCGATTCCGTCCGTCCGCACGATCGACGGTGCTCCGGCTCGGGTGCGCACATATCACCATCGCGTCGGTGACTATCTGCGCGCGTTTTTCGCCGCGGGTCTCGCGCCGGTGAGTTGTCAGGAGCCGAAGCCTGCGCACACCGAGCCGCGGCAGGTTCCGGGTGGTGGGCCGTGGGATCTTTGGCCGTGGTCGCTCAACGGGCTGGTCCCGGAAGTCCTGGCCGCGGCGGCGAAGGACGTGCCCTCGATGCTCATCTGGCACTGCCGCAAGACCGCTGCATAAACAGCACGCATACCGGGCGGTGACTGTCCGCCGTGTAAGTCTCACTCGTAGTTCACGGTGCGGTCAGGCGGTCGCCACACGGCTGCGGCGCAATGGTGGTGTGGATGCTCGCCTGCTGGTCTCGCTGTCCGGGGTCACCACGCGCACGCTGCACCGTTGTGCGCATCTGGCGGCCGAACTCGAACGTCGGCACGTCCCGTTGTCGATTCTGCACGTCGCGCGCACGGAGGACGGGCCCGTTACGGCCTGGGTCCGTACGCGCGCGGCGGCAGGAGACTCGGTGCTGCTCAACGGCTACGACCACCGCATTCCGCCGACGCATCGCGCTGTGCACCTGGGTCGCAAGGCTGAGTTCGCTGTGCTGCCTGCGCACGAAGCGCGGCTGAGGCTCATCGCTGCGAAGGCGGCTCTCGACACGACTGGCGTCACTGTCGACGGCTTCGCGCCGCCGCGCTGGCTCGCGTCGCCTGGCACTGTGCAAGCGCTGCGGGAACACGGCTTCGCGCTGTGTGCCGACCAGAACGCCGTCCGGGACCTGGTGACCGGCGAGATTCGGCGCGCGCGGGTACAGGACTTCACGAGTCAGTCGCACCGTACGGAGACTGTCCGCTGCTTCGCGCTCGTACTGGCCTCCGCCCGCGCCGCGCGCCGAGGCGGGCTGGTGCGGCTTGGCATTGACGCCGCTGACCTCAGCCGCCCCGGCTTGCGGCAGGCGTTGCTGGACGCGGTGGACGTCGCCCTCGAAAATCGGGCGTTCGGGAGCACCTACGGCTCCCTGCGCCACACCGCTCCTGCCTAGACCTAGACCTCCGTCGCGACGCCTCGCTCCAGCACCTTTACGTCGGTGCCTTCCGGGGCGAGGTTCTGGAACAGCCCGTAGTGCATTGCCGGGTTGGCCAGCACCGCCTCGTGAATCGGCACCGAACGGCGCGGCGCGACCGCGCGCAGGAAGTCCACCGCTTCGCCTGCCTTCAGCCACGGCGCTCCAGTGGGCAGGCCGAGCACGTCGACCTTCTGCTCGGGCACGAAGAACGAGTCGCCCGGGTGGTAGAACGCGCCGTGGTCGACGAGGTAGCCGATGTTCGGGATCACCGGGATGTCGGTGTGGATCACCGCGTGCTCGCCGCCGACGACCGACACCGAGGTGCCGCCGAACTCGAACGCGTCGCCGGGGCGGGCGACCTCGAACTCCAGGTGCAGCTTCTCGATCGCCTCGGCCGAACCGGGGTCGACGATCAGCTTCGCGTCCGGGTTGGCCTTGAGCAGGCCGGGCAGCCGTTCGACGTCGAGGTGGTCGAAGTGCTGGTGGGTGATCAGCACCGCGGACAGTTCGCGTTCGGCCTCGAAGCCGGTGGAGAACGTGCCCGGGTCGAGCAGAATCCGCTCCGCGGCGGTCTCGAGCAGTACGCAGGAATGTCCGAAATGGACGATCCGCATCAGGTTTTCTCCTTATCAAGATCGGTCGGTTCAACCCTACGCCGCGCGCCTGGTCACGAGGGCGTCCAGCGAGGACTCCCGGTCGGAGGACTTTCCGCGCCTGCCCCCGGATGACATGCTGGCGGGAAGCCCGGGCAACTGTTGGCAGAGTGTCAGCAACCTCGTAGCCTGGGGGTTCACCGAGACGGGGAGAACGCCGATGACCGCGGTCCAGCCGAAGCCGACGCCCGTCGGCGAGACGTTCGATTCGCTCAGCCCGGCCACCGACGAGGTCGTCGGGACCTACCCGGTGCACACGGCCGACGAGGTCAGCGCCGCCGTCGAGCGGGCGAGGGCGGCCGCGCGCTGGTGGGACGGCCTCGGCTTCGCCGGTCGCGCGGAGCGGCTGCAGCGCTGGAAGGGCGTGCTCACCCGGCGGCTCCCGCAGCTGTGCCAGGTCGTGCGCGACGAAACCGGCAAGCCGGTCGCGGACGCCCAGCTCGAGAGCGTGCTGGCGATCGAGCACATCGCGTGGGCGGCGAAGAACGCCCGCAAGGTGCTCGGCAAGCACCGCCGCTCGTCCGGCCTCCTGATGGCCAACCAGGCCGCGACCGTCGAGTACCTCCCGCTCGGCGTCGTCGGCGTGATCGGGCCCTGGAACTATCCGGTGTTCACCCCGCTCGGCTCCATCGCGTACGCGCTGGCCGCGGGCAACGCCGTCGTCTTCAAACCAAGCGAGTACACGCCCGGCGTCGGGAAATGGCTGGTCGACGCGTTCGCCGAGATCGTGCCCGAGCAGCCGGTGCTGCAGCTGATCACCGGTTTCGGCGAGACCGGCGCCGCGCTGGTCGGCTCCGGCGTGGACAAGATCGCGTTCACCGGCTCCGCGGCCACCGGCAAGAAGATCATGGCCGCCGCCGCGAACACGCTCACCCCGGTGGTGATCGAGGCGGGCGGCAAGGACGCGCTGCTGGTCGACACCGACGCGGACCTCGAAGCGGCGGCCGACGCCACCGTCTGGGGCGCGTTCTCCAACTCCGGCCAGACCTGCATCGGCGTCGAGCGCGTCTACGTGCACGAACGCGTGGCCGACGAGTTCGTGGCGCGGGTGGTCGAGAAGGCGAAGAACGTGCGCGCGGGTTCGGACGAGGACGCGCAGTACGGCCCGATCACCATGCCCTCGCAGCTCTCGGTGATCCGCAGTCACATCGAGGACGCGCTGAAGCGCGGCGGAAAGGCGCTGGTCGGCGGCGTGGAGAGCGTCGGCGACCGCTACGTCCAGCCGACCGTGCTGGTCGACGTCCCGGAAGACTCCGAGGCAGTGCGCGAGGAGACGTTCGGCCCGACCGTCACCATCGCCAGGGTCCACGACATGGACGAAGCGATCGAGAAGGCCAACGCGACCAAGTACGGCCTCGGCTCCACGGTGTTCTCGCGGGCGCGCGGTGCCGAGTTGGCGTCGCGGCTGCGCGCGGGCATGACTTCGGTGAACGCGCCGCTGTCGTTCGCCGGCATCGCGTCGCTGCCCTTCGGCGGCGTCGGCGATTCCGGGTTCGGCCGGATCCACGGCCCGGAGGGGCTGCGCGAGTTCGCCCGCCCGAAGGCAGTGGCCCGGCAGCGGTTCACCGCGCCGCTCACGCTCACTTCCTTCTCCCGCAAGGAATCCACGGACGCGCTGGTCGCCAAGCTGGTCACCGTCCTGCACGGCAAGCGCTGAGGAGAACTGTTGCCCGGCTTCGGCGATTTCCAGCACGAGATCTACTTCGCCGGGCTGTCCGGCCGCGTCCCGGACCTGCCGATGGCGTACGCGGAACTGGAAGCGCGTGCGGCACAAGCGCTTCCGCCGTCCGTACTGTCCTATGTGGCCGGCGGGGCGGGCGACGAGCGGACCCAGCGCGGGAATGTCGAGGCATTCGAGCGCTGGGGCCTCGTCCCGCGGATGTTCGTCGGCGCGAACGAACGCGACCTGTCGGTGGATCTGTTCGGGCTGAAGCTGCCGTCGCCGCTGTTCATGGCGCCGGTCGGGGTGATCGGCCTGTGCGCGCAGGACGGCCACGGCGATCTCGCGACCGCGCGAGCCAGCGCGCGAACGGGTGTGCCGATGGTCGCTTCGACGCTGAGCGTCGACCCGATGGAAACGCTCGTCCCGGAACTGGGCGACACCCCGGGCTTCTTCCAGCTCTACACGCCGACCGACCGCGACCTCGCCGCCTCGCTCGTGCAACGCGCCGAGGCGGCGGGTTTCCGCGGCATCGTCGTCACGCTCGACACCTGGGTCACCGGATGGCGTCCGCGTGACCTGTCGACGGCGAACTTCCCGCAGCTGCGCGGGCATTGCCTGGCCAACTACGTCACCGACCCGGTCTTCCGGAAGCGGCTCGGCAAGGCCCCGGAGGACGACCCGGCGGCCGCCGTCGGGCTCTGGGCGCAGCTTTTCGGCAACCCGCTCACCTGGGAAGACCTGCCCTGGCTGCGGTCGCTGACGAAGCTTCCCCTGCTGGTCAAAGGCATTCAGCATCCCGACGACGCCCGCCGCGCCATTGACGGCGGCGTCGACGGGATCTACTGCTCGAACCACGGCGGACGGCAGGCCAACGGCGGTCTCCCCGCGCTGGACTGCCTGGCCGAGGTGGTCGATGCCGCCGGCGGCACGCCGGTCCTGTTCGACTCCGGCGTGCGCTCCGGAGCCGACGTGGTGAAGGCGCTGGCCTTGGGCGCGACCGCGGTAGGCGTCGGCCGCCCGTACGCGTGGGGCTTGTCGTTGGCTGGTGAGGACGGCGTTGTCCATGTTCTGCGTACCTTGCTCGCTGAAGCTGACTTGATCATGGCTGTCGACGGTTATCCGACGCTTAAGGACCTCACTCGCGAGGCGCTGCGGCGGGTCGGCCAGGCCTGAGACAGCGCCTGGCCGCCCGCGTCACGAGGGCAGGAAGTACCCCTCGCTCTCGTCCCACGGCAGATCGAAATCGTCGAGGTGCACGCGCCATTCCGCGTCGGGAACAGCGCGGCGCAACTCGGTCACCGAGCCCAGCACGTGTTCGAGCACCGCCATCATCCGGTCGGGATCGAACGGGATTTTGGTTGACCCGGCCACGATCTCGTCCGGCTCGCTGCCGCCTTCCTCGTACAGGTAGAGGGATTCCTCGTCCGGGTAAGGGAAAGACGACTGGCGGGCGGTGACGATGCTCTCGATAGCCGCTGTCTCGGTCGGGGTGAGCGCGGTCGCCCGGCTCGCGTCGTAGTAGAGGGAAGTGCTCATGGCTGGAACCGTAGCGACAGGGTCCGACAAAAACGGGCAATGTCGACAAACCGTCAGGCGAACAGCTCGCTGAGCAGCTCCGGGTCGAGGACGATCGGGGCGGGCCGGTACGCGGGAGGCTGCTCGCCCATCAGCTCGCGCACCAGGAAATCCCAGCCACGGGCGCGAACATAGGACAGGCAGTCGATGAACACGTGCTCGGCGCCGGGAACGATGAGCATCTCGAAGTCCTTGTTCGCCGCGATCAGCCGATCCGCGAGCCGCAGCGTGTTGTCCGGATGCACCCGGTCGTCCATCTCGCCGTGCGCGAGCAACAGCTTGCCCGCCAACCGATCCGCGATCTCCACATTGGACGATGCCGCCCACGCGCGGGGGTTGTCCGCACCGTCGTAGGCCTCCACGAAGTCCAGGCTGAAATGCTGCGGGTCGTGCGAACCGGACAACGCGACGCCGGCCCGGTAGACTTCGGGGTAGTCCAACATCGCCCGCACAGTCGCGAATCCGCCGCCGGAATGCCCGAACGCGCCAACCCGGTCCAGGTCCATCCACGGCCGCGTCTCGGCGAGCTGCCGCATGGCCGCGAGGTGGTCGTCGAGGCTGCCCGCGTCGGCGAGCTTGCCGTAAGACGCGTCGTGGAAGGCCTTGTCCCGGCCCGGCGTACCGCGTCCGTCCACGGCGAGCACCACAAAGCCAAGCGCGGCAAGGGGTTCCGCGTCCATGCCCATGCCGCCCGGGTCGAAGGACGGCGAGGTCCGGGTGACCTGCGGGCCGGGATAGATGTTGTCCACGACCGGGTACTTCTTCGCCGGGTCGAAGCCGTGCGGCCGGTACAGTACGCCGTAGATGTCGGTGATCCCGTCCGCCGCCTTGACGCGGAACGGTTCCGGCGGCGTCCAGCCGGTCGCGGCGAGCTTCGTGATGTCCGCCCGCTCCAGCTCGACCAGCACGCGGCCGGACCAATCGCGGACCGTCGCCACCGGCGGAGTGTCCACAGTAGACGCAGAATCGACGAAGTACGCCCTGCTGTCCGGCATCGTGACGACGTGGTCCAGCGAATCGTCGGTCACCTTGGCGAATCCGGTGCCGTCCAAGCCGATCCGGCACACCGTGCGCCGGTACGGATCCTCCGCGACCAGCCCGGAGGCGACGAAGTACACCGTCTCCCCGTCGACGTGCAGGATCTGCCGCACCGCCCAATCCCCGGACGTGACCTGGTTCAGCAGCTCGCCGGTGCGCAGGTCGTAGCGATACAGGTGCCCCCATCCGTCGCGCTGCGAGTACCACAGCACCTCGTTCTCCAGCACGCGCACGATCGGCGGCTCGTACAGCCACTGGTTGGGCTCGACGCGGGTCGGCCCGGTTTCGCTGAGCACTGTGGTGACCTCGCCGGTCGACGGGTCCATCCGGTACAGGGCAAGGGTGTGCCGATCGCGCGGCTGGCTGAGGAAGTAGACCGCCGAACCGTCCGCCGCCCACCACGCCCACTTGGCCGTCACCGGCGACATCATCGGCGCGAGCAGCGGTTCTGTCTGCGCGCGGACCATCGTGCCGGCGGCGACGTCCAGCACCACCAGTTCGGCCAGTGCCATGTGCTCGTCGCCGGTGTACGGGTAGCGCTGGGTGTGCAGCGCCGGTGCGCTGCCGTCCGCAGGCCGGGCTTCGAGCAGATGCGTCTCGCGGACCTCGCGCTCGTCCGTCCGGTGGGTCAGCACCTTCGTCGAATCCGGTGACCACGCCACCGCGGGCGGCAGATGCGGCAGCCCGAACTTCCGCAGGAGAGTGCCGTTGCCGAGGCTTTCCGGGCTGGTGCCGTACTGGTAGCCGGGCGCGCCGTCACTGGTCAGCGGCCATTCGCGGGCACCGGACACCGCCCAGAGGTCCGCGCCGCGCTGGGACACCGCGACCTTGCCGTCCGGCGAGGCCACGTCCAGCGGGCCGCCCGGGGGCGTCACGGCGGGCAGCCGCGTCGGGTCGAAGTCCGGGGTGCGGGTGCCCGCGGCCGGGTCGACGAGGAAGAACTGCTTGCTGTCGCCCTGGTTCACGGCGTACCAGAACCGCGCGCCGCCGTCGATCCACTGTGGACGGACGCGGTCGCCGACGATCAGTTCGCCAGGGCGGGCGAGGCGGCGCAGGAGCAGCTCGGCGGTTTGGTAGTTCTCGGTGGTGGTCACGCTCGGGTTCCTTCCCCCAGTTGTTTCTGACCTGCGAAACGCTACGTTGCGTTTCCAAATTTTGCCAACATGCTTGTTGCGTTCACGGAGTATATGCGCAGGTAAAAGACGGTAGATCGTTGCAACGAGCGCTAAGTTCAACGCAACGAACGTGTTGCAATGAGAGGAACGTCAAGGCTATCCTCGCCGGGAACGAAGGAGATCCCGATGCCCGGCGGTAGGCTCACTCGGCAGGAACGGCACCAGATCGCGCTCGGGCTGGCCGACGGTCTCGCGTACGCGGAGATCGCGCGCGGGCTCGACCGGCCCACCTCGACGGTCACGCGCGAGGTGCTGCGCAACGGCGGTCCCGCCGGCTACCGCGCCGACCTCGCCCAGCACGCCACCGAACACCGCGCCCACCGGAGCAGGCAGTCGACCGCCCGTCGCGCTCGCCCAGTCCCGTCCGAGAACGGACGCGACGCCGATGCGGTGCGCGAGTACGAGGAGTCGTTCGCCGCCGTCTTCACCGACGCCGGGCTGCCGAAGATGACCGCGCGGCTGTTGGTCGCGCTCTACACCACCGATTCCGGCGGTCTCACCGCCGCCGAACTCGTCCGGCGGCTGCGGGTCAGCCCCGCGTCGGTGTCGAAAGCGATCGCGTTCCTCGAACACCAGGGCCTGGTCCGCAGGCAACGTGACGAGGGTCGCCGAGAGCGTTACCTGGTCGACGACGACGTCTTCTACGCATCGATGATGGCCACCGTCAGCGCCAACCTCCGCCTCGCCGAAACCGCACGGCGCGGCGTCGAGGTGCTGGGTCCCGACACGCAGGCGGCCGTCCGGTTGGAGGGCATCGCACGGTTCGTCGACGTCGTCGCGGACAGCATCCGCCGTTCCGCGGACGAGGCGCGCGACATCCTGCACGCCTACCGGGAAGAACGCTCGCGATAGCCGCCAGGTTCGATTCCGGGTCAAGATCGTCGGACCGCGTGGTTACAATGGCGGCCGTATGTGGTGGCACGGAAAAGCTGGGCGGATCTCCGCCTTGCTGCTCGCTCTCGGCGCGATCGCGCTCGTCGCCGGTGTAGCGGCGGTCATCAGCAGCGTCAGTCCGGTTGATCTGCAGGTTTACCGTTTCGGCGCGGACGCCGTCCTTCGCGGCGGCGACCTGTACGGTGCTCTCCCCACCACCACGGCGGGGTCCATGCTGCCCTTCATTTACCCGCCGTTCGCCGCGATTCTCTTCTCTGCCTTGGCGTTCCCGCCGTTGTCCGTCGCGTCCGTTCTGCTCGACGTCGTCTCCGCCGCGTCGCTCTGGGCCGTCCTGTACGCCGTGGTCCGCCGTCTGCGGCAGGGCTGGAGCCGCCGCACCTCGGCCGCGACCGCGTCCGCGCTGGCCGTCGCGGCGCTCGCCTTCGAACCGGTGCGCTCAACGCTCTCTTTCGGACAGATCAACCTCGTCCTGATGGCGCTGGTCGCGGTCGACTGCCTCGCACCCAACTCTCGCTGGCCACGCGGCGTGCTGGTCGGCCTGGCCGCCGCGATCAAGGTCACGCCCGCCGGTATCCTCCTGTTCTTCTTGCTCGCCAAGGACTTCCGCGCCGTCCGAAACGCCTTTTTCGCCGGTGCCGCGGCCACCCTCCTCGGTCTTTTGGTCGCCCCGCGCGCGTCCGCCGAGTACTTCTTCGGCGGCGGCCTCACCAACGCCGACGGCTTCAGCGGTTCTCCCTACGCGACCAACCAGACCATCGAAGGCGCCCTCAACCGGCTTGCCCTGCTGCCGCACGCTCACGACCTGCTGTGGCTGACGTTGTCCGCGTTCGTCCTGGTCGCCGCCGTGCTCATCATGCGGCGCGTCGACGGACCGCTCGCCTTCGTCGTCAACGCGGCGGCCGTGCTCGTCCTGTCGCCGATTTCCTGGTCGCACCACTGGGTTTGGATCGTGCCCGCGGTGCTCATCCTCGCCGCCCGGGTTCGCACGCCCCAAGCCGTCGTCGCGTTGAGCGCGGGAGTCGCGGTGTTCATCGCCGCGCCGCACACTCTCGTGCCGTCCAGCGGAATGAAAGAACTCGCGTGGACCCCGTGGCAGCACCTCGTCGGCGACTCCTATCTCATTCTCGCCTTGGTTTTCCTTGCCGGACAGCTATTAGCGCTGCAACCTGCCCGCGCTCCGGCCCTCGAAAGCGTCCGTTAAGCGGATCCGGGCCATACCAGCGTAACCAGATCCCGGCCGGAAGACCCGAGATCTGGCGGCATTTCCGGGTCCACGCCCAGGTCCAGCAAGGCTCGCTCGACCTCTCCGGCCGCGTCCGCGGGCAAGCACAACCGCCGCCGGACGACGTCCACCGTCGTCGAGAACTCCGCGTACTCCGGCTCCGGCGGCCGTTGCCACGCCACGACTTCCGGCTCGATCCCCACTTCCGCGAGCCCCGCGACACAGTCCTCGGCAGTCGGTCCGGTTGGTCGCTCGATGCCGTGAAACCGTTGCCACAGCGGGTTAAGCTCGGTCAACGGATGCCGTGCGGCCGTCTCGACCACTACCCGCCGCCGCGCCGCCGCAGTGAGCGCCGCGGCGAACTGAGCCAGGTCGGGGGCGTTGTAAACCACGTTCCCGCACACGACGACATCCGCCACCCCAGCGTCCGCAGCAAGCTCAGGCCATCTGCCGGATAACAGCCGATGCTCGACGCCCGCGGCCCGCTCGGCGAACGCGGCGAGCAACTCGTCGTCGGTGTCCAAGGCAGTCACCGCGGTGACGTTCGACCGGCCGACCAGGGGCAGGCTCGCCGCCCCGGCCGCCGCGCCGATGTCGAGCACCGTGCCCGGCTCCCGCAACGCCTCGGCGGCCAACCGGTGCGTCGCCCCGATCGGCTCGGCGATCTGCCGGTCTGCCCGCCGAAGAAACACCTCCCGCGGAAGGACCCACGGCGATTCCGGAGGGTGCACGGTGTCCGGAATCGCCCAGGCGGCAAGGAGATCTCGCCAGTTCGACAGAGCGGTCATCGAGCCCGGATCAGGTCCGCCGCCTTCTCCGCCACCATGATCGTCGGCGCGTTGGTGTTCCCGCGCGGCACCACCGGCATCACCGAAGCGTCCACCACCCGCAGCCCCGAAACCCCGCGCACCTTCAGGTCCGGATCCACCACCGAGTGCTCGCCGTCGCCCATCGCGCACGTGCCGACCGGGTGGTACAGCGTCTGCGTGTTCTCCCGGACATGCTCGGTCAGAGCCTCATCCGACAGCTCGTGCGTCGCCGGCAGGAACGGCCGGTCCAGGAATTTCGCCAACGGGCCCGACCGGCCGATCTCGATCAGCGACCGCAGGGCCGACTTGATCGACTCCAGGTCGATCGACTCCGCGTAGTAAGCCGGGTCGATTTCCGGCTTCCACAACGGGTTCGCCGACTTCAACCGGAGCCGGCCGCGGCTCGCGACGTCGACCAGCGTCGCCGCGGACGTGAAGCCAGGGCAGGTCGGTTCGCGCATTCCGTTGTCGTAGAACAACGTCGGGGCCACGTGGATCTGCATGTCCGGCGCGTCGAGCCCGTCGCGAGTCGAGTAGAACGCGCCTGCCTCGCCGATGTTCGACGCGAGCGGACCGCGTTTGGTCAGCTGGTAGCGCACCAGCCCGGCGGGCGTCGCGGAGTCCGCGATGTCGGTGGTGCCCTTCGTCGACCAGATCACGCCGACCGCCGGGTGGTCGTGCAGGTTGTCGCCGACGCCGGGCAGCGCGGCGACCACGTCGATGCCCAGTTCGCGCAGATGCTCAGCCGGTCCGACCCCGGACAGCATCAGCAGTTGCGGCGAGTTGATCGCGCCGCCCGACAGCAGCACCTCGGCGTCCGCGCGGACGGTCGTCGGGACGCCTTTGTCCGAATAGGACACACCAACGGCGCGAGTGCCCTCGAAGACCACGTTGGTGACCTGCGCGTTCGTCCGGACCGTGAGATTCGGCCGCTCCAGGGCGGGCCGCAGGTAAGCGTCCGCCGTGGACCAGCGGCGGCCGCGTTTGCAGGTAACCTGGTAGAGCCCGGCCCCCTCCTGCGATTCGCCGTTGAAGTCGTCGGTGTGCTTGAGCCCCCACGAAACGGCGCTGTCCACCCACGCGTGCGACAGCTCGTGCGTGAACCGCCGGTCCTCGACGTTCAGCGGGCCGTCCGTGCCGTGCAGCGGGCCGCCGAGGCGCTGGTTGCCCTCGGCGCGCTTGAAGTAGGGCAGCACGTCGTCCCAGCCCCAGCCGGTGGCTCCGTGCGCATCGCGCCAGCCGTCGTAGTCGGCGCGGTTGCCGCGGATGTAGATCATCGCGTTGATCGAGGAGCACCCGCCGAGCAGCCGGCCGCGCGGCCAGTACGCCGTCTTGCCGGTGTGCTTCTGCTCGACGGTCTCGTAGTTCCAGTCCCACTTCGTCTTGAACAGCGACGCGAACGCCGCCGGGATCCGGACCTCGTCCGCGGTGTCCTCGCCGCCCGCCTCCAGCAGGAGCACCCGCGCGGACGGGTCCTCGCTCAGCCGGTTCGCCAGCACACAGCCCGCGCTGCCCGCGCCGACGATCACGTAGTCGAAGGAGTCCTGCTCTGGCACGCTGCCTCCCGGTGGTGTTGACACACTGTCAACGACACATCATGGCGCAGGTCACGCTACGCGCAAGTCCCCGGAAAACCGATCAGTCGGAAGTGGGGTCGAAGGAGGTGACGCACGCGCCGTCCACCGCGTGGTCGTCGGTCTCCACCCGGCCCTCCTTGGCGGTGCCGTCGAGTTTGGCGTCGACGTGCACGATGGTCCGGCCCGCCGTCTTCAGCACGTCCGTTTTGCGCACGGTCAGCTTCGTTTCGCCGTAGATCCACTGCTGGGTGCCGTCGCGGGTGGTGTCCGGCGCGTCCCGGCACATCACCGACAGCGCCGCCGGGATGTCGCGCGCGTTGACCGCGTCGATGAACTTCATCGCGGCGTCCGTGCCGTCCTTCACCTGGGGACGCGGCTTCGGGTCGGTCGACAGGCTGGCCAGCGGGGCCGGCTCGCCGTCGGACTTGGCGTCGCGCACGCACCAGCCGTTGCCGTCCGGGACGATCGCGATGCCGTAGCTGAGGTCGCCCGCGGTGATCGTGGCCGCGCGTTCCTGCTGGCCGGTCGGATGCACCGGATTGCTGATCTTCGCGCCGCCCTTCGCGTTCCGGAAGAACTCGTCGGCGGTGTAGGACCGCTTCGACCGGATCTTGCACCACAGCTGATCCAACCCGGTCTGCTCGGTGATCGAGTTTGCGACCGACTGGGCCAGTTGCTCCGGCGTCCCGCGCGACGTCGTGTCCAGCTTTTCCTTGAAGAAGCCCGGCGTCACCCAGCCGGTGAACGCGACCGCGCCGCCGAGCACCACGACCACCGCGCCGAGCGAGATCCACAGCCCGGCCTTCGACTTCTTCTTCGGCGGCGGGACCTGGCCGAACTGCGCCTGGCCCGGCGGCGGATACGGCTGCTGGAACTGCCCTTGCTGCGGCCCGTGCGGCGGATAAGGACCCTGCTGCGGGTACGGGCCTTGCGGCGGGTGGTTCATGTCTCCCCCTCGATACCGGTCTGTCTGCCGGTCAGGCTAGTGAAGTACGCTTCAACCGCACCCACGACCTGCAGAAATAAGGAGCAGCCAGCCGTGGCTCGAGTCGTTGTCGACGTCATGCCCAAACCCGAGATCCTCGACCCGCAGGGCCAGGCGGTGGCACGCGCGCTGCCGCGGCTGGGCTTCTCCGGGGTCGCCGACGTGCGCCAGGGGCGGCACTTCGAACTCGAGGTCGACGACGACGTCGATGACGAGACGCTGGCCAAGATGGCCGAGGGCTTCCTCGCCAACCCGGTGATCGAGCAGTGGACGATCCGGCGGGTCGAGGCGTGAGCGCCCGCATCGGCGTCATCACCTTCCCCGGCACGCTCGACGACGGCGACGCCGCCCGCGCGGTCCGCTACGCCGACGCTGAAGCCGTCTCGCTCTGGCACGCCGACGACGACCTGAAGGGCGTCGACGCGGTCGTCGTCCCCGGCGGCTTCTCCTACGGCGACTACCTGCGCGCCGGCGTGATCGCCCGCTACGCGCCGGTGATGACCTCGGTCATCGACGCCGCGCACAAGGGCATGCCGGTGCTCGGCATCTGCAACGGCTTCCAGATCCTGTGCGAGGCCGGTCTGCTGCCCGGCGCGATGATCCGCAACGTCGGCCTGCACTTCGTGTGCCGCGACCAGTGGCTGCGCGTGGACAACAACGCCACCGCGTGGACCTCGCGCTACGAGGCGGGCGCGGAAATCCTGATTCCGCTCAAGAACAACGACGGCTGCTACGTCGCCGACCAGTCCACTGTGGACATGCTGGAGGCGGAGGACCGGGTGGCGTTCCGCTACGTCGGCGGCAACCCGAACGGCTCCCGCAACGACATCGCGGGCGTCACCAGCGAGAACGGCCGCGTGGTCGGTCTCATGCCGCACCCGGAGCACGCGATCGACGCGCTCACCGGCCCGTCCGACGACGGTCTCGGCATGTTCTACAGCGCGGTCGACGCGCTCGTGAAGGCCTAAGGCAAAGGTCCGTGAAGGACTCCTTGAGGGAATCTGATTCCCTCAAGGAGTCCTTCACGGCTTTTACTTGCTGTGGTCGCTGGAGAGCCAGCGTTCGGTGCGCACCCGCACCAGCACCGAGGTCTCCTTGAGCGAGCCCTCGACGAACCGCCGCGCCTCAGCCTCGGGCGCGTACCGCGAGGCGATCGCGAGCGCCTGCTCCTCGGTCGGCGCCGAGGACCGGTCCACGACCGGACCGGACACCGTGACGTACTTGTACGGCTGGGTTTCCTGCTGCACCGTGAGGCTCAGCTTGCCCGAGGCCTCGATCGCCCGGTCCTTCGCCGACCCGCGGTCCATCCAGATCAGCAATTCGCCGCCGGGCTCGTAGTCGTACCAAACCGGCACGGCGAGCGGAGCCGCGCCTTCCCGGCCGATCGACAGCACGCCCACCCGCTTCTCCGCGAGGAATTTCTCTCGTTCGTCCACCGTCATGACCGCCATCCGGCGTCACTCCCTGTGTTGTCTGCCTCGGCTTCGCCGAGGCGTGCGGGATCGCCTTCAAGCCGGTGTCTGGCTGAGCGACGCACTCGGCCCCGGGGGCCGAGCACGTCGCTCAGCCAGACACCGGCGCGATCCCGCCGGCATGGTTCCGTCTGGAGCCAACGCCGAATCCCCAGCAGGCATTCCGCTTAGCTCGCCGCCGCGGCCGTGTGGAGCCGGTGCGCGATCGCGATCACCGTGCGGCTTTCGAGCACGGCGCTCAACCGAGCCGGAAGACCAGTGCCGTGGACTGCCCGGTGTAGATCCCACGGACTCCGAAAACGGCCCCGTCTGCCCAGAACAAGCGGCAGAACCACGGTGCCAAGCGGCGATTGCCGGAACCCGTGAGCGAGACCGTGCGCACGGGTGTCACCGCTCCGGTGTCCAGTGCGAACTTGACGATGTGCTGATCAGGACCGTCCTGGCCAGCGGAGACCACGGCGATCACCTGCCCGTTGTCCACCGCGAGCGGTGCCGCGACAATGCCGCCGCCTGGTGCCGGGGCTTCCCAGCGTTTGGCGCCGGTGCGGAGGTCGAACGCGGCGAGGCGGTTGGGCTTCTGCGGGCTTGTCAGCGCGATCATCGTGGTGCCCGTGACGAGTGCTCGCGAACGTCGATGTGACGTGCCGTTGGAGATCCCGCTCAGGCTGTAGCCGAATCCGTCGTCCCCCATGAAGCCGTTCACCGCGTCTCCGGCCTCGATGGTGGAAACCGGTTCGAGCGAGTCGTCGAGAGTTTCGTACAACCCTTTCGACGCGTCGCTGAGGTAGGCGACCAGCGGCGACGCGCTCACCCACGCCATCGTGAGGTAGGACTTGCTCTTCACGAACTCGTTGTGCTGCTTGGTTTTTCCGGTCGCGGGATCGACGGCAACGGCGACGTACAAGTCGTCGCCGGAGTCCTTGGCGCTGCAGTGGGACAGCAGTACGAAGTCCGCGCTCCGCGGCATCCCGTCCGACGGGATGCAGTTCGAGTACACCTTCTCGTCGGTCGGTGGCGTGACCTCGGACCAGCGGACGGCGCCGGTGGCCGCGTCCAGCCCGAGCAGTTGCTGGTAGTGCACGACCACGACCGAACCGCCGACGATCTCCAGCACTGCGTGCTCGTCGAGTTTCGCCTCGGACGGGCTTCCCGACGAGGTGATGGGCATCGCCCGCTGCCACAGCAGCTTTCCCGCGTTGACATCCAGCACGGCCGCGCTCGAGCAGAGATCCCCATAGCCGACGGCGACGCGGTTATCGACGACAGAGGTGCTCGCCCCGCAGAAATGGCCGGAGGGGGAGGGGATCCTCCAGCGTTCCCTGCCGTCGCTCCGTGCGTACGCGACCGCATAGGTGTCGTTCACCAGCACCAGATCGTCGCCCACGACCCAGGAATCGATGCCCTTGTCGTACGGCGGGATCCGGTCCGATCCCAGCTGCCACGGACCTGTCCGGGACACCGCGATCGCGTGGCCGGGCACCGTGCCGCTGTTGAGCGCAAGCGGTACCACGATCGCCGCGATCACCACGGCTGCCAGAAATGCCGAGCTTACGAGGAGGGCCCGCCGGCCACCCAATTTGTCAGTCACTACCCGCTCCCCCTTTCGACGCGGGTAGTGTTGGGGAAATCTGATTCTTCCAAAGTTCCGCCACGGCTTTCACCGCGCCGGATTTGTCGTCCGGGAATCGCGCTTCAGCTCGCCGCTTCAACCAGCCGCGAGTACGGACCGCCTGCCGCGATCAGCTCCTGGTGCGGCCCAAGCTCGGTGATCTGCCCGCCCTCGACCACCGCGACCCGGTCCGCCGCCGCGGCCGTGTGCAGCCGGTGCGCGATCGCGATCACCGTGCGGCCTTCGAGCACCGCGTTCAGCGACCGTTCCAGCTCCCGCGCCGAACCGGTGTCCAGCAGTGACGTCGCCTCGTCCAGCACCAGCGTGTGCGGGTCGGCCAGGACGACCCGGGCCAGCGCCAGCTGCTGCGCGAGACCGGCCGGGACCGAGTACGCGCCGGAGCCGAGTTTGGTGTCCAGACCGTCCGGCAGCCCGGCCGCCCACTCCGCCGCGCCGGCGGACGCGAGCGAGGCCAGCAGTTCCTCGTCGGTCCAGTCCCCGCCGTCGCGCCGGGCGGGCAGCGCCAGGTTTTCCCGCAGTGTCCCGGAAAACGTGTGGTGCTCCTGCGTCAGCAGCAGAACCTCGCCGCGCAGCACGTCGTCCGCGAGCGTCGACACCTCGGTGCCGCCGACCTGGATCGACCCCGCCGTCGGCGCCGAAATCCCGGCCAGCAGCCTGCCCAGCGTCGACTTGCCCGCACCCGACGGTCCGACGATCGCCAGCCGCTCGCCTCGCGGCACGCTCAGGCTGATGCCGTGGAGCACCTCGCGATCCGCGGTGTAGCCGAACCGGACGTCGCGCACCTCGATGTCGCGCCCACGCGGCACGTCGGTGACCTTCGCGGCCGTTTCGGTCGGGTGCACGCCGAGGATCCGGCGTGCGGCGGCCATCGCGACCTGCAGGTCTTCCAGCCAGAACAGCGCCTCGTTGAGCGGTGTGGTCATCGCCTGCGCGTACGCCAGCATCGTGGTGATCGTGCCGAGCCCGGCCCAGCCCTGCTGGTAGGCGAACAGCCCGAGCAGCAGCAGCGCCGCGATCGGCAGTACGTAGCTGAACTCCAGCGACGGCAGCCAGCGCAGCTGATACGCCCGCATCCGCCGCTCGCCGAGCACGGCCTGGTCGAGCGCGCGATGTCCGGTGCTCAGCCGCCGCTCGGTGAGGCTCAGCGCCTCCGCGGTCCGCGCGCCCTCCACCGTCTCGTGGGTGACCGACTGCAGGTCGCCCCACCGGTCGAGCATCCACGCGAACGCCTTCGGAATCACCCGCTGGTACCAGATGTTCACCGGGACCAGCAGCGGCAGCGCCACGAGCAGGGTGAGCGCGAGCAGCGGCGACGTCACGATCATCGCGACGGTCGTCAGCAGCACGGTGGCGGTGGCGATCAGGATTTCCGGCGCGGCGAAGCGCACCGCGTGGTCCAGCCTGCTGATGTCGCTGGTCGCGCGGCTGAGCAGATCGCCGGTCCCGGCCGCCTCGACGGTGCCCAGCGGCAGGTCGAGCGCGTTCTTGACGAACCGTTCGCGGTTCTCCGCCAGCACGCGTTCGCCGAAGACCCGCCCGCGCAGCCGGGCTGCCTTCTTCGCCCACGCCTGCAGCACGAGCACCACCACGAACGCCGCCGCCAGCAGGTCGACCCGCAGCGTCGCGCCGTGGCTGACCACGCCGTCCACCAGCAGGCCGAGCAACTGCGGCCCGGCCAGCCCGATCAGCGTGGCGAGGAAGAACAGGCCGAGCATCACCGAGAACTCGCGCCGGTGCTCGGCAGCCGTGCGCCGCACCCATTGCCGGACCTCGCGCCTCGACGCGAGCGGGAGCCGCGTCGTCATACCGTCACTGCCTTTCCGTGCACGACCTCGTCGGCCACGTTCCTCCACAATGGACTCTGGCTGAACACCACCGTGGTCCTTCCGTTCCGCAATTCCTTGGCGCGCTGGGTGATCCGGGCCTCGGTGTGCGCGTCGACGGCCGAGGTCGGCTCGTCCAGCAGCAGCACGTCGGCGTCGGTCGCCAGCGCACGGGCCAGGCTCAGCCGCTGCCGCTGGCCGCCGGACACCTCACGCCCGCGTTCGCCGATCAGCTCGTCGACCCCGCGCGGCAGCGCCTCGACGATGTCGTCGGCGTCCGCCGCGTGCAGCGCCGCGAAGATGTCGACGTTGCCCGGACGCGCGGGCTCCAGCTGTTCGCGCAGCACACCGGAGAACCAGATGTCCTGGTTGTGCGCGTACACCACGCGGGTCCGCAGCTCGGCGAGCGCGACGCGATCCGCGGGGACCCCGCCTACCAGCACCTTTTCGTCCTCGCCCGGATCCGCGAACCGGGCCATCCGCTCGGCGATCGCCTCCGCTTCGGCGCCGAGGTCGACCACCGTCAGCTTGCCCGGCGCGACGCGGATGCCGCTGGTGGTGTCCACCAGCTCCAGCGGCCCGTCCGGCAGCGGCTGCGGCGACGCCGGGTCGGCCAGCTTCGGCCGCAGGGCGAGCAGTCCGCACACCTTGCGCGCCGCGACCAGGCCCGAGGTGAGCGCGCTGACCTGCTCGGTCGCCGTCGCCACCGGCACCACCAGGAACGCCGAAACCCCGTAGAACGCGACGAGTTCGCCGACGCCGATCGTGCCGTCGAGCGCGAGCCGGGCGCCCAGCCAGGTGATCGTCACCGTGACCAGTCCGGGCAGCAGCACTTCCGCCGCGGCGAGCCACGATTCGCTGCGCCCGACCTCGACGCCGGAGCGGCGCACCAGCTGGCTGGCGTCGTGGAACCGGCGCAGGAACCGCCGTTCGCCGCCGACGCCGCGCAGGATCCGGAGCCCGGACACGATGTCCGCGCCGAGCGCGTTCACGTCGCTCAGATTCTCCCGCTGCGCGGTCTTGCGCTTCTGCAGCGGCGCGAGCAGCGGCCCGATGCCGAGCACCGCGAGCGGGACGCCGACGAGCGCGACCGTGCCCAGCAACGGCGACGTGCTGAGCATCGCGATCCCGATGACCACGAAGGCCACGATCGACCCGATCGTGCGGCCGATGACCTCGAACGCGTTGCCGATCCAGTTCATGTCCGACGAGGTGACCGCGACGACGTTGCCGGTGCTGGCCGCCTCGCGCAGGGTCGCGCCGAGCCGGGCCGTGTGGCCGGTGACCAGGCGTTGCGTGCTGCCCGCGCCGTGCAGCCACATGCCGTACGCCGCGAAGTGCAGCCCGGTCCCGAGCAGCGCCTGCACCACACCGAGCACGCCCGCGACTGCCGCCCAGCGCCAGAGCGCGGAGGTGTCGCCGTCCGCGATCGCGCCGACGCCGCGGCCGATCACCAGCGGCAGCAAGGCGCTCGGCAGCGACCAGCCCGCCCCGGTCACCGCCGCGCCGAGGACGAGCCACGGCCGCGCGCGAAGGACCGCCAGCAGGTACCGGACCGGCGTCGGACGTTGTGGGAGTCGGATGTCGGGAAAGCGGTACGTGGCGGAAAGCACGATCACTGACGCTAAGCCGCCGGGAGTGTCCAGCGCGACTGATTTATCCCCGGCCGAACGTTCCGTGAAGGACTCCTTGAGGGAATCAGATTCCCTCAAGGAGTCCTTCACGGACCTTCCCGGGACCAGCCTGGGCGGCTGCGGGTGTGACCCGGCCGACACGTAGTCTTAAGGCTGTGGCGAACCCTGACACGGATACCGTGACCAGCACAGTTGACACCACCGCAGTGGCCGCGGCGACCCCGGAAACGAGCCAGCCGTACGTCGAACTCGGCCTCGCCGAAGACGAGTACGCGCGGATCCGGGAAATCCTCGGCCGCCGGCCCACCGACGCCGAACTCGCGATGTACTCGGTGATGTGGAGCGAGCACTGCTCCTACAAGTCCTCGAAGAAGCACCTTGGCTACTTCGGCGAGACCGCCACCGACGAGATGAAGGCCAAGATGCTGGCCGGCATCGGCGAGAACGCGGGCGTCGTCGACATCGGCGACGGCTGGGCGGTCACCTTCAAGGTGGAAAGCCACAACCATCCGTCCTATGTGGAGCCGTACCAGGGCGCGGCCACCGGCGTCGGCGGCATCGTGCGCGACATCATGGCGATGGGCGCGCGGCCGCTCGCGGTGCAGGACGCGCTGCGCTTCGGCCCGGCCGACGCGCCGGACACCAAGCGCGTGCTGCCCGGCGTGGTCGCGGGCGTCGGCGGCTACGGCAACTGCCTCGGCCTGCCGAACATCGGCGGCGAGCTGGTCTTCGACCCCTCCTACGCGGGCAACCCGCTGGTCAACGCGCTGTGCGTGGGCGCGATGCGCGCCGAGGACCTGCACCTGGCGTTCGCGTCCGGCGCCGGCAACAAGATCATCCTGTTCGGCGCGCGCACCGGCCTCGACGGCATCGGCGGCGTGTCCGTGCTCGCCAGCGACACCTTCTCCGGCGACGAATCCGCGGCGGGCCGGCGCAAGCTGCCCAGCGTGCAGGTCGGCGACCCGTTCACCGAGAAGGTGCTCATCGAGTGCTGTCTCGACCTGTTCCGGGAGAAGCTGGTCGTCGGCATCCAGGACCTCGGCGGCGCCGGGCTGTCCTGCGCGACGTCCGAGCTGGCCGCGGCCGGTGACGGCGGCATGCACATCTACCTCGACCGGGTTCCGTTGCGCGCCACCGGGATGACGCCCGCCGAGGTGCTCTCCAGCGAATCGCAGGAGCGCATGTGCGCGGTCGTCTCGCCGGAGAACGTCGAGGCGTTCATGGCTGTCTGCGCCAAGTGGGACGTCATCGCCACCGACATCGGCGAGGTCACCGACGGCGAGCACCTCGTGATCACCTGGAACGACGAGATCGTGGTCGACGTGCCCGCGCACACCGTCGCGCACCAGGGCCCGGTGTACGACCGCCCGATCGAGCGCCCCGCGTTCCAGGACGGCCTCATCGCCGACACCTCCGCGAAGCTGCCGCGTCCGTCGACGCCCGAGGAGCTGCGCGCGGACTTCCTGAAGCTCATCGCGTCGCCGAACCAGGCGTCGAAGGAATGGGTGACCGCGCAGTACGACCGCTACGTGCGCGGCAACTCGGTGCTGTCCCAGCCGTCCGACTCGGGCATGATCCGGATCGACGAGGACAGCAACCGCGGCGTCTCGGTGGCCACCGACTGCAACGCGAAGTTCGTCTACCTCGACCCGTACCGCGGCGCGCAGCTCGCGCTGGCCGAGGCGTACCGGAACGTCGCCACCGGCGGCGCGACCCCGGTCGCGGTGTCCGACTGCCTCAACTTCGGCGCCCCGACCGACCCGGGCGTGATGTGGCAGTTCGAGCAGGCCGTGCACGGTCTCGCCGACGCGTGCGTCGAGCTGGGCATCCCGGTCACCGGCGGCAACGTCAGCTTCTTCAACCAGACCGGCGACACGGCGATCCTGCCGACCCCGGTGATCGCGGTGCTCGGCGTGATCGACGACGTCATCCGCCGCATCCCGACCGGGATCGGCGCGGAAGCGGGCGAGACGCTGCTGCTGCTCGGCGACACCCACGACGAGCTGGACGGTTCGGCCTGGGCCCGCGAGCTGCACGGCCACCTCGGCGGCGTTCCGCCCCGCGTCGACCTGGCCCGCGAGAAGCTGCTGGCCGACGTCCTGGTGGCCGGTTCGCGCGACGGCATGATCTCCGCCGCGCACGACCTCGCCGACGGCGGTCTCGCCCAGGCCCTCACCGAAACTGTCCTCATTGGACAGTGCGGGGCCCGGGTGTTCCTCGACCGCGACCAGGACCCGTTCGTGCAGCTGTTCTCCGAGTCGTCCGGACGCGTGCTGGTGGCGGTCCCGCGCACGGAGGAGCTGCGGTTCACCGAGATGTGCACCGCGCGCGGCCTGCCGTGGCGCAAGACCGGTGTCGTCGACCCGGATTCCGGCACGCTGGAGATCCAGGGCGTCACGGAGTTCAGCCTCGAAGAGCTGCGCGAGACCTGGGAGAAGACCCTTCCGGCCCTGTTCGACTGAGGCCTCGTGAGTGCCGGCGCCGACCGGCGCCGGCACTCACGACCGGAAGGTGACCACCTCCGCCAGCGACGCCCGCGGGATCGCCGGCCGAGGCTCGTCCGGATCGGCGTACCCGATCGACATGCCGCATCCGAGGACATGACCGGCGGGTGGCTCCGCGATTTCCGTGACGCTCCGGTGGTAGCGGCCCCACGCGATTTGCGCGCAGCTGTCGAGCCCTTCGGCACGCAGCAGCACCATCACGGTCTGCAAGAACATCCCCGCGTCCAGCCATTGCGGGGGAAGCATCTGCTCGCTCAGATAGCAGAACAGCCCGACCGGAGCACCGAAGAAGTCCCAATTCCGGACGCGGACCCGCTCCCGGCCCGCGCGGTCTTCCCGCGCGATGCCGACCGCGCCGTAGCGCAGCGCTCCCAGCTCCTCGATCCGCCGCGCGTACTGCTCGGGCAGCGTTTCCGGATAGGGCAGCACCTGCGGCGGATCACCGGTGTCGCCGTCGGTGATGCGCTCTCGGACCAGGTATTTCAGCTCTGCCAGCTTCGCGCCGGACAGGACGTACACCCGCCACGGCTGCAGATTTCCCCCGGAGGGCGCGCGCAAGGCCGTGGTGAGGACTCGGGTCAGGACTTCGTCGGGCACCGGCTTGTCGAGAAAGCCGCGGACCGACCGCCGGGAGCGCACCGCTTCGTAGACGTCCACGGTTTTTTGATGCTACTCAGATCGGCACCGCGACATATCCGCCATTCCGAGGTTCCAGCTTCCAGCCGTCCGGCAGCTGGAGTTCCGCCGAATCCGCGAAAGTCGCCCCGTCGAACAGGACTTCCTTCGCGAAAGTCGCCCCCTTGAAGGTGGTCGGGCCCTTGAACGCGGTGTCGGAGAAATTGGCCCGCTCCGAGAACGCGGTGCCGGAGAACCAAGCCCGATCGAGGAAAGTCGCGTTGCGGCAACGGAAAACCCCGATCAACCGACCGCGTCCGGTGCCTGCGGTGGTGAAGTAGACCTGCCCGGTGAAGACGGAGTTGCTGAGATTCGTGCTGCTGTACAGCGAGGCGTGCCGCAGCAGCAGGCCGCCGATCCGACGGCGGGAAATGTCGAAATACTCCAGCACCGCGCCGGTCAGATCGAGGTCCGGACCCGGTCCGTCCACATCGGACGGTGGCAGCAGATCGCGGACCAGCCGTTGCGCGGTGAGCCGCACCTGCAGCTCGCGTTCCTCTTCCGGCGTGCCGCTCTTTTCCGGGTTTTCGTATCGGCTGTGGGTGAACGGCCGCCGCAGATAAGAACACAGCACGTCCAGCACAGTCTGCCGATACTCCGGCCGCGTCCGCGCCAGCCCGGCCAGCGCGTGCAACGCCCCCACGCGCACCTGATCGGCCTCGTGTCCCAGCAGTTCGACCGACTTCGCGAACCGCTCGTCGGAGATCCGCTCGCGGTCGACGTCGTGCCGCTGCTGCTCGATCACCTGCCGCGCCTCCTCGACCCGGCGACGGCGATCGTTGAGCCACAACGCGTACAACGCCACGACCGCGCCGCCGGCGAGACCGGCCGTTTTCAGCGCGTCACTGCGGCTCGTCGCGGGGTCGGTGAGCAACCAGCCACCGACCCCGCACAGCAGTGCCACGGACGCGATCAACGTCCACAGCAGCGGCGAGCGCACCGGGTCAGAACGCCAGGATCAGGTACAGCCCCACGCAGTAACCGCCGCCGCGGTTCATGATCACCATCGTGCCGCTGGCGTCCTTGCCCGACAGCGTGCCGGTGATCCGGGCGCTCGTCGTGGCGCTGCCCGCGGTGACCTTGCCCAGCGTGAGCTGCGGGTCGCCACTGGTGGTCTCGTCGATGCTGCGCTTCGACATGCTCTCGGTGCCCTGGCAGGCCAGCGCGGTGGCACCGGCGGCGTCCTTGGCGTTGAGCTTGGCGAGGAAGTTGTCGATGACCTGCTTCGCCTCGCCCGAGGCACCGCTCGAGCCGGGGTCCTCGCTCGAATCCGTCGACGGCGACGACGAGTCGCTCGGCAGCGGGGTCTCCGAGGACTGGGACGGAGCCGGGGCCGGCGGCTGCGCCTGCGAGCTGCCCTTGTCGTCCTTGCTCAGGAAGAACCCCGGCGCGACGAACCCGGTGATGCCCAGCGCGACCACCACGACGACCGCGACGGCGATGCCGATCCACAGCCCGGTCTTGTTGTTCTTCGGCGGCTCGCCGCCCGGTCCGCCAGGGTATTGCTGCTGGTCCCAGCCCTGCTGCGGGAACTGCTGGGTGCCCGGGTATTGCTGCTGCTGGTACCCCGGGTACTGCTGCTGGGCGTTCGGGTCCCAGCCCTGCTGCGGCTGCTGCTGGGCGTTCGGATCCCAGGCGGGCTGCTGCTGGTGCTGGGCATTCGGGTCCCAGCCCGGCTGCTGCTGGGCCTGGTTGGGGTCCCACCCCGGCTGCTGCGGCACCCCGCCCGAGCCGGGCTGCTGCCAGCCCTGGCCGTAGGGGTCCCCGCCCTGTCCGGGCTGCGGTGGGTAAGTCATCTCCGGTTCCGCCTTCCTGCTGCACCGACTCGCGCCGCGGTCTGACGCCCCGCCGGCTCAGGCGGTTCCGTCTCCGCCCCAGGTCTGCATTGTGCAAGGCGGGTAAAGCTCGCACAAAAGCGGCTCCCGGCCGCCCCGCCCGGCAGGAGGCGGGGAGAACCGGGAGCCGCGTCGGCGCGCGCCCTCGGGTCAGCCGTTGGACAGTGCCTGCAGCCGGTCGTAGGCGCCGTTGAACGTGTCCTGGTCCAGCGGGCTCGAGGTGTACTGCCACACGGTGTAGTAGCCCCAGTTGTACGGGAGCGTTCCGGCCGAGGACGCGTACCGCGCGATCCACAGCGGCGCGGTGCTGGAGAAATCGCCGCCGGCGCACTGGTTCCACCAGTTCGTCGACGTGTAGATCACCGGCCAGCGGCCCGTCCTGGCGTGATAGGTGTCGTGGAAGTCCTTGATCCACGCGGTCATCGACGCCTTGCTCAGGCCGTAACAGGTCGCGCCGTACGGGTTGTACTCGATGTCGAGCACGCCGGGCAGCGTCTTGCCGTCGCGCGACCAGCCGCCGCCGTGCGAGACGAAGTAGTTCGCCTGCGTCGCGCCGCTGGAGGTGTTCGGGGTGGCGAAGTGGTAGGCGCCCCGGATGAATCCCTGGTTGTAGGAACCGTTGTACTGCTGGGCGAAGTACGGGTTCGTGTAAGTCGTGCTTTCAGTGGCCTTGGTCCACACGAACCGCTTGCCCTGGCCCCACCAGTTGCCCCAGTCGACATTGCCCTGGTAGCCGGACACGTCGATGCCCGCGACGGTGGCCGCTACCTGGTTCGGCAGCGCGGCCGCCGGTTGCGGCTGCTGCGCGGCGGCTTTCGTGTCGGGGGTGGACTGATCCCCCTCGACCCGCCGGATCTGCGAACCCATGGTGTGGTTGTTCGCCTGGATGTCGGCGTTGACGTCGTTGATCTCCCGCGCCGAAAGCGGGGATTCGGCCGGGGCGGCCGTCGCCTCCGTCGAAGCGCCGAGCAGGAGCGCGACAACGGGGACGGTCAGAGCGGACAGCAGCGCGGTGCGCCGCCCTCTTCGGGAAGTGGACATCGTCGATCCCTTCACAGATACCCTCGCGGAGGGCGGCTATGTGCAGGTAGCCGCCACGGGGGAGATTCTTGAGGACGAATCGTCGTTTGTCATCAAGTTCCGTGAAGATGAATGGTCGAGTGGGTGATTTTCATCGGGCGGTGATGACTAATTCGTGACAACGTCACGAATGTTCACCCGAATGCCAGATTGCGCAGCGCTGTTTGGGTTCCGTTGAGCCAGTTCTGGTCTCCTGGCAGGGTCCCGCTGTTCGAGAACTGCCAGATGGAGTGCTGTCCCCAGCCCGCGGGGAGCTCGCCGATGAAGGAGTTGTAGCGCGCGATCCAGAGTGGATTCCCTCCGAAAGAAGGGTTGTTTCCGGTGCAGCGTTTCCACCAGCTTGTCGAGGTATAGATCGTCGGCAGCCGTCCGGTGCGGGCGCGATAGGTGTCGGAGAACGCGCGAACCCACGCGACCATCCCGTTCGAGTCCTTGCCGTAACACGTTTCGCCGTAGGGGTTGTATTCCATGTCGAGTGCGCCGGGAAGCGTCTTGCCGTCGGCCGACCACCCGCCGCCGTGCGCGAGGAAGTAGTTGGCCTGCGCCGCGCCGTCGGACACGTCCGGCCGCGCGAAGTGGTAGGCGCCGCGCACGATCCCGACTTGGTAGGAACCGTTGTACTGCTGGGCAAACTGCCCGCTCACGAACCCGGTGCCCTCGGTCGCTTTCACGTACACGAACTTCGCGCCCGCCCCGGCCGCGGCGGGCCAGTCGACCGGACCCTGGTGTCCGCTGACGTCGTGCCCGAGGTACTGATCCGCCGTCGTGTAGGAGATGTTCGGCGCTCCCAGCACGCCTTCGTGCTTCGCGATTTGCGAACCGGCGTAGTTGTCCGCGGCCCCGGCGTAGCTCGGCGCGGCCTCCGCCGTTTCGCACAGGGACGTGCCGGTGATCCCGGCGAAGAGAACCGCGCTCCAGCGCAGCAGCAGATGACGCTTCACCCAGGGCTCCTCACCGGACGCGTGTACTCCTACTGCGTCACGATGCCCGGGTGCGCGGATTTCGGCGAATCATGATCACTCGGCAGAGTGGTCCGCCCAGGTCAGCGCCGTTCTTCGGCCAGTGCCTTCATCAGGTGCTCGGCCGGCACGACCGCGGTGATCAGGTCGTGCGGGTTGACCGCGAGCGGATGTCCGGCGAGCAGCCCGACGATGTCGCGGCCGAGCACCGCGCGGGCGTGCGGCCATTCGCGCGGCACCAGCGACTTCGCCGTGTACGCCGGGACCATGACCCGGCCGTCGGCGTTGTGGAAGCCGATCACCGTGCGCTGCACCGGGGACAGGGCGTAGACGAGCAGCGTCGAATCGAGGATGACGCGCGGCAGGTCTTCGGCGGGCCGGTGCTCGGTGCGGACCATCTGCAGCAGCCGCTCGAGGTCGTTGCGCGGCTCGGGAAAACCGAGCGCCTTCGGCGAGGGCCGGTACCGGTCGTTGGGGTGGAAGTCCTCGACGACCTCTCCGGTTCCGTTCACCGGGTACGCGCCGACGACCGCCCACGACGGCACCGGACCGCGAGCGTCGAAGGCCTCGTCGATGACATACAGCCAGCTGTTCGGATTCGTCCGCGCGTTGGCCCGCATCTCGGGAGTGATCTCGGGTTTTCCTTGCGGCCCGCGGCGCGGATACGCGTTCCGGCGTGCGCGTTTGCCCGCCGGGGTCCGGGAAACCATCCGATCTGCCTCGTCCCGCTGCGCCATCGCCGTCCCTCGGTGCCGGGTGCCTGAAACTCCGTTCGCGGCCACTCTACTGTTGTCGCATGGCCTCTTCGCGTTCGGTCGATCCCGCTCAGTTACGAGCGGCGGTGCTGGCCGTTTCGGACTGGTTGCGCGGCGACGGACCGGATCCGGCGCGCCCCGAACTGGCCGCCGCGGTGCGCGCGACCCTGCGGACCCTCGCTCAGGACGCACCCGGCCACACCGTCGAGGTCCGGGTCCCGCCGTACGCCGCGGTGCAGTGCGTCGAAGGCCCGCGCCACACCCGCGGCACGCCGCCGAACGTCATCGAGACCGACCCGCGGACGTGGCTCGAACTGGCCACCGGCCTCCTGGACTGGGACGACGCGCTCGGCGCCGCACGGGTGTCCGCCTCGGGCAGCCGCGCGGACCTTTCGCACTGGCTTCCGGTCGTGCGGATCTGATTTTCCGCCGGAATTGTTCCCACGGGTGTGTCTTCTGAGGCACACACTCCGTAGAATCCCCTGAACGCGGGCCTGTGCCACGCTGTCCGGGCAGTGCCATGCGTGTACTTTGGGTAGTCGGATTTCGTACGAGCGGCGATGGAAGGGCCCTGGTCATGAACGCGGTAGGCGTGTCCGCCGGCGAGCAGAGCCTCGGCCCGACAGCGCGCCGGATGATCCTCGGTTCGCAGCTTCGCCGGTTGCGCGAGGAAGCCGGGATCACGCGCCAGCAGGCCGGTTACAACATCCGCGGTTCGGAATCCAAGATCTCCCGGCTGGAACTCGGCCGCGTCGGCTTCAAGGAACGCGACGTCGCCGACCTGCTCACCATGTACGGCGTCTCCGACGACGAGGAGCGCAAAGCGTTCCTCGACATGGTCAAGCAGTCGAACGAAGCGGGCTGGTGGCGCAAGTTCGGCGAGACGGTGCCCGGATGGTTCACCGACCTCGTCGGTCTTGAGGAGGCGGCGTCCCGGATCCAGATCTGGGAGCCGCTGTTCGTGTCCGGCCTGCTGCAGATCGAGCCGTACGCGCGAGCGATCTTCAGCCACGGCCGCCCGGAAATGGCCGACGAACGCGTGGACCAGCTGGTAGCCCTGCGCATGCGGCGGCAGAAGATGCTGGCCCGCCCCGACGCGCCGCGGATCTGGGCGGTGCTCGACGAATCGGTGCTGTACCGGCCGATCGGCGGCCCCAAGGTGTTCCGGCAGCAGCTGGAATACCTGCTCGAGGTCACCACGCTGCCGCACGTGTCGGTGCAGATCCTGCCGTACTGCCGAAGCGGTCTGTCGGCCGAGCACGCGTTCTCGCTGCTGCGCTTCGCCGAGGCGGAACTGCCGAACATCGTCTACGTCGAGTACCTGACCGGCGCGCACTATCTGGACAAACGCGACGAGATCGAGAAGTACGGCCGAGCGCTGGACCTGCTGGCCGTGGACGCGGAGACCCCCGAACGCAGCCGGGCCCGCATCGCCAAGCGCAAGGCCGAGATCTAAGCGCGGTCTCTCTTCACCGCACCGGCACCACCTCCAGTGAAATTCTCCTGACGAAGAATCCCGCCCCACCATCCGGGCGAGCGGTAACCGAATAGCGAACGCCGACCCGCATTCTCATCACCGAGCGTGCATAAGTCCGGAAGTCTCTTTCCACTGACCCGGTTCCACGCCTTCCTGCTGCCGCGTCAGTCATCACGGTCAGTGTTGTTCATTCACCCGCTGCACCCAGCGGTAGCGAGTCACGAACGCGTTGCGTTATCAGACCGCCAATACCGTGACTCAAGGTAATAATTAGCCCGTTCAGGTAGTGCTCGAATCACCTGTCTGGGAACTTCTACTGAACCGTGTCGTCACACAGTGAGAAATTTGCAGAAAATTCTGCACGTGCATTTACCGCTGCATGCGCGCGTGCTAGCGTCGAAGTCGCGGGCAGATGCACATGCAGATTCCTGAGCTTTTCATCGTCCTTCCCGGAAGGTGGCATCATGGCTGAGCGGTTCGAGAACGGTATTCCGGCCGACCGTCTGACCGGCGCCCAGTGGCGCAAGGCGAGCTACAGCGGCGCGGTAGGCAACTGTGTTGAAGTGGCCCCGCTGACCTCGGGCGAGATCGCGATGCGGAACTCGCGCTTCCCGGAGGGCCCCGCGCTGGTCTACACGCGCGCGGAAATGGCAGCCTTCCTCGCCGGCGCGAAGGACGGCGAATTCGACGATGTCCTCGGCTGAGACCACCGTCGCCGGACCCGTCTTCGACGTCGAGCAGGGCCTGCAAAAGCTCATCGACCGCGGCTACCAGTTCGTCCACCCGACGGACGGAAGCGGCGAAGTGCAGGCCGTGGTCGGAGTGCGAGTCCACGACAACGTGGTGGACGTCGTCCGGCTCAATGCTGAGGACGACGTCGAGGCCACGCGCCTGCCTGGCGGCGAGCAGAACATCTTCGCCCCCGCGACCACGCTGTGGCGCTCGCGAGGCGAAGCAAGCCAGGTACTGGGCGAAGTGCTGGCCCTCCCCGAGCGCCCACCGGCCACCCTCACCGCAGCCTCCACAACCGGCTGCTGGGTCCCAGGCCGAGGCGGCCGCTCGAAGTGGCTAGCCGCTCGCTGATTCGCCCCTCTCTCCCCGCGCTTGTCCCCACCGGTGCCTCCCAGATTTCAGGCCCCGTACGAAGTGGCCCAATCCACTTCGTGCGGGGCCTGGTTCATTTCTGCCCCCGCCGCCGCGCGTGCCTGGGCCGCTGCCGTGAGGGCCACCCTCACGGCAGCCGCGGCAATGCCAGAGCCTTAGGGCTGGCGCTGCAGGTGCGGTTTGCCCAGGTCGGTCTGGGCGGGGCTAGGCGTCCGTGAGGGGAACCCTGAGGGACTCAGAGTCCCTCAGGGTTCCCCTCACGACCCGCGCAACGCAGTGAGGGACCCCTGCACGGATTCCCTCAAGGGGCCCTTCACGGCCCGCCCGCTCACCGCCGCCGCGATGCGCCCCAATGCCACATTGGGTGCGTCAGACGCACCGAACGCCACATTGGGTGCGTCGCACGCACCCAATGCCACATTGGTGCACGAGCCCCGCCCGCGACCCCAACGCGCCCACACACCCCAGCCGCGCCGCCCTAAACCGCAATCCCGCACCCCCAACTCAGTCATGCAGCCACTCCCGCCCCGCACCCCGATACGAAGCCAAAATGCGGTCTGAGGGTGCTTGTCAAGGCATCTTTCCCGCCTTGACAAGCACCCTCAGACCGTCATCACAATCGGCTTCGGGGTGCCTGCCCAGGAGAAGAAACGGCAATGTCGCCGCCAGGCGACGAGCCGAGTGCCACAACGAGCACAAACGAAAGACCCCCGCTCCAAAACCAGATCACCGCTCCGCAACTCCCTCCCCCGTAGTGGTCAGAACCACGCCGCAACCCCCTTCCCCGCCCGATCCACCCCTTACACTTGGACGTGGCCCGCCCGCGTCTTCCTGGGAGCTCCTCGGTGGTTTCCGACCCCTCCGCCAGTCCTGCTCGACCCGAAGATCAAGATCAACCCGATCCGGAACCCCGTGAGGAGTGCGGCGTCTTCGGCGTCTGGGCTCCCGGGGAAGAAGTCGCCAAGCTCACCTACTACGGCCTCTACGCCCTGCAGCACCGCGGGCAGGAGGCAGCGGGCATCTCCGTCTCGGACGGCTCGCAGATCGTCGTCTTCAAGGACCTCGGGCTCGTCAGCCAGGTCTTCGACGAGCAGGTCCTGCAGTCCTTGCAGGGGCATATCGCCGTCGGGCACTGCCGGTACTCCACGACCGGAGCCACGATCTGGGAGAACGCCCAGCCGATCTTCCGCACCACGGACACCGGCAGCGGCCTGTCCTTCGCGCACAACGGCAACCTGGTCAACACCGCCGAGCTGCGCGATCGCACCGTCGCCGCGGGGCTGAAGCCGCACGCCGGGCTCACCGGGTCCTCCAGCGACTCCGACCTCGTCTGCGGCCTGCTCGCCGCGAACGCCGCCGACAAGGGCATCGAGGCCGCCGCGCTCGAGCTGCTGCCGACCCTCAAGGGCGCGTTCTGCCTGGTCTTCGCCGACGAGAACACCCTGTACGCGGCCCGCGACCCGCACGGCGTGCACCCGCTGGTGCTCGGTCGGCTGGAGCGCGGCTGGGTCGTGGCGAGCGAGACCGCCGCGCTCGACATCTGCGGCGCGTCGTTCGTGCGCGAGGTCGAGCCGGGCGAGCTGATCGCCATCGACGCCGAGGGGCTGCGTTCCTCGCGGTTCGCGAACCCGGAGCCCAAGGGCTGCGTCTTCGAGTACGTCTACCTCGCGCGCCCGGACACGTCGATCGCCGGCCGCAGCGTGCACGCCACGCGTGTCGAGATCGGCCGGAAGCTGGCCGTCGAGCACCCGGTCGACGCCGACCTCGTGATGCCCGTGCCGGAGTCCGGCACCCCGGCCGCTATCGGGTACGCGCAGGGCTCGGGCCTTCCGTACGGCACCGGTCTGGTCAAGAACGCCTACGTCGGGCGCACGTTCATCCAGCCGTCGCAGACCATTCGGCAGCTCGGCATCCGGCTGAAGCTGAACCCGCTGCGCGACGTCATCCGCGGCAAGCGCCTGGTCGTGGTGGACGACTCGATCGTCCGCGGCAACACCCAGCGCGCGCTCGTGCGGATGCTGCGCGAGGCCGGTGCGCTCGAGGTGCACGTGCGGATCGCGTCGCCGCCGGTGCGGTGGCCGTGCTTCTACGGCATCGACTTCGCCTCGCGGGCCGAACTCGTCGCCAACGGCGTCGACCTCGACGGCATCCGCCGGTCGATCGGGGCCGATTCGCTCGGCTACATTTCGCTGGACGGCCTGGTCGCGGCGTCGGAGCAGCCGAAGTCGCGGCTGTGCACGGCCTGCTTCTCCGGCGAGTACCCGATCGCGCTGCCCGAAGACGCGCTCATCGGCAAGCACCTGCTCGAAAGCATGGACGCCGCAGGTGGCGCGGCCGCTCCCGTCAGTGCGGCCGGGTACGGTGCCGAAGACGCCGTCCGGCGTCCGTGAACCAAGCAAGTCCAGTAGGGAGTCCGCTTCCGTGAGCGAGTCCACGAGCGCCACGTACGCAGCCGCCGGGGTCAGCATCGACGCCGGCGACCAGGCCGTCGAGCTGCTCAAGCCACACGCCGAGCGGGCCACGAGGCCCGAGGTGCGCGGCGGGGTCGGCGGCTTCGCCGGGCTCTTCTCCCTCAAGCTCGACAAGTGGAAAGAGCCGATCCTCGCCTCCTCCACGGACGGCGTCGGCACCAAGATCGCGGTCGCGCAGGCGCTCGACAAGCACGACACGGTCGGCATCGACCTGGTCGCGATGGTGGTCGACGACCTCGTCGTCACCGGGGCCGAGCCGCTGTTCCTGCAGGACTACATCGCGGTCGGCAAGGTCGTGCCGGAGAAGATCGCGGCGCTGGTCGGCGGCATCGCCGAGGGCTGTGTCCAGGCCGGCTGCGCGCTGCTCGGCGGCGAGACCGCCGAGCACCCGGGCCTGATGGGCGAGCACGACTACGACCTGTCGGCCACCGGCGTCGGCGCGGTCGAGGCGTCCGCGCTGCTGTCGCCGGAGAAGGTCCGCCCCGGTGACGTCGTGATCGCGATGGGCTCGTCCGGGCTGCACTCCAACGGCTACTCGCTGGCCCGGCACGTGCTGCTGGACATCGCGCGGATGCCGCTGGACGGGCACGTCGAGGAGTTCGGCCGCACCCTCGGCGAGGAACTGCTCGAGCCCACCAAGATCTACGCGAAGGACTGCCTCGCGCTGGTCGCCGAGACCGAGGTGCGCACGTTCGCGCACATCACCGGCGGCGGCCTCGAGGCCAACCTCGCGCGCGTGATGCCGCGCGGTCTCGTCGCCAAGCTCGAACGCGGCACGTGGACGCCGGCCTCGGTGTTCGCGCTGATCGGGCAGCGCGGCAAGGTCGAGCGCGCGGAGCTGGAGAAGACGTTCAACATGGGCGTCGGCATGGTCGCGATCGTGTCGGCCGAGGACGTCGACCGGGCGCTGGCGGTGCTCACCGCGCGGCACGTGCCCGCGTGGATCCTCGGCGACGTCCAGCCCGCCGAAGACCCGGACGGCCCGCGCGCGGTGCTGTCCGGCGACCACCCGCGGTTCTGAAAGCCGCTTGCCACGTCTTGAGACACTGAAGACATGGCGGAGGACGTACGCGTCGGCGCCCGGTTCGTGATCCCGGGCGCCGAACTGCGAGAGCGGTTCTCCCGGTCCTCGGGGCCGGGCGGACAGGGCGTGAACACGACGGACTCGCGCGTCGAGCTGTCGTTCGACGTCGCGAGCTCCGCCGTGATCCCGCCCGCGCTGAAGGAACGCATCACGACCCGCTTGGGCACGCGTCTGGTCGACGGCGTGCTGACCATCGCGGCCAGCGAATACCGCTCCCAGCTGATGAACCGCGACGCGGCTCGGGAGCGGCTGGCTGACGTGTTGACGAAGGCTTCCGCGCCGCCGCCTGCCAAACGACGTCCTACGAAGCCTTCGCGGGGTTCGAAGGAGCGCCGTTTGGCGGCGAAGAAGCGCCGCAGCGATGTGAAGCGCGGTCGCGGCGGTCGGTACGACGATTAGCTCAGCGACAGGTGCACGCACTCACCGGCGACTTGATACCCGGCGCGTTGGTACACCGTCCCGATGCCGATATCGCCCGGCGTAAGGAAAGCCGTCCGTGCGCCGCGTTCGTGAGCGAGGCGCGTCAGGCGCGCGGTGATGGCCGCCGCGATGCCTTGTTTACGGTACTCAGCCGCTACGGCGATGCCGACGATTTCCGTCGCGCCGGACACGATGTCCAGCGCGATTCCGCCGCCCACAATGGTTTCGCCGTGTTCGGCCAGGACGGTCAGGTAGTTGCGGTTGCGTTCGACATCAGCATCCGACACCTCCGGCGACTCTCCGAAGGCGACGTTCTGCACGGACCTCAGGCGGCGGAAGTCGTTGTCAGTCAACGGTTCCCGCAGCTGAATGTGGTCCGGTGAAGCACAGTCGACGCGGTCCTTGGCGGTGCAGATCATCACGGGGACGCGTCGTTCCAGCGTGAAGCCTGAGGCGACGAGGGGCGCCTCGACGTCGGGAGCCGCGTCGGTGAAGAACTCCAGTCGTGGCAGGAGGTTTCGTTGCTGGTAGGCGGAAATCAAGAGAGCGATCTCGGCGGACGAGGGCTTCGCGCCGTCGTCGGGGATGGCGTAGTTCTCCATCGGATGTGAGCTGTCCCGGGCGAAAGTCGCCAGGAACGGGCCGATTCGCTCGGTGTCGCGGCCGATCGGTGCGGTCGCGCGAACGTATGCCTGAAGGGCGGACATCTCTGGTGGAAGCCTTTCGGGAAAGAGGGAATGCAGCACAAGAACCGGGCAGGGCGAACCCCACGACCGGCGCGCAGGCCGAACAGCTCAGGCCACGCGGCCGGACTGGGCCGTGGCGGAGCACATAGGCATTCCTTCGTCCGAAACGAACTTCCCGTTCATCGTCTCAGGCCGGGCAAGCGAATTAACGGGCTCAGCGAAGGGCGACGCGCGCCTGGTCCACGATCCGAGCCAGATGCACGCCCCGACGGACATCGCAGGGGTGCGTGGTCGTTCCGCACGACACCATCGCGGCGAAATCGTCCAGCAGCGCGGTGTACGCGTCGTTCGCCGTGCCGGTACGGCCGAGCGTGCGGAAGCCGTGCTCGCCGAAGACCGAGTACTCGACCACTGTCGGCTGCACCGGCAGGCGCAGGCTGAGCGTCGCGGTACTCGTGATGCCGCTTTCATGTTCGAGCAGCAGTTGCCACAGGTCCTCGGGACCGCGGTGCGCGGCGAGGACGTTGGTGATCGGGCCGAGAGCGGCGTCGAGCAGGTCGAACGCGTGCGGGCCGATATCGGCGAGCGCGCCGGCAGCTGGATCCTGCCGCCAGGCCGAGGTCGCGTACTTCCCGGCGAGCAGTGCGCCGGACAGCCACCGCACGCTGCCGCCTCGCCAACCGCCAGCAGCGGTGACGCCGTCCAGCCAATCGCGCGTCTGCTGGGCGAACCGCAGCGTCAGCATCACCAGCGACGCGACGCCAGCGGAGGCCACCGCATCGGCGAGACGCTGCGCCGAGGCGAGGTCGGGGGCGATTGGTTTCTCGAGGATCAGGTGCTTGCCCGCCTCCGCGGCCCGGGTGGCCAGTTCGGCCTGCACCGTCGGCGGCACGGCGAACGCGAGCGCGTCGACCTGCTCGAACAGCTCGTCCAGATCGCTGGTCGGCACGGCGTCGTAGGCCTGCGCGAGCGCGGCGGCGGCTTCCGGCCGCCGGCTCCACACGGCACTGAGCACGGTCCCTGGATGATCCGCGAGCCCGGGGGCGTGCACCGTGGTGGCCCACGGTCCGGTTCCTACGAGGCCGACGCGCAACTGGTCCTGTCCCACGCCCGGAAGTGTAGGTGTGGCCGCGGTCGCTTCCAGCGGGGCCTGCGGTGCGTTAACGTCGACAAGTTCTTCGCCACGAACGGGGGAAGCCGGTGAGAATCCGGCGCTGGCCCGCAACCGTGAGCGGCCCCGCGAGGGACCGCGAGCCGGATCGCCCGTCGTGGTCCGATCGATGCGAGGTACATCTGACATGCGGTTCGTGCACGCGCGGCACTGGGGGCGAGTCCTCGCCGGCTGCGCTCTTCTCGTCGCTACCGGTTTAGGCGGTGCGTCCTCCGCCTCCGCGACCACGCCCGGCAAGGGCACCGACGGCTATTGCCAGGACGACAACGGCGTCACGGTCATCGTCGATTTCCAGGGGCTTGGCGGGGAAACCCTCATCCGGTGCGCGCCCGGCAAGCAGGAAAACGGCGTTACCGCCCTGCAAAACGCGGGCTTCGAGCTCAGCGGCGCGGGCAAATACGGCCTGGCCGTGATGTGCAAGATCGAGGGCAAACCCGCCGACCAGACCTGCACCGGGATGCCGCCGGAGAAGGCGTCGTGGAGCTTCTGGACCGCCACCAACGGTGGCAAGTGGGCCTCGGCGCAGGTCGGCGCGCAGAGCTGGAAGCCGCCCGCCGGGGCGTTCGAGGGCTGGTCGTTCGCGATCGGCAAGTCCTACACCGAGTATCCGCCGCCGCGCACCGAGCCGGTGCGCAAGGCCGCCGCGCCCGCCCAGGCTCCGGCGTCCACTTCGGACAGCAGCTTCCCGTGGGGCCTCGTGATCGGGCTCGGGATCGTGGTGGTGATCGGGCTGGTCGGGGCGTTCGTCATGACGCGCCGCGACCTTGACGAGAAGTCGCCCTTCCTTCGCCGCAAACGTGGCGGGAAGTAGTTCGCGAGCGCTCCATCCCGGCGCGTGGTGGGTGTGGGCGCTCGCGCTCGCCGTCGCCGCGAGCCGGACCACGAACCCGGTTCTGCTCGCCTTGGTGATCGCGGTGGCCGGGTTCGTCGTGGTGCTCCGCCGCGGCGACGCGCCCTGGGCGCTGGCGTTCCGGATGTACGCCTGGATCGCCGGGGTGATCCTGGCGTCGCGTGTGCTGTTCCGGATCCTGATCGGCGGCGAGGACGGCGGCCACATCCTGTTCACGCTGCCGACTATCCCGCTGCCGAGCGTCGCCGCCGGTATTCAGCTCCTCGGCCCCACTTCGGCCGAGGAGCTGCTCGGCGGGCTCTACGACGGGCTCCGGCTGGCCACGATCGTGCTTTGCATCGGAGCCGCGAACGCGCTGGCGAACCCGAAACGCCTGCTCAAGGCCGTACCCGGCGCGCTGTATGAGGTGGGTACGGCGGTCACGGTCGCGTTGTCCGTGGCGCCGCAGCTGGTCGAAAGCGTGCAGCGAGTGCGCCGCGCGCGTCGGCTGCGTTCTGGAAAGACGCGCGGCCTGCGGTTCGTGAAGGGGATTTTCGTGCCGGTGCTCGCCGACGCCATGGATCGATCGCTGCAACTCGCGGCGGCCATGGATTCCCGCGGCTACGGACGGCGCGCGTATCTCTCGCCGCGCGTCCGGATGCTGATCGCGACCTGCGTGCTGGCCGGGCTGGTCGGCGTCGCGGTGGGGGTTTACGGCGTGCTCGACGGGTCCGCGTCGTGGCTCGGCGTGCCGATGCTCGTCGCCGGTCTGGTGCTGGCCGCCGCCGGATTCGTGCTGGGCGGACGGCAGATTCGGCGCACGACCTATCGGCCCGATCCGTGGCGGCTGCCGGAGACGCTGGTCGCGCTGTGCGGCGTCGCGACCGCGGTGCTCGTGCTGATCGCCGACCCGGTTTCGCTCACCACCCCGGCCAGCCCGCTGACCTGGCCGGAGCTGCCGCTGCTGCCGACTGTCGCGGTGCTGATCAGCGTGTTGCCCGCTTGGTTCGCGCCGCGTCCGGCGCTGGTGTCGGAGGTCGCCCGATGATCGAGTTTTCGCACGTCAGCGTCACGTACGACGGGGCGGACCGGCCGGTGCTGCGGGACGTCGACCTCACGATCGAGGAGGGCGAACTCTGCCTCGTCGCCGGCCGCACTGGTGTCGGTAAGTCGACATTGCTCGGCGCGATCAACGGTCTCGTCCCGCATTTCACCGGCGGCACGCTGAGCGGACGCGTCGAGGTCGCCGGGCTCGACACCGCGACGCATCCGCCGCGCGAGCTGGCGTCAGTGGTCGGCGTGGTCGGGCAGGATCCGCTGGCCGGATTCGTCACCGACACCGTCGAGGAAGAACTGGCTTACGCGATGGAGCAGCTCGCCGTCGCACCGGACGTGATGCGCAAACGCGTCGAGGAAACCCTGGACCTGCTGGGCATCGCCGAACTCCGCGACCGTCCACTTCGGACGCTCTCCGGCGGGCAGCAGCAACGCGTCGCGATCGGCGCGGTGCTCACGGCGCACCCGAGCGTGCTGGTGCTGGACGAACCGACATCGGCGCTCGACCCGACCGCGGCCGAGGAGGTACTGGCCGCGATCACCCGGCTGGTGCACGACTTGGGCACGACAGTCGTCGTCGCCGAGCACCGGATGGAACGCGTCGCGCAGTACGCCGACCGCCTGCTCTACCTGCCCGGCGACGGCACCGTGGTCTCCGGCCCACCGGCGGAGGTGTTCGCCGAGACCGACGTCGCGCCGCCGATCGTCGAACTGGGCCGACTCGCGGGTTGGTCGCCGCTGCCGCTTTCGGTCCGCGACGCCCGACGGCTCGCCCGTCCGCTGCGGGAACGCCTGGCCGAGCGTCGCCCCAATGTGGCATTGGGTGCATGCGACGCACCCAATGTGGCGTTCGGTGCATCTGACGCACCCAATGCCACATTGGGGCGTTCTGGGGAGGCGGTGCTCAAGGCGAGGGGCGTGCGGGTCCGGTACGGCGGCGTGAACGCGGTTCGCGGCGTTGACCTGCGGCTGAACCAAGGCGAGGTCGTCGCGCTGATGGGCCGGAACGGCTCGGGCAAGTCCTCGCTGCTGTGGGCGTTGCAGGGCAGCGGACCCCGCTCCGACGGCACCGTCGACGTCCTCGGCGCAGACCCGAAGACACTCCGGTCGCGCGCTGCCCGCACGCGGGTCGGGTTGGTCCCGCAGACCCCGTCTGACCTGCTGTATCTCGACTCAGTCGGCGCGGAATGCCGACAGGCCGACGTCGAATCGGACGTCCCGCCAGGCACCGCGCGGAAGCTGCTCGACCGCCTTGTGCCCGGCATCCAAGACGACACCAACCCGCGCGACCTGTCCGAAGGCCAGCGACTCGCCTTGGTCCTCGCCGTGCAACTCGCCGCCGCACCGCCTGTCGTGCTGCTGGACGAGCCGACCCGCGGCCTCGACTACCCGGCGAAACGACACTTCGCGACCATCCTCGCCGACCTGGCCGCTGAGGGGCACGCGGTGCTGCTGGCCACCCACGACGTCGAGTTCGTCGCCTCCGCCGCACACCGCGTAGTGGTCCTGGCCGAGGGCGAAGTGGTCGCCGACGGCCCGACCGCGGACGTTGTCGTAGCCTCGCCCGCCTTCGCGCCGCAGGTGGCGAAGATCCTCGCGCCGGAGCCGTGGCTGACCGTGGACGCGGTGGCGAAGGCGCTGGCGTGACCGATTTCTTAGGCCCAGCCGTCCGCATCCGGCGCCGCACGGCGCTGGTGCTGACGGCCGCCGTCGTGGTCGGGCTGGCGATGTTCTGCTGGCCGCTGCTCGCCCGCAGCACCGTCGGCACCTCCGCGCACGTGACCGACGCGCCGTTCGTTTTCCTCGTGACGCTGCCGGTGCTGATCCTGATCGTGCTGGCCGAGCTGTCCAGCGGCGGACTCGACGCGAAGGCGCTCGCGCTGCTCGGCGTGCTGTCCGCGGTGAACGCCGCGCTGCGTCCGCTCGGCGCGGGCACCGGCGGGATCGAGCTGGTGTTCTTCCTGCTCGTGCTGGCCGGGTGGGTCTTCGGACCGGGCTTCGGGTTCGTCCTCGGCTCGACGTCGCTGTTCGCGTCCGCCCTGCTCACCGGCGGTGTCGGGCCGTGGTTGCCCTTCCAGATGCTGGCGTCTGCACTGGTCGGCCTCGGCGCCGGGCTGCTGCCGCGCCGGGCGAAGGGCCGGTGGGAGATCGCGATGCTGGCGGCCTACGGCGTGGTCGCCGCCTACTTCTACGGGCTCGCGATGAGCCTGTTCACCTGGCCGTTCCTGGCGAACCACACCGCGCTGGATTTCGTCCCGGGCGGCCCGCTCGGCGAAAACCTGCACCGGTTCCTGGTCTTCACCGTGCTGACGTCCACGTTGGGCTGGGACACCGGCCGCGCGCTCACGAACCTCGTCGCGATCGTCGTGCTGGGCCCGGCGATCCTGACGGTACTGCGCCGGGCCGCGCGACGAGCGGCGTTCAGCTGACCGACTGGCCGACCTTGTCCAGCACCTCGACGAACTGGGCCATCCCGGCCGCGTTCGGGAAGTGCGAGGTGTCGATGTCGTGCACCTCGAACCGCGTGCCGGGCGTGCGCGCGTCGGCCTCGGCGATCATCCGGTCCTGCAAGGCGAGCGGCACCAGACGGTCTTGGAGATGCCGGACGTAGCATCTACGGACGCGCCCCCACCGCTCCGGCGTGCCGCGCGAGTCGGTGGCGCCGCGGCCGATGATGTCGTCCGGAGCCATCGCGTTGAGCAGGGCGTAGAACTCGCCGTCGGTGGCGTCCGCGCAGAGCGCCGCCTTCGCCGCCGTCAACGCCTCCGCGGAGGAAGAACGCCAGTTGAAACGCATCGCGCCGATCACCGCCGGGTCGGCCGCGATGAACCCGAGCATCGCCCCGACCTGCGACGACGCAGCTTCAGGCGTCGTCAGGTACTCCTCCGGCGTCGGCAGTTCGACACAGCAGAACGCGGCGTCGTAGACCAGCGCCGACACCAGCTCCGGGACCTCTTCGGCGACGAGCGTGACCAGCGCGCCGCCGATGCTCGACCCGACCAGCACGACCGGACCCAGCGCCGCCGCCCGGCGGACGACGTCCACAGTGGACGCGACCTGGTCGGCAACGGTCACGCCGGCCAGCGCCGACGGTTCCGTGGCGAACGCGCCAAGATCCTGCGGAGCCTGATACGACAGCCGAAACTGCTGCTCCGGCTGTGGCACCCCCACCCCGCGATACCCGCGCAGCACGAGTTCCGGCGGGGCGGCGGACACGCCGTTGGCACCGGCGGCGAAGACGAACGTCGAAGTCATGCCGCACAGTCAAGCGACCCGCCCGGCCCCGCACAGCGGGGAAAGGTGGATCAGGCCCGCAACTAAAGTCAGGAGTAGGAGTAGAACCCGCGGCCGGTCTTCTTGCCGAGCAGCCCGGCGTCGACCATGCGCAGCAGCAACGGCGGCGACGAGTACAGCGGCTCCTTGAACTCGGCGTACATCGAGTCCGCGATCGCCTTGATGGTGTCGAGGCCGATCAGGTCGGACAGCCGCAGCGGACCCATCGGGTGCGCCGTGCCCAGCTCCATGCCTCGGTCGATGTCCTCGGCCGAGGCGAAGCCCGATTCGATCATCCGGATCGCCGACAGCAGGTACGGCACGAGCAGCGAGTTCACGATGAACCCGGCCCGGTCCTGCGACCGGATCACCGTCTTGCCCAGCGCGCCGGTGGCGTGCTCCTCGGCGCGGCGGGCGGTGTCCTCGCTGGTCAGCAGCGACGGGACCAGCTCGACCAGCGGCAGCACCGGCACCGGGTTGAAGAAGTGGATGCCGACGACCTGCTGCGGACGGCCGGTGGCCATGCCGAGCTTCATGATCGGGATCGACGACGTGTTGGACGCGAACACCGCGTCCTCGCTCTCGACGATCTTGTCCAGTGCCCGGAACACGTCGACCTTGGCCTGTTCCTGTTCCAGGATGGCCTCGACGACGAGATCGCGGTCGGCGAACTCGGCGATGTCCGTGGTGAAGCGCAGCCGCCCGAGCGCCGCCTCGGCGTCCTCGGCGGCCAGCTTGCCGTTGCGGACGCCGCGTTGCAGCGACTTCTCGATGCGCGCCTTGCCCGCGTCCAGAGCGGGCTGGTTCACCTCGGTGACCAGCACGTCCAACCCGGACCTGGCGTGCACCTCGGCGATGCCGGAGCCCATCAGCCCTGCTCCGACCACACCTACTCGTGCGATGTCGCTCACCCGTCCAACTCCTTCGTCACCTCGCCGACAGCAAGTAAACGGGCAGCACACAACGCACGAGGGCGTCTCGGACCTCAGTCCGATTCCGCCCTCGCGTGTCGTGTGCCTGCGTCAACGGCGGTACTCGTCGTACCCGTCGTCGTACGGGTCCTCGTACCGCTTGTCGTCCTCGTGGTTGTCCGAGGAACTACTCGACAGCTCGCGCTGCAAAGCATCGAAGTCGGTTTCGTGGGAGCTGTATTTGAGCTCGCGCGCCACCTTCGTCTGCTTGGCCTTAGCCCGGCCGCGCCCCATGGCTCGACCCCCTCGCACAGGGGCGGGGCGGCCGGGGGAATCGGCGGCCCCGCATCGTCTCGACAGTTCTTTCCTGCTGACACCGTACCGTGTCCCGGGGGTTGGATGCGACGTGGCACGGTGTGCTCGTCGCGACAGTGTCCGCCGGACGCCGGTTACCGGCACGTCGATGCCGATCGGCCCTGGTCGGCGTGCCACGATGCTCGGGTGCTCCGACCCTTCGTGGCCTATCTGCGGGTGTACGAACCTCTGCGCGCGCTGGGCGATCCTCCCGCGCAACAGCTGGTCCAGGCCGTTTCCGCGGGCGGGCTCAGCCGGGTCGGAATCGGCGAACGCGAACAGTGGATGTGGCTCAAGTCACAAGCGGCCGCGCCGGTGCGGTTGCTGCCCGCGCAGCTGCGCGACGGGCGGCCCTCGCCGAGCCTCGTCAACGACGTGCTCGTGCTCGACCCGGCCGACGTCCCCGCCGGTCACTCGGCCGAGGGCCCGTTCGCGTGCCCGCTCGAACTGCGCGCCCGCTCGGCCGCCGCGCTGAGCACCTTCCTCGCCGACGCCGAGCCGGCGTTGCGGATCGCGGTCCTCGACTCCGGCGGCGTCACCGCGGAGCGCGCCCGCGCCCAGACCAAGGCCGCGATGACCGACCTCACCGCGACCGCCGCGCACACCCTCACCACCACCTGGACCGTCCCGCTGCCCTGGTTCTCGCTGATCGACCCGGACGAGCGCAAGCTCGTGCTCGGCAGCGGCCCGGCCGACCCGACGCGGGAAGCGTCTTGGCGCACCCCGATGTCCGAGGCGCTGCGGCGGGCGTCCGACGCGGGCGAGCTGATCGAGACGACCTTCGGCGACTCCGGCCCCGGCCGGGTGCTCTCGCAGACCCGCCAGTGGCTGGAGAGCTTCGACCCGGACTCGGTCGTCGAACTGGACTACGGCGGCCTCGTGCAGCTGTTCGCCGACTCGCTGCTGGACGCCGACTCCACCGCGGAGGAGGTCCACGACATCCTCGACGCGCTGCGCACCGGGAACGTCGAGGAGCTGGCCGAGCTGTTTTCGCAGCTGCGCGAGTTCTGGGGCGACCTCGCGGCTAAGGAGCACTCCAACTGACCCGCAGCTCGCCCTGGCGTTCGCTGCCGCCGAGCACCGGCGGGTGAGCCAGGTCGGCCAGCTCTTCCGGTGCCTCGATGCCCAGGCGAGCGAGGACGGCCATGGCCAGCGGCGCCAAGGCCCGCTTGTTTCCGTCCGAGATCTTGATCGCACACGCGGTGCCGTCGCCCAGCGTGAACGCCAGGACGCCCTCCGCGCCGCTCTTCGACAGCAGCCCCGGCACGGCCTGCATCAGCAGGGTGTCTTCCCGGCCGGTGCCCGCGACCAGCCACGGGTGCGCCCGCATCGCGTCGGCCACCCGGCGTTCGTCGGTGCCTGGGTCGGCCTGCGCCAGCCGTCCGAATGACCGCGCGAGGCCGGTCGGCGAGAACGCGAACAGCGGCGCGCTGCAGCCGTCGACGCCGACCGCGGCGATGGATTCGCCGGTCAGCTCCTCGACTGTCTTCGCGAGCTGGACCTGCAGCGGATGGTCCGGCAGCTGGTAGCCGTCGGTGGGCCAGCCGTTCGCGACGCAGGTGGCGAGCATCGCGGCGTGCTTGCCGGAGCAGTTCATCGTGATCTTCCGCGGCTCGTCGGCCGCGCGCCGGGCGTCCTCGCCGATCGGCAGCTCGGCCGGGCAGGCCAGCGCCGAGGGATCGAGCCCGGCTCCGGACAGCATCGCCGAGACGCGCTCGAGATGTCCGGTTTCGCCGGAATGCGAGGCGCAGCCCAGCGCCAGGTCCGCGCCGTCGTAGCCGAGCCCGGCGCGGAGCATGCCGACGCCCTGCAGCGGCTTGTTCGCCGACCGGGGGAAGAACGGGCTGGTCACGTCGCCCGCGGAGAACTGGACGGAGCCGTCCGGCGCGGTCACGACGAGACATCCGTGGTGGACGCTCTCGACGAACCCGTTCCGGACGACCTCGACGAGGATCGGCTGGTCGGTCATTCCTCGACGCGCCCCAGTTCGCTGTCCAGCAGCTGGTCCACAGTGGCCGCTCCGCTGCTGTAGCGCCCGGCGATCTCGGCGTTGAGCGTGTCCATCACGCCTTGGACCTGGCGGCGAAAGGAAGACACGGACGCTTCCTCGGCCGCGTACGTGTCCAGCGCGGCGGCGAGCTTGTCGTCGGTGAGCGAGCCGACGTCGGTGAGCCCGGTGTCGCCGATCAATGCCTCAGCGTGCCTTCGGTGCTCGCCCGCGCGGGACGGTTCGAGCTGCTGATGGCGGCCGGAACCGGCGGCCGGGCCGAGGGCGTTGTCGGCGAGGATCGACGCGAGCCGGTCGACGATGCTGGCTTCCCCGCCGGACGAGCGGCGCTCCTGTTCGGCGCGCACGATGTCGATGCGGGCGTGCAGGAGCCGGCGCAGGTAGGACAGGTCTGTCTCTTCCTGCGCGGCCTCGTCGCGCCGCTCGCGCAGCACCGGGAGCGGCAAGTCGCCTAATCCGGTGAGGTATCCCGGGCCGAGGACGCGGTCGATCCGTCGTCGCCCTCCGGGACGCACTTCGATCACGGGCACATCCTGCTCCACATTCCGCGACGACGCTACCGTCGAGTTCACTTCAGCCCCGCAGTCTCTGCGCTGCTTCCCGTCCGGGCGCCGCGTGTTCGCCCGGCACCGAGTCCGGATCGACAGTGGCCTGGACCACTCGATCCTCGTCGCCTGCCAGCAGTTCCGCCCCGCCCGGCACCGAGCGCTTGACCAGCGCCAGCGCGATCGGCCCGAGTTCGTGGTGCTGCGCGACCGTGCCGATCCGGCCGACCACGCGCTCGCCGAGCTTCACCGGGTCGCCGGTCTCCGGGGTGATCTCCGGCGAACCGTCGAGGTGCAGCAGCGCGAGATACCGCGGCGGGCGGCCGACGTTGTGCACCTTCGAGACGGTCTCCTGGCCGCGGTAACAGCCCTTCGCGACGTGCGCGGCCGAGCCGATCCAGCCGACCTCGTGCGGGATCGTCCGCTCGTCGGTGTCGACGCCGAGCCGCGGATGCCGCGATTCCACGCGCAGCGCGTCGAAAGTCCACGAGCCGGCCGGACGCGCGCCGGCGTCGGTGAGCCGTTGCCACCATTGAGCGAGCTGCGCGCGCGGGACCACGAGATCCGCGCCCGCCCGCGTCGGCCACGGCATCCGCCGGGCGAAACCGCCCTCGGGCAGCGCGGTCACCGAGTACGGCTCCGCGCCGAGTTCCACGCCGAGCACGCTGTCGGTCTCCGGGCCGAGCACCGAAAGAACGGCCAGTTCTTCCGTCGCGTCGCGAATCTCGACCTTGGACCAGAATTTCATCGCTTCGAGGTACTCGCGCAGGGTTTGCTTGCCGCCCTTGGGCAACGCGCTCGTGGCGACCGGATCGGGATCGCTGTCGAGGTACACCGTGTCGCCGGTGTGCGCGAGCACGAAATGGGTGTCGACGTGGCCTTGGCTGTCGAGCACGAGTGCCTCGGTGCCGGTGCCCTCGGCGAGTTCGGTGACATGTTGCGAGATGACCAAATGCAACCAGGACAAGCGTTCTGGTCCGGTGACGGCGAGGATTTCGCGGTGGGAGCGGTCGATCACGACCACTCCTCGGGCGGCGGTGCGCTGCTCGGCGAACGGATCGCCCCAGTGCCACGGAACTCCGGCTTCCGGGTGGCCCTCGGGCGCGGCGACCGCGCGGGGGATTTCGAGCAGCGGCGAGCTGTACGGCATAACGCTAAGGGTAAGTGAGTACCTTGTGGGGATGCGCGTTCTCGCCTTCCTAGACGGTTCACTGGCCGACCCCAAAGCCGCCCACCTCCGGGTCGACGACCTCGGCCTGCTGCGCGGGGACGGGGTGTTCGAAACGATCCTCGTGGCGGTGAAAAAGCCGCGGGAAATGCGTCCACACCTCGACCGGCTCGCCCGTTCCGCGGCGATGCTGGACCTGCCCGCGCCGGACCTCGACGGCTTCGCACGGGCCGCACAGGCGGTCGTCGACGCGTGGGAGGGCGGTCCGGAAATCGCGCTGAAACTCGTGTACACGCGGGGTGTCGACGGTGATCCGGAAGGCAAGCCGACGGCGTTCGCGATGGGCCTGGAGGTCGAGGAGAAGGTGCTGCGGGCGCGCACCGAAGGCGTCTCGGTGGTGACTCTGGAGCGCGGTTTCGGCCCCGAACTCGCCGAGCGCGCCCCGTGGCTTTTGCTCGGCGCGAAAACGGTTTCCTACGCGATGAACATGGCCGCCCTGCGCGAGGCGGCCCGTCGCGGAGCCCAAGATGTGATCTTCACCGCTACCGACGATTCGGTCCTCGAAGGACCGACGTCGACGGTCGTCCTGGCGAAGGAGCGGACGCTCTACACCCCGCCGTCCACTGTTGGCATCCTGCCAGGAACGACGCAGTACGCGTTGTTCCGCGGCGCGGAGAAGGCCGGTTGGTCGGTGAAGGTGGAGCCGCTTTCGGTGGACGACTTGCTGCGGGGGGACGGCGTTTTCCTCACGTCGTCGGTGCGGAAGGTGACCCGGGTGCACACGCTGAACGGGACGGAGCTGCCGGAGTCGTCGGCGCTGCACGGGGAGCTGGTGGCGGCTTACGAGGGCGAGTACTGAGCGGCGTTCGCTAGTGGTTATGCCGGTTCTCGCCGGCATAACCACTCACGACCCGCTGATCAGCACCACCGACGGCGTGACCCCCTCCGCCCGGTACGCGCTGATCTTGTGGTGCCCGTCCACCAGCAGCGGCCGCGTACCGGACAAAACCACCGCCACCGGACGGTGTCCGGAGCGAATCGCCGTGCGGTAATACGCGACGCGGGCATCGTCGTCGTCCGGCCAGTCGCTCGCCGGGACCAGGTCGGGACCCTCGATGCGCTGCGGGCCGCTGACCCGGTACTGGCCGTCGACGAGCAGCGTCAGCAGTTCGCGCAGGGTTTCCGCCAGCGGCAGGCGCAGCTGACCGGTCGCGAGCGCGATGCGCAGCGACTGCGGCAGCTCCGCCCGTCCTCCGGTGTTCAGCTCCAGGAAACCCGCGCCGCCGGTGATCGTTACCCGTTCCACGCTCACAAGGACGCGTGGAACCGCACCAAGGTTCCGGGGCGTGCTTGAGCGAGTGCGCCGAGTGACTCCCGTCTCACGACCGCGACCACCGGATAACCGCCCGTGGTCGGGTGATCGGCCAGGAACACCAGCGGCAATCCGTTCGGCGGGACCTGGATCGCGCCGGTCAGCACGCCTTCGCTGGGCAATTCCGAATTGGACACTGTGGACACTCGACGTAACGGCGGCCCGTCAAGGCGGACCCCCACTCGGTTGGATTCCGCGGTGACTGTCCACTGTGTGTTGAGCGCGCTCGCGGGGTCGGCGAACCAATCGTCGCGGGGGCCGAGCAGGACGGGCACTGTCAGCTGCGACGGCACGGGCGCGGCGGCGATCACGTCGGCACCAGAAGGAATACCAGTGACTGGACCGAGGGGGACTCTCGTGCCAGCTTCCAATGGCGAGGGGCCGAGTCCGGATAGGACATCAGTCGACCGGCTTCCCAGCACTGGTGGCACGGCGATGCCGCCGGACACCGTCAGGTAGCAGCGCAGTCCGGAGGAAGGCCGGCCGATCGTCAGTTTTTGGCCTGGTCGCAAGGGAATCGGCGTGTGCGAGCCGGTTTCCCGTCCGTCCACGGACACCGCGACCGGCGGTCCGGTCACCGCGGCGGTGAACGAAACCGCGGCCCGGACAGTCAGTCCGCCCAGCACGGTTTCGATCCCGGCGGCGTGCTCGGCATTGCCGACCAGCCGGTTGCCGAGCCGGAGCGCGGCGATGTCAAGAGCACCCGACGGTGGGACGCCCAGATGTGCGTAACCGGGCCGTCCGAGGTCTTGCACCAGAGCCAGCGATCCGGTCGAGACGATCTCTAGCGCGCGCATCAGACGCTCCGGAATCGCACGCGGAGACCAGGCGTGAACAACGCCGGTTGCGCGGCGGAAGGATCGAAGAGCGTGGCCTCGGTGTGTCCGATCAAGCGCCAGCCGCCAGGGGATTCTCGCGGGTAGACGCCGGTGTACTCGTCCGCGATGGCTACCGCGCCAGCAGGGACCCGGGTCCGCGGAGAGGCCAGCCTTGACTGCTGCAACTGAGCGGGAATCCCGGCGAGATAACCGAAACCGGGAGCGAAACCAGTGAACGCGACCGTGTAGACCGCGCCAGTGTGGAGCGTGACGACCTCGTCCACGCTGAGCCCAGCGTCCTCAGCGACCAGCGAGAGATCTTCGCCGGAGTAGCGCACATCCAAAACAACTTCGCGGGCATCCCCGGCAGGCGAATGGTCCAGATCGGCCGAAGCCAGCAAGGAACGCGCAGCTTCCAGGGCACCCGCGGACGCGACCACCAGCAGAGTGCGGGCCCCGGGAACGATCTCCTCGACGCCGTCGAGCGCGGCTTCGGTGAGCGTCGCCCGGGCCGCGCTCATTTCCGCGAGCGAGGCGCAGTCGAGCAGGGCGGCGTGTTCGCCGTACCGCCGCCAGCGCACGGCGTCTCCCGGAGCCTCAGCCCACCACGCGGCGCAGCAGCGCGGAAACGTGCGGCTGCATTTCCTGGCCGACCATCGCGCGTTCCTCGACGTACCCGAGGTCGCCGTTCACCAGGCCGTACAGCCGCTGCGCGCCGGTGACCTCCTTGGCCGTCGCGGTGCGGATGACGGCGTCGGTGCCGAGTTCCCAGGACGTCTGGCTGCGCGGTTTCCCGTAGTACAGCTCGACGATGCCGGAGCTGTGCGTGAGCAGCAGTTCCAGGGTGTCGTCCTCCTGCGGCCGCCAGAACCCGGTTTCGCGGGCGGCGGGCCGCAGCACGCTGCCGTCCTCGTTCAGCAGCCACGAGCGCGCCTCGTGGTACAGGAACGGGCGGCCGTCGTGGGCGACGGTCAGCTGCTGGGCGAACTTGATCGGCCCGTCGATCGTCGGGTAGTCGATCTCGCCCTCGCCGCGCCAGACGCCGACAAGCGGCAGCAGTGCGAGGCACGCGTCGTTCAGGTTCGGGCCCTCGCGCAGGTTCGCCGTGTCGTTCGGGATCGGCAGGTCGTCCCACAACGGGAGGTTGCGGTCGCGCGTGCCGACGGCCCGCTCCTCGGCTGCTGCGATGGCCTCGTCGCCACTCGTCATGCTGGTCAGCGCTGGTCGGCGTACAGCCGGTAGACGACAAAGACCGCGAACAGCACGGTGGCGATGCCCGCGATGATCAACAGGGTCGTAAACAAGGTCTCCACAGCGAGGACAATAGTCCGCCCCGGCTCATCCGGCCCTGCGCAGGGTCGTCGCGGTGAGGACGGTCACCGCGAGCAGCGCCGCTCCAGCCACCGACATCGCGGTCTGCAGGCCGGTCGTGAGCGTGCTGCCGTGGTCGAGAAGGGCGCCGAGCGCGGCGACGCCGAGTGCCATCCCGACCTGCCGCGCGGCGTTCACCGTGCCGGCCGCGGTGCCGGTGCGCTGCACCGGAAGCCCGGCGAGCCCGACGACGTTGGTCGGGGTGATGCTCAGGCCGAGACCGATGCCGGACAGCGCCAGCGGGACGCTGAGCAGCCAATACGGGCTCGTGGTGTCGACCAGCAGGAAGGCGAAACTGCCCGCCGCGGTGATGACCAGGCCGATCGGGAGCACCCGTTCCGCGGTGAAGCGGGCGGCGAGCCTTCCGGAGAAGAACGCGAGAAGGGCATTGGCGACCACGTACGGCAGCATCTGCACGCCGGTCGTCGAGGCGGTGCTGCCCCAAGCCTGCTGCAGGTACACGGCGATCAGGATGGGCAGCGGGTAGCAGGCGAAGCCGATCACGAACGACGTGAAGATCGAGGTGGCGAAGCGCGGCTTGCCGAACAGCCTGATCGGCAGCATCGGATGCGGAGCGCGCAGTTCCACCACGATGAACGCGGCCAGCCCGAGCGCGCCGAGCACCGCGACCACAGCGTTGGACGCGATCACGGCGTAGGTGAACGCGCCGATCCACAACGCGCCGAGCACCTGTCCGGGCAGGTCCAGCGCACCGTGCGCCGGATCGGACGACTCGCCGAGACCCCGGCGGCCGGCGAAGACCGCGAAGACGCCGATCGGCAGGTTGACCAGGAAGATCGCGGGCCAGCCGAACGCGTCGGTGATCGGTCCGCCGATGAGCGGCCCGATGACCAGCGCACATCCGGCCACCGCGCCCCACGCCCCCAGCATCCGCGCCCGTTCGCGCGGCTCCGGATACGCGTGCGCGAGGAGCGCGATGCCGCCCGGGATGACTGCGGCCGCCGCGACGCCTTGCGCGACGCGCGCGGCGATGAGCAGTTCGAGCGTCGGGGCGAGGCCGCACACCAGCGAGGCGAGCGTGAACACGGCGAGCCCGCCGAGATAGATCCGCTTGCGGCCGTAGCGGTCGCCGAGAGTGCCGCCGGTGAGGATCACCGCGGAGAGCGCGACGGTGTATCCGTCGACAATCCATTGCAGGTCAGTGAATTCGGCATGCAGTTCGCGCTGGATGGTCGGCAGCGCGACGCTCACCACGCTCGCGTCGAGCAACGCCATGAAGCTGCCGACAAACACGGCGATGGCCAGAAGTGGGCTCCGCGCAACGATTTTCGTTTGGGACACTCCGCAACCCTGTGTCCTCAAGCCGACTTGAGGTCAAGCGTCCGGAAAGCCGTGAAGGGCCCCTTGAAGGAATCAGATTCCTTCAAGGGGCCCTTCACGGACCGTTGATCAGGTGTTGTCAGGCAACCGAAATGGCCAGCTGGTGCAGGCCTGGGCCTTCCGCGGTGACGTTGGCTTCGCCGTTGCCGGTGCGGTGCAGCGCGCGCACCGTCCAGGAACCCTCGGCCGCGTAGAAACGGAAGTCGCCCTCAGCCGAGGAAACGACCTCGCCCGCGAAGTCGCCGCCGCCGTCGAGCAGCCGGACGAACGCGCCGCCGACCGGACCCTCGGTGCCGGTGACCTTGCCCGCCAGCACGACCTGGCCGTTGGTGTCGAAGTCCGCCGGGGTCGCTTCCTGCACAGGTGCGCTGCAGCCGTCTGCCATTACTTAGCTCCCAACTCGACCGGAACGCCGACCAGCGAACCGTATTCCGTCCACGAACCGTCGTAGTTCTTCACGTCCGCCTGGCCGAGCAGCTCGTGCAGGGCGAACCAGGCGATCGAGGAACGCTCGCCGATGCGGCAGTACGCGATGGTCGCCTTGCCCTCGTCGTAGCCGGCCTCGGCGTAGAGGTCCTTGATCTCCTGCTCGGACTTGAAGGTGCCGTCCTCGTTGGCGACCTTCGCCCACGGCACGTTCAGCGCGCCCGGGATGTGACCCGGAACCTGCGACTGCTCCTGCGGCAGGTGCGCCGGGGCGAGCAGCTTGCCGGAGAACTCGTCCGGCGAGCGCACGTCGATGTAGTTCTTCGCGCCGATCTCCTTGACGACCTCGTCGCGGAAGGCGCGCAGCGAAAGGTCCTGGTCCTTGGCCTTGTAGGTGGTGGCCTCGCGCTTGACCTCGTCGGAGTTCAGCTCGCGGCCGTCGAGCTCCCACTTCTTGCGGCCGCCGTCGAGCAACTGCACGTTCTCGTGGCCGTAGAGCTTGAAGTACCAGTACGCGTAGGCGGCGAACCAGTTGTTGTTGCCGCCGTAGAGGACCACGCGGTCGTCGTTCGAGATGCCCTTCTCCGACAGGAGCTTCTCGAAGCCCTCCTTGTTGACGAAGTCGCGGCGGACGCCGTCCTGGAGGTCGTTGCGCCAGTCGAGCTTCACCGCGCCGCGGATGTGCCCGTTGTCGTAGGCGGTCGTGTCCTCGTCGACCTCGGCGAACACCACGCCCGGGGTGTCCAGGTTTTCCTCGGCCCACTGGGTGGTGACCAGGACGTCTTCTCGGCTCATGGAAGCTGGCTCTCTTTCTTGGTTGGGTTTACGAGGACGCCCGCGCGGGGCTGAAACGCTTGATCAGCAGGTACACCTGGCACCCGAGGCAAAAGTTGAACGCCGCGTTGAGGAACGCGGCGAAGAGCGCGAACGCGGTCGCGACGACGCCGAGCGGCGGCACGCCGGTCGCGAAGCCGATCGTGCCGACGAGCGCGAACACGAACCCGACCGCCTGCGCGAACCGCAGCGGAGCGGCGTCCTCGCGCTCGGTCGGCGGCCCGAGCCGCGGCGCGACGACGAGCCGGTACAGCACCGAGTACGGCGCGGGCTTGAGCCCGACGAACGCACCGATCGCGAAGACCACGGTCTGCAGTGCGAGCAACGGCCACCACTGCGTGACGAGCACGACGGCGAGCACCACCGTGGTCACGATCGCGGCGAACCTGGGACCTCGCGGGTCTACGGCCGGTCCGGCGGACATGGGTTCCTCCTGCTCAGTGCGAGGGGAAGGGCGTGCGGGCAGCACGCGGCGAAGACGGGTACAGCGGAACGGCGCGAGACGTGCTTCAGCGCCGGCCGGACGAAGGCAGACACAAGCTGCTGCGCACGCGGCAGAAATCGACCGCGCGGCGCTGCGTCAGAAGGGTGATGGGCAGCTCGTCCACAGGGGGGAGGGTACCCAGGCTCGCTCGCTCCCGGAACCATGTTCATTCCTTGGGACGAGGTCCGGATCCTGAGAATCAACCGCCGCGGACGCCCGGCTGGGCACTGCCCCAATGTGGCATTGGGTGCGTGGGACGCACCGAACGCCACATTGGGTGCGTGGGACGCACCCAATGCCACATTGGGGAGCTTTAACGGGGCCGGGCGTGAGGGGGCAGCTGGAGCCGGGCGGCGAGAGTCAGCGCGGTGCCGTGGCGAGGTGCGGGCGGAGCGCCTCGAGCAGCTCCGGGCCCTTGGGCACGCCGCCCACGCGCAGCAGTTCCCGGCCTTCCGGGTCCAGCGCGAGCGTGGTCGGCGTGCTGAGCACCGACAGCGCCTGCGCGACCTCGGGACGTTCGGTGACGTCCAGGTCGACGTGGTGCAGGCCGTCGGTCTTCTCCGCGAGCGACGACAGAATCGCCCGCGTGTGCCGGCACGGGGTGCAGAACGTGGTGGAGATCTGCACCAGGGTGACGGCGGATCGCGGATCAAGGGCCTCGGCGACCGGAGCGGGGAGGGTGCGGGTCGCGGCGGCCGGTTTGGCCGCGCGGATCCGGCCGTTGCGGGCGCGCAGGACGAGGCCCGCGGCCGTCGCCACGACCAGCGTCGCCAGCAGCACCCACACTCCGGTCACCGGGATCAGCCTCCGTGGTTGGTGGACAGGTCGGAGAAGTTCACGTCGTGCGCTTCGCCCTTGAGCGTCACCGAACCGCTGTCCACGCGGACCGCGGTCGGCGTGACCGACATCGGCAGCCGGGCGGTGTTGATAGTCGCCCGGAAGTTCGGCAACAGAGCTTTCTGCACAGCTTCCGGAACGATCGTGGTGCTCTGGTCATTCCCGAACTGCAACCGGTAAGGCACGATCGAGATCGACTTCGCCTTGAGCTGGATCAGCGCGAAGCAGAAGATCTCGACCTTCTGCCCGGCCACCTGGACGTCGCCGGAGATCCGCAGTCCGGCGCTGGTGCCGTCGGCCGGTTCGCCGTCGGCGTTGGTCGGCGTCGGGTCCGGCTGCTTGCCCTGGTCGGTGTCGCCGTACTTCACATACGCCTGGGTCGACTGCTCGATCTTCAGGTTCTGGATCTTGTTCAGCGGCGAGACGCGCGCGAGGTCGGCCGCCTTGATCGTCACCGCGCCGGTGAGCTTGCCGATCTTCACCGCCTTGGTGTTGCCGGACGTGAGGTCCGACAGCGGCGCGATGACGTCCTCGAGTTCGGCGCTCACGCGCAGGTCGCGAAGTTCGCTGCCGACCGGGACGCCGTCCGCGGAAACCGTGATGTGACTGTAGTCACCGGAGAGCGCCTGCACGGTGAACGGGAAGCCGTGGATGGTGACCGACGGATCGTCGCTCAGCCCGAGCTGTGCGCGGGCTTTTTGCGAGATCGTGTGCTCGGCGAAGGCCGCCGCTCCGAAATCCGCACCGACCAGCAGGAGCACCAGCACTCCCAGCACGATGAGCCACCGCCGCACGCGCCTGCCGCGGCGGCCGCCGCCGGGGTTCGGGGCCGGTCGGTCGTCCCGGGTCACGGGCCTGCTCGCCATCGCCTCGGTTCTCCTGTTCGGGTGGATTTCGTCGTGGTGCGGGTCACGCCCGGCGCGTTAGACCAGGTGTGATCGATCCAGCACGAGCTAGGTGCCAGGGTGTTCACCCGCTATTCTCACTTAGCACCGACCGACGCCACGTTCGAGGCGACGAATCTGAAGGCGGTGCGGATCATGAGCTTGGACCTGCTGGTGCTGACGGGGGAACTCGACGCTACCTCCGTACTACCCGCGCTGGACCTGCTGCCGCACACCGTACGCGTACGCGAGCCGGAAGTGACGGCCCTGCTCGACGCGGGCCACCGGGACGTCATCCTGCTCGACGCGCGCAGCGACCTCGCGTCCGCGAAAAGCCTGTGCCGCCTGCTCAAAGGCGCGGAGGACGAATCGGGCACGCCGGTCATCGCGGTCGTCGGCGAAGGCGGTCTGGTCGCGGTCAACGCCGAATGGCGGACTGACGACATTCTTCTGCCCACCGCGGGTCCCGCCGAAGTGGACGCGCGGCTGCGGCTCGCCACCACGCGCGACGGCATCGGCCTGCAGGCAGACGCCGAGCTGCGGGTAGGCGACCTTGTCATTGACGAAGCGACGTACACGGCGAAGCTGCGCCGTCGCACGCTTGAGTTGACGTACAAGGAATTCGAGCTCCTCAAGTACCTCGCCCAGCACGCCGGCCGGGTGTTCACCCGCGCGCAGCTGCTGCAGGAAGTGTGGGGTTACGACTTCTTCGGCGGCACGCGCACGGTCGACGTCCACGTACGGCGGCTTCGCGCGAAGCTTGGTCCCGAGCACGAGCAGATGATCGGCACTGTGCGAAACGTCGGCTACAAGTTCGAGCGGCCGGCGAAGGGCGCGAAGCCGGTGGTCGCCGTTCCGTCCGACGCTTCGGAGCTGACCTCCCGCTGACTTTCGCCGGTAGGGTCGGTTTGTGGCTATCGACCTTGGCGACTGGACGACCGAACCCGACGACGCGGTGCGCGAAGTGCTGCTCGCGGCCAAAGCGACTGACGGACGTCCGGAGGTCGACGCGACGGGGCCGTTGCCGCGCGACTTCGAGGGCGGGCTGCATCTCCTCGCCCGCCTCGACGGCGCGCCCGCCGGGTACGTCCACCTTGATACCGAAGGCGATTCCCACGGCCATCAGGTCGCGGAGCTTTTCGTGCACCCGGATTTCCGGCGTCGCGGCGTCGGTACCGCGCTCGCGCAGGCGTTGGTCGAACGCGCCGACACGGGATTTCGGGCGTGGGCACACGGCGATCACCCCGGTGCGGCAGCGATCGCGGCGAAACTCGGCCTTGGCCGTCAGCGCGAAATGCTGGTCCTGCACGTCGATGTCGCCGGCGCGGACTGGCCGGAACCGGTGCTGCACAACGGTTTCCGGTTGCGCACCTTCGCGCCCGGACAGGACGAGGACGCGATGGTCGCGGTCAACGCGCGCGCGTTCGACTGGCATCCGGAACAGGGCGCGCTGACCGCCGCCGAGGTGCGCGCCGAAGAACGGCAGGCCTGGTTCGACCCCGCGGGATTCTTCCTCGCGGAGAATGAGAGCGGCGAGGTCGTCGGCTTCCACTGGACGAAGGTGCACGACCCGGTGCCCGGCCGGTTCGACGGAGACCCGGTCGGGGAGGTCTACGTGGTCGGGGTCGATCCTGCTACTCAGGGTAGTGGCCTCGGCAAGGCGCTGACCTTGGCCGGACTCCGCTACCTGCGCTCCCGCGGGCTACCGAGGGTGATCCTCTACGTCGAGGGCGACAACGCCGCGGCCTTGGCTGTGTACAACAAGCTGGGGTTCCAACGTTTCGAGACCGACGTCCAGTACGGTGAGTGATCACGGTCGACGCGTCCGGTGACTCGTGTTACTTTCTGCGTACTGGCAGGTCACGACCAGGCCACGGCACCCATTCGGGGTAGTAGTCCTGCTCACAAACGGTGACTTGTTCACCTTCCGTTCATGCAACCAAGGAAGACCGTCCACCGAGGCTGCCTAGTGTCCGGTTCCGGTGCGGCTCAGATGCCGCCAATCCCGACCGGATTCAAAAAGGCACATCTCCGAGTGGAGGAAATGCAGTGAAGATCATGCGGCCCCTGGGTGCCGTCGGCATCGTGGCGAGCGCCGCGCTCGTCCTCGCCGCTTGTGGCTCCGACCCTTCGGCGTCGAACAGCGGCTCGGGCTCGAACTCCGCCGCTCCCGCCGCCACCGGAACCGCCCAGGTCGACTGCGGGGGCAAGAGCCCGCTTTCCGCTGAGGGCTCGACGGCCCAGAAGAACGCCATCGAGGTGTTCAACCAGGCCTACAACAAGAAGTGCTCCGGCCAGAAGGTGAACTACAACGGCACCGGTTCCGGCGCCGGCGTCAAGCAGTTCAACGCCAACCAGGTCGACTTCGGCGGTTCGGACTCGCCGATCAAGGACGCCGACCTCGAGGCCGCCACCAAGCGCTGCGCCTCGCCCGCGCTGAACATCCCGCTGGTCGTCGGCCCGATCGCGGTCGGCTACCACCTGTCCGGGGTGGACAGTCTGACGCTGACCCCGCAGGTCATCGCCAAGATCTTCAACGGCGGCATCAAGAACTGGAACGACCCGGCCATCAAGGCGGTCAAGGGCAACGAGAGCCTGAACCTGCCGGACAAGCCGATCCAGGTCGTCTCCCGCTCCGAGGAGTCGGGCACCACCGACAACTTCCAGAAGTACCTCGGCGCGGCCGCGAAGGATGTCTGGACCCAGGGCGCGGGCAAGAAGTTCGCCGGCGGCGTTGGCAACGGCGCGCAGGGCTCGAACGGTGTCGCGAGCACCGTCAAGGGCGCCGACGGCTCGATCACCTACGTGGAGAGCGCGTTCGCCAAGGACGGCGTCACCCCGGCCAAGATCGACAGCGGCTCCGGCGGCGTCGAGCTGAGCGCGGAGAACGTGGCCAAGTCGCTGGACGCCGCCAAGTTCGCCCACCCGGGCACCAACGACCTGGCGATGGACCTCAACGGCATCTACTCCAGCAACGTGCCGGGCGCCTACCCGCTGCTGCTGACCACGTACGAGATCGTGTGCTCGAAGTACTCGAACCCGGACGTCGCGAAGGCCGTCAAGGCGTTCCTGACGGTGGCCGCCACCGAAGGCCAGCAGCCGCTGTCGGCCAAGGGCTACGTGCCGATCCCGCAGAGCCTGCAGGACAAGGTGCTGAAGGCCGTCAAGGAAATTTCCTGAACCGCCTAACTGGTACGAAGGCTGACAGAGACTGTCGATGAGCGACCAATCCTCGACGCGAACGCCCACCGGCGACCCCGGTGGGCGTTCGTCGTCCGCCCGAGCGTTCCCGGAGGATCCGATTTCGGACAAGCCACCCGCGCCGGCGCCGGAAGCGCCGCCCGCGCGGAAGAAGCCGACGAAGGTGCGAGCCGGTGACCGCATCTTCCAGAACTTGACCACCGGGGCCGGGATCTTCGTCGTCGCCCTGATCGCCTTGATCGGGATTTTCCTGGTCGTGCAGGCGATTCCGGCGTTGAAGGCGGACAAGGTCAACTTCCTGTTCAACCACGGGTGGTCGACCAACGACCCGACGAACATGGCGTTCGGGATCGCCGACCTCGCCGAGGTCACCGTGGCGACCTCGCTGGTGGCGCTGATCATCGCGATGCCGATCTCGCTGGGCATCGCGCTTTTCCTCACCCAGTACGCGCCCGCGAAACTGGCCCGGCCGTTCGCCTACGTCGTGGATCTGCTCGCCGCGGTGCCGTCGATCATTTTCGGCCTGTGGGGCATTCTCGTGTTCGCGCCCGCGATCGAGCCGTTTTCGGAATGGGTCAACAGCACCTTCTCGTGGATTCCGATTTTCGCGCCGGGCAACATCGCGCCGAACGTGCGCGGCACCATTTTCACCGCCGGGATCGTGCTCGCGGTGATGATCCTGCCGATCATCACGTCGCTTACTCGCGAGGTTTTCGAGCGCACGCCGACCGCGCAGGTCGAGGGCGCGCTCGCGCTCGGAGCCACGCGCTGGGAGGTCATCCGCACCACGGTGCTGCCGTTCGGCAAGGCGGGTTTCGTCGGCGCGTCGATGCTCGGCCTCGGCCGCGCACTCGGTGAAACCATTGCGCTGGCAGTGATTCTGCTGATCCCGCAGGGCCGCAACTTCGACTGGAGCCTCTTCGACGGCGGCGCGACGTTCGCCTCGAAGATCGCCCAGAACTACAGCGAGTTCAACAACCCGACCTCGGCCGGCGCCTACATCGCGGCCGGCCTGGTGCTGTTCGTGCTGACGTTCCTGGTCAACTTCGCCGCCCGCTCGATCGTCGGCAAGAAGGGGGAGTGACCATGTCGACCACCCTCGAACGGCCCGCGACGACACCGGCTTTCCAGCAGGTGAGCGCGGCCCGCAAGGTCAAAAACGGCCTCGCCACGGTGCTCGTGTGGCTGTCCTTCCTGATCGCCGTGGTCCCGCTGGTGTGGGTGCTGTACACGGTGATCGCCAACGGGGTCAAGCGGATCCCGTACAGCAACTGGTGGGGCCAGGACTTCGGTTCGGTGCTCGGCGACGAGGTCGGCGGCGGCGTGCTGCACGCGATCATCGGCACCCTGTTGCAGGGCCTGGTGTGCGCGGTCATCTCGGTGCCGATCGGCCTGCTGGTCGCGATTTACCTGGTCGAGTACGGCCGCGGCAAGCTGGCCAAGGCCACCACGTTCATGGTGGACATCCTGTCCGGTGTTCCGTCCATTGTGGCCGCACTGTTCATCTACGCGCTGTGGGTCACCACGCTCGGCCTGCCGCGCAGCGGGTTCGCGGTGTCGCTCGCCTTGGTGCTGCTGATGATTCCGGTGGTTGTCCGGTCCGCGGAGGAAATGCTGCGGATCGTGCCGGACGACCTGCGCGAAGCGTCGTACGCGCTGGGCGTGCCGAAGTGGAAGACGATCATGAAGATCGTGCTTCCGACGGCGTTGTCGGGCATCCTCGGCGGCATCATGATGGCGCTCGCCCGCGTGATGGGCGAAACCGCGCCGCTGCTGGTGCTCGTGGGCTACACGTCGTACGTCAACTGGAACATCTTCAGCGGGGAGCAGGCGTCGCTGCCGTTGGTGATGAACAACGAACGCGCCACCAACTCGATGGACCCCGGCAGCGTCGGCTTCGACCGGATCTGGGGAGCCGCGCTCACCCTGGTGCTCATCATCGCCGTGATCAACCTGCTCGCCACGGTCCTTTCCCGCATCGTCGCCCCGAAGAAGAAGTGAGTCATGGCCAAGCGAATCGACGTCAAAGACCTGGACATCTACTACGGCAAGTTCCACGCCGTGGACAGCGTCACGCTGAACGTCCCGCCGCGGAACGTGACCGCGTTCATCGGGCCGTCGGGTTGTGGCAAGTCGACGGTGCTGCGCACGCTGAACCGCATGCACGAGGTCATTCCCGGCGCGCGGGTCGACGGCCAGGTGCTGCTCGACGGCGAGGACATCTACGCCTCGGCGGTGGACCCGGTGCAGGTGCGCCGCACCATCGGCATGGTGTTCCAGCGGCCGAACCCGTTCCCCACGATGTCCATTAAGGACAACGTGGTGGCCGGGCTTCGCTTGGGCGGCACCAAGAACCGCAAGCAGCTCGACGAGATCGCCGAGCGGGCGCTGCGCGGCGCGAACCTGTGGAACGAGGTCAAGGACCGGCTGAACAAGCCGGGCGGCGGCCTCTCCGGCGGGCAGCAGCAGCGGCTCTGCATCGCGCGGGCGATCGCGGTGCAGCCGGACGTGCTGCTGATGGACGAGCCGTGTTCGGCGCTGGACCCGATCTCGACGCTCGCGATCGAGGACCTGATCGGCGAGCTGAAGAAGGAATACACGATCGTCATCGTGACGCACAACATGCAGCAAGCGGCGCGGGTTTCGGACCAGACCGCGTTCTTCAACCTGGCGGGCGTCGGTCAGCCCGGTCGCTTGATCGAGCTGAACGACACGGAGAAGATCTTCTCCAACCCGGACGAGAAGGCCACCGAGGACTACATCTCGGGCCGCTTCGGCTGATTCCACTGTGGACGGCCGCCCCGGTTTTCCTTGCCAGGGCGGCCGTTTTCGTTTCCGGGCACTAAAAAACCGCCACCCGCGCTTGGCCCGGACGGCGGTTTTCGTTGTGGTGTCTCAGATGGTCAGGTCTTCGTCGTCGGTGCCGTAGCCCGGCATCCGGCCGGTGACCACGAAAATCATCCGCTTGGCGACGGACACCGCGTGGTCGGCGTAGCGCTCGTAGAAGCGGCCGAGCAGCGTGACGTCGACGGCGGAAGCGACGCCGTGCGGCCATTCGCGGTCCATCAGCACGGTGAACAGGTGCCGGTGCAGGTCGTCGACCTGGTCGTCCTCGGCCTCGAGGTCCTTGGCGGCGGACACGTCCTTGGTCCGGATGACCGCCTCGACCTGGCGGGCGAGCCCGACGGCGGCGCGGCCCATCTCGGAGAAGTACGGCTTGACCGCTTCCGGCAGCACCGGGTCCGGGTGGCGGCGGCGGGCGGCCTTGGCGACGTGTAGGGCGAGATCTCCCATCCGCTCCAGGCTTTCCGCCGCGTGGATGGCGGCGAGCACGGTGCGCAGATCCGTCGCGACCGGCGCCTGCAGCGCGAGCAGCGCGTACGCCTGCTCCTCGCATTCGGCGCGAGCGTCGTCGACCTTCGCGTCGTCGCTGATCACCTGCTCGGCGAGGCCGAGGTCGACCTCCAGCAGTGCTTTGGTGGCCCGCTCCATGGCGTCGGCTACCTGGACCGACATCGCGGCCAGGTTTTCGGCGAGCTGATCGAGTTCCACATGGTAGGCCTCACGCATGAGCACACCCTACGACGTGGACTGTCCGAATACCGCATCGCTGGGTGAACCGCATGTGAACCCCGCCTAACGAATCCGAATGATCAACCCGTGTTGGTGCTCTTGCGCGAATCGGCGTTGGCGGGTGGCGCGCTGGCCGCGGTTCCGGCGGGCTGGTTGCCCGGAAGCGGCGTGTTGTCGCGCAACGCGTCGAAGAGGCTCTTGGTTTTTTCCTGGACGAGTACTTCGTTGCCGCGCTTGTTCGGCAGGCCGACGGTGGGCACGGTGAGGAAGTTGATGTTGGCCGGGTTCAGCCCGCGCATCGACTGCGCGAGCGTCATCATCTGCTGCACACCGAGGTTGTCGCCGAACGTGGCGTGCGCGAACGCGGTGATGAAGCCGGACAGTTTTCCCGGATCCAGCACGACATCCGAGGACATGACCTTCTTGAGCAGTGCCCCGATGAACGCCTGCTGGCGCTTGATCCGGCCGTAGTCGGAGGTGGGGTCGCCGATGACGTGCCGGGCGCGCACGTAGCTCAGCGCCTGGTCGCCGGAAATGGTCACGTCGCCGGTTTCCGCGAGCACCTTGCCGAGCGTGGTGTCGTCGATCGGTTTCTCGTTGTGCACGGTCACGCCGTGCACCGCGTCGACCATTTCCTTGAACCCGTTGAAGTCGATGCCGATGAAGTGGTTGATCCGCAGGCCGGTGATCTTCTGGATCACTTTCGTCATGCACTGCGGCCCGCCGACCGCGTAGGCCGTGTTGAGCTTCGCGATCTTCTGCTCGCGCACGATCTCGTCGGTATTCTGCGATTTGGCCGGATCCCACCGGTTGCAGTCCGGGCGGTCGATTTCGAGGTCCCGGGGGAACGAAACGACGACGACCCGCTTCCGGTCCGCGGGAACGTGCGCCACCATCACCGTGTCCGACCGCGCGCCGGGGATATTCGCCGCGTCCCCGACATTTTCCTCGGACGACGCCCCGTCCCGGGAATCGGAGCCGACCATGAGGAAGTTCTCGTCGTTGGCCTGCGCGTCGGCGTTCTGGATGTCGGAAGAGTTCTCGTCCAGCGCGGAAACCTCGGTGAACTTGGCGTCGAACCAAGTGACCGCGCCCCAAGCGACCCCCGTGCCGATGAAAATAAGCACGGCGATCACGATCAACGCAATCCGCCCGATCCGGATATTGCGCGCGATGTGCCGCTGCTTTTTCTCCTGCAGCCGGGTCCGCTCAGATTGTTCGGCCGGTTTCTCTTCTTCTTCGTCCTCTTTGTCCAGCAGAACGACCCGCTGCAACGCGGTCCGGGTCTGCTCGAACAACGCCATCGACCGGGTAGTGAGCCGCTCCCGCCGTTCCCGGCGCTTCGCCTCTTCAGCCGCCGCGTCGTCATGCGCGGCCGAGAACCGGGCGAGACTGTGATCGATCTTGCGGCGGTATTGCGTCGCCTCGTCGATCGCCTCCATCTCGTCGGTCATGGTGAGCGGATCCATCTCAGCCCGCGCCGCCGCGGCCGACTTCACCGGCGTACGCCGCGGCCGCTTGCCGTTCGGCCCCTCGACCGCCGGACTCAGCTGCGTGCGCTCAGGATCGGCTTTGACGGCCGGGCTGAGCTGAGTCCGCTCCGGATCAACGTCGGTTTTGACCGCCGGGCTGAGCTGAGTCCGCTCGGAGTGTTCCGGCTCTTGGCTGAGATTGAGCCCCTTGACCGGCGTGAACTGCGTCCGGTCGGCTGCCTTCCCGTCGAGCGCTGGGCCGAGCTGGGTACGTTCAGGATCCTGCGCCGCGCCCGGCCCGCGCCTCGGCCGTTGCGGACTGGCGCTGTCCGTCTCGGAACCACCGTCGAGCACCGGACTGAGGTCAAGCCCCGGAACTCGCCCCGGCCCCCGGCTGGAACCACCACGCGGCCCCGGAGCCTGCCCATTCCGCTCCCGCTTGCCCCGCCCCTGATCCGGCTCGAGCGCCGGACTGAGCTGAGTCCGCTCAAGTTCGTCCCCCGCTTCCGCTGGGACTCCGTCGCCGCCGCCCGGCCCAGTGGGCCGCCGCCCAGGACCGCCTGCCCGCCGACCTGGCGCGTTGGGCCCGGGCACCCGGTGCCCGCCGGAGTCCAGTCCAGCCGCGCGTTGCCCGTCGGGCATGGGCATCGCTGCCGACTCGGGACCACCCGTCGGCAGCCCAGCAGACTCGGGCCCTGCCGCTCGTCGCCTTGGCGGGCCGGGCGTCCGCTGCCCGTCGAGGTCGGGCGCGCCGGGCGTCGCTGCGGATTCGGGACTGCCCGTCGGTTGCCCAGCGGAGTCGGAACCGGGCGCTCGTCGCCTCGGGGGTGTTCGAGGTCCGTCGGGATCGGGCGCGCCTGGCATCGCTGCGGATTCGGGGCCACCCACCGAATGCCCAGCGGAGTCGGAACCGGGCGCTCGTCGCCTCGGGGGCATTCGCTGCCCGCCGGCTTCCGGACCAGGCACCCGGTGCCCGCCAGAGTCTTGACCAGGAGCCCGTTGTCCCACGGAGTCGGGGCTGGCCATCCGATGCTCGTCGGGCAGCGCCGCCGAGTCAGCTGTCCGTTGCTCGGCAGGTCCGCCAGGCATCCGTGGCGCGCCCGAGCCGGAACCGGCCATCGGCTGCCCACCGACCCCCGGTCCCGCCGCCCGCGGCCCGTCGAATTCCGGACCCGGGAGCCGATGCCCGCCAGAGTCCGGACCGGGCATCCGCTGCCCAGAAGTGTTCTCCGCACCGTGCGGCCGCCGAGGCCCCGGCGGATCCGGCGAAGCCGGAACCCCGCCACCCTGTCGAGGCCGAGGCGGAAGCCCATCCGCTCGCCGACGCTGCGGTTCCCCCGGCCGCCCACCGGCTCGCCCGGCTACCTCGCCAGGCCCAGCCTCGTCGGGACGTTCCCCGACACCTGCTTCGCCAGGCCCCGCGGGCTGCTGGTTCACATCCCTGCGACGACCACCAGGCCCGCCTGCTTCACCAGGCTCAGCCCGATAAGTTCCCGTCTCCCGACGTCGAGCACCCCCACCAGGCCGAACATCTCCACCGACACCGTCCCCAGGCGTCTCGGCAGCATCCGGAACACCGTGGCGATTGCCGTCAGGCACCGGACCGCCGAGAAGCGCCCGTCCGCCCACTCGCGGAGCATTCCCGCCGTCGACGTCCGAAACGCCACCGCGACGCTCCCCGTTTGCCCGACGGCCACCGGAAAGCCCATCGTCATCGCCCGAAGCCCCGCCGCGCCGATTGCCACCCCCGTTGACCTGTCCGTTCGCAGGGCTCCCCAGCGCGGGGACGTCTTCTAATGGCCCGCCGGTTCCGTTCCCGAACTCGGAACCGTCAGCAACCTCTCGACTGTGCCGATTGCCGACGCCATTGGCCCACCCGTTCGCCCCGCCAGCGCTCGAGGCCGCGTCGTCTTCCGCAGCCCCGCCGTGCCGGTTGCCACGCCCGCTTGCTCGCGCGCCGGTTGAGTCGTCGATTCCGGCTGCTTCGCCGTGTCGCCCGCCGACCCCGTTCGCTGGTGGGATGTCGTCTACCGCAGGCTCGCCATGCCGACTGCCGAACCCGTTTGCCCGTTTGCCGGTGTCTCCTCCGGCCGGTTCACCGTGTCGGCTGCCGATTCCGTTGACGTGCCCGTTCGCCGGTCCACCCGCTAGTGAGGCGTCGTGTGCCGCAGGCCCGCCGTGCCGACTGCCGGTTCCGTTAACGCGCCCATTCGCCGGTCCAGCAGCTAGCGCGGCATCGGTTGCCGAAGGCCCGCTGTGCCGACTGTCGACTCCATTGACGTGGCCGTTCTGCCGCCCGCCCGCAGCGTCGTCTGCCGTGGGCTCGCCGTGTCGGCCAACCCCGTTGACGTGCCCGTTCGCCGGTCCGCCACTTGAGGCGAGGTCGTCTTCCACGGGTTCGCTGTGGCGACGACCGCGCCCGTTAGCCCGTCTGCCCGACGTGTCGGTGCTGCCTCCGGCCAGCTCGTCGCCAGCTCCGTTGACGCGCGCGCCCCGTGGTGCGGCGTCGTCTTCTGCCGACCCGCCGTGCCGACCGCCGACCCCGTTGACCTGCCCATTGGCCCGATCGCCGCCCAGACCTGAGGCGTCGCCCGGCTCAGCGTGCCGACTTCCAACCCCATTTGCCCGCCGTCGGCCCGGTTCGGCGGGCACCCCGGCGAAACCGTTCGCCCCCGAATAACCAGCGTCCGGCTCTGCCCGCCGTCGCCCCGGCTCGGGTCGCTCGGCATCCGCCCGGCGACGGCCTGGCTCGGCGCGGCGGGCACCAGGTTCCGCGAGCCGGCTCACCGGCTCCGAGAGCTGCGTGCCGGGATCGTCGGCGAAGGCGGGTCGTTCCCCGGTGTGCCGTGCGACCACGTCGGACACGCTGATGCCGCCGTGAGTGTCCATCGAACGGCGGCGTCCGCCGCGCGGGCGCGCCGTGGTGTCGGAATGGCGACCGGTGCCGGGGGTGTTGCGCTCGTCGGGCACTCGGTCTCCTCTCGCACGTCAGGCACCAGGCTGGGGCGGCTTACCTTTGAACACCCGGCGGCTTCGCCGGGTCTCCCAGGACTCGTCGTACCGGGGGAGCTTTTCGTTATCGTACGGATACCCGCCGTTCGTGACGACACCCTCCCGCGAATTTCTTCACCATGAGTCGCCCTAAGGCGCACTGAAGCGGACGAACAGGTGAAGTTCGGGTTCCGTGAATGGGGTAATCGCAGACGCGCGTTACTCAGAGTGCGTAATTACCTGCGCGGTCTCGCGGTCATGGAAAGCGACCTTGTTGCGGCCGGCGCGCTTCGCGGCGTATAGGAGATTGTCGGCCCGATGGAGCTGACGCGGCCCGGACCCGGTGCCGTGCGCGAGGCCGACGCTGATCGTAACCCGCAGGCCTGGCTGCAGTTCTGACCAGGGGTGACGGGCGACCCGCAGGCGCGCGGCGTCGGCGACCCGGACGGCTCCCCGGTGATCGATTCCCGGCAGGACGAGAGCGAATTCCTCGCCGCCGTACCGTGCGCAGAACGCATCGGCCGGCAGCCCCTCCTGCAGGAGATCGGCGACCCGGCAGAGGACGCGGTCGCCGAGAAGGTGACCGTACGTGTCGTTCACCGACTTGAACCGGTCCAGGTCGACCAGGGCTACGGCCACCGCGGCCGGCAGTTCGGGCAGCCGCTGGTCGAGGTAACGACGGTTGTAGCTCGAGGTGAGCGGGTCGCGCAGGCTGCCCGCTCGCGCGATGTCAAGTGCCGAGCGCAGGTGCCGGTAGGCCCGCCGCCAGTCGCCGCGCGTCGCGAACAGGTCCGCGATGGACTCGTGCAACGTGAGCAAGTCTGGTGCGGTATCCCCCGTTCCGAACTCGTCGTCCGTCGCCACTCTGACCTCCGCCACTCCATCGTTTTCGTCGTAAAGGAGCGGTGGCTTGAGTGATCGGTACGCACGAAGGTGAATTTCGCTCAAGTGGACGACGGAGTTCCGCTGTTGTCACGCAGCGGAGTTCTTCGCCTCAGAGCGCGGAGAAGGGCTTTTTGTCCTTGAGCTGCGCGAATTGATCACGGGCCCAGTAACTCGCGTCAGTCATCGGATCTGTGATCCACTGTGTGTAATCGGCCCAGGAAATCCATCGCCAGCCGCCCACTTCTTCGGGATTCGGCCGCGGGTCGACGTCCGTCCACGCGGCGAATACCGGACAGAACTCGTTCTCCACGATCCCCTGGAAGGGCGGCGTGCGGTAGCGGTACGTGGGCAGCACGGACTCGAGGTCCTCGAGCTCGGGCAGGCCGAGCTCGTACGCAGCCCGCCGGCGCACGGCGGTCTCCAACGCTTCGGCGGGCGCGGGATGACCGCACACGCTGTTGGTCCACACCCCCGGCCACACCTTCTTGTGCGGCGCGCGCTGGGTGATCAGCAGGGCGTTGTCCGAACGGCGCAGGACGTAGCAGGAGAACGCGAGGTGCAGCCGTGTCTCGGCGTGATGGCTGGCGAGCTTCGGCCCGGTCTCCCCGGTGGGCACGCCGTCCTCGGTCACGAAGACGACGCGTTCGGTTTCGGCTTCAGTGCTGGTGTCCACTCCGGATACTGAACACCACGCACCTACCGGCCGATACCGCGAGCCGGGTGGCCGTTTCGCCCGATTCGAGTGTCGGGCCTTCACGCAACGCTCGAATCTCCAGCCCGCCGGACACCCGACCGAACGACGGCGCGGGCGAGACCAGGTCTCACCGGCTGCCGAGATGCTCGACGATCAACGAGGTCAAGGCCTCCGGCGCTTCCTCCGCTACCCAGTGCGACACCTCCTCCAGCATCTCGAACCGGTACGGCCCGGTGCACCAATTCGCCGTGTCGAGCGCGGCGGCGGAACCGAAGGCGACGTCCTCTGTGGACCACACGTACATCGCGGGCACCGAAATCTTGCCGATCTTCCCGCCTGGACGACCGGCTCGGTACCAGTTCAGCGCGGCGGTGAGCGCGCCTGGTTCGGACAGCCGCTGCACGTACTCGTCGATCTTGCTCGGCGGGATACGCCGGTCGAAGATGTCGCGCAGCGCCTGGGCGTTGTCGGCCAGCATGCGCCGTTCGGTCGCGGGCGTCTGCCGCCACTCCGTCATATAGGCCGACCGCAGGTGCTGGTCCTCGTCCGTCCGCAGCGCTTCGGCGAGCGCTCCGGGATGCGGCGTGGACACCACGGTGAGGCTGCGCAGCCGGTCGGGATGCTCGTCGGCCGTCCACCACGCGACCGCGCCGCCCCAGTCGTGGCCGACCAGGTCGAACTTGCTCCAGCCGAGCGTGTCCGCCATCGCCACGACGTCGGACACCAGCGTCGCGATGCCGTATTCGGCGGGGCGCTCTGGCCGCACGTCCGGCGAATAACCGCGCTGGTCCGGCGCGATCGCGCGGTATCCGAGCACGCCGAGCGTCGCCACCTGGTGCTCCCACTCCACGGCGGCCTGGGGAAAGCCGTGCAGGAGCAGCACCGGGCGGCCGTCTTCGGGGCCGGCGGCGATTGCGTCGAAGGATCCCGCGTCGGTCGGGATCGTCAGCTGGTCGATCACGAGACGCACTCTACGGACAGGCACCGACAGTTTCGGGCGGTCTCTCACCGTCACTGTGATCTGAGCTACAGGGGAACAAATAAGTTGAGTCGTCCGTTGGCAACTTTGCAAGGCTTGGTCAGCACCCCAGCAGCTGGCCGCAGTTGTCCGAAAGGGGATTCGACATGCTGATCCGCACCGACCCGTTCGCCCAGTTCGACCGCCTGACCCAGCAGTTCTTCGGCGCTCAGGGCACCGCGGCGCGCTCCGTCCCGATGGACGCCTACCGCGCCGGCGACGAGTACGTCATCCAGTTCGACCTCCCGGGGATCGCCCGCGATTCCATCGACGTGAGCGTCGAGCGCAACGTGCTCACCGTCCGCGCCGAGCGCACCCCGGCCGCGGTCGAGGACGCGCAGGTGCAGGTGTCCGAGCGGCCGCGCGGCAAGTTCTCGCGCCAGCTGTTCCTCGGCGACACGCTCGACACCACGCGCATCGCCGCGGACTACGTCGACGGCGTGCTGACGCTGCGCATTCCGGTCTCCGAGAAGGCCCAGCCCCGCAAGATCACCGTCGGCGGCGCGTCGCAGGAGATCGACGCCTGAGGCCGTGAACCCAAGTTGTCCCCAGGTTGTCCACAGTGGGTTGTGGATAACCTGGGGACAATTGCTGTCTGTGCAGGTCAGTTGGGGATATCGGCCCGCTCGGCCGGGTGCCGCTTGCGCACCAGTGGCGCGATCGTGCGATTGAGGACGAAGTACTCCGCGACGATCACGCAGATCGCGATCGAACCCCACGCGCTCGTCGTGTAGATGTCGGCGAAGCTCAGCGTCGGGAAGAGGCCCTTCATCGCCGCGCCGATGCCGAGGAATCCGCGGAGCACGACCGCCGCGAAGCTCAGCGCGTAGTTGCGGATCATCCAGATGCGGTGGAGCTGGATCTGGCCCTGCCGGATGAACGTGTAGCCGCGGTAAAGCGTGTAGAGCCACGCGACGGACAGCAGGTAGAAGGCGATTTGCGACGAGATGCCGTCGACTGAGAACGTCGCCGCCACGACTGCGGCGACCGCGGCGAAGATCATGCTCACGACGTAGATCCGCCCGAGCACGCGATGCAGTTTCGGTCACCGGACGCGCAGTTTCGCGGCGAACTGGAATGGCCCGATCAGCAGCACCAGGCTCGCGGGCAGGGCGTGCAGCACGATCGTCAAGTAGTGCGAGGCGATCGCCGGGTTGAGCGGGATCCGGCTCAGCGTCGGGTCGCCGGTCAAGTAGGTCGCGGCGGAGAACAGCGCGACGCCGACGGCGGACACCGCGACCGCGGCCCAGGCGATCCGTCGACGGCTGCGGCGGGAAACGGCGAAAGTCATCACGAAACTCCTGCTCGGACTGGGTCTGTGCAGTGAGCGTCTCGTGGTGGCCGGGATGGCCGCGTCGGTGAGAATTGCGTAGGTCGGGCGGTGCGCAACGAGTTCGCGGTCGCTGCCGGTTCGGCGAGATGCCGAGTTCGCGGTCGCTGTTGCGCTCCGACTTTTGCGGGGTTCGGCGTCGTCGGTGGACCGTGTCGCTAGCTCTGCCGCGTACCTACCGGCAGAGCTGGTATTCCCGCTGCTGCGAGCCGCCCTGTTCGCGCTGGTTCCGCGCGATCAGGTCTGATTGCGGAGCTGTGCTGGTCAGCCGCCGGAGTGCATGTCTTCGGCCTCGGGGACGCAGTCGTCGTCCGGGTCGTCCAGCCAGCCGTGCGGGAGCGTCACCTTGCCCGGCGAGCCCTGGCGTCCGCGGGGGCCGGTGGCGGCTTCGGGGAAGGGGGCGTCGTGGTCGAGCTGGGCGATCAGGTCGTCGAGCTGGTCCATCGACGAGAGCATCGCGAAGCCGCGCCGCAGCTCGGACCCGACTGGGAAGCCCATCAGGTACCAGGCCATGTGCTTGCGGATGTCACGCATCGCCTTGTCGTGGCCGTCGTGCTCTATGAGCAGTTCGGTGTGGCGGCGCAGGACACGCGCGACTTCGCCGAGGTTCGGGCCCGCCGGAATCTCACGCCCCTGGAAGGCGGCTTCCAGTTCGCCGAACAGCCACGGCCGACCGAGGCAGCCGCGCCCGACGACGACGCCGTCGCAGCCGGTCTCGGCGACCATGCGGAGCGCGTCGTCCGCGCTGAAGATGTCGCCGTTGCCCAGCACCGGGATGCTGGTGACGGCCTCCTTGAGAGCAGCGATCTTCGACCAGTCGGCCTGACCCGAGTAGCGCTGCGCGGCCGTGCGCGCGTGCAGACTGACGGCAGCCGCGCCCTCGGCTTCGGCGATGCGTCCGGCGTCGAGGAATGTCTGATGGTCGTCGTCGATGCCGACCCGGAACTTCACGGTGAACGGAACACCGCCCTCAGCCGCCGCCTTCGCCGACTCGCGCACGATGTCCGCGAACAGCCGCCGCTTGAACGGCAGCGCCGCGCCGCCGCCCTTCCGCGTAACTTTCGCGACAGGGCACCCGAAGTTCGAGTCGACGTGGTCCGCGAGCCCCTCGCCGACGATGATGCGCACTGCCTCGGCCATCGTCTTCGGGTCCACCCCGTAGAGCTGCATGGACCTGGGCTTTTCGTTCTCGCCGAAGGTCATCATGTGCATCGTGCCGGGGTGCCGCTCGACGACCGCGCGGGCGGTGATCATCTCGCACACATAGATGCCCGCGCCGTACTCCTGGCAGAGCTGCCGGAACGCCACGTTGGTGATGCCCGCCATCGGAGCGAGCACGACGGGAGGATCGACCTGGTAGGGGCCGATCTTCAACGTGGGCGCGCTCAACGTGGCAGTCACGCTTCCATTGTCGCCGGTGACGTAAGGCACACGCATCCGGGCGGCTCCGGTGGTGACGAGACCATCTCGTGTCCAGCCTTTGAGTAGTGCTACGGATCCGATCATCGCGCCGTTTCGACCACGCTGTCCGGTATGACCACGGAAGCTGCAACGCTCCACCGCCTGGCCGGCGAACTGGACGACCTCGGCCGCCGCCTGTCCCACGTAGGCGCCGAACTCCGCGCAGTGCACGTCCAGCCCGAGTCGGCCACCGACCAGCCCGCCGAAGCACCCGCTCCGGGCGCCGCAGCGGCCTCCTGGCCGACGCTAGGCCAGCCAGGCGGCCACGCCGAACCAGCAGCGTCGACTGGGGAGGCAGCGCAGTCGGCCTCCCCGCCCGACGTCACTCAGCCGGTCAGCTCCGACTCGGCCGCGGAGGGCTCTGCCGACGTGGCAGGCGCTTCCGCTGCGCCGGAGCAGGCTGCCGCGCCGGGCGAGCCGTTCGAGTCAGACCGCCTTGCCGAGCAGGGCCGCCCCGCGGGACAGGGCCAGGCTGTCGCGCCGGATCAGGCTGCCGCGCCGGGCGAGCCGTCCCAGCCAGGCCGCCCCGCCGAACAGGGCCGGGCTGCCGAACAAGGCCAAGCTGCCGAGCCAGGCCGCTCCGCTGGGCCAGCCCAGCCTCCTGCGCCTGGTCACCCTGCCGCGCAGGGCTACCCGGCTGTTCCAGGCCACTCGCCCGCCCCGGGCTACCCAGCTGCGCAGGGCGGTCCGTACCTGTACCCGGCCTACTCGGCCGCGCACGGTGTGCCGTACCACCCCCACCCGGGCTACTACTCACACAACCCTTACGCAGCTTCGTATTCCGCCCAGCCCACGGCCGGCACGCCCCACCTGTCAACACCGCAACCCGGCACCGAACAGCAGGCCCCGAACGATCTCGCAGCCGGACAGTCAGCCCAAGAACACCCGCAGGCAACCGCCCAGCAGGCGCCGTATGGCCAGACGCTCTTCGCTGAGCCGCCTTTCGGCTATCACCGCTACACCCCATCTCCGACGCTCCGTGAGCGACTCGGCCGCGAAGGTGCCGGTTCGCGACTGCTGGCATGGATCGGCGGTGCGGTGACACTGCTTGGTGTCGTGCTGCTGTTGATCCTGGCCATCCAGCGCGGCTGGCTCGCCCCGCTGCCGCGGGTGGCGGTTGGCGCTGCGTTCGGCGGGATCCTTGTCGGCGCGGGTGCTTGGCTGCACCGCAAACCGGCTGCGCGCACCGGTGCGTTCGCCCTTGTCGCCACTGGGATCGCGACGCTCTACCTCGACACTGTCGCTGCCACCTCCTTGTACGATTTCCTGCCGGTTCCCGCCGGTCTCGCGGTCGGCTTGGCGATCGCGGTGGGCGGGCTTTTGCTTGCGGTCAAATGGGATTCCTCTCTCCTGGCAATCGCCGTGGTGGGAGGATGCGGAGTGTGTGCGCCCCTGATCACCTGGGGCTTCACCTACGAACTCGTGACGTTCCTTCTCATGATCCAGATCGCGACCGTCCCTGTCCAGCTTCGACGGTCATGGTCGCCCCTTTCGTTTACTGCGGCCATTCCGCCCTTGACAACGGCGCTGATCGGTATCGGACTGCGCACCTTGCCGGCGTGGGTAGTGATTGCCGCCGGTGTCGTCAGTGCGGCGGCGGCGCTGATCACGTTGCGACGTAACGACAATGAGCCCTACTCGCTGTCGGTGCTCGCTGTTGCTCCGCTGCCTGTCCTCGTCGCCGCGCTGTTGCTGCACAGGCCGGAATCCGTGCTTCTGGCGGGCGGGACGGCGGTCGTGCTCCTCGCGACCTGGCCCATCGTGCGAGGGAATTCCGGTACTGTCGCGGGAATCGCTGGTCTGGTAGCCGCGATGCAAGCGACTGTCACGCAGTTCGATGGCGGAGCGGTCCTGCTTGGCGAAGCGATCGTGCTCGCGTTCGCGGCGAAGTTCACTCGAAACCGGTTCGCGCTAGGCGGTTCTCTCGTCTTCGCGGTGATCGGCGGGCTGTCTGTGCTCGGCACGGAGCTGACGCCGGCGCTGCTGATTTTCCCGCACTGGCATCCGCGGGACCTTCTTTTCGCCGCGTTGGTCTCGGCGGTGCTTCTCCTCGGCGCCGCGATCGCGTTGCCGTGGGCGGCAATTCGGCTCAACGTCGTGAAATCGGCCAGTCTTGCGCCTTTGCTGCCCGCGGGATGGTTCGCGCTCTACGGCGCTGCCGGGCTGGTGCTCGCCGCGTCCATGCTCGTGGCTCCCGGGCGCGTCGGATTCCTGGTCGGGCACACGCTCGTCACGGTTTCCTGGACGGTTGTGGCGTTCGTCCTGCTCCTGCGCGGGATCGAGGTGGTCGCGCTGCGGATCGCCGGGCTGGTGCTGGTGGCCGCCGCGGTGGCGAAGCTCGTATTGTTCGACCTTGCCACGCTGGACGGGTTGGCGCGCGTGGGCGCGTTCCTCGGCGCTGGGGTGATCCTGCTCGTGGCGGGGGCGCGGTACGCGCGGGTCGTCGCGTCGCGCTGAACTTGCGAGAAGTCCCCCGATCCGGGGAATCAAGAATGATCTCGGATCGGGGGATTTCCCTGTTGCAGCAAGAAAAATTGGCTTCTTGGGCAGTAGCTGAAGTCGGGGTCGGGACGTCCTTGGTGCGGGCTGATGGCACGGAACTGTCGGTGGCTCGTGGTTACCTGGGAAACCTACCGAGGAGGTATCCGACCATGACCTACACCCACGACCCGAAACTCATTGAACGCGCGGGCGAATCCGTCGCATGGCTCACCACCGTGACTCCGAGCGGCCGCCCCGCGCCAAGGCCGGTCTGGTTTGTCCTGGACGGCGAAGACATTGTGGTCTTCAGCCGGCCTGGTACGGCCAAACTCCGGCATCTCGCCGCGAATCCGGAGGTGAGTTTCCACCTCAACAGCGACGACCACGGCGGGAGCATCATCGTCGTCAACGGGCGTGCGCACACCGACGAGGCCAAACCCTCTGAAGCGCCCGGCTACCTGGCGAAGTACCAGCGGCATTACTCGGGTATCGGGTTCGCCGATCCGGCTGCCTTCGACGCCGACTACTCGGTTCGGATCCGGATCGTGCCGGAGAAGTCCTGGGGATTCTGAGGCCGTGCCGGATTCAGAAGCCGACGTCCAGGCAGGCCAGCCGCCCACCCGCGGTTCCTGCGTGCCCGGGGTTGGTGTGGGTGTGCGTTTCGTGGATCACCACGGACTTCGCCCGCCGTCCGTCGAATGTCCAGTCCACAATGGAGGTTGCATGACCGATGCCTGAGCGGTCGGTGGTGAAGTCGAGCCAGATCTCGTTGCGCGGGTTGGCGTAGGCCGGATCCACCGAAGGCTTCACCGGGTCTGGCACGTGCTGGAAGTGTCCGCCCGCGGCGTCACCGGTGGCGCCGCAGGAGTTCACATGCGCGTGTGCACCGTATTCGTGCTGCGGCAGGAGGCCGCTGATCACCAGCACGGTGGTGGTGCCGACGCGACTGGCGGACAGGGCGGAGACGTGCGCCCTGGCTCCGACGGGCACGAGATCCGGTCGGTAGGTGACAGCTTGGCCGCCGGGTGCGTATGCCGCGAAGGTGCCGTGGGCGGCGGTGAAGTGCAGTGCTGAGGTCGCAGCCGGAGTCGCTGCGGCGGAAGTGGCCGAGAGGCTCGTGACGGAGAGACCGGCGGCGAGGGCCGCGGGAAGGAGCTTAGGGAGGAAACGCATGAAACTTCTCTAACCAGTCGGCGCGTGCCGTGCCATGTTCTCCACTCGAACGTGTGGAGGTCTCCCGGGTGTCGGGACGGCTTTCCGTGCGGGCGGGGGCTGGGGTATCGGACGGTGACGGCGTCGGGAACCGCCAGGTTCAAACGTGGGCCATGCCGTGCCGGTAGGCAGGTCAGGCGGGGCCAGGCTCGGGTGCGAGCGTGGGTCCTGTCCGGACACAGGGTGTGGGGCCACGCCTGCTGGTAATGGCACTGGTGCTGGTCGTGGAGTGGCGACGGAGCCCGGGTGCGTTCCGGAGCGTGCTCTGCGTACGGGAGCGGGTGACGGGCCGGAAACGGCTCGGGCGACTGCGGCGGAGGTGAAGGTCGCGCGACTGGCCTGGGCGAGTTTTCGGGCGTTGACGCGTTGGGTACTTGGCAGCGTGGCAGCGTCGGACTTGCCCGGCGATGCTTCGGCCAGCACCGGTGGAGCCTGACATGCCTGACGACCCGAACAGCGCCATGGGGTTTGACGGCCGTCGTGAGGACGCCCACGGGCCGGCAGGTGCCAGCGGACCGCTTGAGGACGGTGGGCCGCCGGAGGGTGGTGAATCGGCGGATACCGGCGGACGGGCCAGCAGCGGTGGATTGACCGCAGGTGGGCTGGCGGACTCGACCGGTCCGGCGCAATCAACTGGGTCGGCGCAGGCCAGCGGAACGGCTGAATCTGGCGGGTCGCCGCGCGGCACCTTGCCGGTGCAGGCAAGCGGACTGGCGGACACCAGCGGGTCGTCGCAGGTTCGCGGACCGGCGCAATCCACCGGGAGCGGAGCGGCTCAATCCGGCGGGTCGTCGCAGGTACCCGTGCCGGCGCAATCCGCCGTACCAGCGGCAGCCGTAGGGACGGCGCGAAGCAGCGGGTCGGCGCAGCGCGCTGGATCGTCGGAGGGCAGCGGGTTCGCTGAGGTCGGCGGGTCGGAGCAGGGCGCTGGATCGGCGGAGGTTGGCGACGACGTCGAGCACACTGGCGAGACGCGGAACCAGATGCTGCAGCGGAACGTCGGCGAGCTGTTGCAGGAGCTGCGAGTCGCGCAGGCGGGCGTGCAGATCCTGTTCGGGTTCCTGCTGTCGGTGGTCTTCACGGGGCGGTTCCACGACGCCAGCGGGTTCGAGAAGACGCTGCATCTGCTCGCGGTGCTGCTCACCGTCGCGGCGACTGCGTTGCTGATCGCGCCTGCGGCTTGGCACCGCATGCTGTTCCGGACTGGGCGGCGGGAGGAGATCCTGCGGGTCGGCAACCGGGTCGTGCTTGTTGGCTTCGGGTGTCTTGCCGCGGCGATCACGGTCACCGTCGCGTTGATCGCGAAGGTCTCCTTCGGACCGGTTGCGATGGGGCTCGTCGGAGGGATGGCGGTGTTGCTGTTCGGGCTGCTGTGGTTTGCGGTGCCGGGCATGCTTGTCGGCGACCAAAGGCGACGCGACGGTCACTGAGCGGCGTCGGTGCGCGGCGGTTTTGTCCCGCACGGGACAGAAACGGAGCTGTTCATCGAGCCGTCGGCAATTGTTGCCGTAGCGGTTGGGGCTGGCCCGTAGCTTCCTGCTCGTGACTGACTCTTCACGGCGGAACTTCCTGCGCGGTGCCGGAATCCTCGGTGCCGGCGCGGCGGTGTCCGCGCTTCCTGGTCTGAACGGGATCGCCGCGGCTGATCCCAGCGTCGCTCGTCGGCCGGACGGTGACAGTCCGCGGTTCACGATCGCGGTCATGCCGGACACCCAGTACCTGTTCGACGAGGACCGGGGCGACTCGACGCCGGTGGACGCGTCGTTGTCGTACGTGCTGCGCCACGCGCACGACGACAACGTTGTCTTCCTCGCGCACCTCGGCGACTTGACGCAGAACGGGCAGGCGCGGGAGTTCGCTGGCATCAGCCGGTCGTTCCAGGTGCTCGACCGGTTCCGCTTCCCGTACAGCACGCTCGCGGGCAACCACGACATCAATGGCTCCACCGACGACCAGCGCGGCCGCACGCCGTACCTCGAGGCGTTCGGGCCGCAGCGGCAGCGCAACTCGCCGACGTTCCGCGGCTCCTCGAAGGACGGCTACAACACCTACCACGTGTTCCGGGCCGCCGGTCGGGAATGGCTCGTGCTCGCGATGGATTGGCGTCCGTCGGCGGGCGGCTTCGCGTGGGCGAAGCAGGTTCTCGCGCAGCACCCGCGGATGCCGGCCATCCTCACGATCCACGAGCTGGTCAACTCCGACGAGCAGGGCAAGGCGTTCCTGTCGGACTTCGGCCAGCAGGTCTGGGACGAGTTCGTCAACGAAAGCGACCAGATCTTCCTGACCCTCAACGGCCACTACTGGCCGCCGAGCCGTCTGGTGAAGCGCAACGCCGCCGGCCACGACGTGCACCTGCACCTCACGAACTACCAGGATCGCTACTACGGCGGCAGCGGCATGATCCGGCTGTACCAGTTCGACGTCGCCCGCGGCGTGATCGACGTCCGCACCTTCTCGCCGTGGCTCGACGGCCGACGCGATCTCACGGAGCTTGAACGCATCGAGGCCGAGCGCAGCACCGACGTCGACTACTTCAGCATCGACATCGACTTCGACAAGCGGTTCGCCGGTTTCGCGCCCGTTCCGGTGCCGCCGGCCCGCCCGGTGAAGCCGCAGCTCGTGCCGGGCACCGTCGCGTACTGGCGCTTCGAGGGCGGTCGCGCGGGTGTACCGGTGCCGGACAATGCTGTGATCAAGGACCTCACCGGCCGCGGTAACGACCTGCGCCGCATGACCGTGCCGGGCAGTGGGCCGACGGCGTTGACTTACTCGGCGGATTTCGCGCCTCGGCAACCGTCGCGGGCGAGCCTTCGCTTCGACGGTGCGCGCAATCCCGGTCGTGGCGCGTACCTCCAGACCGTCGACAGCGCGCCGATGAACAGCCTCACCTTCCAGCGCGGTTACACCGTCGAAGCGTTTGTCCGCCTGCCCGAAGACTTCCGCGACGGCACCCACGGCTGGTGCGGCATCTTCGCGCGCCTCGGCAACGGCGGCGCGGCCGGGAAATCCGGCGACGACCCGAACGAATCGGCAGCGACGTTCAGTGTCTCGGACGGAGCGGAGCTGCAGTGGGCGGTGTTTCCGTTGAACCAGAACGGGATCTCGACCAACTGGGGGCACGAGCTGCCGCTGGCGAAATGGTGGCACGTCGCGGTCGTCAACGACGGGTGGCGCAGCACGCTGTACGTCGACGGCTGCCCGCTGCTGCGCAACCCCAAGACACCGGCGATCGGCCTGGCCAATCCGGGCGGCGGCTGGCTGGTCGGCGCGTCGTCGTACCGGGGCAAGGTGGAGCGCAGCTTCTACGGCGAGATCGGCGAGGCCCGGGTGGTCGACCGGGCGCTGGCTCCGCGGGAATTTCTGCTGGGCGGATAGGCCGCACCGATTGGCTGCTCGGCAATTGCGGCTGGCGACCGCGGTTCGCGGCCGCGGTGACTGAGGGATTGCTGGAGGCGGCCGCGCTGGCAAGGGACTGCGGAAGACAGGCACGGTGGCTCTCAGGGATTGCTGGAGGTGGCCGCAGTGGATGGGGACTGCGGAAGACGAGCACAGTGGCTCAGGGATTGCGGGAGGCGGCCGCAGTGGCTGGGGACTGGGGAAGGCGGCTGCGGTGGTTGGGGACTGTGGACGGCGAGCGCGGTCGCTGAGGGATTGCGGGAGGCGGCCACGGTGGTCGGGTCCTGTGGAAGGCGGTCGCGGTGGCTGAGGGATTGCCGGAGGCGGACGTCTGGCTGGGGCTGCGGGAGGCGGCCGCGGCGACTCAGGGATTGCGGAAGACGGGCATGGCGACTGGGGATTGTGGAACCGACTTGTTGGCCGAAGGTCGATACGGAATCCGGGGCGCTATTCCGATTGCGCAGTAGGCAAATTCGAGTCGTGCGGCCGTTCGGGGGCATTAGCGAAACTGATGGCTTCGGCCAGTCGGTCTAATCGGGGAAGGGAGCGTAATAGGCACCGGCTTGGAGCTTCGGAGTGGCTGGTCGCGAATTCGGTCGGGGTGAGCGCTGGTCTCGGAGCCGTTTTTTCGGGGCCAGTGACGTCCCGGTGAGTGGGACAAGGCTTGCCGTGCGGAAGGCTCGCGGAAATCGGCGAGCGTTCCCGTGCCGGGGGCTGGGGCAGGGAACGTCGGTGTGCGACCGAAGGCGGGCCAGCGTCGATGCTGGGGCGGGATTCCGGGGCCGTTGGTGGAACCGGTGCTGGGGCCGGAGTCCCGTGCCTGGTCGGCACGGATGCCGGTGGCTCGGGCTGACGCCCGTTGCCGGGGCCGACGTCTCCGTCTTCGACGGGCGACGTCGGATGGTGGGTGGTGCCGGGACCGGCGTCGTTGCCGGAAATGGGGCTAAACCTGCTACGTCGCCGGTTCGGCCTCGTTGCTGGAACTAGCGGCCAAGCCTGCTACGTCGTTGGTTCGGCCTCGTTGCTGGAACCGGCGGCTAAGCATGCTTCGTTGCTGGGGCCAGTGGCCAGGCTGGAGCTGGGTTCTTGCACGCGGAGCGTGGAGCGTGCGTCGCGCCAGCGTCGTTGCTGGAAACGGTCGTCGGGTGGGGAACCCGTGCTGGCCAGCGTCGTTGCTGGGCCAGCAGTGGGGCTGGGATCCGTGCTGGAACTCGCGTTTGAGCCGGAGCCCGTTGCCGGGACCAGCGCTCGTGCCCGGCTCCCGAAGCCGCGACCAGCGCTGATGCTGGAACTGGAACTCCGAAGCCAGTGCCGGACTCCCGAAGTCCGGACCTGTGCCTGAACCGATCGCCTGCCTGAACTCGGCCGATCCAGCCAATGGAGACCGACTGGGATCGGCAGTCCGAGGAACCGTGCCTTGTTCCGGCTCGTAGGCCAGTCAAGGCAGGCCAGGAGTGCCAGCCGCGGCGGTTGTCCAAGGGCCGTGCCTGCGGAGCTCGGTGGTCCAGTCCAGTTCAGGAGCCAGCCGAGCCAGCTCCGGGGACCGGCCCGATCCAGTCCGCGAAGCCAAGCCGACGAAGCCGGGGGTACCGGCCCGATCAGGACCGACAGCTCGAGCACGCCAGCCCGAGCGCATCGCCCGATGTCCCAAGCCGAGTACTCCAGTCCGGGAACTAAGGCCGGAAGCCCAGCCCGAGCCGAGTGTTCAGCCCGGGAACCAAGGCCGAAAGCCCGGCGTGAGCCGAGTGCTTCAGTCCGGGGACTAGGGACCGAAACCTGAACCGCGTGCTCTGGCCCGGGGACTAGGGACCGAAAGCCCATCCAAACCGAGTGCTCCAACCCAAGGACCAAGACCAAAAGCCCAGCTCAGGAACCCAGCCAGGTATCCGCCCAGCCGAAGAAACCCAGCCGAACAACCGGTCCGTCCGCGCCAGGTGGAGAACCCGGCTAGCCGCGCACCTCAGACCGAGAACCCCACCGAGAACCCAGTCTGAGCACGCCAGCTCATGCACTCAGCCGCAAAACCAGCCATAGACCCAGGCCATGGACCCAGCCGCGAAACCGACCCGCGGATCAGGCAGTCAGCCGTCCCCACGAGTAGTCCTGTTTCGCGAGCTTCAGGTACACGAACAGCTCCGTCGCGACGACTCCCGCGATCGGCCGTACCTCGTCGCCGAGTACGGACAGCAGGTGGTCGTCGTCGCGGCACAGCAGTTCCGCCAGCAGGTCGAAGCGGCCCGAGCAGAGTGCCACCTGGTGTACGTCGGCGACCTTGGCCAGTTGCTGGGCCACTTCGCGGGCGTCTCCGTCCACCGTGATGCCGACCATGGCCCTTCGGGTCAGGTCGACGTGTTCCGGCGAGGTCACGGCGACTATCTGCACCATTTCCTCTCGCAGCAGTCGCTGTACTCGCTGCCGCACCGCGCCTTCCGAAAGACCCACCGCCTTGGCCAGCGCGGTGAACGACGCCCTGCCGTCTTCCTGTAACAGCGTGATGAGCGTCCGGTCGGTCCCGTCTAGCGCTCTCGGAGCACGCGGTTCCTCGATTTTCGTACGGTTTTCGTCACCCATGCCGTCCCTCCCTGTGTTTCGGCATGTGATTCGTCAGACGCGCAGCGTATCGGCAGGAGCCGGAGAGCAGGAGACCCTTTCCCGTTTTCTTCTCCAGATGGCGGACATGCGGCCGCCGTTCTGGCTCGGGCAAACGCCGGGTACGGTCGCGGACCGCCGATCTCGAGGAGGAATATTCCAATGACCGAAGCCGTCGCCGCGCCTGTGGTGCCGGCCAAGGGGCTCCGCTCGAACGCGCTGGGCATGGTGTCTTCGACGGTGATCGGAATGTCGTCGACCGCCCCGGCCTATTCGATCGCGGCGACGCTCGGGTTCATCGTGCTCGCCGGAACGGGGTTCAAGGCCGCCGCGTTCGTGTTGCTGTCGTTCGTTCCGGTGTTGTTCGTCGCTTTTGCCTTCAGGGAACTCAATGCGGCCGAACCCGATTGCGGCACCAACTTCACGTGGGCCACCCGCGCGTTCGGCAGTCGCGTCGGCTGGATGACCGGCTGGGTCGTCCTCGTGGAACAGCTGCTGGTGATGAGCAGCCAGTCGGCGCTGACCGGCCGGTACACGCTGCTGCTGTTTGGTCTAGACGACCTCGCGAACAACCGCGCGGTGACGACGGCGATCGGGTGCGCGTGGCTGCTCGCGTTGTGCTGGCTGTGCTACCGCGGCATCGAGGTGTCCGCGCGGGCGCAGTGGGTCCTCCTCGGCATCGAACTGGCCGTCCTGGCGATCTTCTCCGTCGTAGCGCTTTCGCGCGTCTACAGCGGCACTGCGGGCCCGCAGGCGACGACGCCGCGATGGGACTGGCTGTGGCCGAACGGGGTCAGCGTCGGGACGGCGGTGTCGGCGGTGCTGCTCGCGGTCTTCATCTACTGGGGCTGGGAGAGTTCGCTTTCGGTGAACGAGGAATCGGCTGATCCGCGGCACGCGCCGGGCCGGGCGGCGATTCTGTCGACTGTGCTGCTGGTGCTCAACTACCTGCTGGTGACCGTCGCGGCGCTGGCCTTCGCGGGCGTTGGCGAGCACGGGATCGGGCTGGCCAACGAGGCGAACGCCGAGGACGTGCTCGCCGGGTTGGGCGGCGCGGTGTTCGGAACGTCCGGTTTCGGGAAGGTCATGGGGGTGCTGCTGATCGTGTCGGTGCTGACCAGCGGCGCGGCCACGAGCCAGGCGACGATCATGCCCGCGGCGCGCACGACGTTGTCGATGGCCAGCCACGGCGCGCTGCCGAAGGTGTTCGGCCGGGTGCATCCGAAGTATCAGACGCCTTCCGTGACCACCTGGGCGTTCGGGTTGGTGTCGCTCGCTTTGTACGTGCTGCTGGCGTTGTGGAGCCGGAACGTGCTCGCGGATTCGGTCGACGCGGTCGGGCTCACGATCGCGATCGAGTTCACGGTGACGGCGCTCGCTTGCGTGTGGGTGTTTCGCCGGACGCTGTTGTCGAGCGTGCGCAATTTCCTGCTTCGCGGCTTACTGCCCTTCGTAGGCGCCGTGTTCTTCCTGGCGGTACTGGTGCTCGCGGCGATCGCGTACGCGAAGCCTGACGCCGGAGAGACCACTGTGTTCGGCGTCGGCGGCGTCGCGGTGATTGGCGTCGTAGCGATCCTCGTGGGCTTCCCGTTGATGTTTGCCGTGCAACGCGCCTGCCGTGACTTCTTCGCGGGGCGACGTCTGACGCGCGGCGCCGTTGCCCGCGACGGTCAGACCATCGAGAGCTAGCAGCGGCGAAGCAGGTCTTCTTCGGTTTCGCGGCGTACGAGGAGCGTCGCGTGCCCGTCGCGGACGCCGACCAGCGGTGGGCGGCCGACGAGGTTGTAGTTCGACGCGAGCGAGTGGTGGTACGCGCCGGTGCACGGTACGGCCAGCAGATCGCCGACGTGGATGTCGTCGGGCAGGCAGACGTCCGCCAGTACGTCGCCGGACTCGCAGTGCCGTCCGACAACCGTCATCGGCGTACGCGCGGCCTTCGTGCGACGGCCGACGAGACGCGCGGTGTAGCGCGCGCCGTACAGTGCGGGGCGCGGGTTGTCGCTCATGCCGCCGTCGACAGCGACGAAGGTGCGCGCGCCGCGTTTCACGGCGCACACGCGGTAAACGGTGATCCCGGCCGGTCCGACGATCGCGCGGCCAGGCTCGATTGTCAGTCGTGGCAAGGGGAAGTCTTGTGACGAGCACTCGTATCCTAGTGCGACGCGGAGGCGGCGTGCGTACCCGTCGAGGTCGAAGGACGCTTCACGGTCGGCGTACGGCACTGCATGGCCGCCGCCGAGATCCAAGTCTCGCAACGTGATTCCGTATTGGTCGCGGATGCGGACGAGCACTTCGACCATCTTTCGCGCGGCTTCTTCGTAACGGTCCACACGGGACACTTGCGAACCGATGTGGCAGTGCAGTCCGGTCAGTTGCAGGCTCGGCTGCGAAAGTACTGCTGCGACAGCGCGGTCGACGTTGTCGCGTACGTCGGGGCGTAGCGAGAAGCCGAACTTCTGTCCTTCGGTGCCTGTCGTGATGGCAGCGTGCGTGTCGCCGCTGACGCCGGGCGTAACGCGGATGAGGACGCGTTGCGCGCCATGCGCGAGGGCGCCGAGTTGCTCGACTTCGTCGAGAGAGTCGAGGACGATGCGGCCGACGCCATACTGCAGCGCGGCTTTCAGGTCTTCGGGCGTCTTCGCGTTGCCGTGCAACAGAATGCGCTCCGCGGGAAACCCGACAGCGCGCGCGACGGCGATCTCACCGGCGGAGCACGTGTCGAGCGACAGTCCTTCTTCGGCGACCCAACGCAACACTGCTCGCGTACAGAGCGCCTTGCTCGCGAAGGCGACGTCGGCCTCCGGCAGTGCGCGCCGGTACGCGCGGGCCGTGTTGCGCACCTGTTCCTCGTCGAGGAGGTAGGCGGGCGTGCCGAAGCGCGCGGCCAGGTGGCTGACCGGCGCGCCGGCGAAGAGCAGCTCACCGCCTTCGCCGAGCCTCGTGCCTTGCGGCCAGAGTCCCGGTTCTAGATGGTCGGCGGCCTCGCAGCCGAGACTCGGGAGCAGCTCGCTGAGCGTCACGGTTACCTCCGGTCGATGTCGATCGCGGCGAACATCGCCAGCACACTGCGCCGACCCCGGCCCGGAACGTCCCGGAAACGGGCCCCTGACGGTCCGGGCGGTCGTGCTGACGTGTTTTTAACGCGCGAGTAACCTCCGCCACACCCCGGTTGAGCTGGGCTTTGCTGAGTTTTCCGGTGATCGGCCGTCCTGCCGGACATGGTTGAACAGATGACAGACTTCGCGAGCGAGACCGAGACTCTGCTGCGCGCGTGGCACGGCCGTTCGACGTACGCGGGCCGAACTGAAAGAGCACGTCGCGAAGTATGTGAAGGCGCTCGTAGAGCACGACGAAGCGGCCTTCGCTGAACTGCTGCGCGAAGACGTGCGTTGCAGTCACGCGCCTGACGCGTTACGAAAGCCCCCACGAGGACAGGATTTCGAACAGCTGGTCCCGTTCGGCGGCCGTCAGCAGCCTGCTCGGCGGCCGCACGTCGGGGCGGCACAGGCCGAGTTGGGAGAGCGCGTCCTTGACCACGCTGACGTTGTTGGCGTTGCCCTCCGCGGCGCGCATCTGCTCGAACGGGCGGATGCGGTCCCAGATCTCCATCGCTCCGGCGAAGTCGTGGTTGCGCAGGTGGCGGAACAGGTCGAGCGAGATCTGCGGCGCGACGTTCACCAGGCCGGAAGTGAAGCCCGTCGCGCCGACTGCGAAGTACCCAGGGGCGGACAGTTCGGCGAGGCCCGCGATCCACACGAAGCGCTCGTACCCCGCGTCGCGCGCGACAGTGCGGAAGCGCACTGGGTCCGGCACGGCGTACTTCACGCCGAGCACGTTTGGCGCGGCCTCGGCGAGCTGTGCCAGGTCTGAACCTTCGATGGCGGGGTTGCGCACGTACAGGACAACCCCGAGCTCGGGCACTTCGTTCGCGATCGCGCGGTGGTAGTCGATCCAGCCCGCGCGCGAGACGTACGGGTGCACGGGCTGATGGATCATCACCATGTCCGCTCCAGAAGCGCGCGCGTGCTTCGCGGCCCTCGCGGCTGTACGCACGTCATGGCCGACGCCAGCAAGCACGCTCGCCTCGCGCGCGGCCTTCGTGGTGACTTCGAGGCACTGTCGCGTTTCTTGCTCGTCGAGCGCGTAGAACTCGCCGGTGTTGCCGTTCGGCGTGACGACCTCGACGCCGCTCAGCACGAGCCGTTCGACTAACCGCTCGTACGTTTCGGCGTCCACGTCTCCGGCCGCGGTGAACGGGGTCACCGGGATCGCCACCACACCGGCGAGTCGCTGTCGCTGTTTCTCGAACGCCACGAGCAGATCCGATCTGATATATGATGTCTCGTCAAAACGGAGGGTAACACGAGGACGTCCGGGACAATTGTCCTGATCTTTGGGATAGCTGTCCCAGAAGAAGGGCAAACTACGGTCGGACCTGGGGAAAACCGGGTGGCCGAAGGGGCGGCTTTGGGTACCGTGACGCGGGTGCCCGATGCGATATTCGCTGATCCCCGCCTCGCGCCGATCTATGACACCTTCGACGGCGACCGGGTTGATCTGCCCGCGTACGTCCGCATCGCCGACGAGTTGAACGCTCGCCGGGTGCTGGACGTCGGCTGCGGAACGGGCTGCCTGGCGGTCTTGCTCGCCGAAACCGGGCGCACGGTCGTCGGCGTCGATCCGGCCGAGGCGTCGCTCGACATCGCGCGGGCGAAGGGCAGCCGGGTCGATTGGCGGCACGGAGACGCGACAACCCTGCCCGCGCTCGACGCGGATCTCGCGGTGATGACCGGGAACGTCGCGCAGGTCTTCCTGACCGACGACGACTGGGCCGCGACCCTCCGCGGGATCCGGACGGCGCTACGACCCGGCGGGCATCTGGTGTTCGAGACCCGGCGGCCGGAGTACCGCGCTTGGGAGACCTGGGACGTGCCGCCGCACACCCGCGAAGTGCCGGGGATCGGAGCGGTGCAGCAGCGAGTCGAGGTCACCGAAATCCGGCTGCCGCTTGTCTCGTTCCGCATGACCTACACGTTCCTGGCCGACGGCCTCGTCCTCACCTCGGAGTCGACCCTGAGGTTCCGCAGCCGGGACGAGGTGGCGACGAGCCTGCGAGAGCAGGGCTACCGCGTCGCCGACCTCCGGCAGGCACCCGACCGGCCGGACCGCGAATTCGTCTTTCTCGCACAAGCCGAGTGAACCGGCCCGCCCCAGTCAAGGGCGGGCCGGAGCTCAGCGCAGGGCGTCCAGTGCGAACGCGGTGTACATCGCGACCCCGGCGGCCATCGCTGGTTCGTGGAACTTCACCCGGTTCGAGTGGTTGTCCTCCGTGGTCGCCGGATCCGCTCCCGGCTCCCGCGCCCCGATGAACGCGAACGCGCCCGGAACCCGTTGCAGCACATACGAGAAGTCCTCCGCGCCCATGATCGGCGTGGTCAGCTCCTCGACGTTCTCCGCGCCCAGCACCTCGGCGCCCAGCGACAACACCTCAGCCGCGACCCGCGGGTCGTTGACGGTCGTCGGGTAACCCGGGTCCACTCCGGCCGACACGCGGCATCCGTGGGCCGCGCCGACCGCCTCGCACACCTTCGGCAGTTCCTCGCGAACGAAGGAACGCGTCGTCTCCGACAGGGTGCGAATGGTCCCCTCGAGCACCGCTGTCTCGGGGATGATGTTCGTCGTCGTTCCGGCCACGATGCGGGTCACCGAAACCACCGCCGGGTCGAAGACGCTGATCCGCCGCGTGACCATCGTCTGCAGCGCGCCGACCATCGCGGCCGCGGCCGGGACCGGGTCGATGGCGTCGTGCGGAGCCGAACCGTGGCCGCCGCGGCCGGTGACCTCGACACTGAACGTGTCGGCTGAGGCCATCATCGGCCCGCCGCGCACCTGCAGGACGCCGCTCGGGCTGTTGGCGATCGTGTGCAGGCCGAAAGCTCGCGTGACGCGCGTGCCGGCCGCGTCCAGCACGCCCTCGTGGATCATGTGCCGCGCGCCGTGGAGGCCTTCCTCGCCCGGCTGGAACATGAACACCACCGAACCGGCCAGGTCGTCGACGCGCTCGGACAGCAGCCGCGCCGCCGAAGCGAGCATCGCGACGTGCGTGTCGTGTCCGCAGGCGTGCATCGAGCCGTCGATCTCGGACGAGAACTCCAGGCCGGTGTCCTCGGTCAGCGGCAACGCGTCCATGTCGGCCCGCAGCAGGATGGCCGGTCCGGGACGGGCCCCGCGCAGCACGCCGGTGAGCGACGTCGTGGAGCGGCCGTCGGTGAGTTCGATCGGCAGGTCGGCCAGTGCGGCGCGGATCGCCGCCTGGGTGTGCGGCAGCTGCAAGCCCTGTTCGGGGTGCCGGTGCACAGCGCGGCGGAGCTCGACAGTGCGGTCCTGCAGCTGCCGTGCGGCGTCGAGCAGCCCGGCGTGCCGGTTGCCGGGAAGGGTGGGGAGGTCGGTGGGTCCGGTCATGGCTCGATAGTGGCACCTCGCACGCTTCGGGCGCACCGTGCGTGCGTTCGCCAGCGAGGCGGAATACGGTGTGCGCATGGCGGTGCAAGAGCCGGTCACGGGCTTCGCGATAGCTGTGGTCCGTGAAGACGGTCGGTGGCGGTGCAGTGCGCTCGATTCCTCGGCGCTCACAGAACTGGATGCGGCGATCACCGAGCTGAGCAAGCTCCGGTCGACCGGGGCGGCGTTCGGCCTGCTGGCCGTCGACGACGAGTTCTTCGTGATCGTCCGGCCGAGCCCGAGGGGACCGTCGCTGCTGCTGTCGGACGCCGCCGCGGCGCTCGACTACGACATCGCGGCGGACGTCCTCGACGTGCTGCGCGTCGACCCGCCTGACGAGGACGACGACGCCGTGTGGCCCGAGGGCGACCTCGAGATCCTGGCCGACCTCGGCCTTCCCGGCGGCGAGCTGGAGGTGATCGTCGGCGAGGTCGACCTCTACCCCGACGAGCAGCTCCAGATGATCGCCCAGCGGTGCGGGTTCGAGGCCGAGTTCTCGAAACTGCTGGACCAGCTCTGAGACGGCCGGACGACATCGAGGCCGTGCGGGCCGCGCTGGACGCGGCCCGCGCTCCTGGTGCCGACGTGCCCATCGGCGCGGTCGTCTTCGACCCCGACGGGCGCCCGCTGGCCGCAGCCCGCAACGCGCGCGTCGAGCTGGCTGACCCCACCGCGCACGCGGAGGTCCTCGCACTGCGCGCGGCGGCTCGCAAATTCGGCGACGGCTGGCGGCTCGAAGGCTGCACGCTCGCGGTCACGCTGGAGCCCTGCACGATGTGCGCCGGCGCGCTCGTGCTCGCCCGTGTCTCGCGGCTGGTGTTCGGGGCCTGGGAGCCCAAGACGGGCGCGGTGTCGTCGCTGTGGGACGTCGTGCGCGACCGCCGCCTCAACCACCGGCCGGAAGTCCTCGGCGGAGTGCTCGAAAACGACTGTGCCGCCCTGCTCGAGGCGTACTTCGCGGACCGTCGCGCCGGGGCCGAGTAACCCCCGCCGCACCCCGCGACGGAGGTCCGGTATTGTTCTCGGCGGTGGCGTGTCCGAGCGGCCGAAGGAGCACGACTCGAAATCGTGTGACGGTTAATCCCGTCCGTGGGTTCAAATCCCACCGCCACCGCTCTTCACGAACGAACCCCGACCGGGCACTCCGGCCGGGGTTCGTTCGTTTGACCTTCCGGTAGCTGGTCCCCGTACCGGAGGTGGCGCGTTGTACATCTATGCCCGGCGTCGGTCGCTCACGTTCAGCGGCAAGCAGGTGACGATCAAGGCCGCGATCAAAGACGGCCTGTTCGGTGCGGACAAGACGCACAGTTTCAGGGTCAGCAGGATCAGCGGGGTCAGCAACACCGAACCCCGCGCGTTCAGCCCGGGGTGTCTCAAGTTCAAGGTGACCGGGGCGTCGACGGCGGTGATCGAGAACCCGGCCTCTGGTGGCGACAAGACTGATCTGTGCACCTTTTACTACAGTTCGTCCGACAAAAAGAAGGTGCGCCAGCTGGTCGAGGAGATCAAAGCCCTGATGCCGAAGTAGCTTCGTCCGTACGCTGGGCTCATGAGCGAAGAGCTTCCGCCGGTCGGGAAGACCGCGGTTGGGGTGGCTGGGCTTCGTGCGTTGGAGAGCGGGCGGCCGGACCGGCTGTTCGAGGACCCGTACGCGGGCGCGTTCTTCCATGCCGGGCGCGCGATCTTCGACGGCAAGGAGCGGGATTCCCGGCTCGGGATGGTGTTCGCGCAGCAGGTCGCGATCCGCACCCGGTTCTTCGACGACTTCGTTTCCGGCGGGACGCAGACGGTGCTTCTCGCGGCCGGTCTCGACGCCCGTGCGTTCCGGCTCGACTGGCCGGACGGCGCGCGGGTGTTCGAGGTCGACCTGCCGGATGTGCTCGCGTTCAAGGAAGCGGTGCTGGCTGAACAAGGCGCGCGACCCAAGTGCGAGCGCACGGCCGTCCCGGTGGATCTGCGGGATAACTGGTCCGCTGCCTTGAAAAACGCGGGATTCGACCCGGGACAGCCGACCGTCTGGCTCGCCGAAGGCCTGCTCATCTACCTCAGCCGGGACGAGGCGGAGCGGCTGCTGACGGCCGTCACCGAGTTGTCCGCGCCAGGCAGCCGGATTTCGTTCGAGCACCGGCCGGACGGCGAGCGGGACGGGCTGCTGGATCATGCTCGCAACGTCGGCGGCGAGGTCACGTCACTCTGGCTCGGCGGTCTGGCCGGAGACGCTCCGGAGTGGCTCGCCGAGCACGGCTGGCGGCCGGAAACCGTTACTGTCGCGGAACTTGCCGTCCAATACGGACGCGAGCCGTTGGACAGCACGCGCGGCGGATTCGTGACCGCGACCCGCTAATTTTCTTCCTGCAGCACCGGTGTTCCGAAGGCGTCGAGGAAAGTCGTTGCCTCTCCTATGGTCGCGACGCCGCGAGCGACCGCTTCGGCGATGGTCCCGCACGCCTCTCGGACCGCCGGTTCCGCGGATCGGTCTCCCGCCAGCAGTGCGACGGCCGCCGGGGACACGCCTTCCGCGATCAGCATGACTCGCGCCGCGGTCTGATCTGCCAGCCGGTCAAGGAGATCCGCCAGATCCAAGCCGACCGACGCGGTGCGGGCGGCGGCTTCGGCGGCCTGGCGGTAGTGCGCGTCCAGTTCGTCGGCGCTGCCCCGGAATTGTGCGGCCGGTTCGCCGCCCCATTTGCGTTCCGCGCTGTGCGCCCCGCGTTCGAATTCCAGGCGGGCCATGACCAAAACGTCGCGGCCGCCCGACAGGGTGCGCGCCGATTCGCGGATCGTCTGCGGGGAACAGTCGATCTGCCTGAGCGCGGTGACCGGGTCCGGTGCGCCGATCGCGGCGGCCGCGGCGCCCAATGAAGCAAGCCCGGCGGCCGCGTTGTCCAGCGCCGGGTGGAGGAACGGCATCAACTCAGCAGCGCCGTCGCGATCGTCGGACGGTGGTGGTGGCCGCGCGCGGCCATCCGCAGTTGGCCGGCGAGATCGGACGTCGCGTCGCCGAGGATGCGCGCGTCGACGTCCCGCGCGGCGAGCGCGGCCTCCCACCGGGCGGCGATTTCCCGTGCGGGCTCGGAAATCCCCCACGGAGTCGATTCGAGACGGGCTTCGGAGAACCGGCCCGCCGCGCGGTCCGCGTCGGCAGCCGCTCGATCGAGCGCGTCCGCGGCGGCGTTGAGCCGCTCGCTCGTCGAACCTGCCATCGGGACCTCCGCTTCCAGGAGAGTGCGAACCGCGGTCCGCCACCCTCTGGAGAGATCTAACCCCATCGAGGCGGTCCGGGTCACTCGGCCGGGCGTGCGACGATTCCACATCGTGGGGATCCTTGACCGGGAGTTCCCCGCACCGCCAGAATTGGAGTCATGCCAGAGAACCGGGAAGTGCCGCTAGCCGGCCGTGCCCCGGCGCGGTCGGACGGAGAGGGCGTCGCCGCCCTCCTGAGGCGTCGCGGTCGTCTCGGCTCTCCTCCCGCGTAGGCGATTTTCCGCTGCTGCAGCCGAATTCACCTATTCTTCCGGGAGTACCGCCATGTCTGTAGACCTGCCTGCCCGCCTGCGCTCGTCCGTGACGCCGGACGACGGAATCCTCGAAGGCCCGCGCGTGCTGCGCCGGCTTTCCGGCGCCGAAACTCCGTACGAGCTGTTCACCCTGCGCCCGCTCGGACGGGTGATCGGCGCTGAAATATCCGGAGTGGACCTCGGCGCGCCGGTGCCGCCGCCGTTGCGCGCCGAGCTGAACCGCGCGCTGCTGGAGTGGAAGGTGCTGTTCTTCCGCGACCAGCACATCACCTCTGAACAGCAGCGCGCGTTCGCCGCGAACTGGGGCGAGCTGGAAACGAACCCGTTCATCCCGCGGGGAGATTCCGATCAGGTCGTGCGGTTCACCCGCACCGCCGGGATGCCCGGGTACGAAAACATCTGGCACACCGACGTCACCTGGCGGCCGAATCCGGCGCTCGGTTCGGTGCTGCGGCTGGTCGAGGTCCCGCCGATCGGCGGAGACACGATGTGGGCCGACATGGCCGCCGCCTACGACAACCTGCCCGCCGACGTCCGCGAGCGGATCGACGGCCTGACCGCGGTACACGACTTCATCCCCGGTTTCGACCGGTTCACCGACCCGGATCTGCTGGCCCAGTGGCAGGACGCGTACCCGCCGGTCGAACACCCGGTGGTGCGGACCCATCCGGAGACCGGACGGCGGACGTTGTTCGTGAACCAGGCGTTCACCACGCACATCGTCGGCCTCGACCGCGCCGAAAGCGACCGGCTGCTGCGGTATTTGTTCCTGCAAGCGCACACGCCGGAGTTCCAGGTGCGGTTCCGCTGGGAGCCGGATTCGGTGGCGTTCTGGGACAACCGCGCGACCCAGCACTACGCGGTCAACGACTACCACCCGCACGTCCGGATCGCGGAGCGCGTCGCGATCGTCGGGGATCGGCCGTACTGATCAGCGGATGACTCCGGTGAGGACGGTGTCGACAAGTCGTTCGAAGTAGGCGTCGTCGGCGGATTTCGCTCGGATCAGAGTGTGGAACCACAGGTTTCCGCCGAGCAGATCCATGATCATCTCCGCATCCGCGGCGTCGGCTAGTTCGCCTCGGTCTCGGGCGCGGTCGAAGACGGCCTGCTCGCGGTCGAGGCGATCGGCGAAAAAGCGTCCGGCTGCCTCGGCGGTGGCGGGACGGTCGGGCAGCGCGGAGACGACGGCCGTGATGACGCGCCGGTTCGCGGGATCGGACAGCAGGCAGTGGATCTGCTTCGCCAGTGCGAGGAGGTCGCCGCGCAGGGAGCCGGTGTCGGGGATGGCGAAGGCCAGTTCCGGGGCCTGGACCAGGGCATCGGCGAGGACCTCGTCCTTGGTCGCCCACGTGCGGTAGATCGTCGTTTTGTGCACTCCGGCCTGCGCTGCGACCGCTTCGATCGTCAGTGCGTCGTAACCGCGTTCGGCCAGCAGCGAGAGGGTCGCGGAGAAGATGGCGTCCGCCTTGCGCGGACGGGAGGCAGTCCGGTCCATGGCCCGATCCTAGCTCGGTTTGCAACGGTGCGTTGCATTCGGTAGACCAGTGGTATGCAACGCTCCGTTGCAAACTGGGCGAAGGGTGGAGACATGAGCGAAGTACTGCCGGTGGTTTTCGTGCACGGCATCCGGCTGTCCGGGGCGTGCTGGCAGCAGCAAAAACGCCTGGCGCGCGGTCGAGTGGCCGCGCCGGACCTGCCGGGGCACGGGATGCGGCGCGGGGAAAAGTTCACGCTCGACGGCGCGGTCGTCGCGGTCGTCGACGCCATCGATGAGGTGGGCGGACGGGCGGTCCTGGTCGGGCATTCGCTCGGCGGCTACGTTTCGATCGCGACCGCGGCCCGGCATCCGGAGCGGGTCGCTTCCCTGGTGGGAGCTGGATGTTCGCTCGTGCCGAGTTCGGTGCTGCGCGGCAGTTTCCGGTTCGCCCGGCGTAGCTTGGCGACGACTGCTGACGACGGTGCGTCCTTCAGCGCGTGGCTGCTCCGCCGCGTTCTCCCCGAGGAAGTCGCTGAGCCGGTCGTCGCTGCGGGAATCGCTTCCGAAGTCATCCCCGACGTGATGGCGGCTGGGATGGATCCGCTGGCCGACCTCGCGCGGTACCCGGGGCGGGTACTTCTGCTCAACGGCCGCCACGACCACTTCCGCCTTGGCGAACGCCGATTCTTGGCTGCCTGCCAGGACGGAGCGCTGCAGATCGTGCCGGGGGCCGGTCATTACCTGCCGCTCACCCACGGAGAAACGTGTGCGCGCGTGGTGGACGGCGTCGCGTCGGCTCTCGTCAGCGGATAGTGCTCACGAGTGGCGAGGCAGGCCGCCTTCCTCCCCCTCCCGCGCTCCCCCGCGCGGTCAAGGCGGCGCCTCGCCACTCGCGAGGCTTCCCCGGGGCAAATCCGTGGAGCCGCGGTCGCGGGCGAAGCGGAAAGTCCCGCGCCCGCGGCTGTTTTCCCGGGTGGTGGCACCCGCGCACTCGACGACGGTCAACCCCCACGTGACCGTGTCGCCTCCCCCTGCGAGGTGCTACCCGTGAGCTCGAAAGTGGTCCAGGCCACAGTTTCCGTGCTCATCGGTAAGGTACTCCCGCCCGGTACCGGTCGACCCCGGGCTTGACCTGCATTTAAGGCAGATGCGCCGTCCGGGTGACGGCGGGATGGGCGGTCTAGCCGCGAAGTCCTTCGACGGTCGCGAAGCCATCACTGACCGTCACGTTCGTGCCGCGCCGCGCGGAGAGGTCTACCAGCCGCCGCAGCGCGTCGTCGGCGTCCGTTCCCGTCAACGGTACGCATTCGTTGTCTTCGTCGCGGCGGATCGGCACCAATTCGACCCGCATCTGCTCGCCGACGACGCAACCGGCGAGCAGGCCGTCGCGGTGCCGGTCGCGCATGGCGGGCCAGTCGAAGACGAGGTTGCCCAGGCTGTAGAGGATCGGGCAGCCGCGGTAGACCTCGACCGGCTGCACGGTGTGCGGTCCGTGTCCGACGACCAGGTCGGCGCCGGCGTCGATGATCGCGTGCGCGTAGGTCACCTGGTACTCGGTCAGTTCTTCGCCGGGGATGCCCCAATGCATCGACACCACGACGTGGTCGGCCTCGGCGCGGGCGCGGCGGATGTCGGCGAGCAGCAGCTCCAGGTCGCGGCGGACCGGCGTGGTGTGCACGATCGGCGGGCGGCCGGGAACGTCCAGGACGCGCGGATCCGGTTGGTACGACGTGTAAGCGCCCGCCGCGGCGACGCCCGGCGAGTCTTCCGTCGCTTCCTGTCCGACCGGCCAGCACAGCGAGGTGTAGGCGAGGAACGCGATCCGGCCGCCGGGCCGTTCGAGGATCGCCGGCGCGTGCGCTTCGGCGAGGTTCGCGCCCGCGCCGCAATGCGCGATTCCGGCGCGGTCCAGCACGGTGAGGCTCGCCATCGCCGCGGCAGGCGGGTAAGTGACGTTGTTGGCCACCGACACGACGTCGATCTCGGCGGCGGTCAGCGCGGCGACCATCTCCGGCGGCGAGTGCCGCCAGTTCGGCTTGTGCGGGATGTCCATGCCGGTCGAGCCGGACAGCGGTCCCTCGAGATTCACGAACCGCACATCGGCACCGGTGAGCAGCGAGGTCAACGGGTGGAACGCCGTTTCCGGGTTCGCGCGGCCCTGCAGGTTGACGTCTCCGCCGAGTACGAGCGTGATCATTGCGTCAACCCGTCCAAAGGAGGAATTCCCTCCAGCTCGTTACGAATCGTTGCCCTTTCGTCTTCCTCTGCTTCGCTTGTTCGGGGGACGATGCCTCGACCGTTGACATGCAGAGGGGACTCAGGGTGACCATATCCCGTCGTCCCGCCGGGGGCCGCAGCGCCGGTGGGGCAAGACTGACCAGAGGCGCGGTTGCCGTCTCCGCCGCTGCTCTCGTGCTCGGCGGGCTGGCTGCGCCCGCTTCGGCGACCCCCAGCGCGGACGCCCTGATCGCCGAGGTCTACGGCGGCGGCGGCAATTCCGGCGCCACGCTGACCAACGACTTCATCGAGCTGGCCAACCACGGCGGTGCGCCGGTCGCGCTCGATGGCTACAGCGTCCAGTACCTGCCCGGTTCGGCGAGCGCGTCGAGCAAGTGGCAGGTCACGCCGCTCGCCGGGTCCGTCGCGCCGAAGGGCCGCTACCTCGTCGCGGAGGGGAAGGGCAACGGTGGCACGGTCGCCCTGCCGACGCCCGACGCGACCGGGGCCATCGCGATGTCCGCGACCGCCGGGACCGTCGCGCTCGTGTCCGACAGCGCGCCGCTGACCTGCAAGACCGCCGCCGACTGCGCGGCGGACAGCCGGGTCAAGGACCTCGTCGGCTTCGGCGATGCCGTTGTCCGCGAAGGGGATCCGGCTGCCGCGCCGTCCAACACGACCTCGGTCGCGCGCGCGGCGACGCTCGCTGACACCGACAACAACAGCGCGGACTTCACTGTCGGCGACCCGACGCCCACCAACACCAAGGGCGAGACCACCGGCACGCAGCCGGGCGAGCCGGGTGTTCCGGCGAAGATCCACGACATCCAGGGCACCACGCGGATTTCGCCGTTCAAGGACAAGCAGGTCGAGGACGTCACCGGCGTCGTCACCGCGGTGCGCAGCTTCGGCTCGGCGCGCGGGTTCTGGATGACCGACCCGCACCCGGACAGCGATCCGCGCACCAGCGAGGGCCTGTTCGTGTTCACCGGATCGACCACGCCGGACGTGGCGGTCGGCGACGCGATCACCGCGCAGGGCAAGGTCAAGGAGTACTACCCGGACGCGCCCGCGACCTCGAACTACCAGTCGCTGACCGAGCTGACCAGTGCACAGTGGACAGTCGACTCTTCGGGCAACCCGCTGCCCGCCCCGACCGTGCTGACTCCGGACCAGGTGCCGGATGTGCTGGCCCCCAACGCGGGCGGCAACATCGAATCGCTGCCGCTCGAGCCGTCGAAGTACGCGCTGGACTTCTGGGAATCGCACGAAAGCGAGATCGTCCAGGTTTCTGACGCACGGGTGGTGGGCCCGAGCAACAAGTACGGCGAGCTGTACGTGACCACGAAGCCGCAGCAGAACCCGACGCCGCGCGGCGGGACGGTGTACCTCGGGTACGACAAGATCAACACCGGTGTGCTGAAGGTCCAGTCGATCATTCCGTCCTCACAGCAGGCGGCTCCGAAGGTCAACACTGGCGACGTGCTCACCGGCGTCACCTCCGGTCCGGTGGAGTACAGCAACTTCGGCGGCTATACGCTGTTCGCGTCGAAGCTGGGTGCGGCGAAGGACAACAAGCTGCAGCGGGAAACCACGCGCAAGCAGCGTCCGGGCGAGCTTTCGGTGGCGACGTACAACGTCGAGAACCTCGCACCGTCCGATTCGGACACCAAGTACGCGCAGCTCGCACACGGCATCGTCGACAACCTCGCGACGCCGGACATCGTTACGCTGGAGGAAATCCAGGACAACAGCGGCGCGACCGACGACGGCACGGTCGATGCGGACGAGACGCTGAAGAAGTTCACCGACGCGATCGTCGCCGCCGGCGGCCCGCAGTACCAGTGGCGGCAGATCAACCCGGTGAACGACCAGGACGGCGGACAACCGGGCGGCAACATCCGGGTCGGCTTCCTGTTCAACCCGTCGCGAGTGTCCTTTGTGGATCGCCCCGGTGGCAGCCCGACTTCTTCGGTGGGCGTGGTTTCCGACCACGGCAAGGCACACCTGACGCAGTCGCCGGGCCGGGTCGACCCTGGCAACGAGGCGTGGGAGGACAGCCGCAAGCCGCTGGCAGGCGAGTTCGTGTTCCGCGGCCGGACGGTTTTCGTGCTGGCCAACCACTTCAACTCCAAGGGCGGCGACCAGCCGACGCATGGCCGCTACCAGCCGCCGACGCGCGGTTCCGAGGTGCAGCGGCAGAAGCAGGCGACGGTTCTGCAGGGTTTCGTGGCGCAGCTGCTCGGCGCGGACCCGCGGGCGAACGTCGTGGTGGCTGGTGACTTGAACGACTATCAGTTCTCGCCCGCGCTGGCGAAGCTGACCTCGGGCGGGTTGTTGAAGGACCTGATCGCGACGCTGCCTCCGGCGGAGCGGTACAGCTATGTGTTCGAGGGGCAGTCGCAGGTGTTGGACCACATCCTGGCTTCTGCTGCTCCGCGTGGTGTCGATTACGACGTGGTGCATGTGAATGCTGAGTTCGCGGATCAGGCCAGTGACCATGATCCGCAGGTGGTCCGGTTCCGGCCTTCGGCGGGGAATCCGTTCGCGGACTTCGCGAATGACGTGCTCGACCAGCTAGACCGCTTCCTGCACCGTACGGCGTAACTAGTTGTCCGTGAGGGGAACCCCAAGGGACTCTGATTCCCTCAGGGTTCCCCTCACGGCTTAACGCTTCGCGCGCCAGCCGAGCCCCAGCACCGCCTGGACCAGCTCCTGGTAGCTCGGCTTGACCTCTTCCAAATACCGGTCCAAATACTGCGGCCGAGCCGTAGTAACCGGCTGCGGATCGTCCAGTGCCTCAACGAAATTCAGCCGCGAAACATTGTGCAGCGCCATCTTCCACCACCGGCTCGCGCGCTCGCGGGTCTTCTCTTCCCGATCCTGCGCGGCGACCACTGCGGCTTGGGCGTCGGACAGCTGGCGTTCGATTTCATCCGCCCGCGCCAGTTCCCACGCGCGCAGGCTGTCCGCCGAACCGCGGGCCAAGCCGACGATTTCCTTGTACCGCATGGCGGGGCTGGTGGTTCCCTCGGTCACGGCGTGCCTCCCGCGGTCGGCTCGGTTTCCGGGCGCTGAAACGGGATGATGACTTCCGGCGCCCCGTGCGTGGTGCGGTCGAAGAACAAGGCCCGGCCCGGTCGCGGCGACCAATGCACAACCTGGCCCGCGGCGAACGGCGACAGATCGTTGCCCTGGACGTCCAGCGCGGCCCAGGTCCCGATGTCGTCCGTGCCGCCGAAGCCGAGGGTGTCCTTGAGCCGCGCGATGCTGCGCCACCAGCCGATGGTGTGGACGCCGTGCGCGGGGCCGTTCTTGAGCAGCAAACGCAGGTGGTCGAGGCCGCTCTTCAGCTGGCCGACGGCCTTTGCCTCCAAAGAAGGCAACGCGGCGTCCACTCCGTACAGCAGCAGGACGCGCGGCGTCGTCGTGGAAAGCGATGCGACGATCGATTCCAGCTCGGTGGAGAGGTCTTCGGTGAGCGTCGCGAGGTGACCCTCGGCCTCCAGCCGGCTCTTCAGATCCAAGACCGCTGGCGAACTGGCCACGATCGGGCAGTGGAGCAGGAATTCGACCTGCCCGAGTTCCAGTTGCCGGGAAAGCGATCGGGCGGCGGAGTCCATAATGGACAGCGCCTCCGCGGTCGCGCCGCCGAGCACCGCGATGTTTCGGCCGGGTACTCGAGGCAGTTCGACACCGCACGCGGCCTCGGTGACGTCGATCGACTGACCCAGGATCGCCCTCGGCTGAGGACTTGGCTTGAGCTCCACGAACGTCGGGAACTGTTCCAGCACCGGCGAATGCGCACCGTCGAACAGGCGTGGCCGGGAGAAGCGGCCAGCATAGAGTTCCCACAGTTTTTGCTGAAGGTTCACGAAAACGTTGCGAGTGCTTGAATCCGGCACGTGCGCGAGCTGGTTCCCGTGCGCGACACCGGAATCGTGGTTGATCACCGCGTGCCACTTGGGTGCGGAAACAGCCGCGTTGTTCGTCTCCGCGAGCACCCGGCGCGCCTTCGGCATGGCGATGCGCAGCGTGCACTGTTCGAACACCGCGGGTTTGCCCCAGAAGGCTTCGATGCCTGCGACGTCTTGGCTGGCCAGCACCAGGTGAATGCCCTGCGAACGTCCGCGTCGGGCGATGTCTTCCAGTAACTGCGTGGCTTGCGCGGTGACCTGGTCACGTCCGGCGAAGAGGTACTGGAATTCGTCGATCACCGCGACGATCCGCGGCCAGTGTCCGCTCGGATCCTGTTCGCGCAGGTCAGCCAGGTTGGTGACCTCATGCTCCTTGGCGGCGGCAGAGCGGCGACGGAGTTCGTCGGCGAGGAAACGCAGCAGTGCCAACCCGAATTCGCGGTCGGTGTTGACGTTGACGCCGACCAGTTTCGCGTGGGGCAGCCAGCTGGAGTCCTTGCGACCGGGCGCGAGACCGGCGAACGAGACGCCTTCCTTGAAGTCCAGCAGGTACAACGCCAGCTCGTCGGGCGTGTAGCGCGCGGCGAGACTTCCCAGCAGCGCGTACAGGAAGTTCGTTTTCCCCGAACCGCTCGGGCCGCCGATGAGCGCGTGCGGACTCGCGTCGCCGATCACCACCTCGACGGCTTCGCCCTCGTGGAACCCGATCGGCGCGCGCAGTTCCCGCGCGGAACTTTCCTTGCCGATCTCGGTCGGCATCAGGTCGGCGAACGACCTGGGCCCGCCTTGTCGAGAGATCAGTGCTTCGGCGATGCGGTTCGCCGCGCGGATGACCTGCCCGGACGGCATCGGCGGATCCAGGTCCACGACCAGGTCGCTGCCGGTCATGCTGCTGACCGCGCGGCGTTCGTCCAGCAGGCTGAGCGTTTCGATCGACGCGCTCACCGCGGTGGGCACGTCCACCAGGATCAGGCAGATCCCGGCCGCGAGCGCGCCGCTGGCCACGCGTTTGAGGTCGCGCGCGCGCTCCGCGTCGAGGGTTTCGCCGTTGCCGTACAGCACCGCGATCCGGTACGGCTCCAATCGCTGGTTGGTGGCTTTTCGCAGTTCCCGCAACGAGGTGTGGCCCGCTTGCATGCCGGTGGCGTGGATCCGGCGGATGTGCCCGGCGAGTTCGTCGAGCAGATCCTCCAGCCGCGTCGGGTCGTACAGCGACAGCGCGCTCGTGCGGCTGAGCGGGTACAGGTCCGGGAGGATCGCGGTGAGCTGGCCGACGTCCCACAGGTGGATTTTCACCGCGCCGGGCTCGAACGCCGACAGCACGCGCATCAGCAGGCCCTGCACGATTCCGTCCACCACCGGCCGGGTTTTCGGCGCGGACGTGATGGCCAGGTGCGATTCGTCCAGCAGCGGCACGGCGACGTCGAAGGTGCGCGAGATGTCGCGCCCGGCCGCGGTGGCCGAACCGACCCGCCACAACCCCGGCGCGGTGACGCCGGAATTCGTGCCGACGCGGCCGAGCCATTCGCTCGGCGGCCGCCCGGCCGGGCCCGGCGCGTGCGCGGCGACGAGGTCGCGCAGTTCGCCGGGACCGGCGCTCCAGTCGGTGTAGAAGGCGGTGCGGGTGCCGCCGAGCGCGGCGAACACCTCGTGCGCGGCCGGATGCCGCGCCCACTCCGTCTGCTGGGCCGGATCGGCGTGGTCCATGCCGACCCGGACGATCTCCTGTTCCAGCGTCAGCCGCGCCACCTCGGCCTCGGCCATTTCGCGCGCGCCGACCGCGGCCCCGAGCACGAGCCCGATCTGGTGCCGGACCCGGTCGAGAGCGGTTTGCACACGGTTGCGTTGCTCGGCTGACTTGCTGGCCATCTCATCCCTACAGGCGTGACTGGTATCCGCCCACTAAATCGTCGGCGGCGGCTAAACGGGTGAGGAGGTGTTCGAGCGCCTCGTCGGCCTGCGCCAATTGGCCCGGCAGCCACGGATCTGCCTTGGCCTGCGCGTCGACGAGTGCGCGCCGGGCGTCGCCGAGCAGAGCCTTCGCCCGCTCGGCATGCGCCCGTCCGTCGCCGACCCCCGCTCGCGCGGCGGTGAGCAACTGGTGGATTTCGGCGAGCCCCGACATCGGCGTTAAAGCCGCGCCGAGTAGGAATCGGCCGACGAGATGCCGGCCTGGATGGTGCTCTGCATGCCGGTGATGCCTTGCAGCGCTTCGGCGAGCAGGCCGTGCGCCTGGTTCACCTCGTGCTGGCTGCTGCCCTGGGTGGCTTGGGACAGCGACAGCTGTGCTTCTTCGAGTGCCTGCGCTGCCTGCTGCAGCGCGGCGATGCTCGCGGACGCCTTCTCGTTCGCGAGCGCGATACCAGCGCGGATCTCTTCCACTCCGGCCATGGGGGCGGGCTCCTCGGTGCGTCGTGGGCTGAAACGACCACATACAAACTTAGCGTGATCAGGTGTCTTCGGTAAGTAAGTGGGAACGGGAGAATCGACAAAGCCCCGGACGCGGTCGGCAGTCCGGGGCCAGTCGGGCGTCGGCTTCTCGAGTGCGCACGCGGGGCCCGAAACCCGCGTTTCAGCCTTCTGACCTGCGGGTTCTCGGTGTGTGTGCGACGGCCAACGCCCAGGTCAAAACGGTATTCGTGACACCGGGAAACCTCTCCGGACGGCTGCGATGAAGTCTGCGGCGAAGCCTAGCGGGTAGGACCGTTCGGCCGATCCCAGCCCCTGCCCCGATTGCGGACAGCGACGGCCCGTTCCCCGGTTCAGCGAGCCCCGGCCGGATTCGGGTCGTCGCCGAGGTAAGTGCCGTAACCGTCGACGACGAGCGGACCGTCGAAGACCAGGACCTCGTTGACCAGTCCGCCCTTCTGGTTGCGGTAGTTGATGACGAGCGCGCCGAGCCCGACGTAGACGCCGACGACCTCGAAGCGGAGATCGGGAATCCGGCGCAGCCCTTCGGCCCAGTACGCGCGCAGCGCCGCCTTGCCGCGGATCACGCCGTCGCCGCCGATCACCTGGACCGCGACCGGGGACCGGAACGTCACGTCGTCGGCGAAGTGGGCCATCAGTGCGTCGAGATCGTGGGCGTTCCAAGCCTGTGCCCAGCGGTCGGCGAACTCTTGAGCTGCGCTGTGGTTCATGAACGAATTCTGCCAGCGTCCGAGGGGTGGGATTGTGCGGAGCTTCCTCATCGCATGGCCTCCACGATCGGCCACACGCTCGTGGAGGGAGTGCGCTCATGCGGATGGCTGTCCGCTGGGCAGCCGGACTTGGCCCGGGCGACTGCGGACTCGACCCCCACGGCGTAGTCGTCGAACCGCACTCCGTCCTTGCGGTAGGTCGGCACGTGCTTCTTCAGCTTTCGCTCCACCTCCTGGTAGCGGGTCATCGGCGTTTGGCAGTCTTCAAAGTGCAGCAGCAGCCAGTATTCGAAACAAGGGTTAGAAACCGCGAGTTTGACCCCCAGCTTCTTTGCGCTTGCTACGGCCCCTGGAAGCGGGAAATGATCGACGTCGACCACGCACCAAACCTCGTCGTAATCGTTCTCGCTGCGCACTCTCGCAGCGTACCGGACAAGGGTTTCCGGATCGCCTTTCTTTCCCTTGACGACTACTTTCACTGCCGGGTTGCGAAACCATCTGCGCATCCCGTTGAAGTAGCTCGGCTCAGTTTCTTCACCGCCGCAGACGAGTAAGATCAGGGATCTTTGTTGTCGGTGTGGAGTCTTCCGCTGACGAGAATTAAGTCTGTTCGTCATCTGTTGCGCACCGCGTCCGTGAAGCTTGCTGAATCGAGGACGGGGACCGCTCCGTAGCTGCCGCCGAGGTAGCGCCGTTCAGTGTTTTGACCGTCTCGCGGCTTGAAATCGGTGAGCGGGAAGAGGGCGCTTGCTCCACTTGTGTCTTTTTCCACAAACCAGATCGAATCGCGCGGAAGTATCTCTTCGCCGGTCGTTCGTCCTAATAGGCTGGAATCATGCGTGGTGAAGATCAGCTGGGCGTCGTGCTGGTTTGTGTCCGGGTTCCGGAACAGCTTGATCAGTTCTGCGGTCAGCAAGGGGTGCAGGCTGGTGTCGATTTCGTCCACGGCAACGACGCACCCCTCTTCTAGTGCATCGAGCACTATCGGGAGCAGGGTGAGCCAAGACCGCGTTCCGGCGGATTCTTCGTCAAGTTCAAGCTCTGTGCTCTCCGTTCCATGAAGGAACTTGAGATCCTGGCTGCTTTCGGATGCGCGGTGGATAGCAGCACCCAGTTGAATCTCCGCATGTTGCAAAGCAAGCTGCAATCGTTTCCGGCTTGCGTTTGAATTTCTTTTATTCAACTGCACGATCAGGTGCTCTTTTTCTGCCCTGGCTTGACTGACTTGTTCGGCCAGTAGTAAGTCGTCGGGCTCGGAGATTGTAAGCCCGGTGATGCCCACGTCGGCGGCGGCAAGGAGGGAAAGAAATTTATCCAGCATTGTTGGATTGCGAGTGCGGAGCCGAAGTACTTGTTCGGCGAGTTTGCGCTTGCTGGCGAGGCTTCCCAGCGTCATTCGCATTCGAAGCTGAGAGCGGAACCACTGGTAAACCGGTATCCATTCGGCAATTCGAACTTGAGCACAGGCGCTGAGGAACAGCGAGTTTGACCGGGTGATTTCTTCCAGGAGTTCCAGCCTGGATTTGAGATCGCGCGCCAGAGTGGTGCCGAACTTGATTTCCGAGCGATCGCGTTCGAAGAGCACCCTTCGGCGCTTCTCCGGAAATGAGTACAGCCACTCTTCCTGGATCTCGTCGTCGTTCACCGAGAAGCCGTAGGCATAAGGGATTCCTTCGACGACGATCTCTGCGGAGAAGAGGGTCGGCTCAGCGCTGGCGTCTGCGCGAAGCCGGAAAGGCTTCCGCGGAACACCTCCCTCGGCATCCCAGGTCGCGAAAGACTGAATCACGGCCTGCTGCATGAAGCTGAGCCCGTCCAGGAGGCTCGATTTTCCGGAGGCGTTCGCCCCGTAGACCGCGGTCACCGGCACAACTGGACGTGCGTCACCCGGCTTGGCTGGCATCAGCAGGAGTTCTTGCTCGCGGTCGAAGGACCGATGGTTGGCTAGGCGAAAGCTCCGTAGCACCGCTAGCCTCCTCTCCATGGCAGCTTCAGGGGAATATCAGCCATTTAACCGTACAAACTAAGCTGAAGCAGTGGTGTGGTGAAGTCTGGTGATCGCACCGGTCTTATGGGCGGACCTGCGGAGAGGCAGCCTCGGGGGTTAGCCGGCAGAGGCGCTGGCCGACGTCGGGTCTCCGTGGAGCATTTGGTGGCTCTTAACCGTGCTGCGGCTGGTGAGTGGGACCTGAGCCGGACTCGTCTACGGATTCCTTCCGGGACGCCGGGAGCGAGCATGGAAACGACGAAGGTCCCAGCCTCTGCGAAGCCGGGACCTTCGTGGTGTTGCAGCGGAGGATACAGGATTCGAACCTGCGAGGGCGTGAACCCAACACGCTTTCCAAGCGTGCGCCTTAGGCCGCTCGGCCAATCCTCCGTGGGGAAGAATACCGGATGGCCCTCTCGCCTTCCGCAGGTGGTCCGACCTGCGCGAACCGGTTCAGGCCGGGACGACGTCGGCGACCACGATGGTGATGTTGTCCGGGCCGCCGCCCTCGTTGGCGAGTGCGATGAGGCGCGGGACGATTTCCTCCGGGGTGCCGTCGGCGAGGACGTCCAGGATGGCCGGTTCGCTGGCGCCCGCGGTGAGGCCGTCGGAGCAGAGCAGGTAGCGGTCGCCGGCTTGCGGGGTGAATTCCCAGACGTCCGGTTCGGCCGAGCCGGTGCTCAGGAGTGCCTTCATCAGCATCGAGCCGCGCGGGTGGTGGTCGGCGTCGGCGGCGCTGATGGTGCCGTCTTCGACCAGGGCCTGTGCCAGGGTGTGGTCGCGCGTGATGCGCTGCAGTTCGCCGTCGCGCAGGAGGTAGCCGCGGGAGTCGCCGACGTGGGCCGCGGCGAAGTGGGTGCCGTCGAACAGCAGGGTGGTGAGGGTGGTGCCCATGCCTTGGGTGGCGGGGGTTTCCTCGGCCACCTGGGCGAGCTGTCCGGCGATCCGGTGGACGCCGTCGGAGAGCAGGTTCGACAGGTTGTGCGCGGTGAGGTCCAGCGTGCGCAGTTCCGCGTCGAGCGAGGCCAGCACGCTGACCGCGGTCGAGCTCGCCACTTCGCCGTGCGGCTGGCCGCCGATGCCGTCGGCCACCACGAGCATCCGCCCGCTGGCGTACACGGAGTCCTCGTTGTTGGTGCGTCGTCGCCCTTGGTCCGATCCCGCGGAGTAGCGCAGGGTGAACCGGGTCTGCTCGGTGGCCATGCCCCCATGAAACCATTGGTTGACTGAGTTAACAAGCAAAACGATGGAAACCGCTGTCGTCGGCTATCGTGCTCGTCATGGCAGACGACGCGGCGGTGAGTGCGGCCGACATCGCGCGCCTGGCGGGCGTGCGCCGGGCGGCGGTGAGCAACTGGCGGCGGCGCCACGACGATTTTCCCAAACCCGTAGGCGGCACGGCGTCCAGCCCGCTGTTTTCGCTGCCGGAGGTCCAGGCGTGGCTGCGCGGGCGCGGCCGTCCGTTCGAGCTCGCGCCGATTGACGAGGCGTGGCAACGGCTGCGCGCGCTCGGAGACGACCTCGACCTCGGCGCGCGGCTGGCGGCGGTCGGCGAGTATCTCGCGGACGATGCCGAAGGACCCGATGATGCGGAGTTGCTGGCGCTGACCTCCCAGCTCGCCTCGAGCGAAGGCGCGGCGGAGACGTTCGAGCAGCTCTGCGATCGCTTCTTCGAGGCTCACGCCCGTCGGCTCTCCACCACACCGACCGCGTACGCCGACCTGATGGTGCGGCTGACCGGCGCGAAGGGGGCCACGGTGCTCGACCCGGCGTGCGGGTTCGGGTCGTTGTTGCTGGCCGCCGCGGCGACCCGGGCGCGGGGGCAGGACGTCGACCCGGACACCGCGCGGATCGCTGGCATCCGGTTGCGGCTGCACGGTGCGGACACCGAGGTGCACGCCGCGGACGCGTTGCGCGCGGACGCTTTCGCCGATCGGCTGGCTGACGTCGTCCTGTGCGATCCGCCGTTCAACGAGCGCGGCTGGGGGCATGAGGAACTCGTCGGCGACGCGCGCTGGGAGTACGGCTTGCCGCCGCGCGGCGAGTCGGAGCTGGCGTGGGTGCAGCACTGCCTGGCGCACGTGAAGCCTGGCGGCGCGGTCGCGGTGCTGATGCCGGGGGCGGCGGCCGGGCGGCGGAGCGGGAAGCGCATCCGGGCGAATCTGCTGCGCGCCGGCGCGTTGCGTGCGGTGTGCACGCTCGCGGCCGGCACGGATCTTTGGCTGCTCACGCGGCCGGAGCCGGAACAGCGCGCGCCGGCGACCGTGCTGATCGCCGACACCACCGCGGAGAACGTCGAGCAGGTGTGGCTGGACTTTCTGGCTGATCCGGATACCGGCGAACGCATCATCGACGTGCTCGACGACGACGTCGACCTCACGCCGTCGGGTCGCCCGGGAGAGAGTGACTCGGGCGAGGCTTTCCTTGCCGCGCAACGGCTTTTCGGGCAGATCGGGATCGAGCTGCCCAAGCTGGAACCGGCTTCCGGCGAACCGGCGCACACGACCGTCGGCGAGCTGGTGAAGGCCGGCGCGCTGCGGATCACGCACGCGCCGCCGCGGACCGCCGACGGCGACGAACCCGTGCTGACCACCGACGACGTCCTCCTCGGCGGCCCGCCGACCGGGCACGCCGCGCCCGATCCGGCGGCGGTTTTCGCCCACGAAGGCGATGTGGTCGCGTCGGTCACCGGCGCGGTGATCGTCCACAGTGGAGCTCCGGTGCGGCTCGGGCCCGCGCTTTCCCGTTATCGCGTGGATCCGGAGCTGCTCGACGCGCAGTTCCTCGCCGGCTGCCTGCGCGCCGCGGACTTCCCGGTGCACAGCGCGTCGACCCGGATCGACGCGCGCCGGTTGAAGGTGCCGCGGCATCCGCTCGAAACGCAGCGTGCGTACGGCGTCGCTTTCCGCGCGCTCGCGGACTTCGACCGGGCGCTGCGGCAAACCGCGGAAATCGGCCGCGACCTGGTGCGGCTAGGCTTTGCCGCACTCGCCGAAGGACGGCTGAAGCCCGGTGGCGGGTGAGCGCTGTGAGGGGGCCCATGCTGATCGCGGACCGCTACGAGGTCGACGATCTGCCGCTCGGGCGGGGCGGCATGGGTTCGGTGCACCGCGGGCTCGACCGGCGGCTGGGCCGGCACGTCGCGATCAAGCTGCTGCGGCTGCCCGGCGGCGACGAAGAGCTGGAAGAACGCTTCGCGCGCGAAGCGCGGATCCTCGCGACGCTCGACCATCCCGGCGCGCCCACGCTGTACGACTTCGGCGCGCATGACGACCGGCTGTTCCAGGTCATGCAGTTCGTCGAAGGCGTGACGCTGGACGATCTGCTCGCCGAACACGGCCCGCTGCCGGTGTCGTGGGCAGCGGCGATCGCGGCGCAAGCGGCCGCAGTGCTGTCGGCGGCGCACGCGCGCGCGGTCTGTCACCGTGACCTCAAGCCAGCCAACCTGATGCTCTGTCCGGACGGCAGTGTGAAGGTGATGGACTTCGGGCTCGCTGTGTTGCGCGAAGCCGACACCGCTCGCTTCACGCGCGCGGGACAGCTGCTGGGTACGCCGTCGTACATGGCTCCGGAGCAGATCCAACGTGGGCACGCGGAGCCGCGAAGCGACCTGTACGCGCTCGGTTGCGTGCTGCACGAGATGCTGACTGGCCGTCCGGTCTTCACCGGGCCCACGGCGTACGCGGTGTTCGACAAGCAGGTGAAGGAAACAGCGCCGGTCGTTCCTGGCGTACCGCGGGAGTTGAACGCGCTTCTCGCCGCGACGCTCGCGAAGGATCCTTCGGTGCGACCGTCTGGGGCGGAAGTGCTGTACGCGCATCTCGTGCCTTTCGCGCGGGACTTGCCACCGTTGCCGGGATTCCTGCACCCGGCAACGGTGCTGAGCCCTTCGCGGATGTACGCGCGCATGGTGGGGCTTAGCGGCCAGAGTTGATGCCCGTGGGCGTCTGGTCCGAGAGCGGCAGACCGAGCTTCTGGATGCGCTGGTAGGTAAAGGCGTTCTGTACGGCGATGCTGACGCCTAACGTGAGCATGATCGTCGAAGATGACACGGTGGTGCTGACGCCGAGCGCGGCTCCGATGAAGGAGAAGCCGACGCGTACGCCGATGGTGGTGAGCCAGAGCACCAGCGTGAGCGGAGTGCCCTTCACGAACGTCGTGCCTTCGCGAGCACTGAGCGTCGTAGTGGCGCTTCGCAGCGCGCCCAGTACCGCAAGGAGCAAGATGTCGACGCCCAGCAGCAAGAGTTCCTTTGTGGTCACGTTGTGCACGGCGGTGTTGGCGGTGTACACGCCGACCACCATCAGGATGACCGGCATGACCAGCAGCCGCTTACGGGTGAGCAGCGTGCCTCGCAGCTGGCGGTAGACGACGCGGTACAGAACGAGCGCGACGATCACGACATAAATGACAATGGTGAGCGGGTCGAAGTGCACGGTGGTCCCTCGCGGACGTGGTCGGCTTCGCCCGGCCGGCGGCGGGTGCCGGGAGGCTGCCCGGCGTGCTTCCAGCCTCGCCGGGATAGGTGCGGTTTTCGTCGGCGTACGGGCTGGTGCCGGGTGGATCCGCGCCTCAACCCGGGGGTGGAGACGCCGGATCGTGACCATTGCCGAGCAACCACGTGGGGGTGATGGTCGTCTATTCGGGTGATACGGGTCCTACCGAATGTGACCCGACCGAACGCGGGGGTACCGGATCGTGAAAAGGGTTCTGGTGGGGATGGCGGCGCTGGCCGCGGCTTTCGGGCTCGTGGCGTGCTCCGGCGGCACGGCCGGGTCGGCTTCCGGCGGCGGGGCGGTTCCCGCGGCGGCGAGCGTGCCCACCTCGTCGGCTAGCGCGCCGGCCAGCAGTTCCGCCCCGGCGAGCAGCAGCAGCCCGGCGAGCACCAGCGCGACTCCGACGCCGAAGCCGACTCCGAAGCCCGCGCCCAAGCCGCAGCCGAAGGCCGACCCGGAGCCGAGCGCCGACGTTCCGTGTGCGGCGGCCGCCGCCGCTTCCGGCACCAGCGCCTGTGTCGACATTTCCGGGCACCGCGCCTGGCTGCTGCAGGACGGCAAGGTCATCTACGGCCCCGTCTCGATGCTGCCCGGGCGCAAGGGCCACGCGACCCCGACCGGCACGTTCCACGTGCTGTCCAAGGAAAAGCTGCACCTGAGCAAGCAGTTCGACAACGCGCCGATGCCGAACTCGGTCTTCTTCTACCCGGGCGACGCGTTCCACACCGGCAGCCTGAAGGTGTACTCGCACGGCTGCATCCACCTGTCGGCGACCTCGTCGCTGCGGTTCTTCAACACCCTGCACGTCGGCGACGTGGTCCAGGTTGTGCCCTGACCCAGAGCGTCACGGTCGGATAAATATCACCCGATAGAGGCAACTTCATCCCCCTTCTGAGCGATTACCGAAACGCTCAGAAAGGGGGCCATGGATGGCCTGGCGCAAGCTCCGTTCCCTGCTCGTGGCCGCACTCGCGGCGGTAGCGGTTCCGATCGCGGTCGCCCCGGCGGCAGCTGCCGACACTCCGGCGCTGCCGCCGGGGTTCGTCTTGCGGGACCTGCCCACCGGGCTCGGACAGTACGAGTTCACCGACTTCGCCTGGCTGCCCGACGACAGCGTGCTGGCGCTCGGCAAGTCCGGCGTCGTCAACTGGGTCCCGGCCGCGGGTGCCGGCGCGCCGCAGCGCATCGCGACCTTCCCGGTCGAGACACAGGGCGACATGGGCCTCACGAGCATCGCGCTCGCGCCGGACTACGCCACTTCGCACCAGATCTACCTGAACCGCTCGGTGTCGCTGGGCAACGGTCAGTACACGCTGCGCGCCGCCAAGTTCACTGTGCAGGTCGACGGCGACGGCCATCCCTCCGGACTGACCGGCGAGCAGGTGATTTTCGACCTGCCCGGCAGCCCGTATTACATCCACGGCCTCGACACCGTTTACCCCGCGCCGGACGGCACGCTCTGGTATTCCGTCGGCGACAACGGCGACGCGGGCAAGACCAACCCGGTCGCGTTCGCCGCGCAGGACCTCGATTCGCCGTTCGGCAAGATCCTGCACCTCACCGCGGACGGCAAGGGCGTGCCGAGCAACCCGTACTACAACGCTGCCGCGCCGGATTCCGCTCGCAGCAAGGTGTTCGCGAGCGGTTTCCGCAATCCGTTCCGGTTCAGCCTCGACCCGAAGAGCGGTCTGCCGGTGGTCGGCGACGTCGGCTGGTACACCTGGGAAGAGCTGGACGTCGTGCAGCCTGGCGCGAATCTCGCTTGGCCTTGCTACGAGGGGAACCATCCCACGCCGGGTTATTCGACTGACGCGCGTTGTGCTTCGGTCGTGAACACTCCGCCGTTGTGGGACTACCAGCATGGCACCGGTCCCGCGCAGGGCAACAGTGTCACTGGCGGGATTGTGTATGGGGGCACTACTTATCCGGCTGCTTACCAGGGTGCGTACTTCTTCGGGGACTACGCGGGGCAGAAGATCTGGACGCTGCGGTACGACGCTCAGGGCAAGCTCACGCAGGCTCCCGCGAGTCCGGCTCCGTTCCAGAATGTCGGTGGGGTTACTCGGATTTCCGCCGCGCCTAACGGGGATATCGTCTTCAGCGACCTGAACTCCGGGGTGCTTCGGCGGTTGAGCTACTCGACGAACAACGCTCCGCCGGTGGCTAAGGCCACTTCTTCGACGGATCCGGATACTCGTACGGTTTCCTTTGACGCCAGCGGTTCTACTGATGCTGACGGGGATCCGCTCACTTATGCCTGGGACTTCGGCGACGGCAGTACTGGTGCTGGGGTTCAGGTCAGTCATCAGTACGGTGATGGTGCTTCGTTCACTGCGACCTTGACGGTGTCGGATCCGCTTGGCGGGGTTGGGACGGCGAAGATTGCTGTCGCGCCTGGTAATCACTCGCCGGTGTTGACTTTGACCGGGCCGGACAAGACTTTTGCGGTGGGTGAGCCGGTTTCGTTGTCTGCCGCGGCTACGGACGTTGAGGATGGGGCGCTTCCGGTTACGTGGACGTCGTTGATTCGGCAGTGTCCAGACCTTGGTGCCTGCCACGTACATCCCGGTGATGGGGCGACTGGGCCTACGTTGACGGTGCCGTTTACTGATCACACCGACTCTCGGATGGAGTTCACCGCGACTGTTACCGATAGCGCGGGCGTGCAGGCCAGCAAGACGTATGTCGCTTACCCGCGCCAGCATCGGTTGACGTTGGTGGGGACGCAGCCTGCCGCGTTGAGTATTCCGAGTGAGGGCGGCGTCAGCAGTGCGATGGTCACAGAGGGTGCGACGTTTGATGTGACCGCGGCGTTGGTCGGCACTGACGGGGTCTCCAAGTTCACTGGTTGGCAGGGCGGTCCGGCTACCTCTTCGTGGTCGATCACCGTTGGGCCTGGTGATATGACGCTTACCGCCAACTATGTGACGGCGATTGATCAGCGGTATGCGGCTGAGCCTGGGTTGCGGAGTTTGCTTGGCGCGCCAACGGGTCCTGAGGTTGTTGATGGGCCGGTGCGGTATCGGGTTTACGCGAATGGCCGGTTGTACTGGTCCGCGGCTACCGGGGTGCATGAGATAGGCGGGCAGATTCTGGCTCGGTACCTCGCGATCGGCGGGCATCAGGTTTACGGGCCGCCGGTTACTGATGAGACTCGTACCCCGGATGGGGTTGGGCGGTATAACCATTTGATTGGCACGCCTGGTAGTCAGGCTGCTTCTATTTACTGGACGGCTTCTACTGGTGCGCATTCAATCCAGGGGCAGATTCGGGCCAAGTGGGCTGCGCTTGGGTGGGAGCGTGGGGTTGGGTATCCGACCACCGATGAGTCTGGGACTCCCGACGGGATTGGGCGGTATAACCACTTCACCGGTGGGTCGGTCTATTGGACGCCTTCCGGTGGGGCGCATCAGATTGGCGGGGCGATCCGGGACAAGTGGGCTTCGCTGGGGTGGGAGCGGGGGCTTGGTTACCCGACTACAGATGAGTCCGGGACGCCGGATGGTGTGGGGCGGTATAACCACTTCACTGGTGGGTCTATCTACTGGACGCCGTCTACTGGGGCGCATCAGATCGGTGGGCCTATTCGGGACAAGTGGGCCTCGCTCGGCTGGGAGCGCGGGATGGGGTATCCGACTACCGATGAAACCGGTACTCCTAACGGGATCGCACGGTACAACCACTTCACCGGCGGTGGCTCGATTTACTGGAGTGCGGGGACCGGGGCGCACATGGTGCAGGGGGAGATCCGCAAGCGGTGGGCCGCGCTTGGGTGGGAGAATGGGTATTTGAGGTTGCCTACTTCGGACGAGTATCCGATTAGCGGCGGTGCTCGCAGTGATTTCCAGGGTGGTTATGTTGTTTACCGGAACGGGGCTGCGGTGGATTATCGGTGGTGAGTTCCGGTCGTCTTCGGTTTAGGGGCCGTGGTTGCGTGGGGGCACCCCGAAGCTGATTGTGACTACGCGCGGCGGGGGCTTGTCAAGGCGGGAAAGATGCCTTGACAAGTCCCCGCCGCACGTGTTTTTGGCTTCGTATCGGGGTGCGGGGGGGCGGCTGCTGTGATGGTGGCTGGGTTCGTTGGCTGCGGTGGGGTGGGTGGTTGGGGCTGGTTCGGTTGAGCGCAGGCCGTCGTGGGCCCCGTGCCCGGGAACGGAAGCGGGACCACAAGACGCGGCCGCATGGCGACAAATCGGGTATTTCGGCACCGTTTTCGTCCTTTGTGGACGGTCGACAGACGTGGGCTGCGCGGCTTAAGGCCCTTGCGTTGGAATCCGCGTCCGTGAGGGGACCCCTGAGGGAATCAGAGTCCGTGAAGGTTCCCCTCACGGACTGCGGCGGGCGTGAGGGAAAACTCAGGCCAGATCAGCGGGGCGGATACCAGTGGAGGCTAGCGGCAGGCCCAGCGCCACTCGTTCGGTCAGCCAACTGCTCGGGCGGTAACGAGGATCGCCGGTGGCGCGCAGGAGACCATTCAGGATTCGGAGGACCTTCTCCGGGCCAACCAGATCGCCCCATTCCAGCGGGCCTCGGGGATAGCCCAGGCCAAGGCGTACGGCGGTGTCGATGTCCGCGGGTGCCGCCAGGCCCTGGTCGGCGATGTAGCAGGCCGTGTTGATGATCGAAGCCAGAAGGCGTTGGGCGATGGGAGCGGCGGCGTCGCGGACCACCGTTACCGGGGTGCCGGTCGCGGCCAGCGCTCCCCAGGCGGCGCGGCCGTAGTGGGGGTCCAGTCCAGGATGGACAGACATGGTGAAGCGCGATTCGTAGCCAAGGGCGTCGATTCCGCAGACGCGTGGGGCGGGCAGTTCCAACTGCCGGGCAGCCTCCACAGTGGACTCTCCGCGCAGGGTCACCAGGAGAACCGTGTCGGGGTAGGCGTCTGGGACGACGTCGACGCCTGCTGCGGACAGGAGGCGGCCGAGGCGTTCGTCGGCGGCGTAGACCGGCATGGTCGGCGCGGGCGGGGCGGTGGCCTCCGCGGGGAGTTCTTGTTTTCCGTCGGTGTAGCGGTAGAAGCCTTCGCCGGTTTTGCGGCCGAAGAGTCCGGCGGCGACGCGCGGGCGGGTGAGCCACGACGGGCGCAGGCGGGGTTCTGCGTGGAAGCCGCTCCAGATGCTTTCCAGTACTGCGTGCGAGACGTCCAGGCCAGTCAGGTCCAGCAGTTCGAACGGGCCCAGCTTGAGGCCGAGGACGTCGCGCGCGATGCGGTCGATCTCGGCGGGGGAAGCGAGAGACTCCGAAAGAATCTGCAGGGCTTCGGTGTTCAGGCCGCGGCCCGCGTGGTTGACGAGGAAGCCGGGGGCGTCCTTCGCCAGTACGGGTTCGTGGCCCCAGCCGCGGACCAGTTCGAGTGCTTCGCCGGGCAGCCAGTCGGCGGTGCGGGCACCGGGGATGACCTCGACCAGGCGCATCAGCGGGACTGGGTTGAAAAAGTGCAGACCGATCATGCGCGCGGGGTCAGTGATCCCGGCGGCGATTTCGGTGACGGACAGCGAGCTGGTGTTGGTCGCGAAGATGGTGTCCGGGCCACAGACCTTCTCGAGACCGGCGAAGAGGGTTTGCTTCGTTTCCAGGTCTTCGCGGACGGCTTCGATCACCAAATCCACACCCTCGGCGGGCGCGAGCGGGCCGTCGACCGGGACCAGGCGGTCCTTCGCCGCGCGGCCGGCGTCCTCGGCCAGTTTGCCCTTGGCTACCAGCCGGTCGACCATCGCGCTGACGTGCTCGATCGCCGCGTTCACCGCGTCCGGTGCCACGTCCGCGAGTTCCACGGTGGCTCCGCCGGTCGCGGCGAGCTGGACGATGCCTCGTCCCATCACGCCGGTGCCGATCACCCGGATCCTGCCGGCCCGTCCGGCCCATCCCGTCACGTCGAACCCGCCTTTCGCTCTTGCGCCACGGCGAACTTACCCCGGACTACAGACCGACGAAGTCCGCCATCTGCCCGATGAGGTGCTCGAAGTACGCGTCGGCGGGGTCGACACTGCCGACGTACTGGCCGAACAGCTCGAAGTTGAGCGCGCCGAACAACTGCGTCCAGGCGCCGATGGCACGCATGACGACCTCGGCGGGCGCGTCGATCTCCAGGATTTGGGTGAGCTGATCGGCCTGCGCGCGCAGCTCTTCCGACATCGGCGCGGTGACCGCGGGTTCGTGCGGATGTGCGTCGCGCAGCACGGCGACCAGTGCGAACGCCACTCGTCCGGCGGGGCCGACGGTGTCCTGGGGAGCTTGGTAGCCGGGGATCGGCGAGCCGTAGATGAGCGCGTACTCGTGCGGGTTCGCGCGGGCCCAATCGCGGGTCGCGCGCCAGATGGCCCGCCAGCGCGTGCGCGGGTCGCCGGCGTGCGGATCGGCCTGTTCGGCGGCCTCGCCGACGGCGTTGTACGCGTCGACGATCAGTGCGGTGAGCAGGTGATCTCGGCTCGGGAAGTACCGGTACAGCGCTGAGGAGACCATCCCGAGCTCACGGGCGACCGCGCGCAGGGAAAGTCCGAGCGCGCCGACCTCGGCCAGCTGGCGGCGGGCCTCGTCCTTGATCTCGCGGGTCAGCTCGGCGCGGACCCGTTCGCGGGCGGTCCGTGGTGCGGCAGTCATGCGATCAGTGTGCCTCGGCTGAGAGCGCTGTGCAAAATCGAGAGCACTGCTCTTGACAGGCGGCAGTCCGGCGGTGTTCACTGTTCACAACAGAGAGCACCGCTCTCGCAAACCGAGGAGGACCCCATGACCAGCACCCGCTACCTCGAACCGAGCAAGACGATGGCGACGTTCAACGGCATGGTCCGCGGGCTCACCAAACTCGGCCTCAGCGTGTGGGGCAGCCGGGTGCTGGGCGTCCGCGGCCGCAAGTCCGGCGAACTGCGCGAGGTGCCGGTGAACCTGCTGCCGTTCGAGGGCAAGCAGTACCTGGTGGCCGCGCGCGGCGAAACGCAGTGGGTGCGGAACCTCCGCGCCGCGGGCGAGGGCCAGCTGACCGTCGGGCGCCGCACCGAGACCTTCACCTACCGCGAGCTGGCCGACGAGGAGAAGCCCGTCATCCTGCGCTCGTACCTCAAGCGCTGGGCGTTCGAGGTCGGCGCGTTCTTCGACGGCGTGAACGCGAAGGCTCCGGAAGAGAAGCTGCGGGAGATCGCGCCGGGCTACCCGGTGTTCGAGATCTTCACCCGGTGAGTCAGTGCGTGCGTTTCTGGAACGTGGTGGCCGCGACGAGGACCACGCCGACCAGGAACGCGACCAGCCCGATCAGGAACCACAGCTTCTGGCCGGTCATGAAGCTGCCGGTCAGCACGCCGACGCCCTGCAGCACCCACACCGCGCCGACGAGCACCAGCACCACACCGCACGCCAGCGTGATCCACCGCTTCACGACAGCCTCCTCGCTCGGAAGGGAACCTCGAGGAAGTCTCTCAAGGTTCCCTTCGAGCGACTAACCGCGGCGGCGAGGCTGCCCGTTGCCGAACTGCTGGGCTTCGCCGAGCGAGGTCGCGGTGGCCGTGGCGCCTTGGACCTTCGCGACCACCGTGACGTTGTCGCCGGACTTGGGCGAACCGGTTTTGCTGGTCGACGAATCGAGCGTGTAGCTCTGCTTGTAGCCGTCCTTGCTCGTCAAGGTCACCGAGGTGGCGCTGAGTTCGGTGATCGTCCCGGTCTGCAGGCGTTCGGTCACGTACCCGCCAGCGGGATCGGCCACCACGAAGTCGCCGTGCAGCGCGTCCCGCAGCGCGGCCATTCCGCCCATGCCTCCGCGACCGGCGAAACCGCCCTGTCCGCCGGGTCCTCCCGGGCCGCCGAAGCCGCCGGGACCCTGACCCTGCTGTGCGGTCGCGTTGGTGCCGCTGGTGCCCGCCCAGATCGCCAGTCCGCCGCCCACCGCGATCACTACCGCGACGCCCGCCGCGATCGCGGTCTTCCGGCCCGACCACGCTTTCCCCGGGCCGCTGCCGCCGGATGCGGGAGCAGGCTGCTCTCCCCAGGTCGCGCCCTGTGCTGGATCGGTCGTCATGGTCTCCTCCGGAACGTTCGAGCTGGTTCTTCCCGAGCGTCGGGGCGGCCGCTGTGCGGAAGCTGTGCCGGACGTGGGGGACACCTGTGCACCCATGCGGGGGAACACCGCACAGGAAACGCACAGCCGGGGCACAGCCCGACCTGAAGACTGGCCCCGAAGATGGCACCATGAGCAGTGTGAACGCCGCATCTGCCGGCCGGGGCAAGGCCGAACTGCGCCGCGCGGACGGCAGCCCGGTCCGCGTGCTGGTCGTCGACGACGAATCGACGCTGGCCGAACTCGTGTCGATGGCCCTGCGGATGGAGGGCTGGGAGGTGCGCAGCGCGGGCACCGGGGCCGAGGCGGTGCGCGTCGGCCGCGATTTCCGGCCGGACGCCGTGGTGCTCGACGTGATGCTGCCCGATTTCGACGGGCTCGAGGTGCTGCGCCGGATGCGCGCCGAAACGCCTTATCTGCCCGTTCTTTTCCTTACCGCGAAAGACGCGGTGGAGGATCGGATCGCCGGGCTCACCGCGGGCGGCGACGACTACGTGACCAAGCCGTTCAGCCTCGAAGAGGTGGCGTTGCGGCTGCGCGCGCTGCTGCGCCGGGCGGGCGGCGTTTCCGGGTCGACCGGGTCGCAGCTCGTGGTCGGCGATTTGACGCTGGACGAGGACAGCCGCGAGGTGCACCGCGGCGGCGACCTGGTGCCGCTCACCGCGACCGAGTTCGAATTGCTGCGCTACCTGATGCGCAACCCGCGCCGGGTGCTGTCGAAGGCGCAGATCCTCGACCGCGTGTGGAGCTACGATTTCGGCGGCCAGGCCAATATCGTCGAGCTGTACATTTCCTACCTCCGCAAGAAAATCGACGCCGATCGGGAACCGATGATCCACACCATGCGCGGCGCCGGGTATGTCCTCAAACCCGCCGCGGGCTGAGCGCCGCCGTCCGTGGTCGTTGCGCCGCCGGCTGATCATGCAGCTGGCGGCGCTGCTCGCGCTGGTCTGCGTCGTGGTCGGCGTGGTCACCGAACTCGCGTTGAACAGTTTTCTCGTCGGGCAGCTCGACGTGCAGCTGGCGGCGGCGAGCGATCGCGGGTTCCGGCACGGCGTGCCGCGGCCGCCCATCAACGGCACCGGCAAGGTGCCGCCGGATCCGCTGCGCGTGCTCGGCCAGCCCGAGGGGACGCTCAGCCTGACCGTGCACGACGGAAACGTGAACGGGCAGGTGATCGGCCCGCTCGGTCTCGTTCAGCTGACGACGGAGCAGGAACGGGTTTTGCTCGTGCTCGCGCCGAACGGCCAGCGCCGTACGGTCGAGCTTCCCGGGAATCTCGGGAAGTACCGCGTGGTCTCGACGTATTCGCCGCGCGGCGAGTTCACCGTGATCGGGTTGCCGATGACTCGGGTCACGGAAACGTTGTGGCGGTTGGGGTTCATCTTCGGCGGCGTCGCGCTCGGCGGCATTCTCGTCGCCGGGTTCGCCGGCGCGGTCACGATCCGGCGCACGATGGCTCCGCTGGACCGGCTCGCCGCCACCGCTTCCCGGGTTTCCGAACTGCCGCTGGACCGCGGCGAGGTCGCGCTGTCCGAGCGAGTGCCCGAAGTGGACACTGACCCGCGAACCGAGGTCGGCAAGGTCGGTTCGGCGATCAACCGGATGCTGGGTCATATCGCCGAGGCGCTCGCCGCCCGCCAAGCCAGCGAAAGCCGGGTGCGGCAGTTCGTCGCGGACGCGAGCCACGAATTGCGCACGCCGCTCGCCGCGATTCGCGGGTACGCGGAATTGACCCGGCGCAGCGGCGAACAGGTGCCGCCGGACATCGCGTTCGCGATGAGCCGGGTGGAATCCGAATCGGCGCGGATGACGACGCTCGTGGAAGATCTGCTGCTGCTCGCCCGGCTCGACTCCGGACGTCCGGTGGTGCACCAGCCGGTCGATTTGTCCCGCCTGGTCGCGGACGCGGTCGCCGATTCGCACGTCGCCGGACCGGAACACAAGTGGCTGCTGGAACTCCCCGGCGAACCTATCGCGGTGCTGGGCGATTCCGGGCAACTGCACCAGGTGGTGCTGAACCTCCTCGGCAATGCCCGTACGCACACGCCCGCGGGCACCACGGTGACGACCGCACTGTCCACACGAGACGGATGGGTCACTTTGTCCGTTGTGGACGATGGGCCGGGAATTCCGCCGGACATCCTGCCCGAGGTATTCGAGCGGTTCGCCCGCGGCGACAATTCCCGTTCGCGCGCTGCCGGGAGTACCGGGCTGGGCCTGGCGATTGTCGCCGCGGTCGTGGCCGCGCATTCCGGGCGGGTGATGGTCACCAGCGGACCGGGACGGACCGAATTCGTCGCTTCGTTCCCGCAATTGCGTGACGGTGGCAACACTCCCTCGTGAGTGATTCACAGCCCGCGCACAGCCCGGACCGTGAGAATCGCGGGCATGACGACTGTCGACGCGCCCGCCATGGTGGGCACGCCACGCTGGGTTCGCCCCGCGGTCGCGGTGTTGCTGCTCGGCACTGCCGCGCTGTACCTCACCAATGTCGCGATTTCCGGCTGGGGCAACGATTTCTACGCGATGGCCGTGCAAGCGGGCACGTGGGACTGGAAAGCGTGGTTCTTCGGCTCGCTTGATCCGGGCAACGTGGTCACCGTCGACAAACCGCCGCTTTCCCTGTGGATGATGGGATTGTCCGGGCGGATCTTCGGATTCTCCAGCTGGAGCATGCTGGTGCCGGACGCGCTGGCGGGCGTGGGCTCGGTGGGCCTGCTGTATCTGGCGGTGCGGCGGCTTTCCGGTCCGGTGGCGGGGCTGCTGGCCGGGTCGTTGCTCGCGCTCACTCCGGTGGCCGCCTTGATGTTCCGGTTCAACAATCCGGACGCGTTCCTCGTGCTGCTCCTCATCGCTGGTGGGTATTTCCTGGTGCGGGCGCTGGAAAAGGCGAGCACGAAGTGGTTGCTGCTGGCGGGCGTCGCGATTGGGTTCGGATTCCTCGACAAGATGCTTCAGGCGTTCCTGGTGTTGCCCGCCTTCGTGCTCGCGTACGCGGTGGCTGCGCCGACGTCGCTGGGACGGCGGGTGTGGCAACTGCTCGCCGCTGCCGGTGCGGTGGTGGTTTCCGCGGGCTGGTGGGTGCTCGCGGTGGCGTTGTGGCCGGTGGCCGATCGGCCGTACATCAGCGGCTCGACGAACAACAGCGTGCTGGAATTGGCCTTCGGGTACAACGGACTCGGCCGGATTTTCGGACAGTCGCACGGCGGGGACGCGAAACCGAAATTGCCGGAGTTTCCCGGCGCTGAGCATGGTTTTGGCGGCCAAGCGGGCTTGACTCGCTTGTTCACTCAGCAATTCGGCGGTGAGGCGTCCTGGCTGTTGCCCGCGGCGTTGATCGGTCTGATGGCCGGGTTGTGGTTCACCCGGCGAGCGCCACGCACTGATCGCACGCGAGCGGCGTTGCTGCTGTGGGGTGCCTGGACGGTGATCAGCACGCTCGTGTTCAGCTACATGAGCGGGATCATCCACCCGTATTACACGGTCGCACTCGCACCGGGAATCGCCGCCACCGTGGCGATTTCCGCGACTGAGCTGTGGCGCGGTCGCGCTTACCTGGCACCGCGGGTGGTGCTTGCGGTGATGCTGGCGGCGACCGTCGCGTGGAGTTTCGTGCTGCTGCACCGGACGCCGAACTGGCAGCCGTGGGTGCGGTACACCGTGCTGGTGCTCGGCGTCCTAGGCGTGCTTGCGTTGTTGATCGGAACTGCGCGCCGAGTCGTCGCAGGGCTGGCGGTCGTGGCTGCGTTGCTGGGGATGGCGTCTTTCACCGTGGCCACCGCGTCGACTGCGCACACCGGCGGAAGTCCGGCGTCCGGACCGCAAAGCCAGCACAAGGGCCGCACCGGTTTCGGCGGACCGCAACAGTCCAATGTGGAGCTGAATCGGCTGCTGGAGACCACGACGACGAAGTGGGCCGCCGCGGAAACCGGTGCGATGCAGGCCGCCGGGCTGGCGTTGAACAGCGGCAAACCGGTGCTCGCGGTCGGCGGCTTCAGCGGCAGCGACCCCGCGCCGACGCTCGCGCAATTCCAGCAGTATGTGGCGAGCGGCGACATCCACTACTTCGTCGTCTCCGCGCGGGGCGGCCGCGGCGGCCCTGGCGGCAGCCGCGGCACCTCGGGGAAGATCACGAGCTGGGTCGAGCAGCATTTCCGCGCCACCTCGGTCGGCGGCGCGAAGGTGTACGACCTCACTCAAAGCTGACCGAAATATTGGCTCCGCACAAGACAAAACACGGCAGCTCGGCCGGGATGCGCCCGGCGAGCCAGGCGGCCAGCGGAGCCGCGGCGGCGGGTTCGACGACGAGCCGGAAGTCGCGCCACAGCAGGTCGCGCGCGGCGAGGATCTCGGCGTCGGACACCAGCACGGACGTGACGGACGGCGAGTCGAGGATGCCGAACGCCAACTCGCCGACGCGAGTCGCGCCGAGCGCGGAGGCGGCGACTGAGTCGATGGTGACGTCCACCGGCTCGCCCGCGGCAAGGGCGGCGTGCAGTGCCTGGCAGTGCTCCGGCTCCACCGCGAACACCTGACGGCCGCCGGACGCCAGCGTCGCACCGGACGCCAGCCCGCCGCCGCCCACTGCGACGGCGATGGCGTCGACGTCCGGAGCGTCGGCCACGATCTCCGCGGTCGCGGTTCCTTGGCCAGCGATCACGTCGGCGTCGTCGTACGCGTGCAGGTAGCGGGTGCCGGGTTCCTCGGCGACCGCCAGCGCGGCTGCCGCGGCTTCGGCGTAGGCCGTGCCATGCCGGATGAGCTTCGCGCCCGCCGCTTCGATGCCGGCGGCCTTCGCGTCGGGCACGGACTCCGGCACGTAGACGACGGCGGGAATGCCCAGCGCCTGCGCGGCGGTGGCGACGCCGAGGCCGTGGTTGCCGCCCGACGCCGTGACCACTCGCTTCGGCTTAGGACCGCTGAGCAGGGCGTTCACCGCGCCGCGGAGCTTGAACGAACCGGACCGCTGGAGGTGCTCGAGCTTGAGGACGAGCGGACGACCGTCGATTTCGGTGCGTAACAGCGGCGTCCACCGGACGTGTGGTCGGAGGCGGAGGTGGGCTGCGGCGACGTCGGCGGCGACAGGTGCGGTGCGCATCTTGGCCATTCTCCTCTCGCGCATGCTCCCGTGCGTGCCGCTCGCCGGGAAAACCCCAGCGTGTCAGGGCGCGACACGGTACAAGAGGGCATTGTCTAGATCTTGCGGATCTCGCTAAGCTCTGCGCAGACGTGGGGTGTCCGACCATGTGCGTACCGCGACGAGTACTACTGAGAGTAGTAGCTTCCTGCGGGTGTCCCCGTTCGGTGCACTCCACGCCTCGGTCTCGTCGGGACTCCTCGGGAACGGAAGGTGACGTGGATGCGCGACGGCTCGGCCCGGTCGCACGAATCCGCTGCGCGGCTCCTCGACCGCCTCGGACTCCGCACTGTGCAAGCGCGAGTGACCGTGGTGGTCGTAGCGCCGCTGGTCCTGGTCGTAGCGGCGGCGGTTCCGCTCGTCTTTGCCCAGGTCACCGCCGCGTCGACGGCCGCGACCACTTCGGACGCCGCGGCCCGGGCACAGCGGGCGGGCGGCCTGATCGGACAGTTGCAGCGGGAAAGCCTGCTCACGGCCGCTTTTGTCGCTGACCCGTCGGCCACCGATACGGCGCTCGTCCGGCAGCGGCAGGCGGTGGACGGCGCTGCGCACGGCGTCGCGGAAAGCCTGGTCAGCCCGGGCGGAGCGCTGTCGAAACTGCGGCAGAACGTGCTCAATCGGCATGTTTCCGTAGCTGATGTGGCGTCTGGCTACGATTCCATGTCCGTCGGCGTGATCGACGCGCTGGGACTGGCCACTTCGGACGGTACCGGCGCCCGGCGGCTCAACGCCCTCGACGCACTCCTGCGCGCGGACGAGCAGCGAGCGGCCCGGGCGACCGCGCTGATCGCGTCCGCTGGAGCTGATCGCGCAGGTCAGCGCGCTGCCGTCTACGGAGAACAGTTCGCCCGGCTGGCCGGGAGCCAGGACGCGGCGCAGCTCGCCGCGGTCGAGACCGGGGCGACGGCTCAACAGTTCGACCGGCTGGCCGCCGCGCCGAGGCAAGACCGGCAGTTTGTGTCCGATGTGGTCACTGCCGGTACTCAACTCGCCGATCAGCGCGGCGCGGTCGAAGCCCGGCTTTCCGGGGCGATCGCCGACGCGGCCGCCGCGGAGTCGTCCAGCGCGACCCGGACGGCGTTCCTCGTCGGCGGCGCCGCGATTGTCCTTTTCGGACTCGTTGCCGCATTGTCCGTGCTGGCCGCGCGATCCGTCGCCCGGCCGCTGCGCCGGCTGAGCGGCCAAGCCCGCTCGACCGCCGATCTCGCCGCCGCTGAATTGGTTCAGGTCGCCGAGCCGGGATCGGGTCCGCCGCAACCGTTGCTGCCCGCTCTCGAAGCCGGCACCGGCGGCGAATTGGCCGAGTTGGCCGCCGCGTTCAACCGGCTCCGCGGTTCCGCGGCGGACGCGGTCACCGAGCAGGCGAACGCGCGCCGCGCCGGGGTCCAGCTGCTCGTCGGAGCGGCCAAGCGCACGCAGAACCTGGTCGCGGGCCAGCGCACGGTGGTCGAGGAATTGACGCGCAGCGCCGACGATCCGGTGTTGCTCGCCGGGCTGCATCGCGTGGAACACGCCGCGCTCCGGCTGCGCCGCACCGCCGACGATCTGCTTGTGGTGACCGGCAATCGCGACGAAACCCGGGTCGGCGGTCCGATCGAACTGGCCACCGCGCTGCGTTCGGCCGCCGCGGAAATCGACGACGAGTCCCGGATCCGGCTCGACGAACTGGCGGAGGCGCTGCTCGCGCCGTCGCTGGGGATCGACCTGGTGCTGCTGTTCGCCGAGTTGCTGGAAAACGCCGCCGCGTTCTCGCCGCCGGAATCCGCGGTCGAGATCTCGACCGAGTTCCAGCCGTCCGGCGATCTGCTGGTGCGCATCGCCGATCACGGCGTCGGACTGTCCGCGGAACGGCTGGCGCAGGAGAACCGGCGGCTCGCCGAACCGGTCGACGCGGCGTCCGGACAGCAGCTCGGTCTGGCCGTGGTCGGGCGGCTCGCCCAGCGGCATTCGCTGCGCGTCGAACTGGAGTCCACTTCGGACGGTGGCGTGACGGCCCGGGTCTCGGTGCCGCAGGCGCTGTTCACCCGCGACGTCGATTTCCGTCGCGGGCCAGGGCTTTTCGAGCCGGGGCAGGTCCCCGACCCGCGGCCGGTGCTGCTGCCCGCGCCCGCGATCGCCGCGCTGTCCGCGCCGACTCCGGCCGGGTTCCGGTGGTTCATCGACCCACCGGAACCTGAAACCGAAGAGCCTGAGAAGGCCGAGACACCGGAATGGCCGGAGGCTGAGCCGGAATTCGCCTCGCGCGCTGGAACGCTGGAAATCCCCGAAGAGACCGAAGAGCCCGAAGAAACTGAAGAGTCCGAAAAGGACACTTCGGAAGCGAAGGACGGCACGGACCCGTCCCCGACGCACCAGTTCACCGTGGTGGCACCGGAATCCCGCGACGGCGTCTACCGCCGCGTCCCCGGAGCCCAGCTGGCCCCCGGGCTCAAACTGCCGCAGATCGTCCGCACCCCGTTGCCGCGTCGCGAATTGCGCGATCCCGCCGCCGAGCGGGCCACCTTCGACTCGTTTTCCGACGGCGTCGCCAAAGCACAGCAAGTCACCGCTCAGCAGGCCGATCAAGGAGGATCATGACCGTTCCCGCCGCCGCGCAGAACTTCAACTGGCTGGTCAACCGCTTCGCGCTGCACACCGCGGGCGCGATCGCAGCGCTCGCCGTGTCTGCGGACGGGCTGCTGATCGCCGCGTCGCAGGACCTCGACCGCGCGGACGCCGACCGGCTCGCGGCGACCTGCTCGGCGATGCTCGCGCTGGCCCAGAGCGTGTCCGAAAGCCATCCGCTCGGCGATCCGGACAAGGTCGTGGTCGAGCTGGAACGCGGCTACCTGGTGGTCTGCACCATCAGCATCGGCTGCTCGCTCGGCGTGCTGGCCAACAAGCAGGCCAGCCTCGGCACGATCGCCTACGAGATGGCGATGTTCGCCAACCGCGCGTCCGAAGTCCTTACCCCCGCGCTGGTCGAGGAGTTGAAGAACACCGCGTTCGCCTGACCCGTGAAGATTCTCGTGCTTGGCCCGGCCGGAGCCGGGAAAACGACGGCGGTGCACGCCGTTTCGGAGATCGCGCCGGTGCGCACCGACGCCGGCGAGACCACCGCGGCGCTCGACTTCGGCAGGCTCGGCGAGGGCGAGCGGCGGCGGTACCTGTTCGGCGCGCCCGGGCAGGCCCGGTTCTCGTTCCGCTGGCCGGACCTCGTGCGGGGCGCGGACGCCGTGCTCGTGGTGGTCGATCCGCGCCGGATCGCCGACGCCTACCCGGTGCTCGACGCGGTCGAAGGGCTGCGGCTGCCGTTCGTGGTCGGGGTGAACTGCTTCGACGGCCTGCTCACCCGGCCGCTGCACGACGTGCGCTGGGCGCTGACCGTGCGCGACGGCGTCCCGGTGCATCCGTTCGACGCCCGCGACCCGGCGTCGGTGCGCGAGGTGCTCGACCTCGTCGGGGCCGGGGTGGCGCGGGGGTCGGAGGCGCCGCAACCGAGTCCGCTATAGTCGTCTGCGGGGACCCCCCGTGGCGTCCACCCTGTGAACTTCCCCAGGGCCGGAAGGCAGCAAGGATAAGCGGGCTCTGGCGGGTACGGGGGGAACCCGCTTTTTTTATGCCTAGAACAGGCCGAGGACGTCGTCTGGTGGCGTCGGCGAGGGCAACTCTTCCGCGTCGGACACCGATGCGGCCTTCCCCTGAAGCTGACGCAGCTCATCGCCGTGCACCACTCGCGCCGGATACGGCGAGGACGCCGCACGCCGGGTCAGCTCCGCCGTCGGCAGTTCGAGCCGCGAGGCCGCCAGCACGAGATTGCCGAACCGCCGCCCGCGCAGCACGCTCGGTTCGGCGAGCAGGACGACGTGCGGAAACACCTCCGCCAGCGTCGCGATGAACCGGCGCGCGAACCGCAACCCAGGCCCGTCGGAGATGTTCGCCAGCATCGTGGCGCCCGGCCGCAGCACGCGGGCGACGTCCGTCACGAATTCGACGGTCGCTAAACCGCCAGCCAGCGTCGCGCGTTCGAAGGCATCGATCACGATCAAGTCCGCCGTCGCGTCGTGCCTGCTGCGCACGCCCGCGCGGCCGTCCTCGATCCGCACCCGCAGCTTCGGGACGCTGCGCAGCTCGAGTTGTTCGCGGACCAAGTCGATCAGCGGCTCGTCGGCGTCGAACACCAGCTGCCGCGAACCCGGTCGCGTCGCGGCGACGTAGCGCGGCAGGGAACAGCCCGCGCCGCCGACGTGCAGCGCGTCGAGCGGGCCGGGAGGAAGGAAGTCGACCAGATCGCCGAGCCGGCGCACGTAGTCGAACTCCAGGTTCGTCGGGTCGTCCAGATCGACGTAGGACTGCGCCACCCCGTCCACCGAAAGCATCCACGCGTTGGGCCGATCGGCGTCGCGCAGCAGCTCGGCGGTCCCGAACCGCACCGGGTAAGTGCCCGGTCGCGGGCCGCTCGGCGCACGGCCGCGACCGGAACGGGAGGGGCTCACCGTGCTCACTGTAGTCTCGGGCACGTGGCTCTCGCGCTGTACCGGAAGTACCGTCCGGCGACCTTCGCCGAGGTCGTCGGCCAGGAGCATGTGACCGAACCGCTGCGCACGGCGCTGGCCGCCGGGCGCATCAACCACGCGTACCTGTTCTCCGGGCCGCGCGGCTGCGGCAAGACGTCGAGCGCGCGGATCATGGCCCGCTCGCTCAACTGCGTCCAAGGCCCGACCCCGGATCCGTGCGGCGAGTGCAACTCGTGCCGCGCGCTCGCGCCGGAAGGCCCCGGCAGCGTCGACGTCACCGAACTCGACGCGGCCAGCCACGGCGGGGTGGACGACGCCCGCGAACTGCGGGACAAGGCGTTCTACGCGCCCGCCGAATCGCGCTACCGCGTGTTCATCATCGACGAGGCGCACATGGTCACGACGCAGGGCTTCAACGCCCTGCTGAAGATCGTCGAAGAACCGCCAGAGCACCTCATCTTCATCTTCGCGACCACCGAGCCGGACAAGGTGCTCACCACCATCCGCTCGCGGACGCACCATTATCCGTTCCGGCTGATCCCGCCGAGTTCGATGCGGGAACTGCTGGAGCGCAACGTCGCCGCCGAGGGCGCGACGGTCGAACCGGCGGTGTACCCGCTGGTGATCCGCGCCGGCGGCGGTTCCGCGCGCGACACCCAGTCGGTGCTGGACCAGCTGCTCGCCGGGGCCGGCCCGGAAGGCGTCACGTACCCGCGAGCGGTGTCGCTGCTGGGCGTCACGGACACCGCGCTGATCGACGCGGTGGTCGACGGGCTCGCGAACGACAACCCGTCCGAAGTGTTCGGCACCGTCGAGAAACTCGCCGACGCCGGACACGACCCGCGCCGCTTCGCCACCGACCTGCTCGACCGGCTGCGCGACCTGCTGCTGATGCGCGCGGTCCCGGAGGCGGCCGAACGCGGCCTGGTCGCCGCGCCGGACGACGAGCTGAAGCGGATGACCGAGCAGGCCGAGAAGCTCGGCCCGGCCACGCTGTCCCGCTACGCCGACATTGTCCACAGTGGACTTCTCGAGATGCGCGGCGCGACGTCGCCGCGGCTCGTGCTTGAACTGCTCTGCGCGCGGATGCTGCTGCCGTCGGTCACCGAGGCGGAGAAAGCCTTGCTGGCGCGGATCGAACGGCTCGAGCGACGTCCGGCTGGTGCGCCCGCTCCGGCTGGCCCTGCTGTCGCCCCCGGTCCTGCTCCCGCGCCTAACGCCGGTCCCGCGTCCGCCCCGGCCGCTTCCGCTGCTCCGGCGGAGGCTCCGGCGCGGTTCCAGCGGCCTTCGCAGCGTCCGGCTCAGGAAGCTCCCGCCGCGCCTCCGGCTGCGGAGGTTCCGGCTCGTCCGGCCGCGGAGGAACCCGCGCGTCCGGCTCGGCCGGAGGTCAGCCGTCCGGCCGCTCCCGTTGAAACGCCTGCTCCGGCGGCTGCCGCGCCTGCTCCCGAAGCTCCCGCTCCGGCTGCCCCTGAGGAAGCCCCGGCGGCGGGCGGGATCGACGCGGCCAAGGTGCGCGAGAAGTGGCCGCAACTGCTGGCGTCGCTGCGGAAATTCACCGGCGGTCGCGCGCTCGAAGCCATGCTCACGCAGGCCGCGGTCGCCGAGGTCGACGGTTCCGCGGTCACGCTGACGCACAAGTCCGAACCGCTCGCCCGGCGGCTGAGCGACCAGGGCAACGCGAGCAAGATCGCGGCCGGGCTGAGCGAGGTGCTCGGCGGCGACTGGCAGGTCCGCTGCGTGCACGGCGCGGCCCCGGCCGCCGCTCCGGCTCGGCAGGCTCCCCGGCAGCAAGCGGCGGCACCGGCGCCGGAACGGTCGTTCACGCGTCCGTCCGCATCGGCGCAGGCTCCGGCGCCCGCTGCCGCGCCTCCGGCACCGCCGAAGCCCGCGGCGGAAGCGCCGAGCCGCCCCCGCGTCACGACGAGCGAGCCGGACATCCCGCTCCCGCCCGAACCCTCGGACGAGGACGACGACATCTACTCCGAGGACTCCAGCCCGGTCCCGCCGCCTCCGCCGCCGCCCGCGGAGGAGGACCCGGAGCAGATCGCGCGCAAGCTGCTCTCGGACCACCTCGGCGCGCGTCCGCTGGACTAGCGTTCTCGTGGGTGTTTATGCCGGTTAGAACCGGCTGTTAGAACCGGCATCGCCACTCACGAGGCCGTGCTGCGAGGGGCCCTCTCTCGAACTTGGCTTCCAAAGCCGGGCACCTGGGGCGGCAGCGCCATGCGTGGCGGAGTCGCGTGGCCTTGGCCGCCGCAGCTCTTGCCGCGGGCGGATTTGCCGTCCGTGAGGGGAACCCTGAGGGAATCAGAGTCCCTCAGGGTTCCCCTCACGGACCTCGCCCGGGGCGTCGTCGGTCAGTTACCGCACGAGCCGCACGTTCAACGGATGCTGTGTGGGCGGTGCCTGCACGGTTACCGTCCGGGTCGCGGCGTCCCAGGTCCAGGCTCCGCTGCGACGACCGTCCACGTACACCGCGGACGGCGCGGTCGCGTTGGTGAACCGGACGGTCCAGGCCCGCTGCGCGGCGCCGATCGCGAGCGTTGCCGAGTGGGCGTTTTCGGTGTAGCGCAGGGAAGTCGTGGTGCCCGCCTCGTGGAGAGTGAACGCGCCGTCGTGGCCGCCAGCCACTGTGGCGGTCGCGGCGGTAAGCGGTTCGTCGCCGGGAACGTTGCCGCTGCGGGTGACCATGATTCCGCCGGAGCGCAGGAACACCGGCATCGTGTCCAAACCGGTGGTGATCTGCGCGGTGGTGCCGCCCCGGTAGGTCTTGCCGGTGAAGTAGTCGGTCCAGTCGTTGCCCGGCGGGAACCAGACGCTTGTGGTCGCCGTGGCGCCCGGACTGGTCGCGGGAGCCACCAGGACATCCGGGCCGTACAGGTACTCGCCGCCAGCTTGGGCGTAAGCCTCTTGCTGATCCGGGTATTGCAGGTACAGCGGGCGCACGATCGGCATCCCGGTCGCGGTGGCCTGCTGGGCGAGCGTGTACGTGTACGGCACGAGATTTTCGCGCAGGTTAAGGAATTTCGTCGCTGACGCGTCCGCCACGGTTCCGTACTGCCAAGGCAACCGGTCGCTGTGGTTGGAGTGCAGGCGGTCGATCGGCTGGAACGTGCCGAGCTGCACCCAGCGCGCGTACAGATCGTCCGGCAGCTTCGTGCTGCCCGGTTCCGTGCCCGGCTGCTGCAAACCGCCGGTGTGGCCGCCGATGTCGTGGCTTATCGAAGCGAGGCCGGTCGCCGCGGATTCTCCCGGCGTGTAGCCGACTTCGAAGGCCAGCGTGGCCCAGTCGGAAATGGTGTCTCCAGTGAAGTGCAGCGTGGTGCGTTTGTCGGCCCAGGGTCCGGTCGGCACGGCTGTCGGCGAGCTGTATCCACCGGCTTGCAGCGAGCCGTACGCGCGGGAGAACGCGAAGCCGCTGCGCTGTGCGTACTGCTGGTTGATCCACGCGTCTGGAGTTACGCCAGCAAGACTGGATTTCGAGGCGTCACAACACCAATCGAGCCACCAGACGTCGTTGCCCTGCTGCTCCATCGGCCGGTGCAGGTCGAAGTAGGCCCGTAGCTGGTCGGGGTCGCCGAAGTCGAAGACATAGCAGTCTTTTCCGCAGCTGGGCTGCAGTTTGCCTTTCGCGGTCGCTTGCGCTGCCGGGAACTGCGGGTCGTCGCCGCGGATGCTGGGGTGGATGTTCAGCGACGTGTGCAGGCCCTGGTCGTGTGCCCACTGGAAGAATGCCTTCGGATCGGGGAAGCGGGTCGGATCGATTTCCCAGCCGTTCCACCGGTCCGGCGATTTGAAGTCGGTGTCGACGACGAGCATGTCGAGGGGCACGTGCTGTTCGCGGAACTTGGGCACGATCGTCTGCTGGAAGTCAGCGGCCGTGCGGTCGTAGTACTCGGAGTACCAAACGCCGTAGGCCCAGCGGGGAAGCAGCAGGGACGGTCCGGTCAGCTGGGCCAGTTCCTGCAGCGCGCGGCCGTAGTTCTGGCCGTAGGCGAAGACGTATCCGTCCTGGTAGCTCTCGCTGCTCGGTCGCTGGGTGACGACTTTGGTGCGCGGGTCGTACAACGCCGATGCGGTGTCGTCGAGGAGGGACCAGCCGTCCTGGTAAAGGATTCCGGGCGCGGAGACTGCGCTGCCGTCCACGCCGTCGAGACCGCGCCGGTAACCGCCGAGCGGCGCGTGCGGGGCGAGCAGTGCCGAATGCGCTCCGGTGATAGCGACGGTGTCGAGGTTGACGTGACAGCTCGCGTCCGGGCAGGACAGCGTGACGGTGTTGGTTCCAGCCTTGAGCTGGACCGGGATTGTGGTGGTACGCCACGAATTCCAGCTGCTGGTCGACGGCAGGGTCAGGTTGGTCGAGGTGCCGTTGGCTTGGAGCGTCAACGAGGTCGGCTGGGTTTGACCGGAAACGGCGGTCGCGTCGGCGTAGCGGAGTTGCAGATCGTAGGAACCGCCGCTGGGGACGCCGGTGATCGTCAGCGCGTCGGACGCACCGGCTCGTTCCATGCCTGCGAGGAAGGCTTTGCCGGAGTGGCCGTCGTGGTCGCTGGCCGGGTGCGCGCCGCCGGACAGCGCGCCTTGAATGGCCTCGCAGAGAACGCCGAAGGCGCACGGCGTCGGCGCGGGTGGCACGGGCTGGGGGTACTCGGCGCCGGTGTTGACCACGGCAAGGCTGTCGATGTTGACGTTGCCCGAGTCGGCGGTGCCGCGCTTGACGGTCACCTGGTGCTGTCCTGCGGGCAAGGTGATTGGCGCGGTCGCGAGGGCCCAGGTGTCCCAGTCAGCGGTGGCCGGGAGCGTGATGGTGTGGGCGTCGGTGCCGTCTACGAGGACGGTGAGCGTGCGGGTGGTGTGCTGACCGTCGCCGCCGGTTCCGTTGGCGTAGCGCAGATCCAGCTGGTGGTCACCGGCAGCGGTGACGCGGAAAGACAGGCTGTCGCCGGGGTTGGTGAAGCCCGCCGCGAAGCCGTCGCCGGTGTAGCCGCGGTGGTCGTTAGCCGCGCCTGGCCCGTTGAGCTGCAGTTGTTCGGCTTCGCAGAGGGTGCCGAACGCGCAGACCGGAGTCAGCTTGCCCGCCCACGGCCGTGCGGTGACGTCCTGGCTGCCGGTCCGCAGTTGGACGGTCAGGTTGTCGTCGGAAAACGCGCCTGAGTCGAGCTTGTAGCGCAGCTTGACCGCACTGGTCTGGATGGTGAGCCAGCCGTCGCGTTTTGTTGCCGTGTAAGGGGTTTTGCTGAAACCGCTGCGACCGATCGCGTTGAACGTACCGGCGTCGACGAACTTGGCGTCGCCCGCGTACTCGGTCCGGATGAGCGTCGGCGACAGGACTTCGAACCGCGCTTGCCCGGCGGTCACCGCCTGTGGAGCGGCCTCGGCGACTCCCGTTGACACGAGAGTGCCCGCCATGGCTGTCACGGCCAGCAGCCGCACCAGCCGTCCTCGGAGTGATGTTGCCACCGGCGCCTCCTCGAGAAGTCCCCAGCGACGGTAAGTCGGGACCGATCAAGAAAGAAGGCGGTGTCCGGTGTTCTGTCCGCTCAGTAGCCCTTTCGGCTCTCTGTGTCAGGCACCGGCCAGGTACGCCTCGATCGCCTTCGCGATGGCCTGCGCGTAGTGCGCCCGGCCCGCTGCCGACGACATCTGCCCGGCCTCGTCGGCGTTGCGCATGTTGCCGCACTCCACGAGCACGGACGGGCGGGTCGACAGGTTGAGCCCGGCCAGATCGTTTCGTGGCGAAAGGCCCGCCGAACCGATGTAAGTGGACGTGGCGAAGCCGTCGTCGCGGATTCCGTCGCGCATGGTGCGCGCCAGCTTCAGCGACGGTTCGCCCTGCGCCGCGTTCAACGGCGGCGCCGAGTACGCGACGTGGAAGCCGTGCGCGGTCGGCGAAGTTGAGCCGTCGGCGTGGATCGAGACCACCGCGTCGGCGTTCGCGCTGTTGCCGATCTGCGCGCGCTCGTCGACGCACGGGCCGACGCCGGAGTCGTTCTGCCGCGTGTAGACGACCTTGATTCCCTTGGCCGCCAACGCATTCCCGACCTCCTGCGCGACGGCGAAGGTGAAGGCGTGCTCCGGGTACCCGGCGTTGGTCGCCGTGCCGGTGGTGTTGCACGGCTTGGTCTGCCCGCGTCCGGCGGGCACCTTCCGGTTGATGTCGCCGGGGTGCGAGGCGTTGCCGCCGTTGTGTCCGGGATCGAGCACCACGACCTTGCCCGAGCCGACCGGCGGCACCGCGGACGTCGAGGGCGGGCTCGAAGACGACGACACCGGCGGCGGGCTCGACGACGGGCTGGGGCTCGGGGTCGCCGAACCAGCCGCGGACGTCGGCGCAGCGGCAGGTGAGGCAGGCGTCTCGCCGCCGCCGGAACACGCCGTGAGCAGCATCAGGCCGGTCAGCAGCGGGAGTGTCTTCGCTCGCACGCGACCACGGTGCCACAGCACACGCGTGCCGCCAGGACGGACGCGCCGGGCGCGCGGCTACGCTGGGGAGGAACACCCAAACGCGGAAGGACCGAGTGCGATCATGGTGCAACCCGGCGGCGGCGGCTTCGACCTGTCGCAGATCATGCAGCAGGCCCAGCAGATGCAGCAGAAGCTGGTGGAGGCCCAGGAGGAACTCGCCAACACCGAGGTCACCGGCACCGCGGGCGGCGGTCTGGTCACCGCGACGGTGTCCGGCGACAGCCAGCTGAAGAGCCTCGTCATCGACCCGAAGGTCGTCGACCCGGAAGACGTCGAAACCCTGGCCGACCTGGTGGTCGCCGCGGTGCGCGACGCGTCGGCGAGCGCGCAGAAGCTCACCGAGCAGAAACTGGGCCCGCTGGCGGGCGGCCTCGGCGGCGGCATGCCGGACCTCGGCAGCCTCGGCTTCGGCGGCTGACACTTGTACGAAGGTGTCGTCCAAGACCTGATCGACGAACTGGGCCGCTTGCCCGGCGTCGGTCCGAAGAGCGCCCAGCGCATCGCGTTCCACCTGCTGGCCGCCGACCCCGCGGACATCGCGCGGCTGCAGGACGTGCTGGGCAAGGTCAAGGAAGGCGTGCAGTTCTGCGAGATCTGCGGCAACGTCTCGGAACAGGAAACGTGCCGGATCTGCCGCGACGAACGCCGCGACCTCACGGTGATCTGCGTGGTCGAGGAGCCGAAGGACGTGCTGGCGGTCGAGCGGACCCGCGAGTTCAAGGGCCGCTACCACGTCCTCGGCGGCGCGTTGGATCCGTTGTCCGGGATCGGGCCGGAGCAGTTGCGGATGCGGGAGTTGCTGAAGCGCATCGGTGAGGCGGACGTCAAGGAGATCATCATCGCGACGGATCCCAATACCGAGGGCGAGGCCACGGCTACGTACCTGGTGCGGATGCTGCGCGATTTCCCCGGGCTGTCGGTGACGCGGCTGGCGTCGGGGTTGCCGATGGGCGGGGATCTTGAGTTCGCGGACGAGCTGACTTTGGGACGTGCGTTGTCTGGGCGGCGAGTGCTCTAAGCTTTTCTCAGCAGGGAAGGACGCGGCACTAGTGCCGCGTCCTTTTTTGTCCGCTGGGCGGCTGGGATACTCGGGTGATGAAACCGGTGGGTAAGTCCGGTCGTTCTTCTTCTCGAGCACCTGTGGGTCGGAATGGCTGCGCTCTAGTTTTGGTTTTAGGTCGGCAACTGTGTTTTTGGCGTCGGCTTCGCCGCCGCGGGCGGGATCGCCTTTAAGTCGGCGTCTGACGGAGCTGCGTACCCGGCCCGAGGGGGCCGTGCACGCAGCTCCGTCAGACGCCGACGCGATCCCGCGTTGTGGGCGCGTTGGTTATTGGTGGCTGGTGGTGGCTGGGTTAGCAGTAGCCTAGTTGTGCGAGTGAGTTCACTACGATGTCGGACGGGTGGTATTTGTCCATCCAGGAATCGCCGCGGCGATTTTGGTACGTGTCCAGGAAATCTTGCAGTTTGTCGCCGCGCATTTCGGTCAGGATCACGTTTTCGCCGATTCCCACGTGCCGTTCGGTGCGGGCTCGGTGGACCGCGCACGGCAGGCCCAGGTAGCCGCATTCCTCCTGCAGGCCGCCGGAGTCTGTTACTACGTACTCGGCTCGTGCGACTAGTGGCAGGAACTTCAGGTACCGCATCTTCGGCTGGGCGATGAACTTGTCGTCGAACAGATTGTCCAAGCCCAGGGCCCGGATCTTCTCCCGTTCCGGCGCTCCGGCCATGTACAGGATCGGCATCTCGCGGCTCTGCGCGCGCAGGATTTCCAAGACCTCACGGTACTTGTCCGCGCGCGAAACCAGTTCGAACCGGTGCAACGTCGCCAAGCCGAACTTCTCCGGCAAGCCAGGGACATCCAGCGGCTGGTTGACGACCTGGCGCATCGAGTCGATCGCCGTGTTCGCTTCGGTGTTCACCACGACGCCGCGGGCGTTGCGCAGGTTCTGCACCTCGCGCTCGCTGGGGGAGAAGTGGATGTCCACCAGCTTCCCGGCGATTTTGCGGTTCAGTTCCTCCGGCAGCGGCGACAGGATGCTGCCCGACCGCGTGCCCGCCTCGATGTGGCCGACGCGTGCCTTCAGGACCTTCTTGCCGATCAACGCGCCGTACGGCGTCGTGAACGTGTCGCCGTGCACCAGCACCAGCGGCGGGCGGCCGTCGGACGACAACCGTGCGCGCAGTTCGGCGCGGCGGCTCCACGCGGTGCGCATGACCTGTGCCGCCCAGCCGGGGACCTGCGCCGGGGACTCGAGATTGTGCGCCTGCGAACGCGGCACGAACCACAGCGCGGGTTCCGGCAGTTTCAAATCCGAGAGCACGTCCGCGACCTCGTCCACGTGCTGTGCGGTGAACCAGATTTCCGGTTTCGCTCCGCGCTCGGCGATGCGATGGAACACCGGCGCGATTTTGATCAGTTCCGCGGTGGTGCCGACAACGAACGAAATCACCGGTGGATTACCCAATCTCCGGGCCGGCCACAGCCGGGTGAACAGCAGGTCAACGCCGCGGGCCAGGATGCTGTGCGCTCCGCCCCGCCCGGTACAGGGTAGCCTCGCCGGGGTGAGTGCGAATCCGCCCCTCCCGTCGCTCAGCGTCGTGATTCCGGTCTACAACGAACAAGACTGGATCGACCGCAGCGTCGGCGCGCTGATCGCCTCGGCCGAGGCGGCGCGGTGGCCGGTGGAAATCCTTGTCGTGGACGACGGGAGCACCGACGGCACGCCCGCCCGGCTCGCCCGGCTGCGCGACCAGTACGGCATCACCGTGCTGAGCCAGTCCAACAGCGGCCGGTTCGAGGCCCGCCGGGCCGGAATGGCGAAGGCGTCCGGCGAATGGCTGCTGCTGCTGGACAGTCGCGTGCTCGTGGACACCGGCAGCCTCGGGTTTCTGCGCGACCAGTTGACCGGCCACCCCGAGCGCGCGGCCTGGAACGGCCACATCAACGTCGCGTCCGAACACAATCCTTACGCCGGTTTCATGGCCGGGCTCGTCGCATTCTCGTGGCGCGAGTACTTCGCGGATCCGAAGCTGACGTCGTTCGGCATCGCGGAATTCGACCGGTACCCGAAGGGCACCGGATTTTTCTGCGCCCGCCGCGATCTGCTTGAGGGCTCCGCCGCCGCTTTCGAATCGCTGTTCGACGACGTCCGGCTGGCCAGCGACGACACCCGCATGCTGCGCTGGATCGCCGAACGCGCGCGCATTCACCTTGCCCCGCAGTTCTCCGGGACCTACCACGGCCGCGATTCGCTCAAGAAGTTCTGGGCGCAGTCGTTCTTCCGCGGCACCACGTACGTGGATTCCTACCTCGGTTCGCCCGGTCCGGCGCGCACCGCGCTGTTCGGCGCGCTCGCGGTGGGCGCGGTCGGAGCCGGGCTGGCCGTGAAGAAGCCGAAAACGACTGCCGCGCTCGGGATCGCCGGGTCGGCCGCGGCCGCCGCCGCGGTCAAGAAGTGCGGGGCCAGCACCGCCGAGGCGCGTGCGGTCGGCACCTTGCTGCCGGTGTTCGCGGCCGGGTTCGGTTCGGGCGTGTTCCGCGGGTTGTTCCTCGCCTTGCGCGCCCGGCTGCGGCGCCGATGAGCGTGGCGGACACCGGAGCGGCGGCCAACGGGGTCGTCCGGGACACCCATCGCACCGCGGGCAAGCTCGGCGGGTCGCTGATCGCGGCGATCATCCTCGGCTACGTCCTCACCGTCGCCTGCGCGCGGCTGCTGCCGCCGGACCAGTACGCCACCTTCCTCACCTTCTGGGGCCTCCTGATGGGCCTCGGCAGTGCGTTGTCCCCGCTGGAGCAGGAGCTCTCCCGGCAGTCCGCGACGGCGGCGCTGACCGGTGGCGTCGCCGGCCGCGGAGCGCTGCGCGCGGTGGCCGTCTCGGCGGCGGCCGCGGGGGCGTTCGGGCTGGCGCTGCTCATCCCGCCGATCAACGACCGGCTGTTCCACGGAGCCTGGGAACTCGCTCTGGTGGTGGTGGCCGGCGGGGTCGCGTTCGCCTGCCAGTTCGGCGTGCGCGGCCTGCTGATCGGCCAGCACCAGGTCAAGCACTTCGCCGGGCTGATCGTCGCCGAACCCGCGGTCCGCGCGCTGGTGCTGGGCCTGCTCGTGATCGCCACCGCGTACCGGCTGGTGCCGCTGGCACTGGCGGTCGCGGCCGGATCGTTCGCGTGGCTGCTGTTCATCCGCAAGGCGTGGCGGCTGCTGGACGTCCGCGCGGACGGCGACGGCTGGGCGGTCACGAGCCGCCGGATGCTCATGCTGCTGCTCGGCGCGGCTCTCACCGCGACGGTCATCACCGGTTACCCCGCGCTGGTCGGCCTGCTCGCCCCCGGCGGCGACCGGGACCGGATCGGCGCGGTGTTCGCCGCGCTGGTCATCGCCCGGCTGCCGCTGACGCTGGTCGCCCCGGTGCAGTCGCTCGCTGTGCCGTTCGTGGTGCGGCTGTCGGCCACCGAGGACGGCCGGAGCAGGCTGCGCCGGGTGCTGCTGCTGGGCACCTTCGCCGCGCTCGCGCTGGCCGCGCTCGGTGCGCTGGTCGGCATGCTGATCGGGCCGTGGGCGGTCGAACTCGTCTACGGAGCCGCCTACCAGGTGGACGGCTGGGCGGTCGCCGGGCTCGTGTGGTCCTCGGTGTTGCTGGTGCCGATGCAGTTGCTCACCGCCGTGCTGGTGGCGCGCGCCCAGGCCAACCGCGTGTTGATCACCTGGGCAGTGGTCGCGGTCACCGCGGCGGCGTTGCTGCTCGCCATTCCGGGCGACACCGTGCTGCGCGCCGTCGTTTCGCTCGCCGTCGCGCCGATGGCCGGGCTCGTCGTCGTGCTGGTGTTCGTACTCACCAATTCGTCCGCGGAAGCAACGTCTGACACGGGTGAAGCGTGTTCTTAGCGTCGCAGTAGTGTGAGTTCCGAGCCGCCGGTTCCCGGCGCGCGTCGGATGGCGAAAGCCAATCAGGTTTGGATTCGAATTCGATGAACGTTCTTCTGGTGCTGCTTGCATTCTGGGTGCCCGGGCTCGTCTTCGGAGCGGCCATCCGGTTGCGCGGGTGGACGCTCGCCGCCGCGGCGCCGCTGCTGACGTTCGGGGTCATCGCGCTCGGCGTGCCGGTGCTGGGCGGCCTCGGCATCCGCTGGTCGCTGCTCAACGTCGTGCTGTGGACGCTGGTCCTCGCGGTCGTCGGCTTCGGGCTCGCGTTCGGGGCGCAGCGGCTGCGTGCCCGCAGGCACCCGGACTGGGCGGGCGAGGAGCTGGCGAAGCTGCCGCTGCGCGACCACCTCGTGATGGCGACGGGCGTCGTCGTCGCACTGGGCGTGGGCGCGGTCACTTTCTTGCGCGGCACCAACGGGATCAACACCGTCCAGCAGGGCTGGGACGCGCCGTTCCACGGCAACCTGATCCGCTGGATCGCCGAACACGGCGACGCCCGGCCGTCCACTGTGGGCACCATCGCGAACCTGCCGAACCAGGGCAACTACTTCTACCCGGACACGTATCACGCCTTGCTCGCGCTGGTTTTCGGCAAGGGCGGGCTGACCATGATGCCCACGCTGAACCTGGCCGCGCTGGCGGTGATTTTCACCGTGCCGTTCGGGATCGCCGCGCTGTGCCGGGTCTGGGGCATGCCCGCGCTCGGCACCGCCGCGGCCGCCGCGGTCAGCACGTGGTTCAGCGCCTTCCCGTACGACTCGTTGTGGCGCGGTCCGTTGTGGCCCTACGTCGCCGGGGTCGCGTTGATTCCGGCGATGCTGGCGCTCGGCCGCTATTTGCTGAAGCCCAACGGCATCGCCGGTCCGGTCGCGATCGGGGTCGGCGTGGCCGGGTTGTGCGGTCTGCACACCAGTGTCGTGTTCGTGGTCGTTGTTTATTTCCTGCTTATTCTTGTCGCCGTTCTCTGCCGTTTCGAGAAGATCGAATGGCGGCGCAGCCTGCCCTCGCTGATCGCGACCGGCGGCTTGGCGATCGTGCTCGGCGTGCCGCTGGTGCTGCCCTCGCTGTACAACGCGGGCGGGGTCACGAGCGCGTACTGGGCGCCGGAGACCACGCTCGCCGGCGGTTTGGGCCAGACGATCACGTTCTCCCCGATGTCGGACTTCCCGCAGTGGTGGGTCGGCGTGCCCGCGTTCATCGGGCTCGTCCTGCTAGTGCGGCACCGGCGGATGCTGTGGCTGGTCGCCGCGTACGTCGTGTTCGGCGGCCTCTTCATGCTCACGGTGTCGGTCAACTCGCCGATCATGCAGAAGCTGACCAGCCTCTTCTACAACGACCACTGGCGGATCGCCGCGCTGGTGCCATTGGTGGGCGCGGTCGCGTTCGGAGAGTTCGCGCACACCGCCGCCGCCTGGTTCACGCGGAAGGCGCAGCCGCGGGTCAACCTCAAGCCGGCCATGCTCGGCGTGGTCGGGGTCGTCCTGCTGCTGGTGGTGTGCGGCGGCCTGAGCAAGGGCGGCTACGTCGGCCGCAACGCGAGCCGGCTGGCCGTCACCTACCAGGACGGGCCGACCGTGTCCAAGGCGGAGGAAGCCGCCTTCACCTGGCTGGGCCAGCACACCGTGCCGGGCGAGCGGGTGATGAACAACCGGTCCGACGGTTCCGCGTGGATGTACGCGCTGGCCGGAGTTCAGCCGGTCGAGTGGACCTTCTACGGCGCCGAGGCGAACACCAAGGCCGCGTACCTGAGCGCGTGGGTCAACGACATCGACAAGTACCAGCAGGTCCGCGCCGACCTCACCGACCTGCGGGTGCGCTATCTGATCCAGGCCAAGGGGAAGGCCGCGGAAAACGCGGTCGAGTCCGTCGGCGTGGCGCGGGTCCGGCCCGGCCCGCAGTTCCGCGTGGTGTTCCGCAACGAGGGCGCGACGATCTACGAGATCGCCGGACAGTCCGGCGTGACCGCCCCTACCACGGCGAACGGTCAGTAAGCGGTTATGGTGGCTGCCGTGTCCAGCACATCCGTGAGCACTCGTCGCGTGCTCATCGTGATGCCCGCGCTCAATGAGCAAGACAGCGTTGTTTCGGTGCTCGCTCAGGTCAAGCAGTCGCTGCCGGGTGCGGACGTGCTGGTGGTCGACGACGGTTCGACCGACCGCACCGCCGAACTCGCCCGCGCCTGCGGCGTCCGGGTGGCCCGGCTGTCGGTGAACCTCGGCGTGGGCGGCGCGATGCGCACCGGTTTCCGTTACGCCGCCGCGCGCGGCTACGACGCCGTCGTCCAGGTCGACGCCGACGGCCAGCACGACCCGGACGAGGTCGGTGCCTTGCTGCGGCTCCTCGACGAGGGCGCCGACATCGCGATCGGCTCCCGGTTCGCCGGCAAGGGCGCCTACCGCGCGGTCGGGCCGCGCAAGTACGCGATGGTCGCGCTGTCGCTGGTGTTCAGTCGGCTGTCCGGCAGCAAGCTCACCGACGTCACCTCCGGATTCAAGGCGATGGGCCCGCGTGCGATCCGCCTGTTCGCCGGCTACTACCCGGCCGAGTACCTCGGCGACACGGTCGAAGCGCTGGTGATGGCGATCCGGGCGAAACTGTCCATTCGAGAGACCCCGGTGGTCATGCGCGAACGCGCGGGCGGCAAGCCGAGCCATTCGCCGGTGAAGTCCGCGGTGTACCTGGGCCGCGCGGGCCTCGCCCTGCTGCTCGCGCTCGTGCGCCGTCGTCCGTCCGTCGACTCGTCCGTCGCGGCGTAGGGAGGCTCCATGGCAGGCTGGCAGGTACTGAGCATCGTCATCGCGGCTCTGGTGCTGCTCGTCGTCGTCGAGATGATGCGGCGGCGCAAGCTGCGCGAGAAGTACGCCGGCATCTGGCTCGTGGTGGCGCTCGGCGTAGTGGTGCTCGCGGTGGTCCCGCCGGTCGCGGAGTTCCTGGCGCATCTGACCGGGGTCGCCACCCCGTCGAACTTCGTGTTTTTCCTGGCCGGCGTGGTGCTTGCGCTGGTCGCGCTGCAGCTGTCGACCGAGGTCGGGCACCTGGAGGAAGAAGTGCGGACCGCGGTCGAGGAGACCGCGTTGCTGCGCTGCGAACTCGAAGACACCCAGCGCGACCTCGAAGCGCGCATCGCCGAGCTGGAGAAGCGCACGTCTGCACCCGACAATGTGGACGGCCTGCCCGAAGCGAGCCCGGCACGCGTTCGCTGATCTCCGCGCTGCTCGCCGCTCCGCCCCGGCTTGGCGGCGTCCGGGTGCTCGCCATCGACGGTCCGTCCGGGGCCGGGAAGTCCACTCTCGCCGCTGAGACGGTCGACGCTCTCGGGTCGCGGGCCGCGCTGGTCAGCACGGACGCCTTCGCCACTTGGGACGATCCCGTCGCGTGGTGGCTGCAGCTGGAAGACGGCGTGCTGACGCCGCTGGCAGCGGGTCGGCCCGGTGAGTATCGCCGGGTGGACTGGACCTCAGGTACTCCGCGGCCCGGTGAGCTGGTGCGCGTCGAGGTGCCCGAGGTGCTGGTGTTGGAAGGCGTCTCGAGTGGACGCCGGGCGCTACGGTCCCGGTTGTCGCGGCTGTGCTGGATCGAGGGCGGCACCGAGGCTGAACGGTTGTCCAGGGCAGTCGCCCGGGACGGCGAGGCAGCCCGCGGCGAACTGCGGCGCTGGCAGTTGTTCGAACGCGGCTGGTTCGCTGTGGACGGCACTCGGGAAGCGGCGGACCAGCTGGTCTGAACAACCGGAATGCCTGCTCGACATCGGTTTACGGCCAGCGGAAACGGCTATTGCGCGGAATGCGCGAGCGCTGGAAACTCGAGTGCATTCGGGCTGTTTCAGTGTCCTTCGCGGGCAACTCCGCTGGCCTGTCCGAAGGGTTCCGGAACATCCACGGCACCCGGAACGGACAACCCGCCCCGCTAGGCCATCCGGGTGAGCAAACCGCCACTCAACGTACCAAACCGGCGGTTTTCGCTACGCAGAGCGCACAATTGCCGACACGTTGCGGTCAATTTGGGGCTTACGTAGCGCGATCGTAACCTCACGTGCTTAAGCGGGGGCCGAGTTCCCGCTAGTGTCACCGAACACACCGATCGCACTGGTTCTTCCCGAACTGACCGCCGACGGTGAATTTCGAGACACCGAACATTCCCAAGGGGTGTGCCAGATGCAGCAATTGCGGCTGACCCGAACACGCCGGGCAGCTCTGATCGGACTCGCGGGCGCGCTCGCGGTCTCGCTGTCCGCGTGCGCGGAATCGAAGCGCGACGAGTCCGGAGGCGGTGGTTCCGGGGGCACCATGGTCTTCGGCAACACCGGCAACCCGAAGATGTTCGACCCGATCTTCAACGACGAGGGCGAGACGTTCCGGATCACCCGGCAGATGCTGGACACGCTGATCCAGAACAAGCCGGGCACCGCTGACCTGGCCCCGTCGCTCGCCACGAAGTGGACGCCGAGCAACGACGGCAAGACCTGGACGTTCGACCTCAAGCAGGGCGTGAAGTTCAGCGACGGCACCGCGTTCGACGCGAAGGCCGTCTGCTTCAACTTCGATCGCTGGTACAACATGAAGGGCGCCACCGCCCAGAGCCAGATGATCTACTACGGCGACGTCTTCGAGGGCTTCGCGAACAACGAGGGCACCACCAAGGGCCAGCCGGTCTACAAGAACTGCGAGGCGAAGGACGACCACACCGCGGTTCTGAACCTGACCCGCGCGAAGGGCGCCTTCCCGGCCGCGTTCACGCTGCCGTCGTTCGCGATCCAGAGCCCCACCGCGCTGCAGAAGTACAACGCGGACAAGGTCACCGGCTCCGGCACGTCGATCACGTATCCGGAGTACGGCTACAAGCACCCGACCGGCACCGGCCCGTTCAAGTTCGAGGGCTGGGACCAGGGCAACGGCCAGATCACCTTGGTGCGCAACGACACCAGCACGATGCCGCAGCCGGCGAAGCTGGACAAGCTCGTGTTCAAGGTGATCCCGGACGAGAACGCCCGCAAGCAGGCGCTCAAGGCCGGCGACATCAACGGGTACGACTTCCCGGCCCCCGCGGACTACGGGCTGCTGCGCAACGACGGCGAGCAGGTGCTGATCCGCCCGTCGTTCAACGTGCTCTACCTGGGCATCAACCAGTCCGGCCCCAACGGCGCGAAGCTGGCGAACCCCAAGGTCCGCCAGGCGCTGGCCTACGGCATCAACCGCGAGCAGTTCGTGCGCTCCAAGCTGGCCGAGGGTTCCGAGGTCGCGACCGAGTTCGTGCCGAAGGCGATCTCCGGCTACACCGACGACGTGACCAAGTACCCGTACGACAAGGAACGCGCCAAGCAGCTCCTGAAGGAAGCCGGCGCCGAGGGCCTGACCCTCAAGTTCTACTACCCGACCGAGGTCACCCGGCCCTACATGCCGAACCCGGCCGACACCTACACCGCGATCTCCGAGGACCTGAAGGCCATCGGCGTCAACGTGCAGCCGGTCGCCGAGTCGTGGAACGGCGGGTACAAGGACGACGTGCAGCAGAACCGCAAGCAGGACATCCACCTGCTCGGCTGGACCGGTGACTACAACGACGCGGGCAACTTCGTCGGCACCTTCTTCGGTCGCCCGAAGCCGGAGTTCGGTCTGTCCGACGAGAACAACCAGGGCATCTTCAAGGCGCTCGCCGACGCGGACGCCGCGCCCGCCGGCGACGCGCACACCAAGGCGTACCAGGACGCCAACAAGAAGATCATGGAATACCTGCCCGCCATCCCGATCGCCTACCCGACGCCGGCGATCGTGGTCGGCCCGAAGATCAAGGGCGTGGTGGCCAGCCCGCTCACCGACGAACGCTTCGACACCGTCACGATCGGCTGACGTGCTCCACTGAGCAGCCAGGCCAAGGGCAGGTGCTACCGCGCCTGCCCTTGGCCTCGTTCCCGGGCTGTACACAAAGGACTACTCGTGCTCCGTTTTCTCGTGCGTCGGCTGCTACAAGCGATCCCGACGCTCCTCATCCTGTCCATCCTGGTGTTCGCCTGGTTGCGCTCACTCCCCGGCGGGCCCGCGTCCGCTCTGCTCGGGGACAAGGCGACTCCGGAAAAACTGGCGAACCTGAACCACGTGCTCGGCCTCGATCAGCCGATTTTCGTGCAGTACTTCAAATTCCTCGGCCGTGCGCTTACCGGGGATTTCGGCAATTCGCTCGTGTCGACCCGGCCGGTGATGTCGGAGATCGGCACGTTCCTTCCCGCCACCATTGAACTGGGCATCACGGCGATGATCATCGCCGTGGTGGCCGGCGTTTCGTTCGGCTATCTCGCCGCCCGGTTCCGCGGCCAGGTCGTCGACAACGTCATCATCGTGCTGACCCTGGTCGGCGTCGCGGTGCCGATCTTCTTCCTCGGCTACATGATGCAGGACCTGCTTTCCACGCCGCTCGGGTTGCCGTCGCAAGGCAGGCAGGCTCCTGGCATCGACGCCACCGTCGTCACGCATTTCGCCATTCTCGACGGAATGATGACCGGCGAATGGGACGCGGTCTGGGACGCGATCAAGCACCTCATTCTTCCCGCTTTCGCGCTCGCCACGATTCCGCTCGCGGTGATCACCCGGATCACCCGCGCGTCGGTGCTCGACGTGTTCAACGAGGACTTCATCCGCACCGCGAACTCCAAGGGCCTCACGCAGCCCGTGGTCCGCCAGCGGCACGTGCTGCGCAACGCCCTGCTGCCGGTGATCACCACGATCGGCCTGCAGACCGGCGCCCTGCTCGGCGGCGCCGTGCTGACCGAGCGGGTGTTCAACTTCCGCGGCCTCGGATTCCTTCTGGCAGAAGGGATCGACAAGCGGGACTACCCGCGGCTGCAGGCGCTGCTGCTTCTCGGGGCACTGGTCTACGTGCTCGTGAACATGCTCGTGGATATTTCCTACGGGCTCATCGACCCGAGGGTGCGTGTGCGGTGAACACTCTGCTGAACAAGAAGAAAGAGCCGATCGACAAGCTCGCCGCCGCGTCGGCGGGCGGGCGCAGCCTCGGCGCCGAGGCGCTGCGCCGGATGCTGCGCAGCCCGGTGGCGATCGTCGGCGGCGTGATCACCCTGCTGTTCCTGCTGCTGGCGATCTTCGCGCCGCTGCTCGCGCCGAAGGACCCGCAGGTCCGGTATCTGCAGGACCAGGTCATCCTCGGCCGGGGCATCATCCCGGGCGCACAGCCCGGATTCCCGCTCGGCGTCGACGACTTCGGCCGCGACTTCCTGTCCCGGCTGCTGATCGGCGCACAGCAGACGCTGCTGGTCGGCGTGCTCGCCACGGTGATCGGCGTGCTGCTCGGCGCGCTCATCGGCGGGCTCGCGGGCGCGTTCGGCGGCTGGGTGGACACCGTCCTGATGCGGATCGTCGACGTGCTGCTGGCGTTTCCCTCGCTGCTGCTGGCGATTTCGATCGCGGCGCTGTTCGCGAAGCCGAGCCAGTGGACGGTGATCATCGCGGTGTCGATCATCGGCGTGCCGATTTTCGCCCGGCTGCTGCGCGGTTCGATGCTCGCCCAGCGCGAGGCGGACCACGTGCTGGCGGCGACGTCGCTCGGCGTGAAGCGGACGACGATCGTGTTCCGGCACATGCTGCCGAACTCGCTCGGCCCGGTGATCGTGCAGGCGACGCTGACCCTGGCGACCGCGATCCTGGAGGCCGCGGCGCTGTCGTTCCTCGGTCTCGGCGACCCGGACCCGACCCGCGCGGAGTGGGGATTGATGCTGGGCAACGCTTCCCAGCACTTCCTCGACATCCGGCCCGAGCTGGCCTATTACCCGGCGATCGCGATCATCATCGTGGCGCTCGGGTTCACGCTGCTCGGCGAGTCCCTCCGCGAAGCCCTCGACCCGAAGAACCGGCGGTGACCCCGTGGCACTTCTCGAAGTCCGCGACCTGAAGGTCGTGTTCCAGCGCCGCGGCGAAAGCCCGTTCACCGCGGTCGACGGCGTGAGTTTCGACGTCGAACCCGGCCAGACGGTCGGTCTGGTCGGCGAGTCCGGCTGCGGCAAGTCGGTGACCTCGCTCGCGATCATGCGGCTGCTCGCCAAGCGCGGCAACACCGTCAGCGGTTCGGTGCGGTTCGAGGGCACCGATCTGCTGACCCTGTCCGACCGCGAAATGCGCGACCGCCGCGGCCGCGATCTCGGCATGGTGTTCCAGGACCCGCTGTCCTCGCTGAACCCGGTCATCCCGATCGGGCTGCAGATCACCGAGGTGCTGGAGCGCCACCGCGACATGCCGCGCAAGAAGGCGCGGATCGAAGCGGCGGAACTGCTCGACAAGGTCGGCATTCCCGACCCGACGCGGCGGCTTTCCGAGTACCCGCACCAGCTTTCCGGCGGGATGCGCCAGCGCGCGCTGATCGCGATCGCGCTGGCGTGCCGTCCCCGGCTGCTCATCGCGGACGAGCCGACCACCGCGCTCGACGTGACGATCCAGGCGCAGATCCTCGCCCTGCTGCGGGAACTGGTGCAGGACACTGGAACCGCGCTGGTGATGATCACGCACGACCTCGGCGTCGTCGCCGGGCTCTGCGACGAGGTCAACGTGCTCTACGGCGGCCGGATCGTGGAGCGCCAGGAACGGCATTCGCTGTTCGCGCAGCCGAGGCATCCGTACACGCACGGCCTGCTGGCCTCGATCCCGCGGCTCGACGAGGGCCGCGGCGAGAAGCTGGTGCCGATCCGCGGTTCGGTCGCCGACAACATCCCGTGGGACGGCGGGTGCGCGTTCGCGCCGCGCTGCCCGAACGCGGTCGCGGCCTGCCTGGAAGATTCGCCGGAGCTGGTTCCCGACCGGAACGGCTTGCTGCGCTGCCACAACCCGGTGCAACCCGCCGTGGCGGCAGGAGGAGGAACCCGATGACGGTGGCGAACACCGACGAGGTGCTGCTCGAGGTCACCGGCCTCAAGGTGCACTTCCCGATCAAGCGCGGCGTCGTCGTGGACCGCACGGTGGGCCACGTGTTCGCGGTCGACGGGGTCGACCTGTCGATCCGCCGCGGCGAAACCTACGGCCTGGTCGGCGAATCCGGCTGCGGCAAGTCGACGCTGGGCCGCGCGATCCTGAGGCTCAGCGAGCCGACCGACGGCAAGGTCGTGTTCGACGGCACCGACGTCGCCCAGCTGAAGGGCGAGCAGTTGCGCAAGGCGCGGCGGCGGATGCAGATGGTGTTCCAGGACCCGATGTCGAGCCTGGACCCGCGCCAGTCGGTCGAGTCGATCCTCGTCGAGGGCATGCGCGCGCACGGGCTCGACAAGGACAAGGAGTCCACCGCGAAACGGCTGCGCGAGCTGCTGAGCGCGGTCGGCCTGCCGGAGACCGCGCTGCGGAAGTACCCGCACGAGTTCTCCGGCGGTCAGCGCCAGCGCATCGGCATCGCGCGGGCGCTGTCGGTGGAGCCGGACCTGATCGTCGCCGACGAACCGGTGTCCGCGCTGGACGTTTCGGTGCAGGCGCAGGTGGTGAACCTGCTGGAGGATCTGCAGGAAGAGCTCGGTCTCACCTACGTGGTGATCGCGCACGACCTCGCGGTGGTCCGGCACATCTCCGACCGGATCGGCGTGATGTACCTCGGCGCGCTGGTCGAGGAGACGACGTCGGAGGAGCTGTACCAGAACCCGCTGCATCCCTACACGCGCGCGCTGCTGTCGGCGATCCCGGTGCCGGACCCGGTGGTGGAGGACAGCCGCGAGCAGATCCTGCTCGCCGGCGACCTTCCCTCCCCGGCCAATCCGCCGTCGGGCTGCCGGTTCCACACGCGCTGCCCGTGGAAGCAGGAAAGCCTCTGCGACACCGATCGCCCGCAGTTGCGCGAGATCGGCGCCGGGCACCGGGTGGCGTGCCACTACGCGGAGGACATCCGCGACGGGCGGATCCAGCCGCACAAGGTCGAGGTGGAACTGGTCGACGCCGGGGCGCTGAACCCCGACCTCGGCCCGCCGGACGTCGGTTCGGCCGCCGAGATTCTCTGAACCGTCCGTGAAGGGCTCCTTGCGGGAATCTGATTCCCGCAAGGAGCCCTTCACGGCTTTTCAGGGCTGGAGATCGACGGCGGCGCGGAACGAACCGTCCATGTGGAACGGCGTCGAGCTGTGCTCGTGCGAGATCAGCCAGCTGTTTTCGCGACACTGCAAGGCAAACGTGCTGCGGAACCAGAGAGTGAACGATTCGCTTTGGCCTTGCGGGGTCGCGGTCAGCTTGGTCAGCGCCGTCACCACCGCCAGATCGCCGGACACGGTGATCTCCTCGTCGTGGTAGGTGCGGGAAATCGGACCGTCGAAGGTGCTGAACCACTGCGTGACGTACTCCGTGGAAGCGCCGGTCGTGCGCAGCGGCGGGGCGAGGTCGAACCGGACCGCCTTGTCCGCGTAGCAGGCGACGAGCCGCTGCGGGTCCTTCGCGTGCGTCGCGGCGGTGTGCTCGGCCAGCAGGTCGCGGATCTCGTTCTCGGACATTTTGTGTTCTCCTTTTCCCGGATGGTGCGTTCGTCCGGGACGTCGAAGCTGTCCGCGCGGCTTCGACATCAGGGGTAGAAAACTTTTTCGAGGAGGCTTCGGATGAAGTATCTGGTCCTGATCTACGGCAACCCGGCGTCGCGCGCGGCCTGGGCGGGGATGACCGACGAGCAGAAGGCCGAGGGCCTGCGCGCCTACCAGCGGTTCCACGAGGAACTGGAAGGCGAACGGATCGTCTCCGAGCGGCTGGCTGCGCCGGACCTGACGAAACAGGTCCACGTGCGCGCCGAAGGCGTGAGCACCACCGACGGCCCGTTCGCCGAGATCAAGGAACAGCTCGCCGGGTTCTATCTGCTGGAATGCGATTCGGAGGACCGCGCGCTGGAGATCGCCGCGCGGATCCCGGAGGCCCCGTTCGCGACGATCGAGGTGCGGCCGGTGATGGGGCTGACCGGCGACGTGGACTTCGAGCTGTGATCGACCGCCTCCTGCGGGACCTCATCCCGCAGGTGCTGACCGCTCTCGTGCGCCGCTACGGCGATTTCGGCAAATGCGAGGACGCCGTGCAGGAGGCGCTGCTCGCCGCCGCCGTGCAATGGCCGAAGGACGGTGTTCCGGACAATCCGAAGGCCTGGCTCATCACGACGGCCTCGCGACGGCGGATCGAGATGTGGCGCAACGAAGCCGCGCGGATCCGTCGTGAGGAGACGGTGGCCGCGCTGGAACCGCCGTCCTTCGAACTCGTGCCGCAGCAGGACGACACCCTCACCCTGCTGTTGCTGTGCTGCCATCCGGCGTTGACGCGACCGTCGCAGGTGGCTCTCACCTTGCGCGCCGTCGGCGGCCTGACCACCGCCGAGATCGCGCGGGCCTACCTCGTCCCGGAGCCGACGATCGGCCAGCGGATCAGCCGGGCGAAACACAAACTGCGCGGGGCGGAGTTCGCTCTGCCGCCGCAGGACGAGCTGCCGGAACGCGTGGGCGCGGTATTGCAGGTGCTGTACCTGGTGTTCACCGAAGGCCACACCGCCAGCTCCGGCAGCTCGGTGAACCGCGTCGAGCTGACCGCCGAAGCCATCCGGCTCACCCGGCAACTGCACGCACTGCTGCCTGCCGACGGCGAGGTCGCCGGACTGCTCGCCCTCATGCTGCTCACCGACGCCCGCCGCCCCGCCCGCACCGGCCGGGACGGAATTCCCGTGCCGCTGGCCGAACAAGACCGCTCGCGCTGGGACGCGTCCGCGATCGCCGAAGGCAGCGCACTCATCGAACACGCGCTGGCGACCACCCCGGTCGGCCCGTACCAACTGCAGGCCGCCATCGCCGCCGTGCACGACGAAGCCCCGACCGCCGACGCCACCGACTGGCCGCAGATCCTGGTGCTGTACGACCTTCTCCAGCAGATCGCCCCCGGCCCGATGGTCACCCTCAACCGCCTGGTCGCGCTCGCCCGCGTCGAAGGCCCGGCACTCGCGCTGAGTGAACTCGACGCCACCGACGCGGACCACTACCGAGCCGACGTCGTCCGCGCGCATCTCCTGGAGCTGTCCGGCGACCCGCAAGGCGCGCACGATTGCTACGTCCGCGCCGCCCAGCGCACCCTGAGCCTGCCGGAACGGGAGTACTTCGAATCGCGCGCTTTGCGTGTTATGTCGGAAAAACCCTGAAAAACCCCTGCCGGAAGACGGACCCCACCCCCGACTCCAGGTGGACGCGAGGATCCCCGCGAGCTGGGTACCCTGCGGAGACCAGGCACGAATCACAAGGGGGTTGGCAGTGAACATCGACCACGTGCTGGAGGCGATCCCTCCGCTCTCGGTCTACCTGTTGGTGGGCTTGGTGGTGATGGTCGAAAGCCTGGGCATCCCGCTGCCGGGGGAGATCGTGCTGGTGAGCGCGGCGCTGCTGGCGTCGTCGCACAGCGGGCTGAACCCGGTGTGGATCGGCGCGCTGGCCACCGCGGGCGCGATCATCGGCGACAGCATCGGATACCTGATCGGCCGCAAGGGCGGCAAACGGCTGTTCGCGTGGGCGGGCCGGAAGTTCCCCAAGCATTTCGGCCCCGATCACATCGCGAGCGCCGAACGGATGTTCCACAAACGCGGCATGTGGGCGGTGTTCTTCGGCCGGTTCGTCGCGGTGCTGCGCATCCTGGCCGGCCCGCTCGCGGGGTCGCTCAACATGCACTACCCGCGCTTCCTGATCGCGAACGCCCTCGGCGGCATCGTGTGGGCGGGCGGAACGACGGCGCTCATCTACTACCTGGGCGTGGTCGCCGACAAGTGGCTGAAGGGCTTCCAGTGGGCAGGCCTGGCAGCGGCCCTGGTAATCGGCGTGGTGGTGACGCTGGTGCTGAAGAAGCGCATGGCCCGCCACGCGGCGGAGTCGGCGTCGTCCTCGTCGTCGGAAGAGAAGAACGACGCGGTGGCCTGAGTTTTCGCCTCTGGATTCCCCGGTGAGTCTTCGGACTCGCCGGGGTTTTCCGTTTCCGGGCCCGGAAATAAGCGATGCCCCGGGCGGCATGCGAAAGCAGAGGCGACCCGGGGCGTACTAGGCCATACTAGCACATCCCCTCTCGCCCGAGAGGGAAGAAGAGGAGGGGCGGCTGATGCCGGAGGAGCCGGGGTGGATCCGGGACGGCTTGTCGACCCCGAGGTTCGCGCCGTATCTCGCGAAGACAGACGGCGATCTCGCCCGGGCTTGCGCGCTGTATTGGTGGAACATCGAGGTTTCCGCCGCCTTCTACCCCGCGCTGCACTGCTTGGAGTTGGCGCTTCGCAACGGCTTGCACCGCACATTGGCGACGGCGTTCGACCGGGAAGACTGGTGGCGGGTGGCCCCGCTGCGGTCCGACGGCGTGCGCAAACTGGCTGAGGCCCGGCGCAAGCTGACCGTCCGCGAACGGCGGCAGACGCCCGACGATCTCGTGGCCAACCTGTCCCTCGGATTCTGGGTGTCGACCCTCAGCAGCGCTTACGACCGGACGCTGTGGGTCCCGCACCTGCATCGCGCGTTCGCCTTCTACCGCGGCAAACGGCGCGATCTGCACACCGATTTGCGCACCGTTCTGCTGTTCCGCAACCGGATCATGCACCACGAGCCGATTCACCACCGGCATCTGTGGAAAGACCACGAGACGATTCTGCGTGTGCTCGGCTATCTGGTGCCGGAGCTGGCCGGTGAGCTCAAGGCGTACGACCGGGTGCCCGAGGTGCTGCGGCAACACCCCGCCCGATGACCGTTACACCGGCAGCAATTCCTCCGGCGTAACCGCGGGCTTCCGCCGCAGCGACCCGAGCAAAACCCCGCCGATCACCACCGCTGCGGCCACCAGCGTCAGCACTGTCGGCACCTCGCCGAGGATGAAGAACGACGCCGTCAGCCCCACCACCGGCACCAGCAGCGAGAACGGCGCGACCACGCCCGCCGGGTTGCGGCGCATCAGTGTGGTCCAGATGCCGGAGCCGATGACCGTCCCGAAGATGACCACGTACGCCAGCCCCGCGACGCCGATCAGGCCGGTCTTGGTGCCGAGCGTCGTCAGCGAGTGCCAAGCGGCTCCGGGGCCCTCGAAGATGCTCGACAGTGCCAGCATCGGCAGCGGCGGCACCACGGACATCCACAACGTCAGGTGCAGCGGGTTGTCCGGCTCCGCGCGGCGCATGCTCAGGTTGCCGATCGCCCAGCTCAGCGCGGCCAGCAAGGTCAGCACCACCGGAACCAGCGCGGCGTGGGCGGACTGCTGCCACGCGATCGCGGTCATCCCCGCCACCGCGAGCAGGATCCCGGCCAGCTGCCGCCCGGAGACGCGTTCCCGCAGCAGCACCGCGCCCAGCAGCACGGTGAACGGCGCCGACGCCTGCAGCACCAGCGACGCCAGCCCGGTCGGCATGCCCAGGTGCATCGCGACGAACAGGAACGCGAACTGACCGGTGCCGAACCCGAGCCCGTAGCCGAGGAGGTAGCGCAGCTTCACCCGCGGCCACGGCACGAGGAAAACCGTCGGGATCGCGATCAGCAGGAACCGCAGCGCGCCCGCGAACATCGGCGGGAACTGGCCGAGTGTGGCGTGGATCGCAATGAAGTTGAGGCCCCACAGGACGGCGACGAACACGGCGAGCAGACGGTCCCGGATGGCCATGCTTCTTACTCTGCCTAGGCAAACTTTGAAGCACTAGCGAGAATAACTGCACTGACTGTGTAGTGTTGCTTCACATACACTGCCCGGATGGACTTGGGCAGGCTCCGGACGCTGCGCGAATTCGCCGATCGGGGCAGCGTCACCGCCGCCGCTCAGGCGTTGCACTGCACGCCGTCGGCGATCTCGCAGCAGCTTCGCGCGTTGCAGACGGAGGTCGGCATCGCGCTCACCGAACCGGCTGGCCGCGGCCTTCGGCTCACCGACGCGGGCCGCGCGCTCGTCGCCCGCGCCGACGACGTCCTGGCCGCGATGGACCGCGCCGAGGCGGAGCTGGACACCTACCGCAAGGCCCCGCGCGGACGCGTGCGGATCGCGATCTTCCAGTCCGCGGGTCTCATGCTCCTGCCGGGATTGCTGCGCCGCGTCGATCAGCACGAAAACCTCGAGGTCGACGTCCGCGACGTCGACATGGTCCCACCGCAGGTGCCCGGCCTGGTCGCGGACTACGACGTCGTCGTCGCCCACCGAGACGAGCACGCGGCCGAGTTCGACACCGAACGCCTCGACGTGGTCCCGCTGCTGCGCGAACCTCTGGACGTCGCCCTCCCGGTCGGCCACCGCCTCGCCCGCAACCGCCGCGTCGGCCTCGCCGATCTCGCGGACGAACGCTGGATCTCGGTGGACCACGGCTTCCCGGTCGACGACGTCCTCCGCTCGCTGACCGTGCGCACCGGAGTGCGGCCGCAGATCGTCCAGCGCATCAACGATTTCCGCATCACCGAACGGCTGGTCGCGGCCGGGCACGGGATCGCGCTGATGCCTCGGTACACAATGGACACTCGGCGCGGCAGCGGACTGGTCGGCCGCCCGCTGGCGGGAATCCGCGTGGCGCGGCTGGTGGAAGTGGTGTGCCGCACCGGTGCCGCGAACCGGCCAGCGGTCGCGACCGTGATCGACGAGATGCGTGCCGAAGTGGCCGCACTCACGACCTAGCTGGGTTCCCGGGCGGGCAGACCGCGCAGCAACGTGTCGAGGAAAAGCTCGAACCGGGGAGCGTCGGGCCCGAGGTCGAGCGGGTTTTCCCGGACCGCGAGCCAGCTGACCGTGCAGGTGATGAAGATGTACCAGCTCTGCTCGGCCAGTTCCGGCGGTACACCGGCGTTCGTGAACGCGGCGACCACCTCGGTGCGCAGCCGGCCGAACGAATCCGCGTTGTGCCGATGCGGCCGGGACAGCCGGGTCGCGTAACCGGGTACCGCGAGAAACTGGTCGTGCATCGCCCACGCGACCTTCGCGAGCCACGGCCGCCAAGACCGGCGCGGCGGCCCCTCCTCGGGAAGCACCCGATCCAGCACCACCTCGCTGACCAGGTCGAACAGTGCGTCCCGATGGGCGACCCAGCGATAGAGCGCGCCATGCGTCACGCCGAGCCGCGCGGCCAGTTCGCGCATGGTCAACGTGTCGAGGTTCCCGGCGGACAACGCCGCGTCGACGATCCGCTCGCGATCGAGCTGTGCGGGACGGCCGGGCCGCGGTCGAGTCATAGCCGGGGACTCTACCGAGAAGAATTAGTGACCATTGGTTACAAACGGGTGTAGCGTGGCGGGCATGGCAAACATCAAGGGCACCGTGCGGCCCGGCTTCGAGCAGGTGCGGGACGAGTTCGCGGCAGTGGCCGACGGATCCGCGCAACTGGCGGCGTACCACCGCGGCGAGCAAGTGGTCGATCTCTGGACCGGCGAGGACATCGACGGAGATTCCCTGATCGGCGCGTACTCCGCGTCGAAAGGGGCAGCGCACCTGACCGTCGCGCTGCTGGTCCAGGACGGCGTGCTGGATCTGGACCAGCGAGTGAGCCATTACTGGCCGGAGTTCGCCGTCGAAGGCAAGCAAGACGTCACCCTGCGGGACCTGCTGGCGCACCGAGCCGGGCTGGTCGGCTCGGACGAAGGTTTCAGCCGCGCAGAACTCGCAGACGACCGCATCGTGGCCGAACGCTTGGCCCGCCAGCGCCCGTTCTGGCGGCCCGGCACCGCATTCGGTTACCACGCGCTGGTAATCGGTGCACTCAGCGGCGAAGTCGTCCTCCGCGCGACCGGCCGCACCCTCCAGGAGAACTTCGCCGACCGGATCAGCAAGCCGTACACAGTGGACTTTCACCTCGGCTTGCCCGCCGAACTGGAGCCGCGATTCGTTGCCACGCAACCGATGGTGCTGACTCCCGAACGACAGCTCCCGTTGCCCGCCGCGAACAGCCTCCAGGGCATCGCGTTCAACCGGCAGCACCCAGCCGGCCCGGAGGTGTGGGAACTGCCGAACCTGCCGGAAGTCCGACGGCTCGGCTCGGCGTCGTTCGGCGGGGTCGCCTCGGCCCGCGGCCTGGCCCGGATGTACGCGGCGGCGATCAGCCCGCTCGACGGCGAATCGCCAATGTTGAAGCCGGAAATCGCCGCCGAGTTCGCGCAGATCCATTCCATCGGCCGCGACGTGGTGCTGGGCGAGCAGAAGGCGTTCGGCATCGGATTCCACGCCACCGGCGAGCGCTACCCGGAGCTGGGCCAGGGCAGTTTCGGCCACAGCGGCGCGGGCGGCCAGCAGGCGTTCGCCGACCCTCGAAACGGCATCGCGTACGGCTACACCCGCCGCCGCATCCCGTTCCCCGCCGCGGCCGCTCCGGAGAACGAATCGCTGATCAGGGCGCTGTACTCGGCGCTGCGTGCCGTCGAATCCCGACCGTGATCGCCGAGCCCAGCAGCACCGCGATGGTCAGCGACAACGCCAGGCTCACTCCCGGCTCGGCAACCAGTTGGCCACCGGCGTAGCCGAGGAACGCGACATACGACGTCCACAGCAGCACTCCCACGGCGGACGCGGTCAGAAACTCGGCGAACCGCCACCGCAACGAGCCGGCCAGCAGCGCGCCGACCGTCCCGCCGGAAGGCAGCCACCGCGCGACCACCAGGACCGGCCGCGGATGCCGCTGCAGGCGTCCGTCGAGCCAGGTCAGCCCGGCGGCCAGCTTGCGCCGACGGCCCAGCCGGGTCAGCACCCGCGCCCCGCCGAACCGTCCGAGCGCGTATAACGCCTGGTCAGACAGCAGGCAGCCGACGCTCGCGACCGCGATCACGACAGCCAGCGAGGTCCCGTGCTGCGCGGCGGCCACGCCCATGCCGAGCAGCGTCACCTCGGTGGGCAACAGCGGCACCAGCGAGACGACGAACAGCACCACCAGTCCAGCCGTCGTAGCGTCCATGTGTCTATTAACCGCCTTGCCAGTCCAGATGAGTCCCAATCACCGGCACTTCACAGCAAGGCACAGCCGGGACACAGATTCCCCGGAAACCCGGACAGAGGATGTCAGGGTTCGCGCGCACGCTGGTGGTCAGCCGAGAGAAGGGGACGAACGGAATGAGCGGGGAACTGGCGGGCAAGGTCGCGCTCGTGGCGGGCGGTACGCGCGGGGCGAGCCGGGCGATCGCGGTCGAGCTGGGCCGGGCCGGGGCGTACGTGTACGTCACCGGTCGCACGACGCGTGCCGGACGGTCCGAAGTGGACCGTCCGGAGACCATTGAGGACACTCTGGACCAGATCGAAGCCGTCGGCGGCAAGGGAAGCGCGCTGCGGGTCGATCATCTGGTGAGCGACGAGGTCGCCGCGCTCGCCCAGCGGATCGACGCCGAGCACGGCGGTCTCGACATCCTGGTCGACGGCATCTGGGGCGGCGACCGCTACCTGGAGTGGGGCAAACCGGTCTGGGAGCATTCGCTGGACGCCAGCCTGCGGATGATGCGGCTGTCCCTCGACGCCCACCTGATCACCAGCCACCATCTGTTTCCGCTGGTCATCCGGCGTCCGGGCGGGCTGGTGATCGAGCTGACCGACGGCACCGCCGAGTACAACCGGAAGTACCGCGAGGGCACGTCGCTGCCGTACTACCTGGCGAAGGCGGCGATCAACGTCCTGGCCGTCGGCGAGGCGGCCGAACTGAAGGCGCACGACTGCACGGCGATCGCGTTCACGCCGGGTTGGCTGCGTTCGGAGGCGATGCTGGAGATCTTCGAGGTCACCGAGGAAAACTGGCGCGACGCGACAGCCCGGGAGCCGCACTTCGTGATCTCGGAGTCGCCGACCTTCTCCGGCCGCACGGTCGTCGCGCTCGCCGCCGACGCGGACCGGCACCGCTGGACCGGCCAGACCGTTTCCAGCGGACAGCTGGCGAAGGTCTACGAGATCGACGACGTGGACGGCAGCCGTCCGGACGCGTGGCGGTACATCGACGAGGTCCAGGAACCCGGAAAGCCCGCCGACGCCACCGGCTACCGCTGATGTCCGTGAGGGGAACCCTGAGGGACTCTGATTCCCTCAGGGTTCCCTTCACAGACGGTTGCGGTTGGCGAGCGCTTGACCGAACTCCGCGACCGCGGCGCGGATCTCCGGCGGGCTCAGCACCTCGACGCCGGGGCCGAGGGAAACCAGCTGTCCGACGGCGACTTCCTTGCCCTCCATGGCGAACTCGGCCTCGGCCCACCCGTCGTCGTCCTTCGGGCCGAGCGACACCAGCACCTCGTTCACGTGCTCCGGCCCGAAAACCCGGCGCAACGCACCCGCCGCGGACCGGTCGAGCCGAGCCGTCACCTTCAACGGCAGCGGCATCTTTTCAAACTCTGCCGACGACGCACGCCACCAATCAGCGAGCGAGAATTCTTCTGGCCGCGCAAAGGTTTCTCCAGTCTCGGCGACCGCTTCCAACCGGGAGACGCGATACGTCCGCAGATCTTCTTCGATCCGCGCCACCAGATACCAAACCCCGGCTTTCAACACGAGCCCCAGCGGATCGAGCGTCCGCCGGGTGACCTTGTCGCGCCGCCGGTACCGCACGTCGAGCCGCCGTTGCGTCCACACCGCCTTGGCGACCGCAGGAAGTGCGGCGGCGTCGTCCGGCGAGCTGAACCAGGCAGAGGCGTCGAGATGAAATCGCCCGGCGACCGTCCGGGCCTGTTCTTGCAGCTGAGCGGGCATGCTCGCGGACACCTTGGCGTGCGCGGCGGCCACCGCGGTGCCGAGCCCGAGCCCGGCCAGCGCGTCCGGCACGTCGAGGGCCAGCAGCGCGACGGCCTCCCGCGAGGTGAGGCCGTCGAGCCTCGAACGCCAGCCGTCCACGAGCCGGATGCCGCCACGGCGCCCTGGTTCACTCCAGAGCGGCACGCCGGCTTCGCGCAACGCGGCGAGATCGCGCCGCATCGTCCGTTCGGTCACGCCGAGTTCGTCGGCCAGCTCCCCGACGGTGCCCGCGCGTTTGCGGTGCAGCGTGAACAGCAACGCGACCAGCCGCTCAGCCCGCACACCTACCTCCCGCCCGGCCCCGACCGCCTAACCGCCCCAATGTGGCATTGGGTGCATGCGATGCACCGAACGCCACATTGGGTGCGTGTGACGCACCCAATGCCACATTGGGGCGCATCAGGCTCGGGTCAGCGGTTGGCCCGGTTGACCGCGCTCACCACGGCCCGCAGCGAAGCGGTGACGATCGACGGGTCGACGCCGATGCCCCAGAACACGCGGTCGGAGATCGCGCATTCGATGTAGGACGCGGCGCGCGAGTCGTCGCCAGGGCTCAGCGTGTGCTCGCTGTAGTCCAGGAGCCGCAAGTCGTAGCCCACAGTGGACAGTGCGTCGAAGAACGCGGCGATCGGCCCGTTGCCGCGGCCGGTGATCTCGTGCTCGTCGCCCTCGACCTTCACCGTGGCCTCGAGGTCGTACTCGCCGCCGCCGTTGTCGGTGACCCGCTGCTTGATCAGCTCCAGCGGGGTCTTCGCCTCCAGGTACTCGGCCGAGAACGCGCGCCACATGGTGGCCGGGTCGACCTCGCCGCCCTCGGTGTCGGTGTAGGCCTGGATGACCTTCGAGAACTCCATCTGCAGCCGGCGCGGCAGGTCGAGCTGGTGCTCGGCCTTCATGATGTAGGCGACGCCGCCCTTGCCGGACTGCGAGTTCACCCGGATCACGGCCTCGTAGGTGCGGCCGACGTCCTTCGGGTCGATCGGCAGGTACGGGACCTCCCACGGGTGCTCGTCGACCGGGACGCCGTTGGAGTCCGCGGCGTCCTTCATCGCGTCGAGACCCTTGTTGATCGCGTCCTGGTGGCTGCCGGAGAAGGCGGTGAACACCAGGTCCCCGCCCCACGGCGAACGTTCCGGGACGGGCAGCTGGTTGCAGTACTCGACGGTCCGCTTGATCTCGTCCATGTCGGAGAAGTCGATCTGCGGGTCGATGCCCTGGCTGTAGAGGTTCATGCCCAGCGCGACCAGGTCGACGTTGCCGGTGCGCTCGCCGTTGCCGAACAGGCAGCCCTCGATCCGGTCCGCGCCCGCCTGGTAGCCCAGTTCGGCGGCGGCGATGCCGGTGCCGCGGTCGTTGTGCGGGTGCAGCGACAGGACCACCGAATCGCGGTGCTCCAGGTTGCGGCTCATCCACTCGATCGAGTCGGCGTAGACGTTCGGCGTCGCCATCTCGACGGTCGCGGGCAGGTTCAGGATCACCGGCTTCTGCGGCGTGGGCTGCCAGATTTCGGTGACCGCGTTGCACACCTCGAGCGCGTACGACAGCTCGGTGCCGGTGTAGGACTCGGGCGAGTACTGGAAGCGGAAGTCGGTGTCCGGCTGCTTCGCCGCCAGCTCGACGACCATTTCCGCGGCCTGCGTCGCGATCTTCTTGATGCCCTCGCGCTCCTCGCGGAACACCACGCGGCGCTGCAGGATCGAGGTGGAGTTGTAAATGTGGACGATCGCCCGCGGCGCGCCTTCAAGCGACTTGAAGGTGCGCTCGATCAGCTCGGGGCGGCACTGGGTCAGCACCTGGATGTGCACGTCGTCCGGGATCGCGCCCTCTTCGATGATCTCGCGCACGAAGTCGAAGTCGGTCTGCGACGCGGCCGGGAAGCCGACCTCGATCTCCTTGTAGCCCATGCGGACCAGCAGGTCGAAGAACTTGCGCTTGCGCGCGGGCGACATCGGGTCGATCAGCGCCTGGTTGCCGTCGCGCAGGTCGACCGCACACCACAGCGGCGCGCGCTCGATGCGCTTGTCCGGCCAGGTGCGGTCGGGTACGTCGATGTTCTCGACTACGTCGTACCAGGGGCGGTAACGGTGCACCGGCATGGACGTGCCGCGCTGCGGGTTCCACGAGGGCTGTCCGGCGGGCGCGGGACGAGAGGGCGTGCGCAGACGGGAGTTAGTGGTGCGGGGGTCGGTGCTCATCGCGGGAAAATCTCCTGACGGGTTCGGTGCGGACGACCGGCACCACAAAGCCCCGCGACGAGGAGCCGGTCAGATCAGGCCCCGTCGCGGCAGCGAAGCAGGAGTTCACGCGCCACGGGGTCACTGTAACCACCGGACGCGCCGAAAGGAAAGCCGCCCGCCGCGATCGAACTGTTACGTCGGGTGGCTGATACCTGTTACTAGCGGGTAGCGGCTCGCGAGGCGACGTGCCAGACTGCCCGGCATGGGCGAGCACGCGGAACAAGCGCAGGAAACCGAGGCGAAGGCGCGACCCCAGCGCACCCCGGTGGACTGGCGGCGCACTCGTGAGCGCGCGGTGTCGTTCATCGCGTCGCTCGTGCGCTGGGTCGGGCTGCTGTTCGCTGCGGTCTTGGTGCTGCACGTGATTTTCGTCATCGGCGAGGCCAACCAGGGCAACGGCATCGTCTCGTTCGTCCGCGGCTGGGCCGACGGGTTGTCGCTCGGCTTCAAGGACCTGTTCACGCCTGGCGACGCGAAGCTGCGGGTGCTGGTGAACTACGGCATCGCGGCGGTGTTCTGGCTGGTCGTGTCGGGGATTCTGGCGAAGATCATCCGCCGTGTCGGGGGCGCTGGCGCCTGACCGGCCGCCGCCCGCGACATTTCAAGGTTCTTGAACTGCGGGTGAGCGAATTCAAGGAAACAGCTGCTTCCTTGAATTCGCCCGTTGACCAGCCGCTTGGCTGCCGAGCCGCCCCCGCCTCGGCATCAGGTCCCATGCCCGGGGCTTAAGCCGCGTGACCTCGGCCCGCCGACCGTCCACAAAGGGTGCCAACAGCACCGGAATTCCCGATTTGTCGCCATGCGACTGTGTCTTGAAGTACGTGAGGGGAACCCTGAGGGAATCAGATTCCCTCAGGGTTCCCCTCACGTACCAGTGCCCGGTTTCCGCTCCCGGGTCCGGGGGCCTACGGCGACGTACGCTCAGCGGCTTCAGGACTGCCAGGTCACCGCGTCCTTGCCGTAGTCAGTGTTCGGAGCCAAGTCCCGATACGTGCTAGCCCCGTAGCTAGCCCCCTTGACCTCCGCACCGGCCGGGGCCAGCGCCAGCACGCAGCTGGTGTACGAAGCGCCCTTCGTCGTGAACGCCTTGCCGGAGTTCCCGCTGTCGCACTTCTCGAACTTGCCGATCACCGTCACGTGCGGGCCGCTGGTGCCGTCCGCGAGGAGGCCGTTCATCAGGCCCAGCGAGCTGTACGCGAAGTCCGAGCCGGTCTCGTTCGTGACCTTGACCTGGATGTAGTACGGCGTCATGCCCTTCGCCCGGTCGCCGAGCTTCAGCGGGGCGAGGTCAGCCTCGACGCCCTTGTCGATGCCGGTCACTGTCACGCCGATCGCGCCGGTGTTCTTCTGCGACTTGAACGGCACCACGGCCTTCTCGCCGATCTTCAGCTTCGTGCCCTGCTTCGTGTACTCAGCCGAGGCGGAGTCGCTAGCGGGCGCGGCGGCGGAGGAAGACGGGGCCGCAGCCGAGGACGAAGCGGGCGGCGTGGCGATCGGCGGGGTGGGAGCCTTGTCATCCGAGCTGGAACATCCGGACAGCGCGAACGCCATCGCCGTTGCGGAAATCGCCATTACAACCGGCAGCCCAGTACGCATCTCGTCACTCCTTGAGGGATGTCCCACCGATTCAGTGGCCTGACCGGTTTGGTGCCTATCTGACCTCGAAGCGGTGACGCCGGTTCCCCCGATTGCTCACGAAACGGTCACAGTGCCGGAGACCCCCATCGGTCCCCGAAGGCGAACTCCTCGAGCGGCAGCCGTCGCCGCGGCGCGAGTTCCCGTTCGATGCGGCGGGGGTCCTCCAGTACCGAAGGGTCGGCGGCGGACCCGACGGCGATCGCCACCCGGGCCACCGCGTCGGAAGGCAGGCCGAACTCCTCGCGGACCGCGTCCGGAGAGAACCCGGCCATCTGGTGTGCGATCAGCCCGAGTTCGACCGCCTGCAGGACGAGGTTCTCGGTCGCCAAGCCCAGTCCGTAGTCGGTGTAGGGCACCTCGCCCTTCTCGTTCGTGGTGACCATCACGCCGATCAACAGCGCGCTCGCCCGGAACGCCCACGCCTGGTTCCCGGAGTTCAGCGTCGCGAGGAGGCGCGGGAAGACCGGATCGCCCCGGCGGCCGACGAGGTAGCGCGCCGGCTGGGTGTTGCCGAAAGACGGCGCCCACCTGGCGGCTTCGAGCAATGCGGTCAGCTGGGCGTCGGTGATTTCGGCGGTCTCGTCGTAGGCCCGCGGGCTCCAGCGCTCGGCGATGGCCGGCGCGACGGGGACGCTCGTCTCGGCTTGTTTGCGCATGCGCCGAACCGTAGTACGACCGGGAGTGCTCTCCGTCACTCCGGAGGAAGGGCTTCGAGCTTTCCCCTGGCGTCAAGGAAAATTTACTTCCAAATGCTCCGAAGAGGCGGTGGCGGACCACTCGATGGGGTGGCGGGCGCCGTTCTCGCCGGTAGGCTCTTCTCCAAATGAAGGGCCGTGGGCGCTCCTCGGTGCCCTCCAAGGAGTACGCCCCGGCCCGTCAAGGAGGTTCGGGCGTGGCCCTCGTGGTCCAGAAGTACGGCGGATCGTCGCTGGAAAGTGCCGACCGGATCAAGCGCGTGGCAGAACGGATCGTCGCGACCAAGAAGGCGGGCAACGACGTGGTCGTCGTGTGCTCGGCGATGGGCGACACCACTGATGAGCTGCTCGATCTGGCGCAGCAAGTGAACCCGGCGCCGCCGGAGCGGGAAATGGACATGCTGCTCACCGCCGGTGAGCGCATTTCGAATTCGCTGGTCGCGATGGCGATTTCCGCCCAAGGCGCGCAGGCCTGGTCGTTCACCGGTTCCCAAGCGGGCGTGGTCACCACGTCGGTGCACGGCAACGCGCGCATCATCGATGTCACTCCGAGCCGCGTCACCGAGGCGCTCGAGCAGGGTTACGTCGCGCTGGTGGCCGGTTTCCAAGGCGTGGCACAGGACACCAAGGACATCACGACGCTCGGCCGCGGCGGTTCCGACACCACCGCGGTGGCGCTCGCCGCCGCGCTGAACGCGGACGTCTGCGAGATCTATTCCGATGTGGACGGTGTGTATTCGGCCGACCCGCGCATCGTGCCGGACGCCAAAAAGCTCGACACCATCCCGTACGAGGAGATGCTGGAGCTCGCGGCGAGCGGATCGAAGATCCTGCACCTGCGTTCGGTCGAGTACGCGCGCCGCTACGGCGTGCCGATCCGAGTCCGTTCTTCTTACAGCGACAAGCCGGGCACCACGGTGGCCGGATCGATCGAGGAGATCCCCGTGGAACAAGCGCTGATCACCGGTGTGGCACACGACCGCTCGGAAGCGAAGATCACCGTGACCGGCGTGCCGGACCACGCCGGGGCCGCGGGCAAGATCTTCCGCGTCGTCGCCGACGCCGAGATCGACATCGACATGGTGCTGCAGAACGTGTCCAGCACGTCGTCCGGTCGCACCGACATCACCTTCACGCTGTCGAAGGCCAACGGGGCCAAGGCGGTCAAGGAACTCGAGAAGATCAAGGCGGGGATCGGCTTCGAGTCGGTCCTGTACGACGACCACGTCGGCAAGGTGTCGCTCGTCGGCGCCGGGATGCGCTCGCACCCGGGCGTCACGGCGACGTTCTGCGAGGCGCTGGCCAACGCGGGCGTGAACATCGAAATCATCAACACCTCGGAGATCCGCATTTCGGTGCTGATCCGCGACGCGCAGCTGGACGAGGCCGTGCGCGCGATCCACGAGGCGTTCGAACTGGGCGGCGACGAGGAAGCCGTCGTCTACGCGGGGAGTGGTCGCTGATGGCACCGGGTCTTCGCGTCGGCGTGGTCGGGGCGACCGGCCAGGTCGGCGCCGTGATGCGCAAGCTGCTCGACGAGCGGAACTTCCCGGTCGAGCAGATCCGGTACTTCGCCTCGGCCCGCTCAGCGGGACGCACCTTGCCGTGGCGCGGCGAGGAAATCACCGTCGAGGACACCGCGACCGCTGATCTGTCCGGTTTGGACATCGCGCTGTTCTCCGCGGGCGGCGCGACCTCGCGCGAGCAGGCGCCGCGGTTCGCCGAGGCGGGCGCGATCGTGGTCGACAACTCGTCGGCCTACCGCCGCGACCCGGACGTGCCGCTGGTCGTCAGCGAGGTCAACCCGGAAGCCATCAAGGACGCGCGCAAGGGGATCATCGCGAACCCCAACTGCACCACGATGGCCGCGATGCCGGTCCTCAAGCCGCTGCACGACGAAGCCGGCCTGGTCCGGATCATCGCGAGCACCTACCAGGCAGTCTCCGGAAGCGGCCTGGCCGGCGTCGACGAGCTGGCCGCGCAGGTGAACGCCGTCGCCTCGCGCGCGGCCTCGCTCACCCACGACGGTTCGGCGGTCGAATTCCCGGCCCCGGCCAAGTACGTCGCGCCGATCGCGTTCAACGTCCTGCCGATGGCTGGGTCCATTGTGGACGACGGCACGTTCGAGACGGACGAGGAACAGAAGCTGCGCAACGAAAGCCGGAAGATCCTGGGCATCCCGGAGCTGCTGGTTTCGGGAACGTGCGTGCGGGTCCCGGTGTTCACCGGACACTCGCTGTCGGTGAACGTCGAATTCGAACGGCCGCTGTCGGTCGAGCGAGCGACGGAACTGCTGTCGACCGCGCCCGGCGTGCAGCTGGCGGACGTGCCGACGCCGCTGCAGGCCGCCGGTATTGACCCGAGCTTGGTCGGCCGCATTCGTACGGACCCGGGTGTGCCGGACGGCCGCGGGCTGGCGCTGTTCGTTTCCGCCGACAACCTCCGCAAGGGGGCGGCGCTGAATACTGTGCAGATCGCTGAGCTGGTGGCGCAGAACCGCTGAGCTTCCCAGTAAAACTGCCCGGTCCCTGGTTCAGGGGCCGGGCAGTTTCATTCTCCGTGGTGCCGGTCTCGCTACTTGGCCAGCCGGCAGGCCCGGCTCCGGTAGGTCCGGAATTCGTGGCTCGCTCCGTAACCGCTGTAGGACCACACTCGTCCGGACGCGCTCCGGCCGAGGTGGCGGAATTGCTCCACCGCTTCGGGACCGCGCCGGAGTTCGACGAGCGCGCGGGCGGCGTAGGCGCGGCTGTTCGGGGTGTCCGGCGCGTCCCGGCCCTCGCCGTCGAGCCACGGCAGCAACCGGTCGAGCGCGGCTTCGACGCGCTTGTCCCGCCACGCGTCCTTGGCCCCGGAGAACGACGCTTCGAACGCCGCGGCAAGCGGCAGCCATGCCAGCTTCGGATGCTTCGCCGCGCCCTCCTCGGCGAATGTCCACATCAGATCGTTGGTGCCGAACCACTTGGCGCACCAGTACTGCAGGGCGCGCGCGTGCGCGTGGACGTGCAATGGATCGCGTGCCAGCACACCGTCCCACACCGTGCGGAATTCCTCGTGACCGTACTGCCGGCCCATCGCGATCATGCACCGTATCGCCCACGGCGTCGGATCGTCGGGAGCGAGTTCGGCGGCGGCCTGGCTCGCTTCGTCGGCCTCCTCGAGCACGCGCCGGAATCCCGCGAATTGCTCCCCGCTGACGTACTTCGCCTGCCGTGCGCTGCGGATCTGCCACGCCACGTTCGTGAGCGCGTCGGCGTGCACCGCGGCGGCGCCCGCGTCGTCGGGACGGGCCGCTCGCCAAGCCTTGAGCGCGGTGTCGTCATCGGCCGCGACCTCGCCAAGGAGACTCACGATCGAACTGCGCCGGTCCCAGTCCTGCCCGATTCCGGCGAGCAGGTCAGCGCCCTGCTGCCAGTTCCCCGCGGCGTGTGCGACTTTGGCGTCCCGGACCGGCTTCGCCAGCAGCGGCTTTGTGGTGATCTTGGCATCAGGGGGCAGGCCGAACCGTTCGACGTCCACCGGCTTGATCGGCGGCACGAGATAGCGGGCCAGGTCGCTGCTGCCGAGCGTGCGCATGTAGTCGGAAGTGGTCAGACCGCGCTTCTTGGCGTCCTTCGCGATCCCCTTCATCATCCGGCGATACTTCGGAACGGTGTACAGCTTGATAAAGCCGAGCAAGGGTGTTCCTCTCAGGAATGAACCGGGGCCAGCAACGCGCGGAGCGGAGCGGTGTCCCCGTCGATCGCCGCGCTGACGGCGGGATCCAGTTCGGTGGCATACGGTTCGGCCAGTACCAGCTTCGCCGGTCCGGACCAGGACAGTTCCCAGTGCGCCGCATCGGCTTTGGCGAGCTGTGCGTGCACCACAATGGACAGTCGGCTGTGGACTTGCGGCCGGTAGAGATCGCGCTTCGCCCGTGCTCCGGCCGTCGCCGGGGCGTGGGGATCGGCGATGTCCTCAAGGCGTCCGGCGTCGAGCAGGTCGAGCAGTTCGTCGAGGCTGCGGCTGCGGCGAATCCGCAGCGCTTCGACCTGATTCGAGTTGCGCATCCCAACGTCGACCAGGCTGGCCCAGTCGAGCTTCTTCTTCGAGGACGCTCCCGCCGTGAAGCCGGTCGCCAGCACCGCTTCGAGCAGCGCCGTTCCGTTGCGGAGAAGATCCGTCGCCGGCAATTCGCCGCCGGGCGGCACGGGGACGTCCGGCGCGGCTTCCAGCAGCGCGATCCGTTCGGAAGTCGGCGGGTGGCTGTCGTACTGCGACGTCGGCTCGGAGGGCGGATTCTCCCGCACGGAAGCCAATTTCTTCGCGCGTTTCTCGTCTGCGAGCAGCAATTGGTAGCCCTCGGCCATCCGTTGCGGCAGGTAGCCGGCGGACCAGGCGATGGTCGCGTACTTGCTCAGGAAGAGCCGCCAAGCCGTGTCGAGCACCTCGACCTCGCGCAACGCGGTCGCCGCGGCCGTGGAGCCCGCTACCCGCGCGGACGCGGCGTCGGCGGCGAGTTCCTGCTGCCGGTTCACGCTCATCGAGACCCGGAAGTACAGGGCGGCGTACGCGCTGAAGACCGGCCGCAGCATCCGGGCCGACCAGGTCGAGTCGAGTCCATTCAGGACTCGCCCGATCGTCTGCCGTCCGCGGTAAGTCGCGCCGGCGAACCGGGTGTGGCGATTGCTGTAGTGGCCGAGCTCGTGCCCGAGAATCGCGCGGAGCTGACTGACCCGCATCCCGGCGAAAAGCTGCGCGCCGATGAACATCCGGCGCCGCCGCACGCGCAGCCCCAACCAGTGCGTCTGCTCGTACACCGACGCGTTGACCTGGGGAATCAGATAAATCTCGTCCGGCGGCCGGGTACCGATTTCCTGGGCGAGTTCGCGGACGGCCGCCCACAGTTCTGGCTGCTCCCCGGGCGTGACGGGCAGGCCGGGCACGTCGTCGTCGCGGGTCCGCTCGAACGTCAGGAGGGCGGTGAACAGCACGTACAGCACCGGAGCGACAAGGAAGCCGAGCCGTCCCGCGGTGAGCGGACTGTGCTGGTACGCGGCGATCTCCAGCCAGATCATCGCCCCGGCGACGGCGAGCACCAGCACCGGAAAACCGGCCAGCAGCAAGACGGCGAGCAACGCCCGCGACGAGTTCTTCATCGAAAAACGGAATCCTCCCCAAGACCGGCACCCTGGGCGAACCGGTCGTCCGAGCCCGTTATCGAAGCGGGGGCTGATTTCGTTTCACCCGTGCTCCGATGACAGAAAACCCGTTGTCGCGAGCGGCGCGGTGCCGGATGCTGAGCGGGCAAACTTCGTTCTGGGAAAGGAAAGTCATGTACACGGCAGTGGACGGCGAGCGGGTTCCGATCCGGATGTGGGCAGACCCCGCGTCGGTCGAAGACCAGGCGATGCGTCAGCTGCGCAACGTCGCCAACCTTCCGTGGGTGCACGGCGTCGCGGTGATGCCCGACGTCCACTACGGCAAGGGCGCGACGGTGGGCAGTGTCATCGCCATGCGCGACGCCGTCTCTCCTGCCGCGGTCGGCGTCGACATCGGCTGCGGGATGAGCGCGGTGCGGACGTCGCTCACCGCGAGCGACCTGCCCGACGACCTCGGCAAGCTGCGCAAGCGGATCGAGTCGGCGGTGCCGGTCGGGTTCGGGCTGCACAAGACGCCGGTCAACACCGCGAAGGTGCACGGCGTCGGCGGCTGGGACACGTTCTGGAAGTCGTTCGGCGATCTGCACGAGGGCGTCCAGGACCTGCACGACCGAGCGGCGCGGCAGATCGGCAGCCTCGGCGGAGGCAACCACTTCATCGAGGTCTGCCTCGAACAGGGCGGAGCCGACGAGGGCCGCGTGTGGCTGATGCTGCATTCGGGCTCGCGCAACATCGGCAAGGAACTCGCTGAGCGGCACATGGCGATCGCGCGGAAGCTGCCGCACAACCGGGATCTGCCGGATCCCGACCTCTCGGTGTTCGTCGCGGACACGCCGGAAATGCGGGCGTACCGGCGCGATCTGTTCTGGGCGCAGGACTACGCGGCGCGGAACCGGGCGACGATGATCGCGTTGGTGAAGCTCGCGGTCGCGGAGGTCATCCCGGGAACCAGTTTCGACGACGCGATTTCGTGCTTCGCCGCCGAAACCTTGGTGATGACAGAGGCGGGCAGCCGCCCGATCTCGGAACTGTCGGGCGGTGTGCACAAGGTGCTTACTGAAGGTGGCAAGTGGGTCAAGGCACCAGTGAAGTCTTTCGGCCCGCAGCCGATCTGGGAGGTGGTGATCGGTCGCTTCGGAGAGGAGCGGACGATTCGCACGACCAGAGAGCACCGTTGGTTGCTGCGGCCAAAGGCGGCGCACAACCGGACTGAAGCGACAACGGCAGGGCTTCGAATCGGAGACCGTCTCGCTTACGTGTTCCCGGCACGCACCCCAGGTCTGCGGCCGTCTCGCGAAGGTGTGGCACGCGGATTCGTCTTCGGCGACGGGTCAATTTCCGGCCGCGGGATGGCACATGCCGACTTTTACGGGAAGAAGGACGAAGCTCTGCTGCCATTCTTCGACCAAGCGGATCGCGCGCGGACGTACTACTACGCGTACAACAAGGCTGAGGCGAAGAAGACGCATGTGGCCGCGGGCGAGGTCGGAACACTTCGGTCTGCGGGAGTCGTGGTTGGGGAAATGAAGCGACTAGGTGGTCTACCTTGTGAGTGGAAGCGCGAATATCCGCGCATCGAGGGTTCGGTGGCGGACCTCTACGGGTGGCTCGCCGGTTACTTCGCGGCCGACGGGGAGGTAGGCAAGACAGGTCGGCCCGCAATGTGGTCTGCGAACAGGCAACACCTCGAGTTCTTCAAGGAGGCGTGTGACTCGCTGGGTATCTGGACGCTTCCGATTCGGCGAAAAGTTCGCACTGGGTTCGGCACGGTCGACACCCCGGTGTTTGTGATGGGTCTGTCGAGAGCTGACCTCACGCCCGAGTTCTTCATCCACGACGAGCACCGGGCCCGTTGGGAAGCCAACCGCGATGCTGTCGAGCGGCGTGGCTGGACCGTCCGCGCAGTGCACGCCACTGATGAGATCGAGGAGGTGTTCTGCGCCGTCGTCGAGGACACTCATTCATTCGCTCTCGATGGGAACATTCTCACCGGCAACTGTCACCACAACTATGTCGCCGAGGAAACCTACGACGGTGTCGACCTGCTCGTCACCCGCAAGGGCGCGATCCGGGCCGGCTCCGGCGATCTCGGGATAATCCCGGGCAGCATGGGAACCGGTTCGTACATCGTGCGCGGACTCGGCAACACCGCGTCGTTCGAGTCCGCGTCCCACGGCGCCGGGCGGCGGATGTCGCGGACGAAGGCCCGCAAGACGTTCACCGCCGCCGACCTCGCCGAGCAGACCGCGGGCGTGGAATGCCGGAAGGACACCGGGGTCGTCGACGAGATCCCGTCCGCGTACAAGGACATCGAGACGGTGATCAAGGCACAGACCGACCTGGTCGAGGTGGTCGCGCACCTCAAGCAGGTCGTGTGCGTGAAGGGATGAGGGATTCCCGCGGGCGAACCGCACTGGTCCGCTCGCGGGAACCGCTACCCTGAAGTGCATGAAGTACTGGGGGGTGGCTGTCGCTGCGGTGGCGGCCGGAACGTTGCTGGCCGGATGCGACCAGGTCGATTCGGCGGTCAATCAGACGAATTCCGCGGTGGACAAGGTCTCCACGTGCACCGAAGCGCTGGGGCTGGCGGACCTGAACCCGTTGGTGGACGGCGAAAAGCTCAAGGCCCGCGCGCAGGACAAGGAACGGCGGCTGCGCGAGCTGGCGGCCAACGTCAAGGAGGAGGACGTCAAGAACGCCCTCCTCGGCATGGCCGACTCGTACGTCCAGGTGCAGAAGGAACACCTCGAGGACGCCGGGGTGATCGCCCGCTGGACCAAGCGGAACCTGGAGAAGCTCGACGGGCTGCGCAAAGCCTGCACCTGACCGGGCCCCGCGGCCTTGGCCCGCCCCGACCCGGCCACCTGCTTCGACCTGCCACGCTCCGATCTGACGGCCCGCGAGCGTGACCCCAATGCCACATTGGGTGCGTGGGATGCACCGAATGCCGCATTGGGTGCGTGGGATGCACCGAATGCCGCATTGGGTGCGTGGGATGCACCGAATGCCGCATTGGGTGCGTGGGATGCACCGAATGCCGCATTGGGTGCGTGGGACGCAACCAATGTGGCATTGGGGCAGCTCAAGTCAGCGGCGAGCCCGAACCGCGGCCGCCAGCGAAGGCGTCCGCACCGAGCTCCGGCGCAGCGACCACACCAACCCCAGCGCCGCCAGCGCCAGCCCGCCGAGCCCGGCCGCCGCGAAACCCCACGCCGGGCTCGAGTGGTCGATCGCGAACCCAACCACCGGGCTCCCTGCGGCCAGCCCGAGCCGCGTCGACGCGTCCTGCAGGCCCATCGCCTCGCCGCGAACGGCGGGCGGCGCGAGTTCGCTGACCGCCTCCGTGGTGGCCGCGAGCGTCGGGGCGCAGACCAGGTTCGTCGGGATCAGCACGAGCATCAGCAGCCACCACGGCTGCGTCGCGAGCCCGACCGGGATCACCAGCAGCGCGAGCAGCAGCATCAGCAGTCCCTGCGGCAGCGACTTCCGCACCGCGCCGTGCACGATGCCGCCGATCATCGACGCCGCGCACATCACCGCGATGACCAGGCCGGTCCAGCCGACGTCGCCGTGCGAGCGCAGCGCGGCCAGCGTCGCGACCTCTGTGCCGACCAGGCAGAACAGTGTTCCGGCGGCGATCAGCAGCGTCGCCAGCAGCCGTCCGGTCAGCCAGGACCGCAGCGGCGGCCGCACGGTGCCGGTCGGGGCGAGTTCGTCCTCGTTCCGGATCGGCGGGTTGAGCAGGAAGATCAGCAGCGCGGTGACGCCGAAGATGGTGCCGATACCACTCAGCGTCAGCGTCGCCGACAGCCCCGAGATCGCCGCGATCCCGGCCGCCGGGCCGATCATGAACGACGCCTCGACCAGGATCGTGTCCAGCGAGTACGCCGCGCGCCGCTGTTCGGCGGGCACGAGCGCGGCCAGGATCTGCCGTGCCAGCGAACCCGCGGGCACCGACAGCACGCCGGCCGGCAGCGCGCACACCACCAGCGCCCCGTAAGAAAGATGCGGTGCCGCGAACCAGAACGCGGTGGACGACAGCCCGCACACCGCGACCACCGGGCGCAGGCCGTACCGGTCGATGGTGCGTCCGATCAACGGCGCGCCGAGCGCCATGCCCAGCGTGACGGCCGCGCCGACGATGCCCGCCGCGCCGTAGCCGCGGCCGAGACCGCTGACGACGTACAGCGTCAGCGTCACGCCGGTCATCGTCATGGGCACGCGTGCGAAGAACATCAGCGCCATCGACGGGCGGAGTCCGGGGACGCTCAGGACGCGGCGGTACTGCTGAAAAGGCACGTACCCCATGAGAGCAAGAGTTGGTACGAGCGTGCAACTTCTTTTCGTCACACCCTCCGCGCTGCCGTCGCGCACCCGGTCGGGTGTCGCGCAGGCGTTCGGCGGGGCCGGAAAATGCGGTGGCGACCTGGGTGATAACTTCATCGGCGACGCGAAAAAGCATTCTCGCCGCCCATTTGCGAATAATTTTTCATATTTCCGCGCCGACCTTGGATTTCTCCGGTCGAAGCGGCAGCGGCTCCCGGAAAAAGGGGAGCGGACCCGAATGCGGGCGGCGGTGCGTGCGTGGGGGACCCACCACGGTCGGACGAGCGAAATCGCGCCTCCCGACGGGGTGATGAAGGTAATCGATCACGAACTACGCCTGTGTGAGTGAGCAGTGCCGCCATTCGGGCAATCCGGCTACTATGAGTCAGATTCAGGTCCGCGGTCCGTGATCGTCGGGGGACGCGCAAGCCGTCCACGTTAATCAATTGCGGGCCGGTTCCCCGTTCTTGGATTCGGCACGTAAGGGTTAGAAAAACTCCCTATCCGGTGATCGGCTGGTGTTGGGCCGACACGGCGGGTATCGATTTACCCGGCAGGTCCAAAGGCCAGGGAGGTAAAGAATGAAAGGCAAGATCGGGCGGATCATCGCCGTGGTCGCCGCGGGCAGTCTGCTGGCCGTCGGCACTTCGGGGATGGCCTCCGCGAGCCCGGCGGGCGGCAAGGGCTCCTCGGCCACTCAGGCCGTCGCCGCGCAGGTACTGCAGATGCGCGACGACCTGACCAAGGTGGCGTACGCGGGCGACGTCGCGAAGACGAGGGCGGACCTGGGCAAGCTCAGCCCGGTGCTCGCCGACATCGCGGCGGGCAAGCGCTACCAGGTCCAATCCGAAACCCAGCAGCTCTCGTCGGCGGCGAAGGTCCGCGCGGACGAGTCCAACCGGCTCCTCGCCGACCCGACGGCCACGCCGCGGCAGATCCCGCCGTTGCCGATCCCGCCGCTGCCGGACCTTCCCGGACCGCTGAAGGCGGTGAGCGACCTGGTCAAGGGCCTGCTCGCCGCGGTCACCAGCCTGCTGGGCGGTCTGCTCGGCGGGGTGCCGGTGCCGCCGCTGCCGGTACCGACGCCGCCGCTGCCCGCACCGCCGGTGCCAGTACCGGGCACCTGAGCAGCCTGAACAGGAGGGGAAAGGCCCGGAGCCTGGTGCGGTTCGCCGCGCCAGGCTCCGTTCCATGTCCGGGCTCGTCAGTGGCGATGCCGGTGCTAACCGGCATCGCCACTCACGAGCGCTTCGCGAGTCCCACCCGCAGCGCACCGGCCATCTCGGCGATCGCCTCCCGGAACCGCGTCCCGACTCCGGCGAAGTTGAGAAATCCGTGGATCAGGTCAGCCTGCCGGCTGAGCGCCACCGGAACCCCTGCGGCGCGCAGTTTTTCCGCGTAGGCCTCGCCTTCGTCGCGCAGCGGGTCGAAGCCCGCGGTCACGATGTAGGCGGGCGGGAGTCCACTGTGGTCAGACGCGAGCAGCGGCGACATTCGCGGGTCGGCCTTGTCGACGCCCTCGGGCGTGTAATGCCCTTCGAACCACACCATCGCCTCGTCGGTGAGGAAGAGGTCTTCGCCGAACAGTTCGCGAGAGCGGCGTCGCGTGGTGAAGTCGACGGCCGGGTAGATCAACAGCTGGAACGCGGGCGCCGGGCCGCCGCGCCGGGTCGCCTCGAGCGCGACGACGGCGGACAGATTGCCGCCCGCGCTGTCGCCGCCCACAGCGATCCGATCTGGGTCCGCGCCGAGGTCGGCCGCCTTGGCGTGCGCGTAGTCGAACGCGGCGAGCGCGTCCTCGACCGGTCCGGGGAACGGGCTCTCGGGCGCGAGCCGGTATTCCACCGACAGCACTCGAACCCCGGCGTGCTTCGCGAGGTAGCGCGCGGCGTTGTCGTGGGTGGCCCGGCTGCCGATGACCCAGCCGCCGCCGTGGAAGAACACCAGCAGCGGCGACGGTTCGGGCAGTCCGGCCGGGGTGTAGAGGGTGGCGTCCAGCGACGCGTCGCCGGACGGGATGGCGACGTCGCGGGTCGCGACGGGATTGACCCGCTTGCCGTTCACCAGGTGCTGGCTCGCTTCCAGCAGTGCGCGCGACCGCTCGACCGACCCGTTGACCAGCGAAGCACCGGAAAGCTTCTGCAGCCGCAGCAGCAACTGGGCGTCGAGGGCGAGTTCCTGGCCGTCCAGCCGCAGCGGCGCTCCGGCGATCAGCCTGCGCACCGGACGGGGCAGCCAGAACAACAACTGCGCGGCGGCAGTCTGCGCGCGGATCTGCAGCGGAATGGCCATCGTTCCTCCTCGAACGCCGGATGAACCGAGGTTACTTGCCAGTAGGTACGTTGGTCCAGTCGGTGTGTGACCCAAGCCTCCGTCTCAGATCCTGGTCCTCTACTTAGGTGGAGGGGTTAGCCTCGAAACGAGCCAGCGTGGCGCAGCCACTCCGTTGAGGGTGGTGGTGGGGAGGAAGGTCGGAAGTGACTTCAGCGAATACGGTCCGGGTCCTCGGCATTGGCGGCTCCCTGCGGGAGGGCTCGCAATCCGAGCGCGCGTTGCGCATCGCGCTCGCCGCCGCCGAGGAACGCGGCGTCGTGACCGAGCTGATCCCGGGGCCCGAGCTGGTCCTGCCGTTCTACGACACCGCCACGCTGGAGCGGGACGAACGCGCGAGGAAGCTCATCGAGGGCATCCGCCGGGCCGACGGGCTCATCGTCGTCTCGCCCGGCTATCACGGCGGGCTGTCCGGGCTGGTCAAAAACGCCCTGGACTACGTCGAAGACCTCCGTGAAGACGCTCGCCCCTACCTCGACGGCCGCGCGGTGGGTCTCGCCGCCGTCGCGTACGGCTGGCAGGCCGCGGTCACCACGCTCGAACAGCTCCGCACGATCACGCACGCGCTGCGCGGCTGGTCCACTCCGTTGGGTGGTTCGATCAACTCCGCCGAGACGAAGTTCGACGAGGGCGGCGGGGCTTCCGACGAGAAGAGCGTCCGCACGTTGCGGCTCATCGGAGAGCAGGTCGCGGAGCACGCGCTGCTTCGCGCACGCTGACGTTTCGCCTCCTGCGATCCCGGTTATTCCTGGGGTGATGACTGCCATGCCGGGGCACTGTTCCGCGGATGCGGAGTGTTGGACTCATTGAGACGCTGACTCCGGAGGCGTCCCCGATGAGGAGGTAACACGCATGGCCGAGCCGATCTACACCGCCGTCGCGACCGCGCGAGGAGAAGGCCGCAACGGCGACGTGACGTCCTCGGACGGCGTGATTGACGAGTCGCTGGCGATCCCCAAGGAGATGGGCGGTCCCGGCGGCGACAAAACCAACCCGGAGCAGCTGTTCGCCGCGGGGTACTCCGCGTGTTTCCTGAGCGCGCTGCAGGCCGTGGCCCGGCAGGCGAAGGTCGCGCTGCCGGCGGCGACGGTGACCGGTTCGGTCAGCGTGTTCAAGAAGGACGTCGGGTTCCAGCTCGGCGTGCGGCTCGACGTCTCGCTGCCCGGCCTGGCCAAGGCCGACGCCGACCAGCTGGTCGAGCAGGCACACCAGGTCTGCCCGTACTCCAACGCGACCCGCGGCAACATCGAGGTGGAGTTGACCACCACCGTCTGAACCAAGACCGAGGAGGGACACCCGAGATGACCACTTCCCCCATCAAGAGCCCGCTTTCCGACGCGGACAAGGAGATCACCGGCAACGCGCTGCAGGCGACGCTGACCGATCTGATCGACCTCTCGCTCATCGCGAAGCAGGCGCACTGGAACGTGGTGGGCCAGAACTTCCGCAGCGCGCACCTGCAGCTCGACGAGCTGGTGTCGACCGCGCGGCAGTACGTTGACGAGGTGGCCGAGCGCGCCGCCGCGATCGGGGTTTCGCCCAACGGCAAGGCGAAAACCGTCGTGGCGACGTCCGGGGCTCCGGAGTACCCGGACAACTGGCAGTCCGTCGACTCGACCATCTCCGCGATTGTCGACACGCTCGCGACGCTGATCGAACGGCTCCGCAAGCGCATCGACGAGACCGACAAGAGCGACCTCGTGACGCAGGATCTGCTCATCGAGATCACCCGCGCGCTGGAAGAGGCGCACTGGATGTGGCAGGCGCAGCAAGCCTGACCCGCTCCGCCGGAGAAAAGCCGTCCGCCTCGTCGCGGACGGCTTTTCCCGCATCCGGTGGTCGTTGCCGGCGCCCCGCAGTAGGTTCGCTGGCATGGTGCTGCATCAGGGGAAACAAGATCGGGCAGACCGGAAGACGGGCACGAATCCGTTGTACGCCGGGAGCAATCCGGCGCTCGCCGCGGACTTCACGATGCCGCGCGACCGGCTGCGGGACGATTCGCTGCCGCCGGACACCGCGCTGCAGCTGGTGCGCGACGAGCTGATGCTCGACGGCAACGCGCGGCTCAACCTCGCCACGTTCGTTACGACGTGGATGGAGCCGCAGGCGCGCGAGCTGATGGCCGAATGCGTCGACAAGAACATGATCGACAAGGACGAGTACCCGCAGACCGCCGAACTCGAGCGGCGCTGCGTCAACATCCTCGCCGATCTGTGGCACGCGCCCGATCCCACCGACATCATGGGCTGTTCGACCACCGGGTCGTCCGAGGCCTGCATGCTCGCCGGGATGGCGCTGAAGCGGCGCTGGTCGAAGCTGGGCCGGACCGGGAAGCCGAACCTGGTGATGGGCGTCAACGTCCAGGTGTGCTGGGAAAAGTTCTGTGAATACTGGGAAGTCGAGCCGCGCCTGGTGCCGATGGAGGGCGACCGGTACCACCTGTCCGCCGAAGAAGCGGTGAAACTCTGCGACGAGAACACCATCGGCATCGTCGCGATCCTCGGCTCGACTTTCGACGGCAGCTACGAGCCGGTCGCCGAGGTCGCGGCCGCACTCGACGCGCTGCAGGAACGGACCGGCTGGGACATCCCGGTGCACGTCGACGGCGCGTCCGGCGCGATGATCGCCCCGTTCCTGGACGAAGACCTGGAGTGGGATTTCCGGCTGCCGCGCGTCGCGTCGATCAACACCTCCGGGCACAAATACGGCCTCGTTTACCCCGGCGTCGGCTGGGTGGTGTGGCGCGACAAGGCCGCGCTGCCCGAGGAATTGGTGTTCAACGTCAACTACCTGGGCGGCGACATGCCGACCTTCGCGCTCAACTTCTCCCGCCCTGGCTCGGAAGTCGCCGCGCAGTACTACACCTTCGTCCGGCTGGGCCGCGAAGGTTTCCGTGCGGTACAACAAGCTTCGCGCGACGTGGCGATGTATCTGGCCGACGAGATCTCCAAGCTGGAACCCTTCGAACTCCTCACCCGAGGCGACCAACTGCCGGTGTTCGCCTTCACCACTCGCTCGGACATCACCGCGTTCGACGTCTTCGACGTTTCCCGCCGCCTCCGCGAACGCGGCTGGCTCGTGCCCGCGTACACGTTCCCGGACAACCGCACCGATCTGGCGGTGCTGCGCGTCGTCGTCCGCAACGGCTTCACCCACGACCTGGCCGACCTGCTGCTCGCCGACCTGAAGCGCGTGCTGCCGGAACTGAACAGCCAGCCGTCGCCGCAGCACGACCCAGCCACGTCGACGGGATTCCACCACTAGCGACTACCAGCGAGTAACCTGGCTGGCATGGGCCTTGCCAAGGATGAACGCCAAGCGCTGAGCGACCTCTTCGAGCAGCTCGGCCCGGACGCCCCGACGCTGTGCGAGGGCTGGCAGACGCGGGACCTGGCCGCGCATCTGGTCGTGCGAGAGCATCGGCCGGACGCGATGCCCGGAATCGTCGTGCCCGCGCTCGCCGGCCACACGCAGAAGGTGCAGGACGGCGTCGCGGCGCGCCCGTGGGACGACCTGGTCGGCCAGGTGCGCCGAGGCCCGTCCCGCTTCTGGCCGACGTCCATCGGTCCGGTGGACGAGGCGACGAACAGTGCGGAATTCCTGGTGCACCACGAGGATGTCCGCCGGGCACAACCGGATTGGGCCCCGCGCCCGGCCGATCCCTCGCGGGACAGCGCGGCCTGGCGGCTGGCGACGCGGACGGCGAAGCTGAACCTGCGCAAGTCGCCGGTCGGGGTGGTGCTGCGGACTCCGGATGGTCAGTCGGCGTCGGTGAAGTCGGGGACTCCGGTGGTGACCGTGGTGGGCGAGCCGGTGGAACTCCTGCTGTTCGTCTTCGGACGGGACGCGGTGCAGGTGTCTTACGAGGGTGACGATGCTGCGGTAGCGCAGTTGAAGGGCGCTAAGCGCGGGCTGTGAGACGGGCTGGTTGCGGCTGATTACTGGCCAAGTCGTTCGCTGATGTCGCGCCATTGAGGAGACTGTGCTCTGTCCTGAGAAGTTGCAAGGAGCACACGCCCGAACAAGCCGATGCGAACGGAGTCGTCATGATCTTGCAGGCTGCTTGCAGCCTCTCGAAGGCCAGGAGTGGGTTCGTTGCGAAGCACGCCAACAAACATCTGATTAGTCGATGGGGCGATCAGATTGGCAGGCACCCAGTCTCCGCGGACTTCTATGTCATCAAGGCGTTGGCGGTCGGAATTTGGCGCAGTTTCGTAGAGTGAGTCAGCTCCGGGACGATCATCGGAATCGTAACTAGTAACGTCGACGCCGCTGTCCAGGCTGTCGGAGCCCGGTGCCGGTGATGCTGCTACTCGGCCTCCTTCCTCGGGAGAAGGCGGTTTTGGTCCCCGGTTCGGACCGCCCGGTGGTGGCGGCTTTGGTTCCTGGTCCGGTCGGGGCGACGGTGTATTCGTATCCAAAATGAACAGGTCAACTGCGATGTGCGGACCCCTGGTGAACGTCCAAGCCATCGTTACCTGGTGGTTCTTGTTGCGGCTTGACCAGTTGAATAGTTGGTTGAGCCGCTTCCGCTGATCATCATGCGTTCTGCCTCGTCCCGGTTGTACTTTCGCCCTTCCTCGAGCTTCGCCTGCGATGTCATCGCGTGGTGGGTGCTTGAACGCGAATAAAAGATCTGGACGTACTCCCTTGCGGGAAAAGTGTTGGGTCAACTTCGTCGCTGGGAGCACGTCGAAGTGGGCAAGGTCTTGGTATCCGCCGTTCCAGCCGCAGCGAGCGTGCATCGCCGCGGTAAGCATCCCGACGCCCATCGTCTCGGTGAAGAAACTCCCGATCTGCCGGGCGGACGCTTGAAGATCCGAGGTGCGGGCGACGAGCATCCCGTTTGTCGAGTCGAGGTAGCTGAGTACCAGGCGCAACTCGTGCTGCAGCACGTGGTAAGCCATACTGGGGCGCAGTTGGGCGGCGAGCGTGTTGACTCGCAGCAGTTGTGGCAGTTGTACCGGCATCCGGCACGCATTGGTCTGGACGGCGTTGTCGAGCACGAGAGAACCGTCGGTGCTGTACTTGCTGGTGCACCGGAATTCGCGAAGCATGACCTTGGGCACCTGCGGACCCTATCGGCTCAGCTGGGCAGCCGTAGCGGTTTCCGAAAGACCGGGCCGTCCAGGAACCCCTGGACGGCCCGCTCCATCAGCGCATTCCCAACGCCCGCAAGGCGAAGTACACCTCAATCGACGTCTGCTTGATCGTCTCGGCGATCACCAGCGACCCGTGTCCGGCGTCGTAGCGGTAGAACTCGTGAGGCGCGTCGCGCTTGGCGAGGCGGTCCAGGTAGTTCTCGATCTGCCGAATCGGGCAGCGCGGGTCGTTGTCCCCGGCCAAGATCAGCACCGGGGCGGCGACCGCGTCCACATACGTCAGCGGCGAGCATTCGCGGTACACCGCAGGCACGTCGTCCGGGGTGCCGCCGAACAGGGCGCGGTCGAACGAGCGCAGCTGTTCCATCTCGTCCTCGTAAGCGGCCACGTAGTCGGCCACCGGCACGCCCGCGACTCCGGCTGCCCACCGCGTCGGCTGGGTGCCCATTGCCAGCAGGGTCAAGTATCCGCCCCACGAAGCGCCGTTCACGACGCACTTGTCCTTATCGGACAGTCCACTTTCGACAGCCCAGTCGTGCACCGCCGCGACGTCTTCCAGTTCCGTCAGGCCCGGGCGGCCTTCGATGGCGTCGCGCCACGCCGAGCCGTAACCGGTGGAGCCGCGGTAGTTGACCTCGACCACGGCGAATCCGGCGTCCAGCCAGGTCGCGCGGTAGGCGGAGAAGCGATCCTCGTCGGCCGCGTGCGGGCCGCCGTGCAGGGAGAACACCGTCGGCAGCGGGCCGTCGGGAGCATCCGCCGGACGGGACACCAGTGCGTGGATCCGGCCGCCGACGCCCTCGACGAACGCGTCGGTGACCGGCGACGAACCCGGTGCGCGGTCGCCGGGAGGCGTCAGCAGGACGGAGTCGGTGCCGTCGGCCGCGCGGGCACGGACCGCGGCGGGCTCCGCGGCGCTGGACCACGAGTACTCGATCGTTCCGTCCGGGCGCACGCCCGCGCCGCCGATCCGTCCGGCCGGAGTGTCCACAGCGGACAGTTCACCGCTGTCGAGGTCGTAGCGGTACAACGAACTGCGCGCCTCGTGGAAGTGCACGACCAGCAACGCGCGCGCGTCCGGATACCAATCCGCGACGACCTCGCCGGGCAAATCGATCAGCAGCTCGGTTTCGGTATCCGCCTGCACATCCCACACCAGCAGTTCTTCACGGCCGCGGCGTTCGTGCAGGACCAGCACCCGCTGGTCGCCCGGAAGCGGCGAGAACTCCAGCGCCTGCAAGCCTTTTCCTTCGCCGTCCCACTTCTCCGCGACGGTGGTGAATCCGTCGGTGGACAGCACCCGCAACGCCGGATGCCGCGAATCCCCGTGCTCGGAATGGGAAATCGCGAGCAGGCTTTCGTCGCGCGACATCGACGCGATCCCGGCGTCATCCGAGTGCTGGTAGAACCGCTCGGTCACGCCGTCGATTTTCGCGAACAATTCGCTGCCGTCGTCGGTCGAAACGCCGGCCGCGATCACTCGCCGGCCGATCTCCAGACCGGCCGGATATCCGTCGTGAATATCGGGCAATGCTTTGACGGCCGCGGAACTGTCGCCGTCGAACGGCTGGCTGCGCCACGATCCGAACTCGTCGCCGTCGGTGTCGTCGAACCACCAGATGGCCGTGCCGTCGGGCGCGGGCGTCGCGTGCAGGGTGCCGTTGGGTCGATTGGTGACGCGCCGGTGACTGTCGGTGGCCCGGTCCCACGCGTAAACCTCCCATACGCCACTGGCGTTGGAGACGTACACGTTGGCATCGGGTGCGTCGCGGGCCCATTCGGGCACCGAGATGCGCGGCGCGTGGAACCGCGCCAGCCAGCGCTTTTCGGCTTCGGCGTCGTCGAACAGGCGGTCCGGGACCACCGCGGGCGGATTTTGGTTGCCTGACTGCGTGCTCACCCCTCGATCCTGCCACCTTCCACCCGTACTCTGTGCGGGGTGCTGGAGGGTTACGCGCCGGGCTATGCCCAAGACGCGCTGTCGATGATGAACACGCGCACAGCGAGTGACCGCGCCGCGTTCGCCCGGCCGCTCTGCACGCCAGGCTCAAGAGTCCTGGACCTGGGCTGCGGCCAAGGCTCGATCCTCAGTTCCGTGGCCCCGGACGTGCGGGTGATCTGCGTCGACGTCCGTCCCTCGGCACCCGCTTCGCCGTCCACAACGGACTACGTGGCCGGAGCGGTCTACGCACTTCCCTTTGCCGCTTCATCGATCGACGTGGTGTTCGCTCATTCGCTCTTCGAGCATCTGTCCGACCCGCACGCGGCTCTGGCCGAGATCCGCCGAATCCTGCGCCCTGGCGGGAGGCTGGCGTTGGCCGCGCCGGACTGGAGCCGGGCGAAAATCCGGCCCAGAACGGCAAACGTGGACGCCGCACTGCGCGGCTATTACCTCGTACGCCGCCGCGCGGGCGGCGACCCCTTCGCGGGTCGCGCTATCGCCGCCCACGTCGCCAACGCCGGATTCACCGACATCGTCGAGCGCGCTCGCTTCCGTGAAGAGCTGTCTTACCGATCCCTGGCCGCCTACATGGAATCCCGGCTGGCCGTCGCCCTGTCGGAATCCGGCGCGAACGATCGTGACCAGGTGACCTCCGCGGCTCGTTCCGCCTGGTCCTGGGCAAGAACCGCCGCCGTCGGCGACTTCCAGCAGTGCTGGCAAGAGCTGACCGCTACCTGCTAGCGCGCGGGCGGGATTACCGGGAATGGCCGGAAAAAACACCCGCTGCCGCGAGGATGGCGGGTATCGCGCCGAGCGCGACGCAGACCATCCCGGCGGGCCAGAGCGTCCGGCTGTACGACCGCCGCGGCTTAACGCGAGAACGAAGAGAAGCCCGCAAACAACGGCGATTCCCAGCGCGATCAAGACCAGTCCGAGAACCAGGATTACCGTTCTCGCCGTCCGGATGTCCCGGCCGCAGGAAATCACGGCGGCAGAATAGCCGCCGCGGTCCCGGAAAGGTAATTGCTTTCCGATTTCGTGGCGAGTGCAGAACCGCCTGGATCAACATCGCGGCTGCCTGTCCCCTGCACATCGCGAACTCGATCGGCGTTCCAGGAAATTCTGCGGCAGATGGGCACGCCTGCCGCAGTGCCTCTTCGGCCGATCTGTGGCGGGAGGGCGAACCGGATCCCGATGTAGCGATCGGCACGGGGAGCAGTCGAACCGGGGAAACGTGAAGGCCGGGTAGTCGCGATCTCGTGACTACCCGGCCTTCATACGTCGGGGTGGCGGGATTTGAACCCACGACCTCCTCGACCCGAACGAGGCACGCTACCAAGCTGCGCCACACCCCGAGGTACTGCTTAGCGGGTCGGGAGTAAGTCTAGCGGACGGGTTTCGCGGCTTTACGCGGGGCCGGTTTGCGGGGGTCGGAAGCTCCGGACCCACGCGGGACCAGCGTCAACAGGCTCGCTTCCGGCGGGCAGGCGAAGCGGGCGGGGGCGTAGGGGGAGGTGCCGAGTCCGGCGGAGACGTGGAGCCACATGCGGGCTCCCCAGCGGGAGGCACCCCGGGCGCGGCTGCGGTCGAGTTCGCAGTTGGTGATGATCGCGCCGTAGCCGGGGATGCGGAGTTGTCCGCCGTGGGTGTGGCCGGCGAGGACGAGGTCGTAGCCGTCGGTGGCGAACGTGTCGAGGACGCGCGGTTCCGGGCTGTGGGTGACGCCGAGGCGGACGGCGGCGGTGGTGTCGGCGGGTCCGGCGATGTCGGAGTAGCGGTCGCGGTGGAGGTGCGGGTCGTCGACTCCGGCGGCGAAGACGGCACGGCCGCCGACGTCGACTGTGCGGCGGACGTGCGTGAGGTCGACCCAGCCATGTTCGACGAAGGCGGCGCGGAGGTCGCGCCAGGGCAGCTGGGTGCCGTGGATGCGCTTCTTTTTGCCGCGCGGCATGAGGTAGCGCGCGGGGTTTTTGGGCTTGGGCGCGTAGTAGTCGTTGCTGCCGAAGACGAACACCCCGGGCCGGTCCAGCAGCGGGCCGAGCGCGCGGAGCACGGACGGGACCGCGGTGCGGTGGGAGAGGTTGTCGCCGGTGTTGACGACGAGGTCGGGTTCGAGCTCGCCGAGGGCGGCGACCCAGCGCTGCTTGGCTTGCTGACCGGGAAGCATGTGCAGGTCGGAGACGTGCAGGATGGTGAACGGCGGCGTGCCGGGCGCGAGTACGGGCAGTTCCGCGGTCCGCAGGGTGAAGCGGCGGCGTTCGATGCCGACGGCGTAACCGAGGGTGGCGGCCCCGAGGGCGATGGTCCCTGCGGCCAACCGCTTCGCGGTGCCCCCGGGCGGACTGGCGTTACCGAGCGTGCTCACAAGGTCGAGGATACGTGTTCGATCAGGTCGTCCGCTGTGGCCGGTGCCGGTTGGCGTAGGGCGAGAGTCTCAGCGGCGTTCTCTCGACATCGGACGCTGGGCGTCGTGGGATCGAAGTGGATTGGACCAGCCCGGCAGGGATGCGGAGTCGGGCGGTGGCGATCGCGGTTCTCTTTGCTGGCGGCGCTCAACGGATGACGCTGAGCCCGGACAAGCGAAACGGGGCGGGAGATCGCGTCTCCCGCCCCGTTTTCACCGGATTCAGTTGGTGTACGCCGGATCCTCCGGCGGCAACGGAACGACCGGCTGGTCCTTCATGATGTTCGTCATCGCGCCGAACCACGTCTGCGCGGGCGTCTTGCCGCCGAACATGTTGCCGGTGCCGCAGGTGGACACGTCGCCAGGTCCGCCGTAACAAAGACCGCCGCTGCCGCCTTCCGGACGGAACACCATGGCCGCACCGGCCATCTGCGGGGTCCCGGCCACGAAGGTCGCCGAGCCGTTGTTCTGGGTCGTGCCCGTCTTGCCGACCAGCGGACGGTTCCAGCCCACTGCTTGAGCGGCCTTGGCGGACGTGCCGCCGGGCTCCTGGTCGTCCCTGCTCATGCCGACCGCCATGGTGTTCGCGAGGCCTTCCGGCACGACCTGCTCGCAGGCCGCTTCCTTGATCGGCACCGGTTTGCCGTCGCGGTCGGTCACCGACGCCAGCGGGGTCGGCGGGCACCATTTGCCGCCGCTCAGGATGGTCGCCGCGACGTTCGCCATTTCCAGGCCGCTCGTCGGGCTGAAGCCCAGCGTGAACGCACCCGTGCCCGGGTAATTGCCCTTGGGGCCGTAGGCCTGCGCCTGGGACTGGTTCTTGCCCGCGTCGGTCGACTTCGGGTCGACCTTTCCGCCGCCGGGGTTGCTCGCCATCGTCTCGCGCATGCCCAGCTTCGTCGCCATGTCGATGGCGGGCCCGGTGCTGCCGAGCTTGTCCTCCAACGCCACGAACGCGGTGTTCGGCGAGGTCGCCAGTGCCTGCTGCAACGAACCCGACTCGGGGTAGCCATTACCGGCGTTGCCCACGCAGTACCAGCGGGTGTTCGGCGCGCCGGTCGCCGGACAGTGCGGCTGGCTGCCGGTGAAGACGTGCGAGACGTAGCTGCTGCCGATCGGGATGTTGCTGTAGATCCCGGCGATGTGCTGGTTCAGCACCGCCGCGGTGGTGAAGATCTTGTAGCTCGACCCCGCGCCGCCGGTGTTGAACACGCCGGACGGGAGCGCATACGTCGTCTGCCCTTGATCCGCGTCGATGCCGTAGTCCCGGTTCGCCGCGAGCGCCACCACTTCGTGCCGGTCCTTGCCCGGCCGGATCAGCGAAAGCGTGTTCGCGACGTTCTTCTGGGTTTTGCTCACCTGTTGCTCGGCCGAGACCTTCGCCTCGTGGTTGGCCTTCTCGTCCAGCGTGGTCTTGATCGTGTACCCGCCGGTGTACAGCTGGTCCTCCGACATCCCGGCCTTGAGCAGGTAGTCCTGGACGTACTGGCAGAAGAAGCCGTTCTCGGTCCCGGCCCCGGTGCAGTTCGACGCGGGCTTCTGCGGGGTGTCCGGCACCACGCCGAGCGGTTCCGTCTTGAACTTGTCCGCGTCCGCCTTCGCCAGCTTCTGGTTGCTGACCATCCGGTCGAGGACCAGGTTGCGCCGTTTGGTCGCCTTGTCCGGGTGGTTCCACGGGTCGAAGACGATCGGGTTGTTCACGATGCCCGCGAGCAGCGCGGCCTGCGGCACGGTCAGGTTCTCCGGCGTGGTGTTGAAGTAGGCGTGCGCGGCCGCTCCGACCCCGTAGATCTGCCGGGAGAACTCGACGATGTTGAGGTAGCCGGCGAGGATCTGGTCCTTCGAGAGCTTCGTCTCGAGGTTGATCGCGATCCGGGCTTCCTTGAGCTTGCGCGAGAGCGACTGCTCCTGCGCCTTGGCCTGGCCGTTCTTGTCGCCCCGGTAGACGACGTTGATCAGGTAGTTCTTCACGTACTGCTGCGTGATCGTCGAGGCGCCCTGCGTGTCCCCGCCCGCGGTGTTGGAGACGGCGGCGCGCAGCGTCCGGCCCCAGTTCACCCCGTGGTGCTCGTAGAACGCCTTGTCCTCGGCTGAGAGCAGCGCCCACTTCAGCGCCGGGTTGATCTGGTCCGGCCGGACCGGGATCCGGTACTGCTTGTACAGCGTCGCGATCGGCTTGCCGCCGGAGTCGGTGATGGTCGTCACCAGCGGCGGCGGGATGTCGGCGAGGTCGGAAGACGTCTTGTCGACCGTCTCGCTCGCCTGGTTGGACACGACCCCCGCGGCGCCAACCACCGGGAACATGATCCCGGCGACCAGCACCCCTGCCAGCAGGCACAGGCCGATGAGCTTGAAAAGACCATCCGTTTTGCGCACGAAAGCCAGGGTACTGAAGGTCCGTGTCGCCTCCGTGACCTCACACCCGCGCGCCCCCGCGAGCGATCAATAACGGGACCCCGTGTCGTGACCTCAGGTAACGGAATGCATGCTAGGTCTCGACGGAGGGAACCGAGGGACCCTACAGTCCGTCAACGTCTCACGTAGATGCCGACAGACGGAGCAGCCCGGGTGGGAGCCTGGCTGGTCCGGACAGCGGCAGCGGCACCGGGGAGGTGCCGTCACCGACGTGCGGCGCAGTGGGAAACGCTCGCGGGGGTGGGAGCGGGAGCTTCGCCTTCGCTGGTGCCATACACCAGATGAGGGAGCTGGGGGTATGCAAACCAATCAGGTTGGCTGGCGGGTCGATGCCTCGTGCCGGGACGCTGATCCCGACGGGTTGTTCGTGCGGGGCGCCGAACAGAACAGGGCGAAAGCCGTGTGCATGGGGTGCCCGGTCCGCACCGAATGCCTCTCCGAGGCACTCGACGGCCGGATCAATTTCGGGGTCTGGGGCGGGATGACGGAACGGGAGCGGCGCGCCCTGCTGCGCCGTCGCCCGGACGTGACCAGCTGGACTGACCTGCTCGAAGCGGCCAAGCGGGACGCGCTGGCCGCCGCGGCGGGCTGAAACCTGCTCGTGAGCGGCTGTGCTGAGGCGCAGCCGCTCACGACGTCAGTTTTGCTCCGATGTCGCGCAGACCCTCGAGGTCGTGCACGTCACCGGCGAGCGCGGGCACCCGGGTCAGCGGCACTTCCGGATGCGCGCGGGTGAAGCGCGCCAGCAGGCGGTTTTCGCGTTCGGCCAGCGCGACGCGGTCCGCGTGCAGCCGCAGCACGGCCTCGGCGAGCGGCGCGTTCTGCACCGACTCCGCCGCGGTCAGCGCTTCGGTCGCGGACAGCGGCGCGAGCACCGGGTGTGTGCGGTTGGCGACCAGACCGGCCAGCGGCATCGACTCTCCGGCCAGCCGCTCCACGAAGTAGGACGCCTCGCGCAGTGCGTCCGGCTCCGGCGCGGCCACCACGAGGAACGACGTGCCCGACGAGCGCAGCAGCTCGGCGGTCTTGCGCGCGCGTTCGCGGAATCCGCCGAACATGCTGTCGAAGGCCTGCATGAACGCCGACGCGTCGGCGAGCAGTTGGCCGCCGATGATCGTCGACACGGCCTTGGCGAACATCGAGAACCCGGCGCTGACCACCTTGCGCAGACCCCAGCCGCCCGCTTTCGCCGGGCCGGTGAGCAGCCGGATCATCCGGCCGTCGAGCGCGGTGGACAGCCGGGTCGGCGCGTCGAGGAAGTCGAGCGCGGACCGGCTCGGCGGCGTGTCGACGATGATCAGATCCCATTCGTCGGTCGCCGCGAGCTGGCCCAGTTTCTCCATCGCCATGTACTCCTGCGTGCCGGAGAACGACGTGGAAATGGTCTGGTAGAAGGGGTTCTGCAGCAGCTGCTCGGCCCGCTCCGGTCCGGCGTGCACGCGCACCATGTCGTCGAACGTGCGACGCATGTCGAGCATCATCGCCCACAGTTCGCCCTTGGGCTCGAAGCCCTCGACCTGCACCTGCTTCGGGTGATTGCCCAGTTCGCGCAGCCCGAGCGCCTGCGCGAGCCTGCGCGCCGGGTCGATCGTCAGCACCACGGTCTGCCTGCCGCGTTCGGCGGCCCGCAGCGCGAGGGCCGCGGCGGTGGTGGTCTTGCCGACTCCGCCGGAACCGCAGCACACGATCACGCGGCTGGCCGGGTCGTCGAGGAGGGCGTCCACGTCGAGCATCGTGTCGGCGGGCATCAGCGCACCCCCTGTTCCTGCAGTGTTTCGGCGAGTTCGTAGAGCGCGGCGACGTCGACGCCGTCGGTGAGATCCGGCAGCTCCAGCGTCGGCAGATCGGCCTCGGCGAGCTGTTCGCGGGCCCGTTGCTCGGCGGCGACGCGGACGGCGTGCTCCACGGTTTCCTCCACGAGCGCGTCGAGCGTCGCCTCCGGCAGGTTCAGCCCGGCCGAGGCGAGGCCGGAGCGGACCCGGTCGGCGTCCACCCGGCCGTCGGCGGCCGCGGTCACCGAGCGCGCGGGCAGCCGCGGCGGGCGGACCCGGTTCACCAGCACCGCGCCCGGCCGCAGGTCGGCACCGTCGAGCTCAGCGACCGCCTCGACGGTCTCGCGCACCGGCATCTCCTCCAGCAGCGTGGTGAGGTGCACGGCGGTCTCGCCGGAATGCAGCAGCCGGACGACGCCGTCGGCCTGGCCGCGGATCGGGCCGGTCTTGGCGAGGTCGGTGAGCGCCTTGGTGACGTCGAGGAACTTCACCACGCGCCCGGTCGGCGGCGCGTCGACGACGACCGCGTCGTAGGTGTGGCGGCCGTCGGATTCCGTGCGCCCGACGCATTCCTTGATCTTCCCGGTGAGCAGGACGTCGCGAAGGCCCGGCGCGAGCGTGGTGGCGAACTCGATCGCCCCCATCCGGCGCAGCGTCCGCCCGGCGAACCCGAGGTTGTAGAACATCTCGAAGTATTCGAGCAGCGCCGCTTCGACGTCGATGTGCAGCGCGCGCAGTTCGCCGCCGCCGGGGACCGACGCGATCCGCTGTTCCGCGTACGGCAGCGGTTCGGTGTCGAAAAGCTGGGCGATGCCCTGGCGGCCCTCGACCTCGATCAAGAGCACCCGGCGCCCGCGCGAGGCGAGTGCGAGACCCAGCGCCGCGGCGAGCGTGGTCTTGCCGGTTCCGCCCTTGCCGGTGACGAAATGCAGCCGGGCCCTGGCGAGCTCGTCGGTCCAGCCGGCGGAGGGTGTGGTCACATCCTCAACACTAAACCGGTGCTCAGCTGGCCAGCATCATGACGCTGACCGCAGCCGCGACCGCCGCGACGACGATCCAGGTCACCAGGGCGGGCAGCACGGTCAGCGTGAGCACTGCCACCACGATCAGCCCGGTGAGGGTGACCGCGCCCGCGATCGCGACCTGGCCCGAATCGTTGACCCGGTCCCGGGTCTTGGCCATCACGGCCAGCACGAGCGGCAGTCCGGCAACGGCGAGCAGCACGGTCGCGACGATCCGCCAGGTCTCCACATGCCCACGCTAGCGAGCGACGATCGGATGTGAAGTGACCCACACTCACCCGGCCTAGCCAGGCGTTGCCCTGGACGGGTGACGGGCTTTCGGCGGCGGCGGTCCGGAGGGGCCTTGCCCGCTTGGTTACGCTCCCGAGTCATGAGTGCGACCAAATGGGAGTACGCCACCGTCCCGCTGCTGATCCACGCTACGAAGCAGATTCTCGACCAGTGGGGCGAGGACGGCTGGGAGCTGGTGACCGTGCTGCCCAACCCGAGCGGCGAACAGCACGTCGCGTACCTGAAGCGGCCGAAGAGCTGAGGGGGCGGCGTTGACCTGGAGCGACCGGCTCGCCGAACTCGGAATCGAACTGCCCGGAGTCGCCGCACCGCTGGCCGCGTACGTGCCGGCCGTGCGCACCGGCTCGCACGTCTACACCTCCGGCCAGCTGCCTTTCGTCGACGGCGCGCTCGCCGCGACCGGGAAGGTCGGCGGCGAGGTCAGCCCGGAGGAAGCCAAGGGCCACGCCCGCACGGCGACGCTGAACGCGCTCGCCGCGGTGCACGCCCTCGTCGGCATTGACTCTGTTGTCCGGATTGTCAAGGTGGTCGGTTTCGTCGCCTCCGCGGAGGGCTTCACCGGCCAGCCCGCGGTCGTGAACGGGGCGTCCGAGCTGCTCGGCGAGATCTTCGGCGACGCCGGGGTACACGCGCGGTCGGCCGTCGGCGTCGCGGAGCTTCCGATCGCTTCGCCGGTGGAAGTCGAACTGATCGTGGAGGTGGAGTGATGGACCCCGACATCGAACAGTCCCTGCACGAACTGCTGCTGCGGCTCGCGGGCCGCACGCCGGACCAGCTGTTGTGGCGATTCCGCGACTGGCTCGGCGAAGGCGCGATGGGGACGCTCGCGCGGACCCTGCCGAGGTCTTTGCTCAAGCACAGGATCGATTTGGACCAGGCGGAGTACCGCCTGCTCGTGGCCGGTCTGATCCCGCACGGCGCCGACTGGCACCAGGTGAGTTCCACCCTGGGGGTAGACGACGTCACCGAGACCAGGTACACATTCACGCAGAGTGCGCCCGAATGGGTGAACTCCGTCGACTCTGTGTCCGTCTTGCTCCACGCGACGTTGCGTGGACGCGCGGATGTGGGGGAAGTACGGCAGAGCTGGCGGCGCCTCGGCGCTTCCGGCGAGGGCGGGGCGAAGCGTGTCCTGCTGGTGACGGCGACCGCGGGACAGCCCCGGCTCACCGGTGAACTGCAGCGGGTGCTGCGGGTCATGGGGGACGAGGAACCCAGCGTCGAGGTCATCCCGCCGCGCTTCGACCTTCCCGGGTACCACCGGGCCGCGCTCGCCGAGTCCGAGCTGGTCTGCGTAGGCGCCGCGGGCGCCGGTCATCGACTTGTCGCCGCTTAACGCTCGTTGCCGCCAGGCGAGCTGGGAGGAGCAGAGCCATGGTGGAGGTTCACGACGGCCCGATGGACGGGTTCTCGGTGCCCCTGCGCCTGCATAACTTGTTGCTGGCCCTGGCGGGCCGCATCGACGACAGCGCCCTTACCGAAGCGCGGGAACTGATCGCCCGTGCCCACATCGACGAGGCGGTGGAACTCACCACCGGCACGTTGATCGCGGGCCGGATCGGGGTGAGCGAGGCCGAACAGCGCGAGCTGGCGCTGGTCCTCGAGATGAGCCGATCGGACGCGACGCTCGCGAACGACCTGCTGGTCACCGACCACGAGCCGATGCACACGCACCGGTTCACGGGCGACAACCAGCCCGAGTTCGGTCTCGCCGAGGCGCTCGACCGCACCCTGCAGGTGCTGCCCGACGTGCGTTCCGTGCACGCGGTGTGGCGCAACACCCCGGCGGGCAGCGTGCCGGGCGCGCTGCCGCAGCGGGTCGTGCTGGTCGAGCTGGGTCCGGAGGGCAATCCGCCTGCGGTCGCTTTCCGCGTCGACACCGCGTTGCGCCGGGCGGGCATCCGCTCGGTCGTCGAGGTGAGCGGCCCGGGGATCCCGCAGTCGGATTACCACCAGGCCGCGGGAGCTGTCGCGAGCCCGGTGTGGGTCACCGGCAGCACTCATTCGGCCCCGGACTACCGGCCGGAACCGACGCCGCAGCGCAGCGCCCCGGCGCCCGCTCCGGCCCCGGTGCCCGAACCGGTCGCCGAAGCCCCGAGCCGCCACGGTCACCGTCAGCCCGAGCCGGAACCGGTAGCCGCCGCCGAACCGGTGGTTCCGGTCGCGCCAGTGGTGCCGATCGTGCAGGCCGTGCCCGCCCAACCGGTCGCCATGCCGGAGCCGGCGGCTGAGCCCGCAGCTTCGGAGCGTCCGCGGACGGCCGGGTCGGAGACGCGCGCCGAGCGCACGTCGGACCTGACGCCGTCCGAGGTGGCGCAGCTGCGGCGCGCGCTGGCCGAGGATCCGGAGAAGGGCCGCGAGATCGCCGCGGGCAAGCCGAGCATGCACGAGGTGGTCGAGCTGCCCGCGCTGGATCTGGACGATCCGAGCCTGTCCGAACGCGACCGTGCCCTGTTGCGCGAGCTGCACGAGGAACTGGCCGAACGCGAACGTGCCGAGGCCGCCCGGTTGCGGCTCAACGGCGCGTCCCGTTCCGGTGGGGACCAGCACTGGTCCTGACTGTTTGTTTCGGTGAAGGGCCCCTCGCGATTCCAGCGAGGGGCCCTTCACTGGTTTTCGGTCCGTGAGGGTCTCTGGGTACGTGAAGGGCTCCTTGAGGGAGTCAGATTCCCTCAAGGAGCCCTTCACAGCTTTCGGGCGACCGGACGCGAGACGGCGGCTTTGGGCTGGCTCGCGTCGCGGTCCGTGAGGGCCACCCCGAGGGACTCTGATTCCGTGAAGGTTCCCCTCACGGACCGTCGCGAGGTGACACAAGTAATCCGCGCCGCGTACGGATTGCGAGGTATGTTGCCCGGGTGGAACGGCCGCGTGAATTCGTTTTCGACATCCCCGCCCGTCCCGGCATCGCGATCCGGGACAACGCGGATGGCCCGCCGGCGACCCCGAAGGACGCCGCCACGGTGATCCTGCTGCGGGACACCTCGCCCGGCGTGGAGGTCTTCCTCCAGCACCGCGTGATGGGCATGGCGTTCGCCGGCGGGATGACTGTGTTCCCCGGCGGCGGGGTGGACCCGCGCGACGCCGACGCGTCCGTGGCATGGGCTGGTCCGCCGCCGTCGTGGTGGGCCGAGCAGTTCACCTGCGACGAAAGCCTTGCCCGCGCGCTCGTGTGCGCCGCGGTGCGGGAGACGTTCGAGGAGTCCGGCGTGCTGCTGGCCGGGACCGAGGACTCGGTGGTCGCCGACGTCGCGCCGTATCACGAAGCGCGGAAAGCCTTGGAGTCACGGGAAATCTCGCTCGCCGGGTTCCTCGCCGACGCCGGGCTCACCTTGCGTGCGGACCTGCTGCACCCGTACGCGCACTGGGTCACGCCGCCGCAGGAGCAGCGTCGATACGACACCCGCTTTTTCGTCGCGAAGCTCCCCGAAGGCCAGCGCGCGGACGGCGCGACCTCCGAAGCCGCCGCCGCCGGTTGGCAACCGCCCGCCGAGGCAGTCGCGGACGCCCGCGAAGGCCGTCGCACGCTGATGCCGCCGACCTGGCTGACCCTCGTCGAACTCACCGAGTTTTCCGAGGCCGACGCGGTGCTCGCCGAGCCGCGCGAGATCGTGAAGACCGTGCCGACCCTTGTCCGGGACGGCGAGAACATCCGCGTTGTCCTCGATACTTCGGAGTCCTGAGTGACCGCTCCTGCTTATGGCGTGCTGCGCCGTGTTTCCGCGACCGCGTCGGTGCTGTTGGAGAACAACCCGTCGACGATGACGTTAGAGGGAACCAACACCTGGGTCCTGCGCGGTGGTGACGCCGCTGGTGCCGTGGTCGTCGACCCCGGCTACCACGACCTGGACCACCTGGAAAAACTTGCGGGCGTCGGCCCCGTCGAGCTGATCCTGTTGACGCACCACCACCCGGATCACGCCGAAGGCGCACCCTGGTTCGCCTCGAAAACGGGCGCGCCCGTCCGAGCCTTCGACCCTTCCCTCTGCATCGACGCACCCCCCTTCGCCGACGGTGATGTCATTGCCGCAGGCGGCCTGGACTTCACTGTCCTGCACACCCCCGGCCACACCGACGATTCGGTATCGCTGCTGGTAGCGGGCCAGATCCTGACCGGAGACACCATCCTCGGCCGGGGCACGACGGTCCTGCACGACCTTGGCGACTACCTGCGCTCGCTGCGCACCCTGATCGCCCTGCCCGCCGGCACGCCGGGCCTGCCCGGACACGGCCCGGAGCTGCCGGACCTGCCCGCGACCGCACGGGAGTATTTGGCGCACCGGGAACAGCGCCTGGATCAGGTGCGTTCCGCCTTGCGACAGCTCGGCGAAGACGCGACCCCGCGGCAAGTGGTCGAGATCGTCTACGCCGACGTCGACCGCGCGCTGTGGGCTCCGGCCGAGGCGAGCGTGCGCGCACAACTGGACTACCTACGGGCTTCTTCGGAGGACGGACAATGAGCAACGTCGAGGTCGAGTTCTACTGGCGCCCAGGCTGCGGCTTCTGCTCGGCTTTGCGCCGCCCACTGCTGGAGAGCGGCCTGCCGGTGCGGGAAATCAACATCTGGGAAGAGCCGGGCGCGGCGGAGCGAGTGCGCGCAGTGGCGAACGGGAACGAGACCGTGCCCACGGTGATCGTCGGGTCGACCGCGCTGGTGAACCCGACCTTCGACGAGGTCAAGGCCGCAGTGGCCGCGGAGACGGCTGCCTGAGAGCGGTTCCGGACGCGCTGCGGTTCGTGGCGCTGGGCGCTTGCCTCGGACGCGCCGGGGAGGCTCGGATGAGCTCCCGGCTTGCTCGGATGTGCTGCGGCCAGCACCGGCCTGGCTCAGCGACAGGCGACCTGACTCAGGCCAGCTCGGCTCGGCCCAGCCCAGCCCAGCCCGGCATGGCGTGGGTGGGCTTCGCGCTGGTCGCCCAACCCGGCTCGGCTCGGCCCAACCCGGCTCGGCTCGGCCCAACCCGGCTCGGCTCGGCCCAACCCGGCTCGGCCCAACCCGGCTCGGCCCAACCCGGCATGGCGTGGGTGAGCTGCACGCTGCTCGCCCGACCCGGCTCGCCTCGCCCGACCCGGCTCGCCTCGCGCAATCCGGCTCGCCTCGCCCGACCCGGCTCGCCTCGCCCGACCCGGCTCGCCTCGCGCAATCCGGCTCGCCTCGCGCAATCCGGCTCGCCTCGCCTCGCCCGACCCGGCTCGCGCAATCCAGGTTGGTTTCCTCTCGCTCCGGCAGCGGCGCCCCGGAGCGGGGTCCGAGACCGTGCGGTCGGACCGCGACGATTCCGGAGCGCATCCCTCCTGGTGCGAATCGGCCGTCCGCGCGAACCTGGCCTCGGCGAGCGCCGGAGTCGGCGAGCACTGGAGTCAGTGAGCGCCGGTCACCGAGGCAGCATCGGCATCAGGTAGTACTTCAATCCCACCTCCCGTCCGTCCTCGTCGGCCGGAGTCAGGACGCACGCTCGCAGCCCTGGCTGGATCGCCAGTCGCACTCGTCCTCCGGTGAACGGGGGCTAGTGCGTCCAGGAGGTACCGGGCCTGGAAGGACGGCGAGGTCCGGCCGCCGCAAACGTTTGCCTTCAGGTGTTCCTCTGCCTCGCCGGTGTCTTGCCTAGCGCTGGCCAGGCGGAGGTGTGCGTCGCCGACTTCCAGGGTCAGGACGCGGCGGTCTTCGGAGTAGACGCCGACTCGGCGGATGGCGGCGGCTAGCTCGTCGGCGCCTACCTCGACTTCTGTGTCGACCGCATCGGACGGGATTGCGTCTGCGGACAGGAAGCCTGCGTCCAGGACTGCCGTCGTCACGATGCCGCCGGGCCAGCTCAGGGCGAAGTGGCCGGTGTCGGCGTGCAGTCCCATCGCACCGGCGCTGTGGCGGGCGGCTTCGGTCAGCAAGGTGGCTGGGACCAACACGTCGATGGGTTCTCGGACCTCCTGCAGCGGCAGACGGGCTACGGCCATTCGGTAGCGGTCTGAGGCTGTCAGGCAGAGTTCGTCGCCGATGGATTGCACTCGTACGCCGGTGAAGACCGGGAGCGGGTCGTCTTTCGCGGCGGTGCCTGCGACGGTGCGTAAAGCAGCGCCTAGGGCAATACCGTCTACTTTGGACAGTAAGGGTGGCGGCGCTGGATCGTGCAGTAGGTCGCGGTCCAGGAGAGGCAAGGCGAAGCGGGCATTGTCCGTTCGGATCGCGAGGCGGGTTCCTTCGACGGCGAGCCGGACCTGGTCGACGTCCAGCATGCGGACCGTTTCGGCGAAAGGCGCGGCTGGCACTACGACTTCGCCGTCGAGATGCGTCGTCGCCGGGCAGGACAGCTGGACGGCCAGGTCGCGGTCGTTGCCGGACACGACGAGACCGTCAGCGTTCGCCCGCAAGCGCAGGCGGGCTTGCCTCGAGAGGAGTCGGCTAGCGGCGGTCACGACGGCCGCTAGCGGCCGTACGAAAGAAGTGAGATCCATGCCACGCAACGTAACGGCGACCACCGACAAAAACGTGAGTCAAGGCTGTTGAGCTGCGGAAACACGTCGATATGCGCGGGCACGGACGGTGGGTGAAACGCCTAGCCCGCAGCCCCAACGAGTGCAGTGTCGGCAACCGCGGGCGAAGCAGCCCGCACGGTCCCGCGCAGCAGCCACACCACCCCGGCCAACGCGACCCCAGCCACCCCGGCGGCCAAGAAAGCCGCAGCCGTCCCGGAATGCTCGACCAGATAGCCACTCACCGACTGCCCGGCCGCGAGACCCAGCGTGACCGCCGTGAGGACCCACCCGAACGCTTCGGCCGCAGTGCCGCGCGGAGCGACGACCTCGATCGCCGCGGAGTGGGTCGTCGACTGGGGCGTGATCATCGCGCCGGCCAGGAGCATCAGCAGCGCCAGTGCCCACAGGCTCGACGGAAGGGCAAGCAGCGCGACGAAAGCGCCGAATCCGCCCAGCAAAATCGGCAGGCGCAGGCCGAGGCGGCGCGGCCACGGGTGCAGGCTGTAGGCCACGCCGAACGCCACGGAGCTCAGCGACCACGCCGACAGCAGCAAACCGCTCAGCGAGGGGTGGCCGGATTCCGTTGCGGCGGCGGGAACAGCGACCTCCACGAACCCGATCACCATGCCGAAACCGAGCGCTGCCAACGCAAGCGTCCGCATGCCGGGGCTGGCCAGTGCGCCGAGCAGCGGCGTCTTGGCCTTCGGGGCCGGACCCCACGCGCGCACGGTCGGGTTCAGTGCGAACAGCACCGCGCCGGTGACCATCGTGATCGAGCCGACGACCATGCCGGTGCCCGCCCACGGCGCGGTGATCAGCAGGCCCGCGATGCCGGGGCCGAGAATGAAGAAGACCTCCATGCTGATCGCCTCGTACGACAGCGCGGCGTTGCGGGCCGGCCCTTCAGGCAGGATTTTCGTCCACAGCGCCCGCGACGCGGAGCCGACCATCGGTTCCGAAAGCCCGGTCGCGGCGGCCAGCGGGATCAGCGCGAACGTCGGCAGGTGCGCCTCGATCGCGATCGCGAGCGACGCCATCGACAGCGCGAACACGGCGGCGACGATCAGCAGCGGACGGCTCGGCCCGAACCGGTCGATCAGCCTGCCCTGGACGACCGCGCCCACCGAGACCCCGGCGAGCGAACTCGCCGATACCAGCCCGGCCGCGGCGAACGAACCGGTTTCACGCTGCACGTACAGCAGTGCGGAAATGCCGATCATCGCGATCGGGAGCCGGGCCAGGATCGACGCGACCACCGGGCCGCGCGAGCCAGGGGCGGTCAGCGCGGCACGGTAGTCGGCGAGCGTGGTGCGGCCTTCGGAATGGGCAGACTGGGACACGCGTACTAGTATGGCGAAATTGGTACGGAGGTACCAGTTATTTTCTGGTCGTCTTGGTCACGCCCGATCGGGTCAGTCGCTACGCTCGCGCGATGCGGCTGATGTTCTCCTCCGGGGCTGGATACAGCCATATCGCGCCGATGCTGCCGCTCGCCCAGGCGGCACGGAAAGCCGGGGACGAGGTCGCGTTCGTGACCGGTCCGGAAGCCATGCGGTACCTGGAAAACACTGGGCTGCAGGCCGTCTCCGTAGGACGGCCGAGCGATCCTGCCGCCGCGGCCGCGATGTGGCAGCGGGCCCGCGAGGAGATGGCCGGGATGACCGCGGCCGAACGGCTCTCCCACCTGGTCGCCGAGTACATGGTCGGCCTCGGCGCGGCCGCACGGCTCGACGACATGGTCGAGTTCGTCCGCGACTGGCGGCCCGATTTCATCATCGCGAACCTCGCCGAACGCGCGGCTGTGATGGCCGCGTGCCTGGTCGGCGTCCCGTACGCGATGCACGCGATCGGCCCGCCGAAGTCCGCCGCGACGATGGAGCGAGCCTGGGAAGTCGCCAACGGCCTGGTCCGCCAGCGAGGCCTCGACGGGTTGCCGCCGCGCGACACCGTGCCGTACCTGGACTTCTGGCCCGAGGGGCTGAGCCCGGCCGACGTCCCGTGGGAGTACCCGACGCGCTGGCCGCTCCTGCCCGCCGACGTGGTCCCGACGCCTGGTCCGCGCCCGGCGGTGCTCGACAGGCTGCCGTACGACCGAACCGTCTACGTCACCCTCGGCACCACCCACAACGCACGGCCCGGCGTGCTGGAAGGGATGGTGGCCGCGCTTCGCGACGAGCCGGTGAACGTCGTGGCGACAATCGGCCGCGACGGCGACGTCGGCCGGTTCGGGGAGCAACCCGACCACGTGCGGATCGAGCAATTCGTGCCGCAGACCCAACTGCTGCCCGCGGTCGACGCGGTGGTCTGCCACGGCGGTTCGGCGACCGTTCTCGGCGCGCTCGCGCACGGCGTGCCGCTGGTGGTTTCGCCGCTGGCGGCTGATCATTTCGAAGTCGCCGCGCAGGTGCGGGCGGCTGAGGCGGGGATCGTGGCCGACTCCGGCGACGGGATTCTCGACGCGGTCCAGACGGTGCTCGGCGAGCAAAAGTACCGGGTGTCCGCCGAGTCCCTCGCCGCTCAGATCGCCGGGCAACCCGCTCCGGCGGCGATGGTTGCTCGATTGCGCGAACTAGAGGTCTCGATCCGGTAACAGCAGCTGGATTCTTCGTGAACTAGTGCAACGAAGACGCGGTCTTGGCGTCCTTGAGGGTGAATGGCCTTGAATTCGTGAGTTTTGGCCGTGATGGTTGAACGACAGCCCATTGCGGGCTGGACAGCACTGCAGCACCCAGCTCCCTCCGGCATATGGGTCGGGGCCTGGTCCGGAGGGCGGGGAGCGCGGGTCGTCGGGGGATGATCCGTGCGCAGGCGAGGAGCCGGTGCGCCACGTCGGGGGTGGCGCCCGGCTTCTTGTCATTTTCCTGGCCGCACGCGCGGAAACCGGCGGCGACACGGGCCCGCGGCGGAATGCCGCTCTTGTGGGGGATAGATGCACGAAGGCCACCCCCGGTAGGAGGTGGCCTTCGAAAAACCCGTGCGGATTAACCCACTCGGGGGAAGATCAGCGGGCGCGGCGAGCGAGCCGCTCCGGGTCCAGGATCAGGACGCTCTTGCCCTCGAGCCGCAGCCAGCCGCGGTGGGCGAAGTCGGCCAGCGCCTTGTTGACGGTCTCGCGGGACGCGCCGACGTACTGGGCGATCTCTTCCTGCGTCAGGTCGTGCGTGACCCGCAGCAGGCCGGCCTCCTGGCTGCCGAAGCGCTGCGCCAGCTGCAGCAGCGCACGGGCCACGCGGCCGGGGACGTCGGTGAAGATCAGTTCCGCGACCATGTTGTTCGTGCGGCGCAGGCGGCGCGCGACCACGCGCAGCAGCTGCTCGGCGATCTCCGGGCGGGTGGCGATCCACTGCCGCAGCGCCGGGCGGTCCATGGTGACCGCGCGGACCTCGGTGACCGTCGTGGCGCCGGACGTGCGCGGGCCGGGGTCGAAGATGGACAGTTCGCCGAACATGTCGGACGGACCGGCGATCCACAGCAGGTTCTCGCGGCCGTCCGGGGACTTGCGGCCGATCTTCACCTTGCCGGACTGGATGATGTACAGCCGGTCGCCCGGCTCGCCCTCGTTGAAGATGACATGGCCGCGGGGGAACTCCACGGATTCCAAGGTCTGGGCCAGCGCCTCCGCCGCTGCCGGCTCCACACCCTGGAAAATGCCCGCACGGGCCAGGGTTTCGTCCACCTCGGGTGCCTCCTCGTCGAGAAACGATCACTTCCTTCGCATGCCGAAGGCAGTGTCGCCGATCACTTTCGCGTCAGTCTAGGGCGTGTCGGGCAGATCGCTCGTCGGCTCGCCGCGCCCGGCGCGGCTGCCTGGAACGATCACGTCCGACTGAGCAGCCTAACTCCGCACCTTGCGCGCGCGTAGCCTGGCTGCCCGTCCGCCGAGCCGGCGAAGCCGGAACAGCTCGAGCGCGCGGCCGATCCCGTGCCCGTACAGGGCCCTGACCTCGTTGGGCTGAGCCTGCTCCAGGAACTCCTCGACCTCGTTCTCCTGGACCGCGACGTGCTTGAGCCTGCTCTCGACCCGCTCCATGAACAACGCGAAGAACATGATCACCAGCGGGACCAAGATCACGAACCACACGGTCATGCCACAGCTCCGCTGTTGTCGGTGACGCACTCGGTCATGGATCTCCAGATCCTCGCTCAGGGCGGACGCGCGGCCCGCAGAGGTGGTGCTCTGGCGGTTCGGCCGTCCACCGGCGGATGCTCCCGACCGGCTCGTCCGACTCGCCCGTAGGCTATCGGGGTGCCCCCTGTTGTCCCGAACGGGCCCCGCGCGGACCGCGAAGAAAGCCGGCTCGCCCTCGTGAGACGCGCCCGGCGGATGAAACGTTGCCTCGACGAGGTTTATCCGGACGCGAAGGCGGAGCTGGACTTCACGAATCCGCTGGAACTGCTGGTCGCGGTGGTGTTGTCGGCGCAGACCACGGACGTGCGGGTGAACCTGGTCACGCCCGCGTTGTTCGCGAAGTACCGCACCGCCGCCGATTACGCCGGAGCCGAGCGTTCCGAACTCGAGGAATACCTGCGCACGACCGGGTTTTTCCGGGCGAAAGCGAATTCGCTGCTGGGTCTCGGCGCGGCGCTCGTGGAGCGCTACGACGGCGAGGTGCCGAAGAAACTGGACGACCTCGTCACGCTGCCCGGCGTCGGCCGCAAGACCGCGAATGTCGTGCTCGGCAACGCTTTCGACGTGCCTGGAATCACAGTGGACACTCACTTCGGCCGCCTCGTGCGGCGCTGGGGCTGGACCGCTGAAGAGGACCCGGTCAAGGTCGAACACGCGGTCGGCGAGCTGATCCCGCGGAAAGAGTGGACGATGCTGTCCCACCGCGTGATTTTCCACGGCCGCCGCGTGTGCCACGCGCGGAAACCGGCCTGCGGCGCGTGTCCGCTGCGCAAGGACTGCCCGTCGTTCGGCGCCGGGCCCACTGAGTTCGAAGTGGCCGCGAAGCTGGTCAAAGGCCCGGAAAAGGACCACATCCTCGAGCTGGCGGCGCGCGGGTGACCGCAGTCACCAAATGGGCGCTCGGGGTCGCGGTGCTGGCGGTGGCCGCGCTGGTCGCGGTGCTGACGCTTCGCGGCGGCGACGCGACCTCCGCGCCACCCGCGTCCGGCGACCTCACGGCCGCGCGAGGGTCGGCGAAGCTCGAGGCTTGCCCGCCCGCCGCGGCGAAGGAGGTCGGCCAGCTGTCCGGGATCGAGGCGGACTGCCTCGGAGACGGTTCCCGGGTGGACGTCGGCAAGGTTCTCGGCGGCGGTCCGGTGCTGGTCAACGTCTGGGCGTCGTGGTGCCAGCCGTGCCGCACGGAATTGCCGGTGCTGCAGCGGTACGCCGCCGAGCCGGGTGCGGTGCGCGTCGTTGGCGTGCAGGTCGCGAGCCCGGCCGCGGACGGGCTGGGCTTGTTCACGCGACTCGGTGTGCATCTTCCGTCGCTCTATGACGGCGACGGCCAGACCGGTCCCATCCGCACCGCGCTCAAGGCGCCCTCGTCGTTGCCCGCGTCGTACCTGGTCACCGCGGACGGCCAGGTCCGGTTCATCGCGAACCCGCGGTTGTTCGACAACACTGACCAGGTGCGCGCTGCTGTGAAGGACTACTCATGACCGGACCGCTCGTCGAACCCGAAGCCGTGCCGGAGTGGCTGCGGCCGCTGGTGAAGGTGTCCGCCGAGGTCGACAGCCGCACGTTCACCCGGTTCAGCCCGCCGGAAGACCTGCTCACCCGCGCCGCCGCGGTGCTGATCCTGTTCGGCGAACGGCCTGGCGGAGACGGTCCGGACGTCCTGCTGCAGCGCCGCGCGGACACGCTCGGCTCGCACGCCGGGCAGGTTTCGTTCCCCGGCGGCGGCGCGGAGAACGGCGACGACGGCCCGGTCGGCACGGCGCTGCGCGAGGCCGAGGAGGAGACCGGCGTCGACCCGTCGGGGATCCTGCCGGTCGCGGTGCTGCCGGAGCTGTTCGTGCCGGTGTCGAAGTTCGCGGTCACGCCGGTGCTGGCGCACTGGCACACGCCGTCGCCGGTGCGGGCGGTCGATCCGGCCGAGACAGCGGCGGTCGCGCGGGTTTCGCTGGCCGACCTCGCGGACCCGGCGAATCGGTTCACCGTGCGTCGCGGCGACGCGTCGTGGCGGGGGCCGGCGTTCACGGTTGACGGCCTGTTCGTGTGGGGTTTCACCGCTGGTCTGCTGTCCGTGCTGCTGTCGCTCGGCGGCTGGGAACGGGCGTGGGACACCGGCGATGTGCGCGAGCTTGACGTAGCGTGGGCCGAACATCAGGGCCGGTCGGCGGTCCGGGACGGCACTGGCGAGGAGTGACGGCGCGGTGAACTGGGTCGATGTCGTCGTCCTGCTGCTCGCGGTCATGGCGGCGGTTTCCGGCGCGTTCCAGGGCGTGATCGTCGCGTTGCCCGCGCTCGTGGGCGTCGCACTGGGCGCGGTGGCCGGGGTGAAGCTGGCGCCGTTCGTGATCAGCCTCTTCACCAGCCCGGTCGCGAAGGTGGCTTTCGCGTTCGCGGTGGTCGTGTTCCTGATCGTGCTCGGCGAGACGCTCGGTGTGTGGGCTGGGCGGAAGCTGCGGCAGAAGATCAACCCGGACAAGCTCTCCGGCATCGACAAGACGCTCGGCGCGATCTTGCAGGCGGCCGCGGTGTTCGTGGTTGCTTGGCTGGTGGCGAATCCGCTGACTACCGTGTCGGCGATTCCTGGGCTGGCTAAGTCGATCAACTCCTCGGTGGTGCTGGGCGAGGTCAATGACCTGATGCCTGCTGAGGCGCAGGGGCTTCCCAGCGATTTGCGGAAGTTGCTGGATGCTTCCGGGTTTCCGTCTGCGTTGTCGCCGTTCGAGAAGGCTCCTTCCGCGGATACGCCGCCGCCGGACACTTCGCTCAATGTGTCCGCGGTGGCTAAGCGGGTGCATCCGAGTGTGGTGAAGATTCGGGGGAATGCGCCGTCTTGTTCTCGGGCGCTTGAGGGCAGCGGGTTTGTGGTTGCGCCGCAGCGGGTTATGACTAACGCGCATGTGGTGGCGGGGACTGACGAGGTCGGGATTGAGTCGACTTCGGGGGATTACCGGGCTCGGGTTGTTTATTTCAATCCTGAGGTTGATGTCGCCGTGTTGGCGGTGCCTGGGTTGAAGGCTCCGGTGTTGCCGTTCGCTCCACAGACTGCGAAGGCTGGGGACAATGCGGTGGTGCTGGGGTATCCGTTGGATGGGCCTTATACGGCTACTCCGGCTCGGGTTCGGGGGCGGATTAATTTGCGCGGGCCGGATATTTACGACGCTAATACTGTGCAGCGGGATGTGTTCACTGTTCGCGGGACTGTGCGGAGCGGGAACTCTGGAGGGCCGATGATTACTCCTGACGGGGATGTCATCGGGGTGGTTTTTGGGGCTGCGGTTGAGGATCCGGATACTGGGTTTACGTTGACTGCGGATCAGGTGCGTAGTGAGGTTGATGCTGCTCCGTCGCAGACTGCTCGGGTGGGGACTGGGGCTTGTGCTAATTGACGGGCTCGTCGCCTGGCGGCGACATTGCCGCTCGTTGGTTGCGTGGGGCACCCCGAAGGTTGATTGTGCTGACGGTTCGGGGGTGCTTGTCAAGGCGGGAAAGATGCCTTGACAAGCACCCCCGAACCGCAGAGAGGCTTCGTATCGGGGTTGGGGGAGGGGCTGGGTGCCTCGATCGTTGGGTGCATCGGCGGCGGTTGGTTGGTGGGGTCGTGAGGGGAACCCTGAGGGACTCTGAGTCCCTGAAGGTGGCCCTCACGGACGTCTGACTGGTGGGTCAGCGGATGAAGTCCACTACGGATTTCGTTACCCGGGTTGGGTCTTCCAGGTGGGGGAAGTGGCCGATGTCCGGCCAGATTTTGGGTTCGCTGTGCGGGCCTGCCCAGTGGACTGACGCCAGGGCGGTTTCCGGGAGGATGCAGGTGTCGTCCGCGCCGTGTAGTTGCAGTACTGGGGCGGCGATGCGGCCGTCTACGGCGTCGGTGAAGCGTCTGCCTTCGCCGCGGAATTGGGCGCGGAAGGCCCAGCGGTAGTACTCCAGGGCGGAGTGGGCGACGCCTGGGACCAGCATGGCTTGGCGGAACGCGGGCATCGTCTCGGTGAAGTCCGAAGAGGACCGCCAAGTCTCGCCGGACCATTTGGCGAAGAGTTCTTCTACGGCTGCCGCGTTGTCGCGGACCAGCCATTTTTCCGGGGCCATCGGTACCTGGAAGCGGAAGAGGTGGCCGACTGCGCGGATTTGGCTGCTGGTGCGCTTAACCGCCGACTTGAACGCGAGGGGATGCGCGGCGCCGATGGCGGTCACCGAGGACACGAGACGCGGGTGCAGTGCGGCGACTGTCCAGGCGAGCATGCCGCCCCAGGCGTGGCCGACCAGGTGTGCCCGGCGGGCGCCTAGGGCCTTGATCAGGCCGCCGACGTCGCCGGCCAGGGTCCAGGCGTCGTAGCCGCGTGGGGGTTTATCCGAGTCGCCGTAGCCGCGCAGATCTACCGCTACGGCGCGGAAACCGGCGTCGGCCAGTGCCGGCAGTTGGTGGCGCCAGGTCCACCAGAAGCCGGCGAAGCCGTGCAGGAGCAGCACTAATGGGCCCTCGCCGCATTCGGCTACGTGCAGGCGGATGCCGTTGGCCGAGACGTCGCGATGCGTCCACGGGCCGTCGACCCGCACGCTCGACGGGTCCGGCGTCAGCTCCACCACCGCGCGAGGGCTGGCGTCAGCCCTGCGTCGAAGGCAGGTCGTCGTCTTCGGCGGGCTTGCGCTTGAACGCCTCAGCCGTCTCCTTGACGGTGCTGATGGTGCGCTCCGGCGCGCGCAGCTTCTTCACCTTGCGCCAGCCGAGGAACGCGGTCGCGCCCACGGTGACCAGCATCAGGCCGAACACCGTCGCGAACGCGGGCCAGCGGATGCCCCACCAGTCCGACAGGCCCTCGGCGATCAGCAGGAACAGGAAGAAGGTGCTGTACAGAAAGACGGTGAGGGCGATCAGGAAGAAGACCGTCCCCTTGAGCGCCTTCTTCGCTTCCTGCGCCAGTTCGGCTTTCGCCAGCTCGATTTCCGCGCGGACCAGCGTCGACAGGTGCTGGGTTGCGTCGCCGACGAGCTTGCCGATGGACTGCTCGTTCGCCGCGGCTTCCTCGTCGCTGGACAGGGGCAGGTACGGCACGGCCCCCACGCCGTCGGGGCTGGTGCGCTCGTGTTTGGGGCTGCTCACTGGGTCATCGTGCCACGTGGCCGTACCAGAGGCGCGACGGACCGGCGGGAGTGTCGGGATCAAGCCGCCTTCGCGTGTACTCGGCTGCGCCGCAAAAGCAGTACGGCGGCCGTCAGCGAGGCGATCGCCGAGGCGATCAAGACCGCCGCCTTGGCCACTTCGGCCGTTTCCGCGGGCAGGGCGAGTTCGGCGATCAGCAGGCTGACGGTGAACCCGACGCCGCCGAGCACCGACAGCGCCGCCACGTCTCGCCAGCTCATTCCGCTGGGCTTCTCCGCCACGCGCAGCTTCACTGCCAGCAGGCTTGCCCCGAAGATGCCGACGAACTTGCCGACGACCAGTCCGATGAGGACAGCCAGCGGCAATGCGGTGGTGAAGACCGTCGACAGCGCCTCGCCGTTCACCGAGATTCCCGCGGCGAACAAGGCGAACACCGGCACCGCGACCGCCGCCGACCAGGGCTGCAGGCGGTGTTCGAGCCGGACCGCGGGTGCTTCCTCCTCGCCCTCGTCCTCGCGGACGCGGGTGAGCAGCCCGAGCGCGACGCCGGCGATCGTCGCGTGGATGCCCGCCGAGTGCACCGCGACCCAGGTGATCAGCGCGAGCGGGACGTACAGCCACGGCGAGCGGACGCGTTTGTGCTGCAGGAAGGCGTAAAGCCCGAGCGCGACCACCGCGACCACCGCCGCGAGCAGGTTGAAACTGCTGGTGAAGAGGATCGCGATGACGAGAATCGCGCCCAGGTCGTCCACCACGGCAAGGGAAAGCAGGAACACCCGCGCGCTGCTGGGCAGGTTGGAGGCGGTCAGCGCGAGCACGCCGAGCGCGAACGCGATGTCCGTGGCCACCGGGATCGCCCACGCGCGGTCGACGCCCGGCGTGCCCCAGGCGACCGAGAGCGCGAGCACCGCGGGCACGACCATCCCGCCGACCGCGGCGATCACCGGCAACACGGCTTGCCGCCACCGGGACAGCTCGCCGACCACCAGTTCTCGTTTGAGCTCAAGCCCGGCGACGAAGAAGAACAGCGCGAGCAGGCCGTCCTTCGCCCAGTCTCCGACGGAGAGATTGAGGTGCAGGAACTCCGGGCCGATCCGGAAGTCGCGCAGCGCCTCGTAAGCCGGTGCGAGCGGGGAGTTGGCCCAGACCAGCGCGACCGCGGTGGCTCCGAGCAGGATGAGTCCGCCAGTGGTTTCCGTGCGGAGGAAACGGGCGAATTCGGCGACGGCGCGGGCTGGGGTCACGAAAAACTCCTTGTGGGGACGACGGCTCTCCCGCCGACCAGACTTCCCGGCACACCGATGTCCAGTTTACCGTCCGCAGTCGCCGATTACCGGCCGTTGTGACGAACGGCAACCCGCGCCCTGCCCGATGACGCTCGCATCCGGCGGCGCTGGGCGCAAACGCAGGTCAGCCGGTCGCGTCGGCCAAGTTGTCTAGTCCATACTGACGCCGGTTTTTCGTTCACCTGTTCGCCTTCTAGCATGCGAGGAGAGAACGACAATGATGTTGAAAACAGGGACGAGGCAGTAGTGAGCACCCCGATCGACGCCCAGGCCGATACCAGATTTTTCGGGCACCCGCGGGGGTTGGCGAACCTCTTCGGCGTGGAGATGTGGGAGCGCTTCTCCTTCTACGGGATGCAGGGCATCCTCGCCATCTACCTCTATTACCAGGTCGACAAGGGCGGCCTGGGGATCGACCGGAGCGCCGCGCTCGGCATCGTCGGCGCGTACGGCGGCACGGTCTACCTCGCCACGGTCGTCGGCGCGTGGATCGCCGACCGGCTGCTCGGCTCCGAACGCACGCTGTTCTACAGCGCCATCGTGGTGATGATCGGGCACATCGCACTGGCCGTGCTGCCCGGACTGACCGGCGTCGGCGTGGGTCTCGCGTGCGTGGCGCTCGGGTCCGGCGGGCTCAAAGGCAACGCGACTTCCGTGGTCGGCACGCTGTACGCCGAGGGCGACCAACGGCGCGACGCCGGGTTCACGATCTTCTACATGGGCATCAACCTCGGCGGGTTCATCGGCCCGCTGCTGACCGGGCTCGCCCAGCAGAACGGCGGATTCCACCTCGGCTTCGGCCTCGCCGCGATCGGCATGGCGCTCGGCCTGATCCAGTACACGATCGGGCGGAAGAACCTCGGCGCGAAGGCGTCCGAGGTGCCGAATCCGCTGCCCTCGACGCAGCGCACGCTCGTGATCGGCGTCGCTGTGGTGATCATCGCCGCGATCGCCGCGCTGATCATGTCCGGCGTGGTCACTCCGGACAATCTCGCCGACGTCGTGGTCTACGTGGTCGTCGCGATCTCGGTGGTGTACTTCGTCGCGATCCTGACCAGCAAGAAGATCACCTCGGAGGAGCGCAGCCGGGTGCTGTCGTTCATCCCGATGTACATCGCGAGCGCCGCGTTCTTCTCGCTGTACCAGCAGCAGGCGACGGTTGTCTCGGTCTACAGCGACCAGCGGCTCGACCGCGACCTGTTCGGCTGGACGATGCCGGTGTCGTGGGTGAACTCGATCAACCCGGTCTTCATCATCGTGTTCGCCCCGGTGGTCGCGGCGATCTGGACGAAGCTCGGGCCGAAGCAGCCGTCGACGCCGATGAAGTTCGTGCTCGGCACGGTCCTGATGGGCGCGGCGTTCCTGCTGTTCCTGCCGATGGCGCACACCGGCGCGAACGGCAGCCCGCTGATCGCGCTGGCCGGCATCCTGCTGGTGTTCACCATCGCCGAGCTGATGCTGTCGCCGGTCGGGCTTTCGCTGGCGACGAAGCTCGCGCCGAAGGTGTTCCGCACGCAGATGGTGGCGCTGAACTTCCTGTCGGTGTCACTGGGCACGGCGATGTCGGGCAAGCTCGCGCAGTCCTACGACCCGAAGGACGAGGTGCCGTACTTCAGCATCATCGGCGGCACGGCGATCGTGGTCGGCGTGGTGCTGCTCGCGCTGATTCCGTTCATCCGCAAGCTGATGAAGGGTGTGCACTAGCCAACTGTGGTGCCGAAAAGCACCCCGATGAAGTAAGTGACGAGCATGGTGAGGGCGCCGACGCCGACGTTGCGCGCGATCGCGCGCCCCACCTGCGCGTTGCCGAGCCTCGCGCTCACGAAACCGGTGAGCGTGAGGCCGACGACCACCGCCAGCGCGCACGCCCAGACGCGGACGCTGACCGACGTCCAGGCGATCGCCAGCAACGGCAGCAGCGCGCCGACGGAGAACGCCAGCAGCGACGCCCACGCCGCCTGCCAGGGGCTGGTCAGGTTGTCCGGGTCGATGCCGAGTTCGGCTTCCGCGTGCGCCTGCAGCGGGTCCTTGTCGGTCAGCTCCCGCGCGACCTGCTTCGCCAGCTCCGGCGAGAGGCCCTTGTCCTCGTAGATCTGCGCGAGTTCGCGTTCCTCGGCCTCCGGCATCGTTTTCAGTTCGTGCTTCTCGAGCCGCAGCAGCGCGCGTTCGGTGTCGCGCTGGGTGCTCACGCTCACGTATTCCCCGCCCGCCATGGAAAACGCGCCCGCGACGAGCCCGGCAATTCCGGCGGTGAGGATCGTGGTGCTGTCGGCGGTGGCTCCGGCGACTCCCACGACGATGCCCGCGACGGACACGATCCCGTCGTTCGCGCCGAGAACCCCGGCGCGCAGCCAGTTCAGCTTGCCGCCGAGGTCCTCGTGCGGTTCGTGCGCGTGCACCGCGTCGCCCATCGTTTCGGTCACCGCTTCAGTGAATCACGGAAATTGTTTCCGCGCGACATTTTCCCTGCTGCTGGAATGCGGTTAAGAAAGGCAATCCTCAATGAATTGTGCCTTGCCTGACCAGCTCCGGCGAAGGTCCGTGAGGGGAACCCTGAGGGAATCAGATTCCCTCAGGGTTCCCCTCACGGACCTTCGTGGGCTTGAAACGACGAACGCCCGGGTCCGGCGCCACAGTGGACGCCGGACCCGGGCGAACCGGGTCTAGCTCAGTTGTCGAGTTCGGCCAGCGCCGCCTTCGCGGCTTCGAGCTCGGCCTCCAGCTGCGCGACCTTCGCGGCCTGCGCCTCGCGGGCGGCGTTGATGACCTCGTCGATCGGACCGGACAGCTCTTCGTGCAGCTCCTTGGCCGCACGCGAAACCGCCGCGGCCGGGACCGCCAGGCCCTTCGCGACCCACTTGGCGCCGTTCTTCAGCTCGGCCTGCCACTCGCCGTCCGCCGTGCCGGTGACGGTCAGCGTCAGCTCCACGGTGCGGGTCTTCTTCGCCGTCGACGCCGCGGCCTTCGGGCGGCCGCGCTTCGGCTTCGGCGAGTCGACGGCCGCGGTCTCCTCAGTGGACTCCGGCTTCGCGGCGTCCGCCGGGGCGGCAGCGGGCTCGGCGACTTCCGGGGCCTCCGGGGTGCCGGCGGCCTGCGGCGATGACGCCGCTGCCGTCTCGGCCGCAGTGTCCTCGTCGTGCGTCAAGGCTTCCACGGACATTCGTGTCGTCTCCTTGCCCGGATCTGGGTTGGGTACGCGGGCATCTTAGAACATGCGTTCGATGCCCGCACTTTCAGGGGATCAATGCAGGAAGGGACCCTCCCAGCCGGGAGGGTCCCTTCCTGACGGTGAAGAACTTACTCCTCCTTGCCGGAGTTCAGTCCGGAGGAGATGAGGTCCATGACCGACGAGTCGGCGAGCGTGGTGACGTCGCCGATCTGGCGGTTCTCCGCGACGTCGCGCAGCAGCCGGCGCATGATCTTGCCGGAGCGGGTCTTCGGCAGCTCGGCCACGACCATGATCTGCCGCGGCTTCGCGATCGGCCCGATCTCCTTCGCGACGTGGTTGCGCAGCTCCTGCACCGCGTCGTCCCCGCCGTCCACCGCGTTGCCGCGCAGGATCACGAACGCGACGATGCCCTGCCCGGTGGTCGGGTCGGTCGCTCCGACGACCGCGGCCTCGGCGACCGTCGGGTGCGACACGAGCGCGGACTCGACCTCGGTGGTGGAGATCCGGTGCCCGGACACGTTCATCACGTCGTCCACGCGGCCGAGCAGCCAGATGTCGCCGTCCTGGTCGTACTTCGCGCCGTCGCCCGCGAAGTAGTAGCCCTGCTCGGAGAAACGGGACCAGTAGGTGTCGCGGAAGCGCTCTTCGTCGCCCCACACGCCGCGCAGCATCGACGGCCACGGCTTGTCCAGCACCAGGTATCCGCCGCCGCCGTGCGGGACCTCGGTGCCGGTGTCGTCCACGACCTTCGCCGAGATGCCCGGCAGCGCGCGCTGCGCCGAGCCCGGCTTGGCGGAGGTGACGCCGGGCAGCGGCGAGATCATGATCGCGCCGGTTTCGGTCTGCCACCACGTGTCCACGATCGGCGTCTTGTCCGCGCCGATCTTCTCGCGGTACCAGATCCAGGCCTCGGGGTTGATCGGCTCGCCCACGCTGCCCAGCACCCGCAGCGAAGACAGGTCGTACTTCGCCGGGATGTCGTCGCCCCACTTCATGAAGGTGCGGATCAGCGTCGGCGCGGTGTAGTAGATCGAGACCTTGTACTTCTGGATGATTTCCCAGTGCCGGCCCTCGTGCGGCGTGTTCGGCGTGCCCTCGTAGACGACCTGGGTCACGCGGTTCGCCAGCGGCCCGTACACGATGTAGGAGTGCCCGGTGATCCAGCCGATGTCGGCGGTGCACCAATAGACGTCTTCGCCCGGCTTGTGGTCGAACACGACGTTGTGCGTGTACGCGGTCTGGGTCAGGTAGCCGCCGGAGGTGTGCAGAATGCCCTTCGGCTTGCCCGTGGTGCCCGACGTGTACAGGATGAACAGCGGGTGCTCGGCATCGAACGCTTCCGGCTTGTGCTCAGCGGACTGCCCGTCGACCAGTTCGTGCCACCACAGGTCGCGGCCCTCGGTCCACGGCGTCTCGCCTTCGAGGTCGCTGCCGGTGCGCTTGACGACGATGACCTTCTGCACGGTTTCCGCGCCCTGCAAGGCTTCGTCGACGTTCGCCTTCATCGGCGCGGCCTTGCCCCGGCGGTACTGACCGTCCGAAGTGATCACGATCTTCGCCGCCGCGTCGTCCACCCGCGCGCGCAGCGCCGTCGGCGAGAAGCCGCCGAACACCACGCTGTGCAGGGCGCCGATCCGCGCGCACGCCAGCATCGCGAAAATCGCCTCGGGCAGCATCTGCAGCTGGATCGCCACGACGTCCCCGGCCACGACGCCCAGCGACGCCAGCGCGTTCGCGGCCTTCGAGACCTCGTCCTTCAGCTGCGCGTAGGTGATGTCGCGCGTGTCGCCCGGCTCGCCGACCCAGTGGATCGCGACCTGGTCCCCGTGGCCGGACTCGACGTGCCGGTCAACGCAGTTGTACGCGACGTTCAGTTTCCCGCCCACGAACCACTTCGCGAAGGGCGCATTGGTCCAGTCCAATACCTGGGACCACTTCGTGTCCCACGACAGCCGCTCCGCCTGTCCGGCCCAGAACTGCTCCCGGTCAGCGTCCGCCGTCGCATACAACTCGGCCTTCGCGTTGGCCTGACCAGCGAACTCTTCGCTGGGAGGAAACGTGCGGCTCTCCGTGAGCAGGTTGTCCAACGCTGGGGACTGCTCGGTCATGGTGCAAAGCCTCCTGTAGTGCGAACCCGCGGCTCAGGGAACGCTAGCGACGTTAGTCCGCCTACGACAAGGTTGCAGCCACGTTGCGCGCACAGCTCCAAGCGAAGTGCGGCGACGGCTCAGCCGAGGCGGGCGAGCAGCCGGGCACGGGCGCCCGGCCACTCGGCGTCCGTCATCGAGTAGAGCACCGTGTCGCGGGTCGTGCCGTCCGGACGGATCCGGTGCGCCCGCAGCACCCCTTCGCGCAGCGCGCCAAGCCGTTCGATGGCGCGTTGCGAACGGAGGTTGCGGTTGTCGGTTTCCCACGCGACGCGCTGGGCTCCCCAATCCTCGAAGGCGTTGTGCAGCAGGAGGAATTTGGACTCGGTGTTGAGCGCGGTGCGCTGGAAATCCGCGCCGATCCAGGTGTGCCCGATCGAGAGGATCCGGTGTTTCGCTACTACCTGGTAATAAGAAGTGGTGCCCGCGACGCGGCCGGACGCGACGTCGATCTGCGCCCACGGACGGCGGTCCGGGTCGGCGAGCGCGTTCTTCACCATCGTCTCGGCTTCGCCGAGGTCGGCGGGCTGGCGGACGCTCAGCCAGGCCCAGATGCCCGGGTCGGCTCCGGCCTCGAGCAGGCCGGGGGCGTGCTCGGGCGTGAGGGGTTCGAGCCGCACGTGGCGGCCGGACAGGACGGGGTGCTCGCTCCAGGTCACGCGATCACGCTACGTCGGCAAGTGGCAGTGCCGAAGTACCATTTACCGGTCATTTCAGCAGTCCACTATTCGGCCGCTTATGCTCCCTGGACCACCCGGAGAAAGAGAGCGCGCATGGCCGAGGAGCGAGAAAACCTCACCTGGGAGTTGTTCGGTTCGGCGAGCCGGGAGCTGGCGCGGGAAGTGGCCGCGGACGGTTTCGTCCCCGACCTCATCCTCTCCATCGCGCGCGGCGGGCTGTTCGTCGCCGGCGCGCTCGGGTACGCGCTCGACGTGAAGAACCTGCATGTGATGAACGTCGAGTTCTACACCGGCGTCGACCAGCGGCTGGACCTGCCGGTCATGCTGCCGCCGGTGCCCAACGTGGTGGATCTCACACACAAGAAGGTGCTGGTCGCCGACGACGTCGCGGACACCGGGGCGACGCTCAAGCTGGTCCGCGACTTCTGCGCCGACCACGTCGCGGACGTGCGGTGCGCGGTGGTTTACGAGAAGCCCGCTTCGACGGTGAAGTGCGAGTACGTGTGGAAGCGGACTGACCGGTGGATCAACTTCCCCTGGTCGGTGCTGCCTCCGGTGGTCGAGCGGGCCGGGCAGGTGCTGGACGCATGAGCGACCCGCTGAAGCCGCTGCTTGAGCTGGACGGCGTCGCCGCAGCGGCGAAGGCAGCGCAGGACGCGATCTTCGCCGTGCACCGGCTGCCCGCGAACCTGCGTGGCGGAGCGGAGACCGCGGCTGAGGCTTCGGTCCGTGCCGCACGGGCTTCGGCGGGGATCGAGGGGGCTAATCCCGAACTGCCGGAAGACGGTTCGGTGACTGACCCGCTGCTCGCCGGATCGTTGCGGGTGGCGGAAAAACTGGAGTCGTTGCTGCCGACCTGGCGGCGGGCTCCGTTGCAGACGCTGGCCCGGCTGCATTTGCTGGCCGCGTCCGATGTGGTGTCCGATCCGGATCAGCTCGGCCGTCCGCAGCGGGGCGGCGAGCGGCTGGAGTTGCTGGCTCAGCTCGTCACCGGGGCGACTTCCGTGCCCGGGCCGGTGCTGACTGCGGTCGTGCACGGCGAACTTCTCGCGTTGGCCCCGTTCGGTTCCGCGGACGGAGTGGTCGCCCGGGCGGCGGCGCGGCTGTCGATGGTCGCGACCGGCCTTGACCCGAAGGCGTTGACGGTGCCGGAGGTCGCGTACTTCCGGCGCGTTCCGCGGTATGTCGAACTCGCGCAGGGGTTCGCCGGCGGGACGTCGGACGGCGTGCGCGAGTGGCTGCTTTTCTGCTGCGAGGCCTTCGAAACCGGGGCGAACGAGGCGCGGAGCATCTCCTCGGCCGCTGGCTGACCGGTGTGGCCTGACCACATCGCCGAACGGCGTTCTGTGGTGGATTGAGCCATGGTCGCCCTGGTCGGAGCGACTTACTGTTTCCGGCCATGACCAGTGACAGTTCCCTCGCCGGGCGCACCGTGCTGGTGACCGGCGGCGGCAGCGGCATCGGGCTGGCGTGCGTGCGGGCGTTCGGCGCGGCCGGGGCGAAGGTGCACGTGGTGGACGTCGCCGGGGCGGAGGCGGCGGCTGCCGAGGTCGGTGGGCAGGCGCACGCGGTGGACCTGACCGATCCGGCGGCGCTGGCGACCCTGCCCGCGGACGTCGATGTGCTCGTCAACAACGCGGGCGTGCAGCACGTCGCGCCGCTGCCGGAATTTCCGCCGGAGCGGTTCGCCTTCATTCAGTCGTTGATGGTGACCGCGCCGTTCTTGCTGATCCGCCAGTGCCTGCCCGCGATGTACGCGCGTGGCTGGGGACGGATCGTGAACATGTCCAGCGTGCACGGCGTGCGCGCGAGTCCGTACAAAGCCGCTTACGTCACGGCGAAACACGCGCTCGAGGGACTGTCCAAAGTGGCCGCTCTCGAAGGTGCGGAACACGGCGTGACCAGCAATTGCGTGAATCCGGGTTACGTCCGCACTCCGCTCGTCACCGGGCAGATCGAAGCGCAGGCGGCCGAACACGGGGTGCCGCCGGAAGAAGTGCTCGAAGAGGTTCTGCTGCGCCGGGCCGCGATCAAGCGGTTGATCGAACCCTCCGACGTCGCCGATCTCGTGGTGTGGCTGTGCGGCGAGTCCGCCGGGCACCTCACCGGCGCGTCGCTTCCCGTTGACGGCGGCTGGACCGCTGGCTGAAATCCCCTTTCCCCACAACGGAGTGGAGTCCATTATGGACAAAAAGCTGCTGCGCGTCGTCGGAGCCGGGCTGATCGGAACCACCATCGAGTGGTACGACTTCTTCCTCTACACCTCGGCCGCCGCGCTGGTCTTCAACAAGCTGTTCTTCCCGACCGCCGACCCGCTCACCGGCACCTTGCTGGCGTTGCTCACCTACGCGGTCGGGTTCCTCGCGCGGCCGGTCGGCGGGCTCGTGTTCGGGCACTTCGGCGACCGGATCGGACGCAAGAAACTGCTGGTCGTGAGCCTGCTGATGATGGGCGGCTCGACGTTCGCGATGGGCCTGCTGCCCACGTACAGCGCGGTCGGCGTGCTCGCGCCGGTGCTGTTGACGCTGCTGCGGCTGATCCAGGGCTTCGCCCTCGGCGGCGAGTGGGGCGGCGCGGTGCTGCTGGTTTCCGAGCACGGCGACGATCGGCGACGCGGGTTCTGGGCGTCCTGGCCGCAGACCGGCGTTCCGGCGGGGAACCTGCTGGCCACCGCCGTGCTCGCGATCCTGGCGTCGGCGCAGTCGGACGCGACGTTCCAGGCTTGGGGCTGGCGGGTTCCGTTCCTGCTGTCCGGGGTGCTGGTCGTGCTCGGCCTGTGGATCCGCTTGGCGGTCACGGAATCGCCGGTGTTCATCGCGGCGAAGGCGGCCGCGGACGAGCGTGAACAGGCACCGATTGTCGACGTGTTCCGCGGGCATTTCCGTGCGCTGGCAGTGACGTTTGGTGCGCGTATCGCGGAAAACGTGTCGTACTACGTGATCACCGCGTTCATTCTCGTGTACGTGACTACCGGGCTCGGCCTGCCTAAGGCGACCGGCCTGACCGCGGTGCTCGTCGCGTCGGCGGTGCATTTCGTGACGATTCCCTTGTGGGGACTGCTGTCCGACAAGATCGGCCGGAAGCCGGTGTACCTGTTCGGCGTGATCGGGATGGCGGCCTGGTCGTTCGGCTTCTTCTGGCTGCTCGACCTGCGCACGACCTGGTCGGTGATCGGCGCGGCCGTGGTCGGGCTCGTCGTGCACGGTGCGATGTACGGGCCGCAGGCGGCGTTCTTCGCGGAACAATTCCCGACGCGGGTGCGCTACACCGGGCTTTCCGTCGGCGGTCAGCTGTCGTCCATCGCGGCCGGGGCGGTCGCGCCGTTGATCGCGGTGGCGCTGTTCGAGGCGTACCACTCCACGGTGCCGGTTTCGGTCTACGTGGTCGCGATGTGCGTGTTGTCGCTGGTCGCACTGCTCGCCGCCCGCGAGACGCGCGGCGCGTCGCTGCACGAGACGGCGGCCGAACGGCAGGCTTCAATGACAGCATGACGGGCGTGGACCCCACTGCCGAGGCGTATCGCCGGCTGCTCGAACTGCTCGCCGCCGGAGCGAGCAGCGAGCAGCTGGCGCACGTCGCTGCCCGGGGGTTGTCCGCGGAGCAGTCCGCCGCGATCGGTTCGGCGACCGAGCTAGCGTTGCGGATCCGCGAGACGCTCAGCGAGCACCGGCGGCGGGAAGCCGAGCTGACCGCGTTGTTCGACACCGCGAGCGACCTCGCCCGGCTGCGTGATCCGGACGCGGTGCTGCGGTCGATCGTCCGGCGTGCGCGGACGCTGCTGGGCGTCGACGTCTCGTACCTCAGCCTCAACGACGAGGCGAACGGCGAGACGTACATCCGCGTCACGGACGGGTCAGTTTCCGCGCTGTTCCAACAGATTGTGCTGGGAATGGGCGAGGGCCTCGGAGGTCTCGTCGCACAGACCGCGCGTCCATACGCGACCGCGGACTACTTCGAGGACGAGCGGTTCCGGCACACGAACCCGATCGACGCGGGCGTCCGCGAGGAGGGTTTGAAGGCGATCCTCGGTGTGCCGTTGGCGATCGGCGGCAAGGTGCTGGGCGTGCTGTACGCGTCCGACCGGTCGTCGCGGACGTTCTCGACGGCGGAGGTCGCGCTGTTGTCCTCGTTGGCCGCGCACGCCGCGATCGCGTTGGACACCGCGCATTTGCTGGACGAAACGCGCTCGGCGGCCGCCGAGCTGAACGCGGCCAACGCGACGATGCGGCGGGCCGACGACGCGCACGACCGGTTGATGGACCTCGTGCTCGGCGGCGCGGATTTGCCCGCGGTGGCGGCGGAAGTGGCCGGAGTGTTGCGCGGCTCGATCGCCGTGCACGACGAGGAAGGCGCGCTGCTGGCCGGTGCCTCGGTCGCTTTCGACGCCGCCGCGGTGGCTTCGTCGCACGCCAATGGCCGCGCGGTGTCTACAAAGGACTTCTGGGTGTGCGCCGTACGCGCGGGCCGGGAATTGCTCGGAAGCCTGACGCTTTCCGGACGACCTGAGCTAGCCGGAGACGACCGCCGACTCTTTGAGCGCGCGGCTGTCGTTACGGCGTTGTTGTTGCTGCTACGTCGTTCCGTGGCGCAAGCCGAGGACCAGGTTCGCGGCGAGCTGCTGACCGACCTGCTCACCGCGCCAACTCGCAACCCAGGCTCTTTGGTGGCTCGCGCACGCCGGTTGGGTGTCGATTTGTCGTCGCCGCACACGGTTTTGGTTGCGCACGCTTCTGGCATTTCTCGCCGCGGGCTCGCTGCAGCCTGTGCTCGATACGGCGATTTGGTCGGCGTCCACGCGGAACAAGTCGTCGCGCTAGCACCGGATCACCCTGCGGCAGCACGGATCGCGACTGAGCTGAAGTCTGTTGTGGGCTGTCCGGTGACTGTCGGCGCGGCTGGTCCGGCGAGCGGGCCGGAAGCGTTGGCGCAGGCGTACACTGAAGCTGTTCGATGCGTTAATACACTGCTGGCTCTCGGCCGCGGAGGCGACGGTGCGGCGATGGCCGACCTCGGGTTCCTCGGCGTCCTGCTCGGCCGCCATTACGATCTGTCCGGCTACGTCCGGGCGACACTCGGCCCGGTCCTCGACTACGACGCCCGCCGCGGCACCGACCTCGTCGGCACGCTGCGCGCGTACTACGCGGCAGGCGGGAATTTGGCGCGGGCAAAGGAAACCTTGCACGTCCACGTCAATACGGTCGCGCAGCGGATGGAACGCCTGGCCGCACTGCTGGGCGAGGACTGGCGCGAACCTGAGCGTTCGTTGGAGATTCAGCTAGCGCTACGGGTGCATCAGCTCGGCGGTTGACGGACTCCGGCGAGGATGAGGTCGAGCATCCGGTCCAGTTGTTCCGGTCCGCCCGGCAGGGCCCGCATGCTGCACGCGCCGACCACGGTCACAACGACGTCCTGCGCACGGACATCCGCCCGAAGCGTCCCATCCTCAACGCCCGCGTCCATGATCATCTGCACAGCCTCGGTCAACTCCGCGCGGACCTGCGTCATGTCGACAGTGCCCGCCTCGATGATCGCGCGCAGCGTGTCCGCCATGTCGTGCTTCGTGCTCGCGTACTCGGCGAAGCGGTCCATCCAGCGACGCAGTGCGCGAAGCGGCTTCTCGCTCTCAAGCAGCTTCGGCGCACTCGCGACGACCTGCGCCAGCTCATCCCGGTACAGCGCCTCGACAAGCGCTTCACGGGTAGGGAAGTGGCGGTAGAGCGTGCCAATGCCGACACCCGCTTCGCGTGCGACGCGCTCCAGCGTCACGGGCTCATCGCCTTCACCGAACGCTTTGCGGGCAGCAGTCAGCAGGCGCAGACGGTTGCGTTCAGCGTCCGCGCGCGGTTTCTTCGGGCTCGACAAAGCGGAGGGTCCTCCGTTTCTGCTACCGTGGTGATACGGAGGCGCCTCCGCATCAACTTCCACTATGCCACGGCAGGAGTCTTTCCCCATGACGGCAACCACCTCTCCAGGCGGCACCGCGAAGCTCGCCGGCCGCGAGGTCGCACGGATCGGCTACGGCGTGATGCAGCTCGGCCGCCCCGGCACCGACCGTGCTGACCAGTTAAAACTGCTCCGCGAGGCAGTGAGCGCGGGCGTGAACCATCTGGACACCGCCCAGTTCTACAGCGACGGCCGCTGCAACGACCTGATCCGCGAAGCGTTCTCGCCCTATCCGGACGACCTCGTCGTGGTGACCAAGGTCGGTGCCGAAGAATCCCCGCAAGGGCTCCGGCTCGCGCAACAGCCGGAGCAGCTGCGGGCGCAGGTCGAGGCCAACCTGGCGTCGCTCGGCGTCGAACAGCTCGACGTGGTCAACCTGCGCCGCGCGGACGCCGGACCCGGCCTGATCGCGGAAGGCGACCAGCTCGTCGACATCGACGACCAGCTGGCCGAACTGATTTCCCTGCGCGACGCGGGAAAGATCGGCTCGCTAGGGCTCAGCAATGTGTCCGCGGACCAGCTCCGGCACGCGCTCGAAGTCGGGATCGGCTGCGTGCAGAACTCCTACAACGTGCTCGCCCGCGCCACCGAACCGGTGCTGGAACTGTGCCGGGAACACGGGATCGCCTGGGTGCCGTACTTCCCGCTGGGTTCCGCGTTCGAGCTGGGCCAGGACGTGACCGGAAACCCGGTCGTCACCGGGATCGCGGCCGAACTCGGTGCTACCCCGGCGCAGGTCGCATTGGCCTGGCTGCTGCAGCGCTACGCGGGCACGTTGCTGATCGCGGGCACGGCGACTCCGGCGCATCTCGCCGAAAACCTCGCCGCCGGCCAGGTGCGGCTGCCCGCCGAAGCGGTAGCTGCCCTGGACCGGCTCGGCTGACCTCAGAAGTTCAACGCCGCGATCCGCTCGGCGTCGGCGAGGATGTTGATCTCCGTGATCAACCCGTCGGCCACGGTGAACGACAGCACCGAAACCGGCTTCCCGTCGCGCAGGGCGACGATGCCGGGGCCGCCGTTGACGGTCGCGTACTGCGACACCAAACCGACCGGACGGAACTGCGACGCGCTGCCCGCGACCTCGGCCGCGCCGCGCACGACCTTCGAGCCGAGCCCGCCGGTGTCGACGCGCAGCAGGGCGTCCGGGTGCAGGAGCGCGACCAGCCCTTCGAAGTTGCCGCCGCGAGCGGCCGTGAGCCAGGCGTCCGCGATCTTGCGCTGCTGGACGCGATCCGCCGGACCGGCCGGCGTCACGCCCTGCACGCGGCGGCGCGCCCGGCTCGCCAGCTGCCGTACCGCGGCGGTGTTCTTGTCGAGCATCGTGGCGATCTCGTCGAAGGGCACGGCGAACATGTCGTGCAGGACGAAGGCGAGCCGTTCCGCCGGGTCGAGCGCCTCCAGCACCACCAGCAGCGCGAGCCCCACCGAGTCCGCGAGGACCTCCTGCTCCGCCGGGTCGACGCCGTCCCCGGTCTCCACGACCGGGTCCGGCACCCGGATGTCCAGCGGGTCCTCGCGGCGGGTCGCGCGCGAGCGCAGCATGTTCAGGCACTGCCGCGACACGATCGTCGTCAGCCAGCTGCCGGTGTTGCGGATGTCCTCTCCGGACGCCCGCGTGACCCGCAGCCAGGTCTCCTGGATCGCGTCGTCCGCCTCGGCGAACGAACCGAGCATCCGGTACGCCACCGCCCGCAACCTGGGCCGATGCTCCTCGAACTGAGCCGCCCAGAAATTCTCGTCCTGTTTTTCGTCCCGCACTGTCACATCTTCTCCTCGGGCCGGGTCTTACCACCAAGACCCGCCGAACGCGGCGGACGTGACAGGAGGAGATCACCATGCAGGCTCGGATGACCCACCCGATCCAGGTGCAGCCGGACGCGATGAAGGCGCTGATGGCGCTCAGCAAGGCCACCAACGACAGCACGGTGCCCGCGACCACGCACCACCTGATCCACCTGCGGGTGAGCCAGATCAACGGCTGCAGCATGTGCGTCGACATGCACGCGCGGGAGATGAAGCAGGCGGGCGAGAAGGACGAGCGGATCTGGGGCGTCGGCGCGTGGCGCGAATCGACCTACTTCACCGACGCCGAGCGCGCCGCGCTGGACCTGGCCGAACACGTGACCCGGCTGGCCGACCGGACGGACCCGGTCCCGGACGAGGTCTGGGACGCCGCCGCGGACATCTACGACGAGAAAGAGCTTTCGTCGCTGCTGCTGTCCATCGCCGGGATCAATGTGTGGAACCGGCTCAACGCCGCGATCCGCCAGCCGGTGGGCTCGTTCTGAACCGCACTGGGGGTGTTGCCGGAAGCGGCGGCAAGGGGATCTGCCGCCGCTTCCGGCAGCTTCACACGCTCGCGGGCAGCTCGTCCCGGATCGCCGCGACGGCGGCTCGCGGATCGTCGGCCCAAAGGTCGAGCTGAGTGATTTCGACGGTCCCCTTGCGGCCGAGATCGACCAGCCGCGGTTCGCGCAGGACGACCGAGAGATTGGTCGACTGGCTGATTCCCACTGCCAGCACCCCTTCTTCGGGCACGCTGACGCCGCCCCTCGCCTTCAGCGACCGGCTCGCCTGCCGGACGGAATCGATGCTGGCCAACGGAATCCGGTGGTCGAAGAAGGACAGGTACCGCACTCGCAGCCCTTCCCGGCTGACGGAGTGCGGGTATTTGTAGAGGGTCGCGACGATCGCCAAGAACGTGAGCGCGCCCAGGACTTCCAGCACCAGCAACGCGATCCGCACCGGTACGGACTTCACCACGACCTCGACCATGACGATGTCCACCGGGTTCACCGCCAGCATCACCCAGAACATCGGGCGGACAGTGCGGCTGTAGTGGATCGCGACGCCGTCGGACGGCACGTCGGTCTGGCGGCGGAGCGCGAGCGCCAACGCCCTCGCCAGTACCCGCACTTGTCTCTTCACGGTGCCCCCTGCGGTGTCAGTCGGCGGTTCCCAGCCGCGCGGCCCACTTCTCCTCTATTCTCCCGAATTTCCAGATCGCGAACGCGGCCGACCAGGTGACGATGAAGAGCCCGACGATCGCGAAGCCCACGTAGTCCAGGTCCACCGAGGCGATCGCGGCGAGCGGGCCGGACGTGATGCCAAGCTTCTCGGCGAGCAGCGTCACCAGTTCGATGGTCCCGATGCCGAGCGCGACCGCCACGGAAAGCGCGGTGACCGTGAGGTTGTAATAAATCTTTCGGATCGGCCGGGAAAACGCCCAGCCGTATGCGTAGTTCATGAGGACGCCGTCGGCGGCGTCGAACAGGCTCATCCCGGCCGCGAACAGGATCGGCAGCACGAGAATCGCGTACCAGGGCAAGGCGAACGCGGCCGCGCCCGCGGCGAGGACCAGCAATCCGATTTCCGTCGCGGTGTCGAAACCGAGTCCGAAAAGGACTCCCACCGGGTAGATGTGCCAAGGCTTCCGCACCGCTTTGGTGGCCCCGCGCAACAGCCGGTTCATCAGGCCGCGGTTGTCGAGATGGCGTTCCAGCTCGGCCTCGTCCAGTTCGCCGCGGCGCATCCGCGCGAACACCCGCGCGATCCCGACGAGCACGACCAGGTTCATGATCGCGATCAGGTACAGGAAGATCCCGGACACCGACGTGCCGATCAGGCCGGTCGTCTCGTGCAGCGCGGAACCGCCGTCCGCAAGCTGCCCGGCGATCGCGCGGACGCCCATGGACAGCAGCAGGCACAGCGCGAAGACGATCGTCGAATGCCCGAGGGAGAACCAGAACCCGACCGACAGCGGACGCTGCCCGTCGGACATCAGCTTGCGCGTGGTGTTGTCGATGGCGGCGATGTGGTCGGCGTCGAACGCGTGCCGCATGCCGAGCGTGAACGCGGTGACGCCGAGGCCGATGCCGAACGTTCCGCCCGCGCCGAGCGCGTAGTGCCGCGGCGCGACGACCAGCACCAGCAACCCCCAGCCGACGAGGTTGAGCAGCAGGATCACGGCCGCCATGCCGCCGATCGACCATCGGTCGCCGCGAGTGAGCCGCTGCGTCATCGCCGTCCTCTCGCTGGCCGGAAAGCCGTGAAGGGCTCCTTGCGGGAATTAGATTCCCTCAAGGAGCCCTTCACGGACAATCCGGTAAAGCTCAGCCGGCGCGCAGGTGCAGCTGGTCGAGCGCCTTGCGCACGTGCCCGCCTGCCGCGGTCAGCGCCTCGGCGGAATGGGCGACGTCGCTGCCGGACAGCAGGTGGACGAGCGCCACCTTGAGGTCGCCGTTGGCTTCGGTGAGCGCGTCCGAGCAGTCGGCCATCGTCATGCCGGTGGCTTCCTGCAGGATCCGGATGTTGCGGCCGCGCAGCTTCGCGTTCGTCGCGCGCATGCTCACCATCAGGTTCGAGTACGTCTTGCCCAGCTTGATCATCGTCGCGCTGGAGAACGCGGTGAGGATCAGCTTCTGCGCGGTGCCCGCCTTCATCCGGGTCGAGCCCGCGATGGCCTCGGGACCGGTGGCGACGGCGATCAGCACGTCCACGCCCGCCGGTTGCGCGGCGCGCGGGTTGGCCGAGACGAGCCCGGTGCGCGCGCCGATCCGGCTGGCCTCGGCGAGCGCGCCGAGCACGTACGGCGTGCGCCCGGAGGCGGCGAGACCGAGCACGAAGTCGCCCGGCCGCACCGAGAGGGCGATTTCCGCCGCGCCGGCGTCCGCGTCGTCCTCGGCGTTCTCGACGGCCTGCCGCAGCGCCTTCTCACCGCCCGCGTGGTGGGCGACGAACAGGTCGCCGGGCACGTTGAACGTCGGCACCAGTTCCGCCGCGTCCAGCGTCGCCAGGCGGCCCGAGGTGCCCGCGCCGACGTAATGCACGCGCCCCCCGCCGCGCAGCGCCTCGACGGCGTAGTCGACCGCACGGGCCAGCTGCGGCAGCACCGCGGCCACCGCGTCCGGCACCCGGCGGTCCTCGGCGTTGATCGCGCCGAGGATCCCCATGGTGGACATCAGATCGATGTCCACCGTGCGCGGGTTTCGTTGTTCGGTGGGCGAATCGACGTGCACCGTCTGGCAGGGGACGGACATCAGATCCTCGCTTCTTGGTTCATTTGCCGGTTTCCCGCGGACGACGACGACCGTCGGGTCTGACCCCGAGCCGGTGCGAGCCGACCGCGTCCCTCGTGGCGTCCAACGCGCTGACCGACGCCTCCATGTGGCGCTGTGCGACGCCGATGAAGAGGCAGTCGATCACGGTCAGCTGGGCGATCCGGCTAGCGGTAGCTCCGGACCGGAAGGTGGTTTCGCGGGCCGCCGTGGTGAGCACGTGGTCGGCGACCTCCGTGATCGGCGAGCGCGGGAAGTTCGTGACCGCGACGGTCACCGCGCCGTGCTCGCGCGCGACCCGCAGCGCCTCGACGGTGTCCGTGGTCGCGCCGGTGTGCGAGACGCCGATCGCGACGTCGCCCGGCTTCAGCACGGCGGCCGAGGTCAGCATGATGTGCGTGTCCGACCAGGAGAAGCTCACGCGGCCGATCCGGTGCAGCTTCTGCTGCAGGTCAGCGGCGACGAAAGCGCTTGCGCCCACGCCGTACACATCGACCCGGCCGGCTTCGGCGACGAGGTCGATCACGCTCTGCAGCGAGGCGACGTCGAGCTGGTCGGCGGTCTCTTCGACAGCGCGCGCGTCGGCGAAGCTCACCTTGCCGATGACGGACGCCAGATCGTCGCCAGGGCCGATCTCGCCGCCGAGGTTGCGCGACGTGCGCGCCTCGGTGCGGGCGGTGTCCGCGGCCAGCGCGATGCGCAGTTGCGGGTAGCCGCCGACGCCGACGGCCTTGCAGAAGCGCGTAACGGTGGTCTCGGAGGTGTTCGCGGCCAGCGCGACCTCGGTGATGCTGCGGCGCGCGACAGCGGCCGGGTCCTCGAGGACAACCTTCGCGACGCGCTGCTCGGCGCGGGCGAGTCCGGGCAGCAGGGAGCGGATGCGAACCAACGGGCTCGCATCCGCGTCGCGCACCGCGGTCTGACCTGCGAAGTGCTCAGAGGGTGCGCTGCTGACTACGGAATCGGTATCATCCGCCGTCGGAAAGTTACTAACCGTTGGCATTTGCGACAAGGCTACCCACATCCTTCGGCAGAACCACAACCCGTCCGTGTCTGCGGACTTCGGTTTGCGATTAATCGTTGTCAAGAAAGTCGCCAACCGAGTCCACGGCGTTAACGACCTCAAGCTAACGACTTGGCAACTAAGTGTGTCTAGCGAAGGAGTCTTGTTCCACTGAGTGGGGACACGAAGGTGGCAATGTGCGGCGGGGTGCCTACCGAACGCTCAATTTCCATCCCGAAGAGGCCAGCTCCGAGGGGTTTCGCTCACCATCGAGAACGACCTGGCCGCGTTGGGTGACTTTCACACTATCGAGGGAAACTCCTCGTCCCGTGTAATTCGGATCGGTGCTGTAACGCCATCGGAGCGAGGTGGCGGCGTTCGCGGGCACCTCCGCGGACACCCGCCACCAGGAGCGGTGCCCGTGTCCGCCGAGCGCGGTGGTCTCGTCTTCGGGTGCGCCCGGGCCACAGGCCTGCAACGGAACAGGTTGCCAATTAACCCCGTCGGTGCTCGATTCGAGCTGTAACGGGTCGCTCGGGCCCTCTGTGTCGACGAAAGCGGCGAAGGACACGCGCAGTGGCGCACCCGCTGGAAGCGGTTGTGTGCTGAGCGTAGCGACGCCGTTGTTTCCCAAGCTCGCGTACCAAGCGTCGGGGCCTTCGACCGGCCGTACGGCCATCGCCTTGGCGAGCGAGGTCGCCCAGACCTGGCGGGCGGTATTGATGGAACCCCAGGTGCGCGTGGGGTGCACGCGGTTGGTGAGCAGCAACGCGAACGACCGCGATTCCGGGTCGATGACCAGCGTGGTGCCGGGGAAGCCGGTGTGGCCCGCGCTGACCGGCGACGCCAGCGCGCCCATGTACCAAGGCTGGTCCAGCTCGAAGCCGAGCCCGTGCTCGTCGCCGGGGAAGCGCTGGTTGTAGTTCGTGAGCATCTTCGTGACGGTGTCCGGCCGAAGGATTCGGTGCCCGCGGTAGCTGCCGCCGTTGAGGATGGTCTGGGAGAGCACGGCCATGTCGCTCGCCGTGGAGAACACGCCGGCGTGTCCGGCGACGCCGCCGAGCGACCAGGCGTTCTCGTCGTGCACCTGTCCGCGCACGAGGCCGCGCGGCGGGGTCGTTTCGTATTCGGTTGCGGCGACCCGGTTCAGCTTCGACGCGGGCGGGTTGTAGCCGGTGTCGACCATGCCGAGCGGCGCGGTGATCCGGTCGTGCACGACTTGGTCCAGCGGCTTGCCGGACAGCTTCTCGATCAGGAAGCCGAGGGTCAGCATGTTGAGGTCGGAGTACAGGTAGGTGCTGCCCGGCGCGTTCTTGAGCGGGCTGTCGAGCACTGCCTTGCGCCGCGACGGGATGTCCGGATAGCCGGCCCAGAGCGACGGCGACGGGTCGGCGTCGAAGCCGGAGGTGTGTGTGAGCAGTTGCAGCACGGTGACGTCCTGCTTGCCGTTGACGCCGAACTCCGGCAGATAACGCACGACCGGGGCGTTGACGTCCAGCTTGCCCTGCTCGGTCAGCTGCAGCGCGGCGATCGAGGTGAACAGCTTCGAGATCGACGCCATGTCGAAAATGGTGTCGTCGCGCATCGGAACCTGCTGCTCCGGCGGCAGTTCGGTGCCCTTGGCGTCGGCGTACCGGAGCGCGCCGCCGACGGCGTAGCGGTCCACGACCACGCCGTCGTGCGCGAGCAGGCCGACCGCGCCGGAGAAGTGCGGATGCCCGCTGGCGTCCGGTTGCGTCCAGCTCTTCAGGAACTGTTCGGCGTCGCGGATCGGCTGCGGGTCGAGGTTGACCTCGCCCGGACTGCCGTCGCGCAGCTTCGTGCTCGCCGGGGCGAACCCGTGCTGCGGCCGGTCGAAGCGCCCGGCGAAGCCGCCGTGTCGGTTGTCGATCGTCGCTGCTCCCGCGGTCGTCGTGGCCGCGACCAGTACGGCCAACGTCGCGACGAGCACTTTCCTAGCACGCATGGCCGCTCTCCTCAGCGATAGATCAGGTGGGGGCGGCGTCTGCGGGCGAAGTCGGCGAGTTCGGCGCGCCACGCGCCGGTGATCTCGTCGACCCCGGCGCCGGCGTCGACCATGGCGCGCAGCCGCGCGGATCCGGACAGCTTGTCGATCATGTGGTCCGGCCGCCAGCCGAATTTGTCGGGCGCGACGCGCTTGGCGGTCACGAACATCGAGACGGTGGTGCTGATCGCGTCGAAGGCCCGCGGATCGGTGACGGTGACCTGTACGCCGCCGCAAGGCTGGTTCACGAACTTGCCGAAGGTGGGCACGAAGTAGATCTCGCGGAACGCTGCGCCCGGCAGGCGGAGCTTCTCGAGTTCCTCACGCCAATGCCAGTCGAGGCCAGGCGCGCCGATGATTTCGAACGGCCTTGTCGTACCGCGTCCTTCGGAGAACACGGTGCCTTCGAACATGCCTGTGCCCGGGTACACGAGTGCTGTGTCGGGCGTCGGCATGTTCGGGCTTGGCATGATCCAACGGAGACCGCTGTCGGCGAAGAAGGTGTCGCGTCGCCAGCCGCGTACCTGGACGACTTCGAGCTTCGCCAGCTTCATGCCTTCGCCGGGCAGGAACTCGGCGGCGAAGAACCTCGCCAGTTCTCCAACCGTCATGCCGTGTTGCTGCGCGATCGGCTTCAGCCCGACGCCGGACGAGAACTTCGGGTCGAGGACTGGGCCGGACAGTCGTCCGCCAATGGGATTTGGCCGGTCTAGGACTACGAAGGCCGCGTTGACCTTCGCTGCGGCAACCATGGCTGTGTACAAGGACCAGATGTAGGTGTAGAAGCGCGCGCCGACGTCAGCGATGTCGAAGACGACAGTGTCGAGTCCGGCTTTCTGGAACAGCGAAGCGAGCTTCGTCGCGTCAGCGCCGTACGCGTCGTACACCGGGATGCCGGTGCGCGGATCGGTGTAGTCGCCTTCGGAGCCACCGGCTTGCGCGCTGCCGCGAAAGCCGTGCTCTGGCCCGAAGGCCGCGACGGGACGTACGCCCGCCGCGACCATCGAGTCGACAATGTGGTCCCCGTTGGCGAGCACGCCCGTCGGGTTGGACAGCACGCCGAGCTTGCGTCCGGCGAGCGGACGCCAGCCCTGCGCGGCGAGCTGTTCGGCACCGGTGAGGACCCGGTGTTCCAGTTCGGTTTGCGCTGCTTCGGGTGTTGCTTGTGCCGCCGCGGAGCCGCTCGCCAGTACTGGGACGGCGAGCGCCGGAACGGCCAGGAAATTCCTGCGGTTGAGAGTCACCAGGTCAGTCCGTGTCCGAAGGGGTACTTGACGGTGTGCACGTCCGCCCCGGCCGGGACGTCGACCGGCAGCTTCCCGCTGGGCTTCGTCTCGCCGAGCACGACCTTGGCCAGCGCTTCGAGCGACGGCGTGATGTAGCCGTAGGTGGCGAGCCAGGTCGGCACCGGGTTCGCGTACCCGGCGTCGTACGGGATCTGCGCGGCGACCGCGACCACCGGCTTGCCGGTGTCCATCAACGCCTGAAGAAGCTTGCCCTGCAAGGGGAATCCGCCGAGGTTGTTGGTCAACACCACGACGACGTCGTTCTGCTTCGCGGCTGCGGCGGCCTCGGCGATCTGCGCGTCGGTCGGCGTCTGCCCAGTGGCCAGCGCGGTTGCCTTCGTGCCGTGCGCATTGAAGCGGGCGGCAAGCGTTTGCGTCGTGGTCGCGCCCCAACCGGTGACCAGTGCGGTCGACGGCTTCTGCTTGAGCGGCAGCACTCCGGCGTCGTTGGCGATCGCGGTGACCGACCGGTCGGCGATGCCCTGCGCGGTCGCCAGGTGTTCCGGCGTACCGACCTTCTTCATGACCTGCGAAGGGTTGTTGAACGGCGCGTACAGGATTCCGCGCTTCAGCTTGAGCTTCAGCACCCGCAGCACGCTCTGGTCGATCCGCTGCATCGGCAGGTCGCCGGACTTCACCGCGGCGAGCACGGCGTTGATCGCGACGTCCAGATGCACCGGCATGAGCAGCTGATCCACGCCCGCTTTCAGAGCGAGGACGGGGATTTCGGCGTCGCTGTGCATCTCCCGCACGCCCTGCATCTCGAGCGAGTCGGTGATCACGACGCCGTTGTAGCCGAGCTCGCCGCGCAGCTTGCCGGTGATGATCGGTTTCGACAGCGTCGCCGGCTCGCCGGACGGGTCGAGGCTCGGGAACTGGATGTGCGCGCTCATGATCGAGTCGATGCCCGCGGCGATCGCGGCCTTGAACGGCGGCACGTCGATCGCCCGCCATTCCGCCTCGGTGCGAGTGATCTTCGGCAACCCGGTGTGACTGTCGGTCGCCGCGTCGCCGTGGCCGGGGAAGTGCTTCGCGGTGGACGAGACGGTCTGGCTCGCCGGTCCGGATTCCTGGTAGCCCTTGACCTCCGCGGTCACGAAACTGCTGGCCAGGTCCGGTCGTCCGGAGAACGACCGGACGCCGATCACCGGGTTGGCCGGGTTGGAGTTGACGTCCGCGTCCGGCGCGTAGTCCTGGTTGATGCCGACCGCGCGCAGCTCGTGGCCGAGAATCGTGGCGGCCTTGGTCGCGCTGCCGGTGTCGCGTCCGGCGGCGATGGCCATCGAATTGGGGAACTCGGTGGCCGGCGCGCCCATCCGCGTGACCGTGCCGCCCTCCTGGTCGGTCCCGATCTGCAGCGGAATGTGCGCTCCGCTGGAGATCGCGGCGCGCTGCAGGCCGTTGGACAGCTTCGCGACCTGCGTGGGGCTCTCGAAGTTGTCGCGGCTGGTGTTGTGGAAGTAGATGACGCCGCCGAGGTGGTACTTCTGCACGGCCTGTGCGGCGGTGTCGACGCCGAAGTCGCTCTGGTTCTTGGGGTTGACCTCGTCCGCGGACTTGCCGTTCACCCACGTGACGAACAGCTGCCCCACTTTTTCTTCGAGGCTCATGCCGCGCAGCGCCTGTGCCGCGGCGGCGTCGAGCTGCGCCGCCTGCTGCTGGGGTGTCTGCTGCTGTTTCGGTGCCGCGAACGCCGAGGAACTCAACCCCCCGACGGCGAGCACCCCCGCAAGGGGAACGGCGAACACCTGCATCCTCCGCGTGCGCGCGAGTCGGTTCGTCACGAATTGCCTCCCAGTGTCGCGTGCCGCCGCGGGTGCGGACGCGAGTCGTGAAGCGTCCACCGGGCAGCACCGGTATCGGGAAGCTACTCACCGCGATACGGGGTTGTCCATCGGCCGAGCGCAGGAACGGCAGGGTTCACCTGGGAGGACGGCGCCTGGTGTGGGCACGGCCGCGCGCGGATTTCTTCGAGCCTGGCTCGGTCCGCTGCGCTCGCTTCGGACATCACTGCGCCTGCCTGGACATAAACACTGGCGGCGCCCGTCAGCCGAGGCCAACGGGCGCCGCCAGTCAGCGCGAACATCTCGGGCGACCAAGCGTGCAACTCTGGTCGTACCTTCATGGACTCGGCGTCCGGCGTCCCGGTACGCAGTCCCTAGACGACGAGCCTCCCGCGGCGTGCTGCGCGTGGGTACCCGGAGTCCGCGCACGGAGGTTAACCGGGGTGACCGAGGCTTCTCTTCTACCTCTGTCCTGGCCGAATCAACGTCCGCACCTACTTTCTACGCCGTGAGCGCGGTCACTTCAAGTGCGCGTACGGGTGCACCGGTACAGAGGCTCGATCCGGTGACAGCACCACCCTCAGCAACGGACCTAGCTGCGGAAACCGGAGTTTTGGTACCGCCACGCGGGTACTCAGCCGTCCGCGCCGCGAGACCGGCGGCGACGGCTCAGGCTGTACCAGGTCGCGCCCGCCGCGACCGCGCCCACGCCGAGCGCGACCATCCCCGCGGACTTGGCCGGGATGCGCGTGCGCAGCGACATCGGCCGCTCGAACGCGAGGACCGGCCACTCGTGCTCGTCCGCGGTGCGGCGCAGCAGCTTGTCCGGGTTCACCGCGTGCGGGTGGCCCACCACCTCCAGCAGGGGGATGTCGGTGCTGGAATCGGTGTAGGCGAAGCAGTCGGCGAGGTCGTAGCCGTAGGTGGCGGCTTGCTGCTTCGCGGCGACGGCTTTGTTCTCGCCGTAGCAATAGAAATCGACCTCGCCGGAGTAGCGGCCGCCGACGATCTCCATGCGGGTGGCGACGCATCGGGTCGCGCCGAGCATCTCCGCGACGGGGGCGGCGACCTCCTCGCCGGTCGCGGAAAGCACGATCACGTCGTGCCCGTCGGCGAGGTGCCGCGCGATGAGGTCGGTCGCCTCTACGTAGACGAGCGGATCGACTACGTCGTGCAATGTTTCGCGCACGATGGCGGAAACCTGCGCGACATCCCAGCCCGCGCACAGCGCGGAAACCTCGGCGCGCATCCGCTCGGTCTTGTCCGCGTCCGCGCCGGCGAGCGAGAAAACCAGTTGCGCGTAAGCACTTCGCAGCGCTGCGCGACGGTTGATCAGTCCTTCGCGCAGCAACGGCTTGCTGAACGCGAGCGCGCTGGACGACGCGATGATCGTCTTGTCGAGATCGAAGAAGGCGGCTACGCGCCGGGGTGCTTCTTCGCTGCGGGGTTCGGCCACGTGATCAGGATAGGCGTACCGCGCCGCGTTGTTGGCAGCACACCGGTCGTGGCGGCGGCCGGAAAATCGATGACATCGGCTCGCTTGCGGCCTCGGGTGCCGTTATCGAATCGTATGTGTCACTCACACAGCCAACTCATAGCTAACGGAGTTACAGTGAGCAGACCCGGTCGTGAACCGGGCTGGTTCAGTCCGACCCCCCGGGGCTGAACCCCTGGCGGCCCTCGTCCCTCCCCCCTGGCGAGGGCCGCCTTCTATTCTCCCCGTTTTCGCATCGGCGAACAATTTTCAGGTCTGCCCCGAAATTGTTGCGTGGCCTGTGTTTCCGGCCCTGACCTGGGCGGTCTCGGTCGTTCGCCGTGCGCGTTGCGAGCAAGATCAATTAACCGCGCGCTTACCTTTTCTGCGTTTCCTCCTGCTGTTGTGCCAGTTACTCGTCTCAGTACGGCAAATTTCTTCTTTTCACTTGATTTTCCGGAGGTTCTCCGCAGCAATCGTTTTCTCGTCCGAATGTGCGGGCCCGCGCATTGTCCAGAGCGGACGGACACTCCGGCGGTTCTGGATCGATTTCGCCCCTCCGGTTGTCCACAACCCCCCGGTTATCCACAGGACGGAAAAACAGGCATTGCCGCCCGCTCCGGCGACGAGCGACGGTGGAGGTCCGGCCCGCGAAACCCAGGGGAGGGGCACATGGCCACCGCACAACCGCTCGTCGTCTCCGGCGAGGGAACCGTCTTCGAAGAGATTCGCCGCGTCGCCGCCGTAGTCGGCTGCGAGTTCGACCACGCACCAGACCTGGCCACCGCACGCGGACGATGGGCGCGCGCCCCGCTCGTAGTGCTGGACGAGGACATCGCCGCTGACAGCCCGCCAATGCCACCGCGCGACAGCGTCGTCCTCGTCTGCAAAGGCACGCCCGGATTGGAAACCTGGCGCCGCGCGGCCGCACTCGGTGCCCGCCGAGTCTTCAGCCTGCCCGACGACGAAGCGGGCTTGACGGGCGCGTTCGCCGATGTCACCGACGCCCCAGCCGAATCCCCAGGCCCAGTAGTAGCTTTCGTAGGCGGCCGAGGCGGTTCCGGCACCTCCGTACTGGCCGCCGCAGTCGCCGTCGAAGCCGCCCGCACCGGCCCCGCGCTATTAGTCGACTGCGATCCACTAGGCGGCGGATTGGACCTCCCGCTAGGCCTGGAACACACGAAAGGCCTGCGATGGCCGGAAGTTCGCTTGTCCGGCCGAGTCTCCGTCCCGTCCCTGATCGCTTCACTCCCCAGTCGCGGCAAGCTCCCCGTCCTGTCCTGCGGCCGCTCCGGCGATGGCCCGACCCCAAGAGCCCTGTCGGCAGTGGTCACCGCGGGAAGCCGCGCCGGCCGCACCGTCGTCTGCGATCTACCCCGCCATTTCGACGACGGCACAGTCACTGTCGCTTCCGTCGCCGACCTGATCGTGCTGGTCGTCCCCGTCGAATTCCGCGCCTGCATGGCAGCGAAACAGGTCCTGAACCACCTCCGCCCGCACACCGAACGTTTCGCGATAGTCGCAAGTGGACACCCCATCGACGGTGTCTCAGCCGCGCAGACCGCAGGCATGCTAGGACCGCCCGTGCTTGCCTCCGTGCCCCCAGAACGCCGCGTAGCCACCACCTTGGAATCCGGCGAATTCGACTTGCCTCCCAAAGGCGCACTGGCCACCGCCGCCCGCGCGGTACTGGCCGACCTGCGTCCCCTTTCTCTCGCGCAGGCCGCGTAAATGACGACCGACCTAGTAGAACGCGTCCGCCACCGCCTGGCAGGCGAAAGCCGAGGCACCGACCCCATCGCCCTGGCCGAAGCCGTCCGCGCAGAAGCTGGCGGCGCCCTCAGCCACGACGCCGTACTGGCCGCCGTCCGCCAAGCCCGCGACGAGTTCGTAGGTGCAGGCCCGTTGGCCCCTTTGCTGGAAGACGACACCATCACCGACGTCCTGGTAACCGCCCCCGACGAGGTATGGACCGACGGCCCCCTTGGCCTCTCCCAAACGACAATCCGCTTCCCCGATGAGGACGCCGTCCGCCGCCTGGCGCAACGCCTAGCCCTAGCCGCAGGCCGCCGCCTAGACGACGCCCAGCCCTACGTAGACGGCTGGCTCCCCGCCCGCCAAGGCCGAATCCGCGTCCACGCCGTACTGCCGCCCATCGCCGCCAACGGCACCTGCCTGTCGCTGCGCGTCCTACGCCCGGTGACTCACGACCTCGCCGCACTCCAAGCACACGGCTGCATCGACGCAACCGCCCTGAGCATCCTCCAAGCAATCCTCAAGCACCGCCTAGCCTTCCTCGTCACCGGTGGCACCGGCGCCGGAAAAACGACCCTTCTGAGCGCCCTGCTGGGCGCGGTAGCCCCGACCGAACGCATCGTCTGCGTAGAAGACGCCGGCGAACTACGCCCGACCCATCCCCAGTTCGTCAGCCTCGTCGCCCGTCCCGCCAACGTAGAAGGCGCAGGCGCGGTGGAACTCCCAGAGCTGGTCCGCCAGGCCCTGCGAATGCGCCCAGACCGCCTGGTCGTCGGAGAAGTCCGAGGCGCAGAAGTGTGCTCCCTGCTGAACGCCATGAACACCGGCCACGACGGCGGCGCCTGCCCGTTGACTGAACTAATTCGGGTGTTTTTGCAGGTCAGGCGGGTTGCTGCTAGCTTCCCCTGCCATGCGTTCTCAGGGTGATCATCGAGATCTCGCCGCACTTGTGCTGCCCGGGGTCGGTCGGCTGGTCGCGACCGGTGACGCGTGGACGCCGTACCGCCTGCTCGACGCTGACGGCACCGAGGTGGCACCGGCAGCCGAGTACTTCGCGGAGTTGCAGGCAGCCGCCGCGTCGAAAACGACGCTCTACTCCTACGGGAACGATCTGTTGCGGTGGTGGCGTTTCCTCGCCGCGGTCGATGTCGCGTGGAACCAGGCGACGCACGCAGAGGCACGAGATTTCATGCGGTGGATGCAAATCGCGGACAAACCCGTCCGGCCCCACTGGCGCCACAAGCAAGCCCCCGAAGCACAAGACACGACGCCCCGGCCGCCCGCAGGCGGCGTCAACCCCGTAACCGGGAAACCCTTGCCGGGCAGGAAATACGCGGCGTCGACCCGAGCCCACGCGGAATCGGTCCTGCGGGAGTTCTACGACTTCCACCTGGACGCGGGGACCGGGCCGATCATCAACCCGTTCCCGCTGGACCGGTCCCGCCGAACGAGCAGGGCCAACGCCCACCACAACCCGCTCGATCCGTTCAAGAAAGAGCGGACAGGCCGCTACCGGCCGAAGACGGCCAAACGGATCCCGAAGCGGATCCCCGACAGCCTGTTCAACGACCTGTTCGCGAGCTTGAACCACAACCGAGACCGCGCGCTGCTCTCGTTCTGGGTCTCCTCCGCCGCCCGCTCCGAGGAACTCCTCACCGTCGCGCAACAGCACGCCGACCCGGGCGAACAGCTGATCGGGGTCACCCGCAAAGGCAGCGGGGCGTTCCAGTGGCTGCCCGCCTCGCCGGACGCATTCGTGTGGTTGCGGCTCTACCAGGAAGAACTCTGGCGCAAGGGTGCTCCTCGCGGCCCCGCCGAGCCATTGTGGTGCACGCTGCGGCGCCCCTGGCGTCAGCTCGCCTACCCGGCCGCCCGAGCCATGCTCGTTCGCGCCCAAACCCTGCTGGGCTCGAACTATTCCCTCCACGACCTCCGGCACACCGCTGCCTACCGCATGGCCCAGGACCCCGACATGCCGATCACCGACGTCCAGCAGATCCTCGGCCACGCCAGCCTGAGCACCACACAGATCTACACCGCCCCCACCGCCGACGACGTCATCGCGAGCGCCCTGGCCCACCACAAGCGCCAGGCCGAGGGCAAAGCCCGACCGGAGCCCGCAACAGCGTCACCGGGTTCCGGCTACAACCCCGACTCGCTGAAGACCATCCTCGGAGGACGAGCATGACCGCCAGCACCCGCACGGCCGGTCAGCACACCCAGGACGCGCACGCCCCCTACAACTCGTCCAGCTTCGCCGGCGAAGCAGCCCGCAAGCTGATGCTCCAGTTCCCCGCCCGCAGCACCCCGGGCAGCTGGCCCGCGACAGCGGCCGGCCGCGACGAGATCCTCGCCCGCGTCGACCACGCCGAGTTCAGAGCCAGGGAAAGCAGCGCACAGTCCCACCGCCGCTACGGCGCCCGCCGGATTCTGTCGTGGCTGGAGACATTCCCCGGAACCACCTGGCAGCAACGATGGCAGGCCAGCCCCGCCTCCGACCTCGGGCCGCGATGGCTCGACCCCCTCCAAACATGGCTGATCGGGCGAGGCGAAAACCCGAACCCCGCAGGACTCAGGGCCGGATTGCTGAGCCTGCTCGTGGCGGACGCGATCCGGCCTGAACTGGACTTTCTCCTGGCGACCAACCGTTCCCGGCACCGGGCAGCCGCCTTCGCCGCCCACCGCGACCCCGCAGGGTTCGCGCGGCTCGAAGAACTGGGGACAGAGGCCGTCGAGACATCCAGCCGATTCGTCCTCAGGGCAATCGTTCAGGTCGCAACAATCGTGATAGCCAAAGGCGGCGCGATCGCCGACATCACCGTCGGCGACTGCCTTGAGCTCCGTACCGCGGAAGCGAAGCTCCCGAAGGGCGGAAGCTACGGCGGAGCCCTGTTCTACTCCCTTCTCCGGGACATGGGGACCTTCCCGCCGGACGCTCCGGCCACGCTCAGGTACTTCAACGTCCACTCCGGTCAGCTGACCGTCGAGCAGCTCGTCGACCGCTACGGGATCGAGAGCAAGCCGATCAGGGACCTCATCGTCGACTACCTCGCCGAACGCCAATCGGCCCTCGACTACACCAGCCTCGAAGTCCTGTCCCGAACACTGGCCAACCACTTCTGGAAAAACCTCGAACAACACAACCCGGGGATCGACTCGATCCACCTGCCCAAAGACGTCGCCGCCGCCTGGAAACAACGCCTGCGCACCAAAGTCACACGCGAACGCATGCCCGACGGCACAACCGCAGAAGTGGCCAGCCCACGCTCCGGCTACCTCGGACTCGTGGGCTCAGTCCGCGCGTTCTACCTCGACATCGCCCAATGGGCACTGGACAACCCCGCCCGCTGGGGACCATGGGCCGCCCCCAGCCCGGTCAGCAGCACGGAAATCAGCTACAAAAAACACGCCTCCCGCGTCAAAGCGAAGATGGACCAGCGCACCCGGGAACGACTGCCCGTCCTGCCCGTCCTGGTCCGCACCGCCGAACAGCGGCTGCGAGACGCCCGGACACGCCTGGACGCCGTCCGCGCCGCCCCGCCCGGAGCCGCCTTCACAGCCCTCGGCGAACCATTCACCAAAGTCACCAACCTCGTCGACCCCGACCCGAGCAAAACCACCAGCGCCTACGACCACAACGGCCGACTGCGCTTCCTCGGGAAAGAAGAACACCGGGCGTTCCTCGGCTGGGCCGCGGTCGAATTCCTGCGCCACACCGGCGTCCGGATCGAGGAAATGCTCGAGACCAGCCACCACAGCATCACCCAATACACGCTGCCCGACACCGGCGAACTCATACCGCTGCTGCAGGTCGCTCCGTCCAAAACCGACCAGGAACGGCTCCTGGTCATCAGCCCCGAACTGGCCGACGTCATCAGCGCCATCATCAGCCGCATCCGACGCGGCGACGGAGCAGTCCCGCTGACACCCTTCTACGACATGCAGGAAAGGGTCTGGATGGACCCCATGCCCCTGCTCTTCCAATGGCACACCGCAGGCCAGCAACGCGCAGTCTCCGTCGCCCTCATCCGCCGATCCATCAACGAGATCCTTGAGGCCACAGGACTCACCGACGTCAGCGGCCAGCCTCTGCACTACCAGCTGCACGACTTCAGAAGAATCTTCACCACCGAAGCCATCGCGAACGGAATGCCACCACACATCGCTCAACTTCTGTTGGGACACAAAGACATCAACACCACCATGGGCTACAAAGCCGTCTACGCCCAAGAAGCCATCAACGGCCACCGCGCATTCATCGCCCGCCGCCGAGCCCTGCGCCCAACCGAGGAATACCGAGTCCCCACCGACGCCGAATGGGCCGAGTTCCTCGGCCACTTCGAGCGACGCAAAGTCGCCCTCGGCGAATGCGGACGAGCATACGGCACCAGCTGCCAGCACGAACACAGCTGCGTTCGCTGCCCAGTCCTGCGCGTCTCCCCAGACCAGAAACGCCGACTCGAAGAGATCCGCGACAACCTCACCGCCCGGATCGCCGAAGCCGAACAGGAAGGCTGGCTCGGCGAAGCCGAGAACCTCAACGTCAGCCTCGCCGCCGCCGAAGACAAACTTGCCCAACTCGACCAACGCACACGCCGAGCCACAACCATCAACCTCGGCACCCCAACCTTCGCCGAAGTAACCGGCAGAACCGCCAGCCAGCCCGCCGCGACGTTGGTATCCGCAGGCCAGACAGGGCATTCTTAGTTCAGAGAATGCACCCTGCACGCGAACTCCCCCGCAGAAGCCCCCGCCCGCCTCGAAGCGCTGGCCGCCCTAGGCGGTCTCCCGCGCGACGCCCTGCACAGCCAACTAGCCGCAGCAGTCCGAGTAATCCTCCACATGCGCCGAACACCCGCGGGTCGCCGCCTGACGGAAGTCGCAGTACTCCAGCGCTACCACGGAGAAGTAAAAACCCACGCCGTCTGGCGCGACGGCCACTGGACGAGCCGCCGCTCCCTCTTCACCGCCTTGACGACCCCGGAGCCAACTCGTGACTAACTTCCCGCGCGCCCGCCCGCCGCCTACGCGTCTGCGCTCAGTTCTGTGCCTGCCTCGGCACGAACTTCCGCAATTCCTCGACCGGGCGCGGCCGGTGCTCCGGTTTCGAATCTGCCTTCGCCTGCCTCGCCGAGCCCCTCGCCAGTCGGCCTTTGCCCCAACTGACTTCGCGCCAGCTCGGGAACATGCGCACCTCCGTCCGCCTCCAACTTCGTCTCGTGGCGAAGCTCCCTGCAATAGCCGCGTCCCACCCGCCACCGCCCAGCATCGAGGTGCCCCCGTTGATCTCCGCATGGCCGTTCCTCTGCGCAGGCACCGGAATCCTGTGCTGGCCAACCACCCCTAACCGCCTCCTCCCGGCACCCCGCATCCCCCTTCGCCTCCCCATCCCGCCCCGCCAGTCCCTCTGGCTGGCCCCAGCCGCCATCGCCCTGCCGCTGGGCGGAATCGGCGCCGCGATAGCCACCGCCCTGCTCACCCTCGCAGTCCGCCAGGAATGGCGCAGCAGAAAGGAAACCGCAGAAACCCTGACCCGCGCCGAACGCACCTCAACCGTCCTCCGCACGATGGTCTCGGAACTCCGCGCAGGTGCCCACCCAGTAACCGCCGCCGAAGCAGCCGCCGACGCCGTCCCCGAACTAGCCGCAGAACTGCACAACCTCTCTACCGCCGCCCGCCTGGACGGAACCCTCGAATCGCCCGCGCTCCCCGCGCTCGCTCAATCCTGGAACCTCGCCCGCCACCACGGCCTGCCCATCGCCGACGCTCTAGACGCCACCCGCCGAGACGTCGACGCCGAAGTCGCCTTCGCCCGTCGCCTCCACGCAAAGATGGCCGGACCGCGGATGAGTGCGATAGTCCTGACCGTGTTGCCCGTCGGCTGCCTGGCCATGGGCCAGCTAGTCGGCGCCAACCCGCTAGCCGTCCTCACCGAAACCCTTATCGGACAAGCATTCCTGGTCACTGGAGCAGCACTGCTATGGGCAGGCGCCGCCTGGTCCAGAGCCCTGACCAACCGCAAGGCGACCCCATGACCGCCCTGCCCCTCGCCCTAGTCGCCGCCGCGCTACTGCTCTGGCCAAACACCGCCCCGCCCCGACACCTGGCTAACCGCGACCGCCCCCACCGCACCCCACGACCAGAGCTCTGGCACCCCGCCGCCGCAATCGTCATCGGTCTGTCCACAACCGTCGTCACCGGAATCCCAGTAGGACTAGCCGCCGGAGCAGGCACCTGGTGGCTCCTACGCCGATCCCGCCACCCCAAGAAACCAGACGACACCTCGGAACGACTCCGCTCAGCATCCGTCCTAGACATGCTCGCCGCCTGCCTGCGCGCCGGAATGCCAGTCCCCACCGCCCTGGAAGCCGTAGCACCCGGCGCACCGCCGGACACCGAAAACGCCCTGCACGCAACAGCAAACCTGCTGGCCCTGGGCGCGGACCCAATCCCCTCGTGGGCACCGACCCGAGCCAGACCAGACTTCGCCGAACTGGCTGTCGCAGCCACCCGTACCGCGCGGTCCGGGGCAGCACTCGCCTCGACCGCGGCCGACCTGGCCCACCGCATCCGCGACGGACTGGGCGTCGAAGCCGAAGAACGCACCGAACGAGCCGGAGTCGCCCTGGCCCTGCCGGTCGGTTTGTGCTTCCTGCCAGCGTTCTTCGCCCTCGGCGTGCTGCCGGTCGTACTCGGCCTCGCCGGACGAATCGGCGGCCTGCTGTGAACCCATCCACGACAGAAAGGAAATCCGACCATGTGGTTCCTGCCGGGAGACGAGGGCACCACCACCGCCGAATACGCCATCGGCACGGTAGCCGCGGCAGCGTTCGCCGTGGCGCTCTACGTGCTCCTCAGCGGAGACTCGGTCTCCGCGGCGTTGGCCGGACTGGTGCAAAAAGCCCTGACGGTGGCCACCTGATGGCCAGCCGTCGCCGGGACGGCGGATTCGTCACGGTAGAAGCCGCTCTGTCCTTGGGCGCGCTGACCGCCGTGCTGGCGCTGCTCCTCGCAGGTACCAGCGCGATCGCCGGGCACCTCCGATGCCTGGACGCCGCCCGCGAAGCCGCCCGCCTCACCGCGTCCGGACAACCAGGAGCCGCCGACGCAGTGGTCCAAACCATTGCCCCGCACGGCGCACACCTCACCATCCACCGCACCGGCGACGGCCTCACTGCCGAAGTAACCACTGACGCATTGGCGGCCCTCCACCTGAGCGCAACCGCCTACGCCATCGTCGAACCAGGCCAAGCCCCATGACCCAAGAAGAACCGCCCGACGCCGGCGTCGCCACAATCTGGACCGCCCTAGCCGCAGCCACCCTGATCACCCTGACAATCCTGGTGTGGTGGCTAGCTGCGGCCATCACCGCCCGCCACCGCACCGAAGCCGCCGCCGACCTAGGCGCGCTGGCCGCAGCCGCCCACGCCGCCGCCGGACCGACCACCGCCTGCGCCCGAGCCCAGGAAGTCGCCGACCACGAACGCGCCGTGATGACAAGCTGCCGCTGGCACAACCGCGACGCTTACATCGAAGTCCGCGCCGCCGCCGCCCCGATCCTCGGCCTGCCAGCCCCAACCGCGAAAGCCCGCGCTGGCCCAGCAGACGAACCTCCCTGACCGGGCAACCACTCTAGGCCCGCCCGACAAGGCACCCGCTGGCCTAGCGGACCTGCTCGCGTAACCGCGGGCAAACGCTCGGGCAGGCCTCTGCTGGTCCGGCGGGCCTGCCTCCTTTGACGGGGCAACCGTCTCGAGTCCGCACGGCTGGACACCTGCTGGTCCGGCAGGCCTGCCTCCGTTGACGGGGCAACCATCTCGAGTCCGCACGGCAGGACATCCGCTGGTCCGGCGGGTCTGCCTTGGTAGCCCAGCAAGCGCTTCGGGCCTGCTCGGAGTAGCCGGTGGTCGCTTGGCCTAGGTGGGCCGCCGTCCTCGGCTGGCTGTTCCGAGGTCCTCGGTGACGAGTCGGCAGGCTCACGCGAGCGCGCCGGATTGGCGGCGGAATACGCGGCCAATCCGGCACCTGGCCTGCTAATGCCGTGGCTGGCCGCACCGCGGACCTTGAACCCAGCCTCGTGCGCAGCTGGGCAGCGATTCCCACCCGAGCTCGCCCGATTTGCCGACACCATCCCGGTACGCGGCTTGCCGCAGCGACCAACCACCAGCCCGCCAATCAGCCGCGCGAACCACCCCCGCACCGGCCTCGTCCACCCCAGCCGAAAGGAGTTGCAACCTGCCACCCGCCCCGCGCACTCCTCCCAACCCGCCGCGGCTCACCGCCGCCAGCGGTGTTCCGGTCACCCGCCGGAACCGCTCATCGGCGGCGCGTCCGGACTGGTGACCAGTCCTCGGATCACCCCGTCCGTCCGGACTTTTCCGGCACCGGCGACGAGTGGCGAACGCCACGAGCAGCGGTCGCTGGCGGACGCCGAACGGTTAAATTCCCAGGTCAGCGTACTGCTCGACCCGATGCGTCAGCACGTGTGCGGAAAGGCGAGAAAGTGTCGAATCCCGTGGTGGGCCCGTTCTCGCGGGACCGGCGGCGGGGTCAGCGGCCGGTGATCGGCGCGTTGTTATCGGCCGGACAGTGGGCTACTGGGCGTTCATCGCTCGGTAACGGCCGGTTGTCGCGTGGAGTCTTCCCCGCAATGTGCAACTTGCCGTTTAGTGAGACATGCGCCACCACGGCCCCGACCCGGACGGCGCGAAAACCGGACCTCGAAGGCAGGAAAGCAATGTTGGACGCGAATTGGCCGGACAGCTGGCGGAACGCCTTCCGCATCGAACTGCGTGCGGAGGCGATCGGCCTCGCCTGGCGCGGCTGGCCGGTGCTTCCGGGGGCGACCCCGGAAGAGATCACCGCGGAGGGGGACGACCTGACCTGGCGCCGGCCGGTGCCGGTGCGCGACGAGTGGCGTGAGCTGGTCGGCTCGCACGCCCACGAGGTCGCCAGCTGGTTCAGCGACCGCACGCACAGCCTGCTCGTGGCGACCGGCACCGTGCTCGACGCGGTCGAGGTCGACCAGGAACTGGGCAAGCGCGCCGCGCGGCTGCTGCGGTCGATCGGGCACCCGGCCCCGATCGTCGCGATGCCGAACGGCCGGTGGCTGTTCCTCACCTCGCCCGCCGAGCACCTGCCGACCGAACTCGCGGACGAGATTTCCGTGCAGTGGCACGGCAAGGACAGCTACATCCCGCTGCCGCCGTCGCCGTTCCAGCACGGTGTCGTGCACTGGCGCGTGAAGCCGGAGGTGTGCGGCTGGCAGCTGCCGCCCGCCGCCGAGGTGCAGGACGTGCTGGTCCGTGCCCTCGCCGACGAGCACGCCCCGATGCTGGTCGAGAGCACCGCCGCCTGATCCGGTTCCACCCCGGCAGGCAGCACGCGACAACCGAAGACAGTCTTCACGTTCCACCGTGGCCGCACTGTTCCCCGTGCTGACGCAACGCCCCGAGCACGGCTCCCAGTACGGCCACCGCCCCCGCCTTGTCCAGCGGATCGTTGCCGTTCCCGCACTTCGGCGACTGGACGCAGGACGGGCAGCCCGTCGGGCACTCGCAGGAGACGATCGCCTCCCGCGTAGCGGCCAGCCACGGGACAATCGCGGCATAACCGCGGTCGGCAAACCCCGCACCCCCGGGATGCCCATCGTGCACGAACACCGTCGCCTCCCCGGTGTCCTCGTGCCACGCGGTAGACACCCCGCCGATGTCCCAGCGGTCGCACGTAGCGAACAGCGGTAGCAGGCCGATCGCCGCGTGCTCGGCGGCATGCAGGGCACCGGGGACGCGCGCCGGAAGCAAACCGGCGCCCCCCGGTGCTCTGCCAGCACCCCCGGTCCCCACCGGTCCCACCGCAACACCGATCTCGACCCCGGCACCGGGCCCCCGCCCAGCCGCCGGGTCGCCCGAAACTTCGCCGGTTACCCCGACAACCGACGAGGCGCTCCCGGTCCCCGCCGGTTCTCCAGCCGCCCGGCTGCCCGCTGCCCCCGCAGCGGGCTCGCCGAATTCCGCGGCGGTTGGCTCCGCGCTCTCGGTCCCCACTGGTTCGCCAACCGCACCGCTGGTCGATGGTGCCGCCGTGGTCCCGCCGAATTCCGCAGTGGTTGGCTCCGCGCTTCCGGTCCCCACCGGCTCATCAGTCGCCCGACTGGCCGCTGTCCCCGCAGCGGCTCCGTCGATTCCCGCGATGGTCGGCGACACGCGTCCGGTTGGTTCGCCAACCGCACCGCTGGCCGCCGCCCCCGCGACGGTCCCGCCGGTCTCCGCGGAGTCAGGCGAACTCCCGGTCCCCGCTGGCTCTCCCGCTCCCTCGCCGCTCGTTGGCCCCGCGCCGATTCGGCCGGGATTCCCGGTGGCCGGTGACGTGTACTCGGTTCCCGTCGACTCGCCGCCCGCCCCATCGGTCGCCGACCCGGCAGCGACTCCGCCGAGATCCCCAGCGGTCCGCGAGCCTGTTACCGAACCTTGGCCACGCCCAGCCGGAGACTCCAGCAGTTCGCCCGAAACCGTGTACCAAACAGCCCTCGTATGAAGGCTCTGTTCCGGCAGGTCGAGCGGCGTATGGTCCAGCACCTCACCCGACGGCCGCCTCCGCAGATACCCCACCACCTGCGACGTCACCGCTACCTCGCCAAGGCACACCGTCACCCCGCCGTGGCGGCATTGTTCTTCCGTCGACAGCACCGAAATGTCCACGATCTCGCGCGGCGAGGTCGTCCAGTCCGGATCCTCCGCGTGCACGAGCGCGAGGCCCGTCTCCAAATCCAGCTCATCGACGACATACGACGAACCCTGATGCAAATACACCGCGCCGGGGTGCACCGAGTAACAGGCCGAGCCGGGGTCGACGGTGCCCAGCATTCGACCCGAGTCCGCTTCCACTACCGCGATCTGGTCGCCGCCTGAGCCGCGGATGCCGACGTCCGCGTGCGGGCGGTCGCGTGAAGTCCAGTACCAACCGCTGGAACGACGGCGCAGCAGCTTCTCCGCCGCCAGATCCGCCAGCACCGCCCGGGCCGCGGCGCCGCCGAAGGTTTCCAGTTCTGGTTCGGTGAGCGGCAGTTCCGCGACGGCGCACGCGAGCTGCGGGCCCAGCACGTAAGGGTTCGTCGGGTCCAGCACCGCCGTTTCCACTGGGCGTTCCAGCAACGCGGCCGGATGGTGCACGAGGTAGGTGTCGAGCGGATCGTCTCGCGCGACGAACACCACCAGCGCCTCATCGCCCGAACGGCCAGCGCGGCCGGATTGCTGCCAGAAAGACGCGAGGGTGCCGGGATAGCCCGCCAAAACCACGGCGTCCAGGCCGGCGATGTCGACGCCCAGCTCCAGGGCATTCGTGGTCGCGACACCTAGCAGGCGGCCCGAGAGCAGGGCTTGCTCCAGGGCCCGACGCTCTTCAGGGAGATAGCCGGATCGATAAGCGGCAACGGTATCCGCCAGCCGAGGGTCCACTTCGGACAGAAGGCGGCGAGCGCCGAGCGCGGTCAGTTCGGCACCGCGACGGGAGCGGACGAAGGCCAGCGATCGCGCGCCTTCGACGACCAGTTCAGTGAGAATCCGTGCGGTCTCGACCCCGGCCGGACGCCGGACGGGCGCGCCGTTCTCGCCGGTCAGCTCGTCGAGCAGCGGCGGCTCCCACAGCGCGACCGTGCGTGCCCCGCGCGGAGACGCGTCGTCGGTGACCGCGGAGCACTCCACCCCGGTGAGGCGCGTGGCGAAAGAGGCAGGCGAGGCGGTGGTCGCCGACGCCAGCACGAACACCGGTGAAGCGCCGTAGTGCTCCGCCACCCGGCGCAGGCGGCGCAGCAGCAGCGCGACGTGCGAGCCGAAGACGCCGCGATAGCTGTGGCATTCGTCGACCACGACGTACCGCAACCGGCGGAAGAACTGCGTCCATCGGGAGTGCGCCGAAAGGATGCCGCGGTGCAGCATGTCGGGGTTGCTGAAAACCCAGTTCGCGTGCGCGCGGACCCAGTCGCGCTCTGTCATCGGGGTGTCGCCGTCGTACGCCGCCGCGCGCACTCCGCGGACGTCCAAAGAGGACACCGCACGCAGCTGATCAGCGCCGAGCGCCTTCGTCGGCGAGAGGTACAGCGCGGTCGCCCGCGGGTCCGCGGTCAGCGCGCTGAGCACCGGCAGCTGATACGCCAGCGACTTCCCGGACGCGGTGCCGGTGGACACCACGACGTGCGTGCCCGAATGCGCCAGCGAAGCCGCCTCCGCCTGGTGCCGCCACGGTTTTTCGACTCCGGCCGCGCCGAACGCGGCCACCACCGACGGCTCCGCCCACTCCGGCCACGGCTCGTGCCGGGCCGCGCGTTCCGGCAGCCGGGACACGTGCGTCACCGGATTCTCGTGCGCCGGGATCCCCGCTGTGACCCGGTCCAGCAGCCTCCGTCCTCGCTCTCCCACCACGTGCCGAAGCTTCGCACAGGGCACCGACAAAACCTGGCCGAGATCGATCCAGTGACCAATCACACAAGGTTACCGAACGTGCTGTCGCCGGGACGCATTGCGGACGCGCAGATCACTACCAATACACTCCCTCGATCCACACCCACTGTGGCGAGCGTCATGTGAGACGTGCATTGCTTGCACGGCTAGCGTGTCCTTCGGCACAGATCCCCGCCAGTGCAGGCGCGCCGGGTACGACGGGCCCGCGCTGGCCAGACGGCGTTCCCAGGAGGACGAATGTCCCGGCAGTTCCTCGCGGAGGGCGGCATCACGCTCACCGGGGGTGGCTACACCATCGTCGGTGTGGTCGCCGTGGTCGCCCTTGTCGCACTGGCTATCGGTTACGTCCTGCTCAAGGAGGTGCTGGCCGCGGGCCAGGGCACCGCCAAGATGCAGGACATCGCGAAGGCAGTGCAGGAAGGTGCGGCCGCATACCTGAAGCGGCAGCGCAACACCCTCGCCATTTTCGGCGTGATCGTGTTCCTGCTCCTGTTCGCGCTCCCCGCGGACGACTGGAGCGAACGGATCGGCCGGTCGATCTTCTTCCTCGTCGGGGCGGTGTTCTCGTTCACCATCGGCTACCTCGGCATGTGGCTGGCCACGCAGGCGAACCTGCGCGTGGCCGCCGCGTCGCGCGAGGAGGGCGGTCGCGAGAAGGCGATGCGCGTGGCGTTCCGCACCGGCGGCGTGGTCGGCATGATCACCGTCGGGCTCGGCCTTTTCGGCGCGGCGATCGTGGTGCTCGTCTACACCGGCCAGGCACCGAAGGTGTTGGAGGGCTTCGGTTTCGGCGCGGCACTGATCGCGATGTTCATGCGTGTCGGCGGCGGCATCTTCACGAAGGCCGCCGACGTCGGCGCCGACCTGGTCGGCAAGGTCGAGCAGGGTATCCCCGAGGACGACCCGCGCAACGCCGCGACGATCGCCGACAACGTCGGCGACAACGTGGGCGACTGTGCGGGCATGGCTGCGGACCTCTTCGAGTCCTACGCGGTGATGCTCGTCGCCGCGCTGATTCTCGGCAGCTCAGCGTTCGGCGCGCACGGCCTGATCTTCCCGCTGATCGTGCCCGCCATCGGCGTGATCACCGCGGTGATCGGCGTCTACATCACGAAGGCGCGCGCGGGCGAGGGCGGCCTGGTCACGATCAACCGCTCGTTCTACATCTCCGCGGTCATTTCCGCGGTGCTGTCGGCGGTCGCCGCGTTCATCTACCTGCCGAGCAGCTTCGCCGACTTCGGCGAGGGCTTCGCGCACAACACCGGCAACCCGGCGGTGATCGCGACGGTCGCGGTGATCATCGGCATCGTGCTCGCCGCGCTGATCCTGCGCATCACCGGTTACTACACCGGCACCGAGCACAAGCCGGTGAAGGACGTCGGCAAGACGTCGGAAACCGGTGCGGCGACGGTGATCCTGTCCGGCATCTCGGTCGGTTTCGAGTCCGCCGTGTACACCGCGCTGGTGATCGCCGCCGCGGTGTTCGGCGCGTTCCTGCTCGGCGGCGGCGTCGCGCTGTTCGCGGTGGCGCTGGCCGGCACCGGCCTGCTGACCACCGTCGGCGTCATCGTCGCGATGGACACCTTCGGCCCGGTCTCGGACAACGCGCAGGGCATCGCCGAGATGTCCGGCGACGTGGACGAGAAGGCCGCGCAGATCCTCACCGAGCTGGACGCGGTCGGCAACACCACCAAGGCCATCACCAAGGGCATCGCGATCGCCACCGCGGTGCTCGCGGCGACCGCGCTGTTCGGGTCCTATTCGGACGCGATCTCGAAGGCCGTCGGCAGCACGGGTTCGTTCGTCGCGAACATCGTCAGCCCGGAGACCCTGGTCGGCGTGATCGTCGGCGCGGCTGTGGTGTTCCTCTTCTCCGGTCTCGCGGTCAGCGCGGTCTCGCGCGCCGCCGGCGCGGTGGTGTACGAGGTGCGCCGCCAGTTCCGCGACATCCCCGGGATCATGGAGGGCACCACGCGGCCCGAGTACGGCCGGGTCGTCGACATCGTCACCCGTGATTCGCTGCGGGAGCTGGCGACGCCGGGTCTGCTGGCCGTTTTCGCGCCGATCGCGGTCGGTTTCGGTCTCGGCACCGGTGCGCTCGCCGGGTATCTGGCGGGCGCGATCGCGACCGGCACGCTGATGGCGATCTTCCTCGCCAACTCCGGCGGCGCGTGGGACAACGCCAAGAAGCTCGTCGAGGACGGCAACCACGGCGGCAAGGGTTCCGACGCGCACGAGGCGACGATCATCGGCGACACCGTCGGCGACCCGTTCAAGGACACCGCCGGTCCCGCGATCAACCCGCTGATCAAGGTCATGAACCTGGTCTCGGTGCTGATCGCGCCCGCGGTGGTCACGCTGACGCTCGGCGGCGGCGCGGACACCACGTGGCGGATCGTGATCGCGGTGGTCGCGGTCGCGGTGATCGTCGCGGCGATCGTCGTGTCCAAGCGGCGCGGCAGTGTCATGGCGGAGGCTCCCGCGGAGGCGAAAGCCTGACGCGTTGCTCCATTCGGGCCCGGTACGCCTTGTGCGTGCCGGGCCCGTTCGCGTCCACGAGACGGGGCGAGTTGCGGACTACTGGCGGGTCGGTACCGTGCGGAGGACACGGATTTCGAGGGACAGGAGTGGTGCGAGTGCGGCCGCGGTGGACCGGTTTGGCCGCGCTGGCAACGGGAATCGGCATCGGGTTGACGGGCTGCGGGCAACCGCCGCCGCCTGCCGAGCAGGTCTCCTCCGGCGGGCACGCGGAGTCGGCGAGCCAAGGCGATCCGGCCGCGAAATGGGCCGACGGATACTGCGGCGCGGTCACGCATCTGGTTCGCGCCTTGGCGAATCTGCCCTCGATCGACCCGAGTTCGTCGGCGCAGGCGACCCGCACGTCCAGCGACCTCCTGGCGTCGGTCGCCACCGGCATCGACCAGACCATCTCCGGACTGCACCGGGTCGGTCCCGCGCCGCTGCCCGGCGGCGAACCGGCGCGCACGGCTTTGCTCGGCCAGTTCACCTCGGTGCGGCAACAGGCCGACGAGGTGCGCGGCAAACTCGACGCCGCCGCCGATCCCAACGCGGTGAAAGCCGCGCTGGACGACGCGAAATCGGCTATCGACCAGATTTCCCGGCTCGACGTCCTCAAGGGCTTGGACGCGACGCCAGCCCTGTCCGCGGCGGGCAAGCGTGCGGCAGGCTGTCAGCAGTTGGTGGTGCCGCCCGCGCCGCGCTGATCAGGACCGAGCGCCCGCCGAAGGGCGACGGCCCGTTCCGCATCGTGGTGTTCGACGGCGGCCAGGTAGTGCTTAAGCAGGACCTGCCGAGACCGTTCGAGCTCACTCAAGCCGACCGACGTCGCCCGGCCGTCTCGCAGCGTCGCCAGCACTGATTCGGGCAGCTTGTCGACTTCGCGTCCGTGCCAAGGATTCAAGCCGTGTCGCAGGCACTCCAGCGCGATGATCTGGGTGCGAAGGTCGTCGAGCATCAGGACGGCCTGCCACGTCCGCCCGCGGGCGATGGCCGAGCGGGCATGCAATACGTACAGCCACGCCATGCCGATCACTTGCCCGCTGCCCGGTTTCGGGGCGCTGGTCGGTTCGTTGGCCTGGCCGAAAACGAGCTGGAAGCCGTCCTCGGTGGCGCGGAAGAGATCGTGCGGCCAGAACGACACATCGACCTGGAGCGAAGAGTCGAGAAGGAAGACGCGGTAGCGAACTCCCTCGCGCGAGGTCACGTCGAGGGTGTCGGCGACTCCGAACTTCTCGTCGAGCGATCGAGTCCAGCGCGCGACTACTGCGGCTTCATTCGCGTCCTCCGCGAGTTGGAGGACGAGATCGATGTCCGACCATCGGTCCTCGGTTCCGCGTGCGGTCGAACCGACCAGGGCGGCGCCCGCGATGTCGACGTCTTGGCGGGCGGCGGCGATCAGCTCGTCGCGGATCTGGACGCGTGCGGAGACGGTGAACAAGCTCCCTCCCAGGGGTATTGCTATACCGGTATTAATATACCAGTCCTGGTGTTTCAGTCTGCGGTCTGACACATTGTTCCGAAACTGACATGCTGTTCCGCGCGGCGCAGGAAGGAACTTGCAATGACGCAGGCATCCCCTCGGCAGCACCGATCGCGCCGCCGTTTCGGCGCGGCCGCAGCCGTGCTGATCGCGGTCGCTGCGCTGATCAGCGCACCCGGCCCGGCCGCGGCGTCGACGGACTTCTACACCCCGCCGGGGTCGCTGCCCGCGGGGAAACCCGGCGACCTGATCCGTACTGAGCCCTCGCCGCTGGGCGTGCCGCTGCCTGCGCGGGCAACCAGGCTCATGTACCGCAGCACCGACGTGCACGGCGCGGCGATCGCGGTCACCGGCACCATGCTCGCGCCGACCACGCCCTGGCGCGGTCCGGGACTGCGTCCGCTGGTCTCCCTCGCGATCGGCACGCACGGACAGGGCGACCAGTGCGCGCCGTCGAAACTGCTCAACACTCCCGTGCACTACCGCCCGCCGTTCGACCTCATGGCGGGCTACGAAGTCGTCGCCATGACTAGCCTGCTCAGCCGCGGCTACGCGGTCGTCGTGACTGACTACCAAGGCCTCGGCACCCCCGGCGCCCACACCTATCTCAACCCTGTCGCCGAAGGACACGCCGTCATCGACGCCGCCCGCGCCGCCCAACGGCTGCCGGGCACGCCGACCCCGAGCGGCCCGGTCGCGTTCTGGGGTTACTCCCAGGGCGGCGGCGCGACGGGCGGGGCGGCCGAAGCGGCGCGCGCCTACGCTCCCGAACTCGACCTCCGCGGGTCCTATGTGGGCGCGGCTCCAACCGATCTCGCCGCGCTCTCCGACAAGCTTTCCGGCACCGTGCTGTCCGGCGTTCTCGGCTACTACCTCAACGGACTCATCGCCGCCTATCCAGACACCGCGCCGATCATCCGGGCCGGGCTGAACGACGCTGGGAAAGCCATGCTGCAGAAGGTTTCCGGGCAATGCGTCGTGGAAACCGCGCTCGACTACGGCTTCCACCGCTCCGGCGACTTCACCGCCCACGGCGAGTCGATCACCGCGATGCTCAACGCGAATCCCGAAACTCGCGCCATCCTCGCGTCCCATCGGCTCGGTGCCATCTCGCCGTCCGCGCCCGTGCTCATGTCCACTGGCGACAACGACGACATCGTTCCCGCCCAAGCCGTCCGCGCCACCGCCGCGGATTGGTGCCGTCGCGGCGCGACCGTGCAAGTCGACGACATCCGGCTGCCCTCGGTCCTTCCCGGCACCGCGCTCGGCCACATCGCCAACTACGCCGCTGCCACGCCCACCGCGCTCGACTGGCTCGCCGGGCGCTTCGCCGGAAGCCCCGCTCCCAGCACCTGCTGACCGATCGGGGAAAACCGCGGCGCGACCCTCGCGTTCAATCGAACTTGTGTTCTATCATCGGCGGCGTGGATCGGACGATCTCGCTGTTTTCGGCGGAGGCGACCGGCCCGGGCCTGCCAGACCTGGCCGGGCTGTTGTGCTGCCAAGGACAGATCACCGGGTTCGGCCGCACGGCGGCGCGGCTGTCGGTGCTGGTCGAGGAGTCGTGGCGGGCTCGGGTACTGGCGCGGGAATGCCGCGGCCGGGGCGCGGACGCGCAGGCCGCGGTGGCCGAATGCGGCAGTCCGCAGGTGCGCACGTCGTTCCGGGTCGATCTGCTCGGGTTCGCCGAAGACTGGCTGCGGCCGGGGCACACCGGTCCGGCGGAGGACGATTCGGGCAAGGCGGTGCCCGGCGGATTCCGGTTGAGCGGCGCGATGCTGCGGATGTGGGCGCTGGCGGCCGGCCGTCCCGAACCCGGCGGCTATCTGCTGGGAGTCGATCCGCTGGCCCCGGGGACGCACGAGGAACTGCTGACCGCGCTCGCGGCGCTGGGCGTCCAGGCGCGGCTGCTCGGGCCGAAGGCGGAGCAGCCCGCGGTGCGGGTCAGCGGGCGGCGCAAGCTGGCCGGTCTGCTCGAGCTGATCGGCGAACCGCCCGCCGGGGCGGAGTCGGTCTGGCCGGAGCTGCCGCCTGCCGGGGAACGCCGCGAACGGACGCCGGGCGAGCCGCGTCGCGGGGCTCCGGCGGAGAGTCCCGCACAGTATTTACTGGAGGCTGTCGGGTAGCCGCGCAAAGAAAAAGGTCCCCCACCGCCCAGCGAGGCGACGAGGGACCTTCCGGTGGGGAAGTCTTACGGTTTCGGCAGGGTGCAGCCCTGCTGGTTGAGGTCGATCTCGTTGGCCGGGGTCAGGCAGGCCGGGATGCCGTAGGTTTCCTGGCCGTACTTGTAGTTCGGCCGCACGGTCGTGTTGCCGGCTTCGTCGACCTCGCACGGGTTGTTCAGCGTGCAGCTCTCGCCGTTGTCGTTGGACGTGTTGTTCACGCCGATGACCTTGCCGGTGTTGCGGTCGACGACCGGCGAACCCGACGTGCCGCCGATGGTCGCGCAGCCCGGCACGTAGCGGATCGAGTCCTTCCAGACCCAGTTGTTCTCGTGCAGTTCGTGCACGAACCCGTCGATCGAGCAGGAGTAGATCTGCTTCCAGTACCCGGACACCACGTCGATCGGCGTGCCCGCCTGCGGATGGCTGTTGACCAGTTCGAGCGGCGGCACGTTGTACTTCTGCTGGATGTCGGCGTAGGTCTCGGACAGCTGGTACAGCGAGATGTCGGTGTCGGTCATCGTCGCGTAGACGACCTTGGTCGCGGTCACGGTGCCCACCGAACTCTGCCCGTCCGGCGACAGCAGGTCGAACGAGCGGTTCGAGGCCTGCCCGACGATCACCTGGCCCGGATCGGGCATGCCGTCTTCGAGACAGTGCCCGTTCGACAGCACCATCGCGGGCGCGTCCATCGGCGTGGCGGCCGGTTTCACGACCGAACCAGAGCAGTTGGACAGCGCCACGGCACCGGTGAACGTGGTGGTCGCCGCGCTTGCTTCGGGGGCGGTGACCAGCGCGAATGTCGCCGCGACGGCGATCGCGGTGCCAACCAGTCGGCGGATCATGGTGGGTTCCTTTCGGCTGGGGGGAGGAATAAGTGAACCGTCGCCATCCTTGGACCCGCCACCGTCTAACGGAGGGTATCGGTGGTCTGACCGGTTACCCTGCACGGCACGTGTCCGACATCACGTGCTAGGTGTGGAGGAGAAACATCGCCGAGGTCAGCGGCGATCCGACGGGCAGGGGCCCAGCGGCTCGTCAGGGCACCTCGGCGCTGCGCGGACACCGGGGACGTGCACACTGACAGGTCGAGACGCGGGCGCAGTACCCCTCTGGTGCAGGGGTGAGAGCGCCGCTGCGGCGGCGCGGAGATGAGTGGAGAGCAGGGCAGCGTGGCAGGAACACGGACCAAGAAGAGCGGTACCGGGGGCAACGGTGCCGATCGACGGCGGCTGGTGATCGTCGAGTCGCCAACCAAGGCCCGCAAGATCGCCCCCTATCTCGGCGGCAATTACGTCGTCGAGTCCTCCGTCGGGCACATCCGGGACCTGCCCCGCGGCGCCGCCGACGTCCCCGCGCAGTACAAGGGCGAGTCGTGGGCGCGGCTCGGGGTCGACATCGACAACGACTTCAAGCCGCTGTACATCGTCACCCCGGACAAGAAGTCCAAGGTCACCGAGCTGAAGGGGCTGCTGAAGGACGTCGACGAGCTCTACCTCGCGACGGACCCCGACCGCGAGGGCGAGGCCATCGCGTGGCACCTGCTGGAGACCTTGAAGCCCAAGGTCCCGGTGCGCCGGATGGTCTTCCACGAGGTCACCGAGCAGGCCATCCAGGCGGCGGCCGCGGCCACCCGCGAGCTGGACGCCGACCTCGTCGACGCGCAGGAAACCCGGCGCATCCTCGACCGGCTTTACGGCTACGAGGTCTCGCCGGTGCTGTGGAAGAAGGTCATGCCGAAGCTCTCGGCGGGCCGCGTGCAGTCCGTGGCGACGCGGATCGTCGTGGAGCGCGAGCGCGAGCGGATGCGCTTCACCTCGGCGTCGTACTGGGACATCTCGGCGACCATGGACGCCGGTGCGGACGCTTCGCCGCGTACGTTCCCCTCGCGCCTCGTCGCGGTCGACGGCTCGCGCCTCGCGACGGGTCGCGACTTCGACTCCAACGGCCAGCTCAAGGGCAACGCAGCGGACATCCGCGTGCTCGGCGAGTCCGACGCGCGGGCGCTGGCCCAGGCGTTGAACGAGCGTGACTTCAAGGTCGCGAGCGTCGAAGAGAAGCCGTACACGCGCAAGCCGTACGCGCCGTTCATGACGTCGACGCTGCAGCAGGAGGCGGGTCGCAAGCTGCGCTTCACCTCTGAGCGCACGATGCGCGTCGCGCAGAAGCTGTACGAGAACGGTTACATCACCTATATGCGTACCGACTCCACGACGCTGTCGGAGTCGGCGATCACGGCCGCGCGAAGCCAGGCAACGCAGCTGTACGGCAAGGAGTACGTCTCGTCGTCGCCGCGCCAGTACACGCGCAAGGTGAAGAACGCGCAGGAAGCGCACGAGGCGATCCGCCCGTCGGGCGAGGTCTTCCGTACGCCGGGCCAGGTCGCGAAAGAGCTGGACACCGACGAGTTCCGGCTCTACGAGATGATCTGGCAGCGCACCATCGCGTCGCAGATGGCGGACGCGAAGGGCACCACGATGTCGGTGCGCATCGTCGGCACCGCGGCGACCGGCGAGGAGTGCACCTTCGCTTCTTCGGGTCGCACGATCACCTTCGCGGGCTTCCTGAAGGCGTACGTCGAGGCAGTCGACAGCGAGGCCGGCGGCGAGGCGGACGACAAGCAGAGCCGGCTTCCGGTGCTGGTCAAGGACCAGGGCCTGACCGCGCCCGAGCTGTCCGCGGACGGCCACTCCACGTCGCCGCCCGCGCGCTACTCCGAGCCGAGCCTGGTCAGCAAGCTGGAAGAGCTGGGCATCGGCCGCCCGTCGACGTACGCGTCGATCATCAAGACCATCCAGGACCGCGGCTACGTCTGGAAGAAGGGCTCCGCGCTCGTTCCGTCGTGGGTCGCGTTCGCGGTGATCGGCCTGCTGGAGCGGCACTTCGAACGGCTGGTGGACTACAACTTCACCGCCGGGCTCGAGGACGAGCTGGACCGCATCGCCAGCGGCGACGAGCACCGCGTCGAATGGCTGTCGAAGTTCTACTTCGGCGGCGACTTCGGCGTCGAGGGTTCGGTCGGCCGCCTCGGCGGGCTGAAGAAGCTGGTCGACGGCAGCGTCGAGGGCATCGACGCGCGCGAGATCAACTCGATCCCGATGTTCAGCGACGCCGAGGGCCACCAGGTCGTGGTGCGCGTCGGCCGGTACGGGCCGTATCTGGAGCGCGAGGTCAACGGCGAGTCGCAGCGCGCGAACCTGCCCGAAGACCTGCCGCCGGACGAGCTGACCGCGGAGATCGCGGAGAAGCTCTTCGCGACGCCGCAGGAAGGCCGCGTGCTGGGCACCGACCCGGTCAGCGGACACGAGATCGTGGCGAAGGAAGGCCGCTTCGGCCCGTACGTCACCGAGCTGCTGCCTGAGCCGGAGCTGCCCGAGGACGCCACCGCGGCGCAGAAGAAGGCCGCGAAGGCGAAGCTGCCGAAGCCGCGTACGGGCTCGCTGTTCAAGTCGATGTCGGTCGAGACGATCACGCTCGACGACGCGCTGAAGCTGCTGTCGCTGCCGCGCGTTGTCGGCAAGGACCCGGAGTCTGGTGACGAGATCACCGCGCAGAACGGGCGCTACGGGCCGTACCTGAAGAAGGGCACGGACTCGCGGTCGATCCAGACCGAGGACCAGCTGTTCTCGATCACGCTGGAAGAAGCACTGAAGATCTATTCGGAGCCGAAGCAGCGCGGCCGGTCGGCGACGGCGAAGCCACCGCTGAAGGAACTTGGCGACGACCCGGTGTCGGGCAAGCCGATGGTGGTCAAGGACGGCCGCTTCGGCCCGTACGTGACCGACGGCGAGTACAACGCGACGCTGCGGAAGTCCGACAGCATCGAGGAACTCACCGCGGAGCGCGGGGCCGAACTGCTGGCGGAGAAGCGCGCGAAGGGTCCGGCTCCGAAGAAGCGGACCACGACGCGCAAGGCGCCAGCGAAGTCCACTGCGGCCAAGTCGACCACGACCAAGTCCGCGGCGGCGAAGTCGACCACTGCGAAGAAGGCTCCGGCCAAGCGGAGCAGTACGGCGACGAAGTCGAAGTAACGAGGATCTGAAGGGCCACCTGGAAAACTCCGGGTGGCCCTTTCTCGTGTCAGGGGGACGGATGGGGGAGACACAGCGCGCTCGCGCCGCGGTTTCGGTGGTTTTCGCGGTGTGCGGTGCGGCGTTCGCTTCGTGGGCGGCTCGAGTGCCTGCGGTGCAAGCGAAACTCGGCCTGAGCGCCGGAGAACTCGGGATCGGGCTGTTCGGACTCGCCGCGGGTTCGGTCGTCGCGTTGCTGGCCGCGGGACCGTTGATCACGAAGATCGGCAGCCGACGCGGGGTTCTGTTCGGGGCCGCTGTGTTGTGCGGAGGACTCCCGCTCGTCGCCTTCGCTCCGGACCTGCCGTTGTTCGTCGCGGCGCTCGTGGTGCTCGGGGTGGGCAACAGCCTGCTGGATGTCTCGATGAACGCGCACGCCGCACGCGTCGAAGAGGCTTACGGACGACCGATTTTCGCCGGATTCCACGCTTTCTGGAACATCGGCGGGCTGGCTGGCTCGGGCGTCGCGGCGCTGATGGAGATGTGGCGAGTGCCGATCGAAGCGCACTTCACCGCTGCTGGCGCGGTGCTGCTGGTGCTCGCGATTTTCGCTGCTTCGCAGTTCTTGCCGGGGGCTGATCGAGGACAGGGCGAGGCGGCGTTTGCCTTGCCCAGCAAGGCATTGATCCCGTTGGGCGTGATCGCGTTCTGCGGTTTCGTCGCGGAAGGCACGGTGAACGACTGGAGCGCGGTCTACCTCCGGGAGGTCACCACGGCGAGCGCGGCCGTCGCGTCGCTGGGCTACTTCGCGTTCTCGATCACGATGATCGCGGTGCGCGCGGTGGCCGACCGGGTCGTCGAGCGCGTCGGCGCGGTGCTGTTCATGCGAGTCGCGACGGCCGTGACGGTCGCCGGCTTCGTGCTGGTGGTCGCGGTTCCGGTGCCAGTGGTCGCCGTGATCGGATTCGCCGTGGTCGGACTAGGGGTGTCGGGGATCGTGCCGCTCGCGTGGAGCGCGGCCGGACGCAAGCAGCCGGAGGCGCCGGGCCGGGCGATCGCGGCTGTCGCCGCGTGCGGCTACCTCGGATTCCTGGCCGGTCCGGTGCTGGTCAGCGGCCTGAGCGGCGGGATCGGCCTGCACTGGGCGCTCGCCGCGGTCGGCGCTCTCGTGGTGACGGTCGGCTTCCTCGCCCCGACGATGCGGGTCGGCGACCCGGTTTCGCGACGCTGACCGACCGCTCGGCGCACGGATGGGTTGACTCGAACAAAAGTTCGAGAAATTGTCGGTACCAGGGTGTTCAATGACGGGGTGAGCAGTTCAGCACCCGTCGTCTTCGACGTCATCGACGAGGTCATCGGGCCGCTGCGGGCCGAGATGCCGCAGCGGCCTTCGGTGATGGAGTTCTACGACCCGCATTTCGAGGTGCCGCCCGTGCTGGCCGAGGAGGAGCCCGCCGGAGCGGCTTCGGGACTGAGCCTCGCCGAGGAGGTCCGGCAGTCGTTCGGGCCGATGCTCGGCGCCGGGCTGGCCGAGGAGGTGGAGCAGTACACGCGGTTCGTCGCGGGGATGGCCGCACTCGGACTCGCCACCGACGGCGAGGTGACCGCCGAGGCGGTCGAGCTGTACCGAGTGCTGCGCGGAGGGTTCATCCGGGGAGTGGTCACCGGGGTGTTCCCGGCGAGCGAGGAGCCGTGGGAGGTGCGGTTCTTCGGAGACGAGGACTTCACCACGGTGATGAGCAAACTGGGCCGCCGGGCGCGGCTGCGGTCCGGAATGCTCAGCGCACTGCCCGGCTGGGTGTTCGACGGCCTGCCGGACCGGCCGCCTGGTCCGGGCCCTGCGGTGCGTATTGAGACGGATGACAGCGGCTTGATCCCGCGGGCGGCTTGGGGGGATCTGGATGTGATCCGGGCGGCGGTGGCTCGGCCTCGGCAGGGGACGGTGCTGGTGGATTTGGCTGTGCGGGACGCGGTGTTGGCGGAGTACCCGCACGGGGCGTTCGGGTTGGTGGACAACGATCAGGGGAGGTATCAGTTCCGCGCCGCTCCGAAGGGGGGTGGTGGGTGGGTGGTGACGTGGTCTCCGGCTACGAGGGGGACTGCGGAGGCTTGGATTGTGGAGGCGGTGCGGAGTTGTATTTGACGGGGTTGGGTTAGCTGGGGCTGGGGTTGGTGGGGCTGGGTTGGCCGGGGTTGGGTTAGCCGGGGTTGAGTTAGCCGGGGCTCGGTTAGCGGGGTTGGGTTTGGCGTGGCCGGGTTGGCCGTGGCTGGGTTTGGCGTGGCTGGGTTAGCCGGAGCCGGGTTAGCCGGGGCTGGGTTTGCGGGTCTGCGCGGCAAACTGTGTTTTATGGCGTCGGCTTCGCCGCCGCGGCGGGATCGCCTTTAAGTCGGCGTGTGGAGGGGCAGTGCGCACGGCCTGGGGGCCGTGCGCACTGCCCCTCCACACGCCGACGCGATCCCGCGGTTGGGTCGCCGAAGGGGTGGCTGGTTGGAAGAGGTGTGGCGTCGGCTGGGCTAGGTGCGGCGTTGGCCAGGGTTGGCGTGGGTGAGCGGGTCTGGTTGTGCCGGGTGAGGGCGGCTGAGTCGAGTTGGATCAGGCGACTCCAGTTCCTTGCCGCCCGGTCTCTCGCTGCCCGGGCCCGGGCAGCGAGAGACCGGGCAACCCGTCCCCTGGCCGATCCCAGCGCTGTCTGGCCTGGCAGCCTTGAACTTGACCTGGTTCCTCTCCGCTGAAACCCGCTACGCCGCCGTCTATCAGCGGTCACTGGCCCGGGTGGACGGCTCTCCTTGCGGGCGCGGGCAGTAGTGGTTCTGCGGCCATTGGGTGGATGCGGGGACCGGTACTCTCGCCGACACTGGACGCGGCGGACATTCCGTAGTGAGGTGGTCACCATGAGCACGAGCGACGGGACTCCGTTTTTTCCCGCCTCCGGGCCCGACCGGGACGGGACATTGGCCGGTGACTCCGGGGGCGAGCGGTTCTCCGATCCGTTGTCCGGGTTCGAGATGGCGTCCGGCCGCGCGCCCCGGCCGTTGCCGACCGCCAAGCCGGTCGAGCACGACCCGGAGGCGGTCAAGCGGATGGTCGAGGCCGCGCTGAAAGAGGAAGCCAAGAAAAAGGAAGTCGTCAAGACGCCGAATCCGATTCCGCCGTCCGATCGGCCGGATCTGGTTCCGCTCGGGCTGTTGCCGCGGCAGCGGACGTGGCCGACCAAGGCTCCTCAGCTGCTGAAGAAGGTGCCCCGGCCGCGGCCGAAGCGGGTCACCGAGATCGCCGACGACGACATCGAGGAGGAGCTCGCCGAGCGGCAGAGCCGACGCGGGATGCCCTCGATCAGCATGCCCAGCTTCGGCCGTCCCTCCAGCAGCACAGCGGGCGTCGTGCTCGCCGTGGTGTTGCTCATCGTGTTCGGAATTGTCGCGATCGAGCTCATCGCTAGCCTGGTGAGCAGTGTGAAGGGGCTGTTTGGCTGACCCCCTCCGACCACCCATATCACGGGGCGTGCCCTACCCGCGTCCGCGGCGGGACTACCCTGGCCACCACACGGTCGGGGGATCCGCAGGGGTCGCCTGACGCCGCCGTGACAAGTGGGGTGGGCGTATCAGCGAGGGCGTACGGTCGGTGCCCGGCACCGGCCCGGGCGGATCGGGCGGGACGTCCACGATCCACCGGGCCCGCCGAGTGCTGGCGATCAAGCCATTCCGTCGGCTGTGGGGCGTCACGTATCTGTGCAGTGTCGCCGACTGGCTGAACCTGCTGAACCTGACCAGCCTGAGCACCAAGCTCCTCGACAACTACTCCGCGCAGAACTACGCGTTCGTCGGCGTCATCGTCACCGCGCTGCTGCCGGGCCTGCTCTTCGCCCCGCTCGGCGGCCTGCTCGCGGACCGGTTCGACCGGCGCAAGATCATGGTCGTCTGCGACCTGCTGCGCTGCGGGTTCCTGCTCTCGATCGCCGTGGTCGGCGCGCCGTGGTGGCTGTTCGTCGCGAACTTCCTGGTCGGCAGCTGCTCGATCATGTGGATCCCGTCGAAGGACGCGGCGGTGCCGAACCTGCTGCGCCGCCCCGAGCAGGTCGAGACCGCCAACCAGCTCGGCATGGTGATGACCTACGGCCTCGCCGTCATCACCGCCGCCGGCGCCAACGCGCTGATCCTCGGCGCGAACTCCACGTTCCACCTGTTCCAGGGCCCCGGTGTCGACCTGTACATCGCCAAGGTCGTCGTCGTCATCACCGGCCTGCTGTACCTGACCAGCGGCATCATCGTCGCCACCCGCATCCCCGAACTGTCCCTGCGCGACGTCCACTCGACGCCGCAGCAGAAGGTCAAGCGGGCCGACGAGGAGAAGTTCGGCTTCGGCGCGATGATGCGCGACGGGCTGAAGTTCGTCCGCAGCACGCCGATCGTCCGCGGTCTGCTGATCGGTGCCTTCGGCGCCTTCGCCGCAGGTGGCGCGGTCATCGGCGCGGCCAAGCCGTACTCGTCCTCGCTGCTCGGTGGCGACGCGGCATTCAACCTGCTCATGCTGGCAGTCTTCATCGGCCTGGCCACCGGTATGGCGCTGGCCCCGAAGCTCGCGCACCGGCTCCCGCACGACCGGCTGTTCGGCATCTCGATCGTCCTCGCCGGGCTCGCGCTCGGCGTCGTCGCGTTGTCGCCGCACCTGTCGATCTCGGTGGCGGCGGTCGCCTTCGTCGGCGTCTGCGCCGGCACCGCGTTCCTCACCGGCGTCACGATCATCGGCTCCCGCGTCGAGGACGCGATCCGCGGCCGGATCAACGCGATCTACCAGGCGATGCTCAAGATCGTGCTGTTCGGCGCGACGGTGGTCACGCCGGTGCTGATCGGCCTGGTCCGGCAGCGCCAGGTCGACCTGTTCGGCACCCCGATCATCGTCGACGGCACCCGTCCGGTCATCCTCGGCGGCGGGCTGCTCGCCGTGCTGCTGGGGATCATCGCCTACCGGCAGATGGACGAGCGCCGCACCGAGAAGATCTTCAGCGACCTGCGCAACGCGCTGCGCCGCAACCCGCGCCGCGTCAACGGCTTCCTGATCGCGATCGAGGGCACCACCGCCGTCAACACCGCCGAGCAGGCCGCCCGCCTCGCGCGCTGGCTCGGCACCGGCACCCGGCCGGTCGTCCTCACCGCCGACCCGGCGCTCGGCGAGCAGCGCTTCCGCACGCTCGTTTCCGACGCCGCCCTCACCGGCGTGCGGGCGCAGGCGCTCGTCGCCGCGGCCGTGCGTGCCGAGCTGGTGGAACGCCAGATCCAACCCGCGCTCGACGCCGGGTCCGTGGTCGTCATGGAGCGTTTTGTCGACTCCCCGCTCGCGTCGCTGTCCGCGGCGGGCGAGCTGGACCGCGGCGAGCTGGAAGGGCTGGTCGACTGGGCCACCGGACGGCTCCGCCCGGATCTCACCGTTCTTCTCGACTCCGAACACGCGGAGGATCCGCAGCCGTCGTTGAAGGACGACCAGCTGTGGGTGCAGAAGCTGCTCGGCGAGATGGCCGCGGCTGACCCGGACCGGTACGTGGTGGTCGACGCCGAGGGCTCCGACAGCGACGTCGCGGGCCGGGTCCGCAACGCCGTCCAGCCGGTCTTCGTCGGCTCGCTCGCCGGGCTCGCCCCCACGGAACCGGCGGAGGAGGAACCCGAGCCGCCGGAAGACGCTGCCGCGGCGGACGTCGTCGAGGCGGCCGAAGCGGAAGCGGCGCAGAACGGCGCGGACGCGCTGCCCGTAGTGTCCAAAGTGGAGGATCGGTGACGACTCCGATCGGCGTCTGGACGGAACTCGTCGGCCAGGAACCCGCCATGGAAACGCTGTCTTCAGCGGCGTCGGCGGCGGCCAAAATCGTTGCGGGAGAAGCAGTCGCGCCAGCGGCGATGACGCACGCCTGGCTCCTCACCGGACCGCCGGGCTCCGGCCGCTCAGTCGCCGCGCGCACGTTCGCCGCAGCCCTCCAGTGCAGCACCGGAACCGGTTGCGGCGCCTGCCCCGGCTGCCGCACGACTATGGCCGGAACCCACGCCGACGTGCGCTTGGTCGTCCCGGAAGGACTGTCCATTTCGGTCGCCGAGATGCGCGCGCTCGTGCAAGCGGCGGCGCGCCGGCCGACGACCGGCGAATGGCAGGTCGTGATCATCGAGGACGCCGACCGGCTCACCGAAGGCGCGTCGAACGCGCTGCTCAAGGCGGTGGAAGAGCCCCCGGCACGCACGGTGTTCCTGCTCTGCGCACCGTCGGACCACCCGGAGGACGTCTCGGTCACCATCCGCTCGCGGTGCCGGCTGGTTCCGCTGCGCACCCCGCCCGCGGAGGCGATCGCGCAGGTGCTGATCTCCCGGGACGGCGTCGATCCCGAGCGCGCCAACTGGGCCGCGGCAGTGTGCAACGGCCACGTCGGCCGCGCGCGCCGGCTCGCTACCGACGAAGCTGCCCGGCAGCGGCGCGCCACCGTGCTGCGGATCCCGCTCGGGCTGCGCCGTCCGGACGACGTTTTCACCAGCGCTGACCAGTTGATCAGCGCGGCGGAGGCGGACGCGGGCGAGGAGAGCAAGGGCCGCGACGAGCAGGAACGCTCCGAACTGCGCACTGCGATGGGCGGCGACGGCACCGGCAAGGGCGTCGCCGGCGCGAAACGTGCCGCCGAGGCCGCCGTGAAGCAGCTGGAGAAGCGCCAGAAGTCCCGCGCGACGCGAACCCAGCGCGACACGCTCGACATTGCGTTGGTGGATCTGGCCGGGTTCTACCGCGACGTGCTCGTGACGACTTCGCGCTCTGGCGCGACGCTGACGCATCCCGACCACGCCGAGCAGATCAATTCGGCCGCGGCGGCTTGGACGCCGGAATCGACGATGCGCCGCCTGGAAGCGGTACTGGAGTGCCGCGAGGCGATCGGGCTGAACGTGAAGCCGCGGATCGCGGTGGAGGCCATGGTCACCACGCTTCGCCAAGGCTGACCCAGCGGAGATCGCACTGGAGGCGCTCGTCAGGCGAGGTCGGGCTCGGGAGGCGAGGCTGGGTCTTCCCTTGGCCGCGACAGATACAGGGCGGTGTGATACCAGCCCTCGGTCTCTTTCCCGGCGGGGTCGGCCCCGGTCGCCGTGACGGCGGCGACGGCATAGCGCTGCTCGTCCGGATCGGTGAACCGCCGTTGCACAAAGGTGCGCTCGAGGTCGACGGTGGTGGACAGTCCATGTTCGGCCAGCGCGGTGGCGATGGGCTGGTAGGAGCCGGTGCGCAGGACGAACGCGGCGACCCACGGCGGCGTGCTGGCCGCCCGCAACAGCTGGTCGAAGGTGCGGGCGCTGAGGAAGCTCACGCCTCCGGTCACGGTGATCAGACTGGCCGCGCTGGCTGCCCGCAGCAGGGCGGCGGACGCGGGTCCGGTCTCGAGGTTCTCGGCGAACCCTGCGTCGAGCAGGCCGACTGCCAGCGCGTAGTCGATCGCGGGCGCGGCGATGTCCACGCCGATCGCGGGCACGGCGTCGGCGCGGCGATGGGCGGCGTAGAAGTCCTTGTCGTACTCGATGAGTTCGGAGGTCTTCAGTTTGGCGACCTTAGGCGCGGTGTAGTGCGCATGGAGGTCATCGAAGGTCAGCCGATGGTTGAGCAGCGCGGCATTGACGCCATATGAGCAGCACAGGTCCAGGACCGTCACTGGTGCCGGCCGCGCCGCTGCCAGCCGGCGGAAGACGGACTGGGCGTGGTGCGGGGTTTGATAGCCGAACCGGCCGAGACTGCTGAAAAACGCGCGGGGATCGGGGCGGTCGTAGATCTCGTCGAACAGAGTCCTGCCCGCCGGGTTCCGCGTCATTCCTCGATCGTGGTGCCGTCGGCAGCACGGCGGCAACCGCGCACCAGGTGAAGGTTGCCTGCCGAGATTGGGCCGATCTGCGTCGCGGCATTCGGGTTCCTCTTGCCACGCTACGAAAACGGCCCCCTCGCCAGCAGCGAGGGGGCCGTTTACGTGACTGGCCAGAGTCAGTCGCGCGGATGCGGCGACGGCTTGAACGGTGCGTCAGGACCGCCGGACGGCCGCTTCAGTGCCAGCGCGGGACGCCGCCGGTTCGGGAACGCCGCGACCATGACGACGCCCATCAGCAGCATCGCCGTGCCTGCCCAGAACAGCGGCACCGTGTCGTACGCGCCGTTCGTGTAGGCCAGGTGCTTCACCGGACCCGCCGGTGCGGCACCGCCCTGCGGCGGGGCGGGCGGAGTCGTCGTCGAACCGCACACGACGCCGCCGGTCGGGGCGTACGAGCGGGCGATCTGCTCGCCCAGCGACAGCTGCGCCAGCGACGACGGCAGGTTGTCGCCCGCCTGCTTCGGCAGCAGTTCCTTCAGCTTCTGCGTGGGCAGCACCTGAAGGTCGAGCAGCCGCGCCGCCGCGCCCACCTGGTAGCCCTTGAACGGCGTGGTCGCCTCGGACTGCTTCTGGTCGAGGTTCGCGATGCTCAGCCGCAGCACGCCGAGGTCGAGCACCTTCCCGGTGGTGTCGCCGAGCTGCTGCAGGCCCTTCTGCGCGGTGGCGACGAGGCCGCCGACCACCGGCACGTTGTCCAGCGCGCCGAACTGCTGGCTCAGCGGCGCGAGCGGCAGGCCGATCGGGATGTCCTTGGTCGGGTGCGCCGCGTCGAGCGTGTACAGCGTCTTGCCGCCGGCCGCGATGGTGATCACCGGAGCCTGGTAGTCCACTGTGGACGTCTTCGCGTCGCCGGTGGAGGTGACGGTGAGCGTCGGCTGGCTGGCCACCTTGAGGTTCAGCTCGAGCGGCGTGCCCTTGAGGATGTTGATGTCCGCCGCCTGCAGCGTGGACCTCGACTGCACGGCCTTGTTCTTCGAACCGGGGATGTCGACGAGCTTCACCTGCGACCGCGACGACAGCGTGTTCGGCAGGCTCAGCAGCGAACCGGTGCCCGCGGCGGGCGTCTGTCCGCTGCCGGGCAGCAGGCCGCCGAGGCTCTGCAGCCCGCTCTTCGGGTCGAAACCCTGCGCGAGCTGAGTGCCCTGCGGCAGGTTCAGCCCGCCGCCGCCGATCAGCGGGACCTGCGGCAGCGTCGGGAGGCCGTTGAGCAGCGACAGGCTCGCGACGGACGTGCTGGCGTCGGCGATCGTGTCCACGCACGGGCCGAGCGATTCGCTCCAGCGGGCGTGCGCGGTGCCGTTGAGCAGCCCGACGTTCAGCAGCGGGTTCGACGGCGCGTTCAGGCCCCCGCTGATCTCCTTCGGGTTGTCCGGCAGCGAGGTCTGCACGAGGCTGCCCGGCGTCTGCGGAGCCTGGCCCCCGACGGCCAGCCCGAACGGCGACGACTGCGCGATCGACTTCTCGTAGGCCAGGTAGGCCTCCGAGTTCGCCGACGCGCTGGACAGGCCCATGCCCGCCTCGAGCGCGGACTGCTTCGGCAGCGTCTGGCCGAAGCCAGGAAGGATCGTGCTCGTGGTGACCGAGTTCGGCAGCAGCCGCAGGACGCCGAGCGCCGTCCCCGCGTCGCCGACCGCGTGCCCGAGCGGCTGCGGCCCGATGGGCGCGGACGCGGGCGGCTGCGAGGGGTTGTTCGGCTGCGGGATCGGCGTCGTCGGAATCTCCTGCGCACCAGCCGGCGCGGCCAAGAGCAGCAGCAACGCGGCAGTGGCGGGCAGCGCCAGCGCACGGGGCAGTCTTCGCTGCATGTGCCGGGTCCTCCAGATGATCGCCGGGTCGGGGAGTGAGACCGAAGTCATAGGAGCCTAACGACGCGGCCCCCGCAAGGTGACGCACCACGGCTCCGCTACACTGATGACCGTCGCGCAGCGGCATGCCGCCTTAGCTCAGTCGGCCAGAGCGATTCACTCGTAATGAATAGGTCGGGGGTTCGATTCCCCCAGGCGGCTCCACCACCTGACCAGGGACTTTCCGGAATCCGGAGGGTCCCTGGTTGCTTTCTGTGTAGCCATCCGTGTAGCCGACCCGGGTTTACGCTGGCTACATGACCAGCGCAAACGGCCCCCGGAAGCGCACTCGCGGCGAGATCGTCAAGCTCCCGAGTGGGTCACTCAGAGTGAAGGTCTACGCGGGCATCGACCCGGTGACCAAGAAGCGGTACTACCTGGACGAGGTTGTTTCCGCTGGTCCACGTGCGGCGGCCGAAGCGGAAAAGCTCCGGACGAAGTTTCTCAACCAGGTCGACGAAAAGCGCAGCTCGCGGACTCGGGCGACGGTGAGCCAGTTGCTAGACCGGTACTTCGAGCTGGTCAAGATCGAAGAAACCACCCGAACGGGGTACGAGTCTTTGGTCCGAATCCACATCCGCCCGTTGCTGGGAGAGTCCGCGTTGGGGCATCTCGACGGTGAAATCCTCGACTCGTTCTACAAGCAGCTAAGGACATGCCGCGTTCACTGCCGGGGACGCGGCTTTGTCGAGCACCGCACCGAACGGCCGCATCAGTGTGATGGTCGGTGCGGGCCGCACAAGTGCAAGCCGTTGGCCGACAGTTCGATCCGCAAGATTCAGGCGATTCTGTCCGGCGCTGGTAAGCGCGCGGTTCGCTGGGGATGGATCGGCGTGAACCCGTTCGATCTCGCCGAACCGCTTCCGGTGCCGCGGCCGGACCCGAAGCCCCCGACAGTCGAGCAGGCCGCTCGTATCGCCACGGAGGCGTGGCGAGATCTCGACTGGGGAATGCTCGTGTGGCTCGCGTTCATCACGGGCGCACGCCGAGGCGAGTTGTGTGCTCTCGCGTGGGATCGGCTGAACTTCTCGACTCGGGTCTTGACCATTCGGAGCAGCATCGCCCAGTCGGGCCGAAAAACGTGGGAGAAGCCCACGAAGACGCACCAGCAGCGCCGAATCACTCTCGATGAGCGCACGGTGGCGCTGCTGCGGTCGTACCGCGAGCATTGCGCGGAGCGTGCCGGGCTGAGGACGTTGAAGGCGGACGCCCGGATCTTCTCGCTGATGCCGGATGGCAGTACATGGCTCAAGCCCGACTCGGTGAGTCAGCGGTACGCGCGCATGTGTGCTCGTCTCGGCTGGGACATGAACATTCACCAGCTCAGGCACTACTCGGCAACGGAGTTGATCGCGGCAGGCACGGACGTTCGGACAGTCGCCGGACGCCTAGGCCATGGCGGTGGCGGTTCGACCACCTTGAAGGTCTACAGCGCATGGGTTGCAGAGTCCGATGAACGCGCGTCCGGAACCCTTGCCGGGCGACTGCCGGACCTGCCCGTTGCGCTCATCGCGGAAGGCAAGCTCGCTCCTGTCGCGCCGGTTGCGGCACCTGAGGACGAGAGTCCGTACAAGCGCATCGCGAAGGATCTTCAGGGAGCGATCGTGTCCGGCGTGCTCACGCCCGGTCAGCAGCTTCCTACGGTCGCCGATCTGGCGAAGCGGTACAAGGTGTCATTCGGGACGGCTCAGCGCGCCATAGCGCAACTCAGGACCGCTGGGTTGGTGAGCGTGAGCCGAGGCAAGCGCGCGGTCGTCGTCGATCCAGCCGCCATCGCCGACGCTGAGCCTGCAAAGGTCCTCGGTCTCCGTCGGACTCGCATCAAGTAGTGCGCCCCCCTCGCCCGTACGCGAGGGGGGCAGTAAACCGACTAGCGATGTCCGCCCGTAAACAGAATCGCGGGTCAAGACCCCCGAGGTGTGGCCCTGGGGGACGTGACAAGACCGTAGTAGAAAGCTTGTCCGAAGGCCAGAACACACCCCAGGGCGTGTTGATCCCCGCTCAAGCCTCAGATCTAGGGCAGCATCTTCTTTCGCCGGGCCGTACCCCGGCTGAAATGTCCGTCCGTAAACAAATCTGGAGTTGATCAGCTTGACGATCTGTAGTGGCGTTCTCGCGCGCCCGAATTCTTGGCAACGGCCGGTGATCTTCGTCGTTGTCATCATCCTGGCGGGACTGTTGACCTGGCTGGGGATGCCAGTTGCTGGGGTCGTAGCCGTCATCGGGGCAGCGTCGATGGCGGCTCAGCGTGTCACAGCTGGCTCAGTTCAGCGCCCGTCGTTCCGTTAGCAGGGGCTGGCTGGTCTGTGGCTCCAGAGTTGTCACCTGCCACAGGCCAGCCGCCGACTCGGCGGAGACCGAAGAACTGAGTTAGGACGACGCAGGCGCTTGCAGGTCTAGAGCCTGCAGCACCGGGCCGTAGATCCGCTCGACCGGTACGAACCGGGTCAGGTCTGCTGCGCGGACCCAGGTCACGTCGGAGTTTTCTGCGACGTCGGCGTTACGTGCTTCCCCGGTCACATAGTCGCAAAGCACGTACTCGCACAAGACTCCTGTTACGGGGTGCGGCCGGGTGCCGAGCATGCGGACAAAGACGCAGCGTACTTCCGTTTCGGCGAGGGTTTCCCGGACTGCCGCGACCGCTGGATCAGTGCCCGGCTTGACGATCCCGGCTGGGAACTGCCACGTGTTCGCGTCGTCTCGGCGACAGACCAGCAAGACGTCCATGCCGCGCATCACCACCGCAATGGCAACGCGAAGCGGTTGCAGCGCGCTGCTTGGCCTCTCCGGAGGTGTCAACAGATCGTCGATACTCGCACTGAAGATGCGTTCGAGCAGCCTCGCAGTGGCAGGGCGAACCTGGCCGAGAGGCTTGCCGTCCGGCCGTACGCCAGCAATCAGGCGTTGCAAATGCCGCACGCTCAACGTGCCTGACTCATTGTGCTTGCGCGCGAAGTCTTCCGCGAAAGCCGCGAACTCTTCGAGGGTTTGGCGTTGCTCGCGTATGCGCGCTTCGAGGACCGTGCGCGGCGGCGGGCTACCGTCCCAATCTGCGGATCGCAATGCTTCCTCCTGCCCCGCTGGCCTGGGTCACCCCTAGGTCGCGCGCGAGTCGCCTTCCGGTCGTGGTCCTGACTCCTGTTGCCACGTGAGACTCATTTCATTCTGTCACAAGGCTTGATTTAGCTCCTTGGGCTAGTCGGGGGAGGTGGCAGACCGGGATGTGATCGACCTGGGCAGGAGCAGTGTCGCGATGACTGAACAACACCTAACGGTGGTGACCTCCGCTGAGGAACCGGTGGACCACTTGGTGTCTGACGCCGAAATGACACACGGGCTGTCGTCGACAGGCTGGTTCACCGGTCTATGTGGAGACAGCTTCCCCGCGGCGGCCATGTGTTCGGAGCCGGGTCTGGCTTGCTCGCGCTGCGCGCGCATCCTGGCCGCGGCCCGACTGCCATTGACCGACGCCCGGCACGCCCGCTCAAAGACGCAGCGCCTTCATGACGACGAGGCCAGGAGTCTTCGCCGAATCTTGCGGGCCGTGTGTCGCAGCAGCGCGCGACGATTCCGCCGGAAGTGACCTCATGCGAGGTACGGACATGTTGACGCCGCGTGCACGCACTCTAGGAGCCGCCTTGCGAGACGCTCGGCTCGCGGCCCGCTTCGGAGTGCGGGAACTGGCACGGCGCATCGGCGTCAATCCGGCACTGCTGTCGAGCTGGGAACTGGGATACCGAGTGCCCGGTCCTGAAGAGGTTGCCGGGATGCTTGGCGCGCTGGGAGTGACGGGTGAGGAGAAGGAATGGATCGCCCGCCTTGCGCGTGGCATTGCCGGTCCGGGCTGGTTCACTCCAGGTTCGCAGGCAAGCCCGACGCATTTCGCGGCGTTGAAGGCTCACGAACGTGCAGCGCTTTCTCTGAGCGTGTGGGCACCCATAGTGTTCCCGGATTTGTTGCAAACTCCCGGCTACGCCCGCTTCGCGCGCGGTACTGAATCGCAAGACGTTACGGCGTTGGAAGCGCTGATGCGGCGAAGGGATGTGCTCTTCGGTGCCCAGGCTGTCTCGGCGGACTTCTTCATCGGAGAGGACGCGGTGTACAACCACTTCGGCGATGACGTGATGGCGCAGCAACTGCGGTTCATCGTGGACTTGGCGGTCAGGGCTCGAACGATCACAGTTCGTCTCCTGCCACGCCTGCCGAGGCGCAGCGTCGTGCTCCCCTGGGCCTTCACCACGTACCGGATGGAGGACTCACCGCCGGTCGTCTACTGCCCGCACCACTGCATGGGCGTCTTCCTCGTCGGTGAGCATGCGACACCGTACGAAGCGATCACAGCCAAACTGGCGGATCAGGCCATGCCGCCCAGCGAAACGGTCGGCTGGCTCTCTGCTGAGGCCGATCGGCTTGCGCGGTCAAGTGGGAGCCAATCCCTGCCGACGACTTGAAGAGTGACGAACCTGCCGGATGACCAGTCAGCATCAGTGCCGGACCGGCTCATCCGGACTGGCGCGCTGCTGACCGAAATTGGTATGTGGATGCGCGACGGCGAAGTGCCGACGCTTGAAGTTCGTGAGTGCGCCCGGCAACTCGTCGCGCTCGCGAACCTGCTCCTGCTCGTGGCCGACGACGCCGACACAACGTCAGAAGCTAAACAGGACGACACGGAGGCAGCGGTCTGAGCGGGATCTGGTGACGGGTGAGACGGTTGCCGCCGGACCCGTCTCACCCGTCACAGCCTGTCTATTGCCTCGTCAAAGGGCGTGTGTGCCTGTCACGCTTGCTGAGACGGCGTGACAGGCACGCGTGACGAGTGCTACGGGTCGTCGGCATTCTGCCCGCCGCTCGTTATCGCGTCCGCGGCTGCTCGGATGTCCGCCGTGAGGTAGCCGCGAACCTGTCGTGTCTTACCGTCCGCGCCCGGCACACGAACCCGCTCCGGACGGCACCCAAGCTCGCCCATTTGCCGACCGAACGCAGTGGGCTCAACTCCCAGCGCTTCGACAAGCTCGGCCGTGGGGACGAACGCGCGGTCTCCGTTGGCCAAGTCGTCGCTGAGGTAGTCCACCACGGACGCGAGCGGCTCGGGCAGTTCGACCGACGCGACCGGGTTCGCCGCCGCAGTGTCGCCGCCAGCGCCGATGGCACGAGCGACTGATGCGTGATCAAGCAGCGGCATGTTGTCCTCTCCGGCCGCGTGCCCAGTCAGGGTGCCGGTAGCTTCGCGGAGTGTGCGGCCTTGCCCGCAGATGGCCTGCCAGTCCTCGTTAGGCATGTAGTAGGTGCGCACGGTCACCGCAAGAACGTCGGCCCCTGCTTGGGTTTCGCCGTCCGGGCGCAGGATGCCCACGCCCTTGTGCGAAGGCAGCAGACGACTGGAGTCGTAGCCTCGGGTGTTCATCTGTTCGCCCAACACGATGTTGCTGTCTCTCCAGTCCATAACCCGCAATGCGAACCGGGATCCGAGGACCGCCCGTAGCCCGGACGGGATCGTTTTCGAGTCGGGCCGTTGGGTCGCCAGTACGAGCACGATCCCGGCGGCTGGCCCCTTCTTTGCCAACCAAGTCAGCAGTTCGCCGATGTACTCGCCCGCGGTGAGCTTCTTTCCTTGCACCACAACGGGTGTGCGGTCCTCCAACGGAACTTGGACTTCATCGACGAAGATCGCCGTAATCGGCATGTCCAACGTGGGGTCGCGGGACATCTCCGGCGTGATCTTCGACTCGGGGCAGGTCAGGTCATCGAGATCACGCATTCGCCGGTAGCGCCCTTGAACCTCGGCGACCAGCTCGGCCAGCCAGTCCACCAGGGTCAGGACGTGTTCGGGTTCGTCGCCGGACATGAACCGGTGCGCGACCTGGCTGGCGGCGTCCCAGTCCTTACCTGCCTTGAAGTCCGCGACGTATAGCCGGACCCACGCATCCAAGATGAGTCCGGCGGCGGCGAGCCGCGCGGCGAACGTCTTGCCTTGTCGGGGGATCGCCCCGACGAGCAGTGACGTCCACACCAACGGCAGGTCGATCCGGCGGTCCCGAGCATCCCGGCCGAACGGCACTGGTCGCCACGCATTCCACTGGGATACTCCGAGCAGCGGCGTCCGAAGGGAAGGCGAGCTGTACGGGTCCTCGTCGGCGACCCACATGGACACTCGCCCGGCGTGACCTCCGTTGCCGCGCACGCGCTCGACGATGAGTTGCACCTCATCCACGGCGAGCGCGGACGCGAGAGCTTCCCGGTTCTTCACGACGTCGGCAGCCTTGCGGGTCGCAGGCAGATCGACGGTGATGGCCCAGCCGTCCCCGACCCGCGTGGCCCGTTCGACCAGGCGCAAGGACTCGTCCTTGCCAATGAGCTTGGCGTCCCGGAACGCATCGACCAGGACTTGCGGGTCCATCGTCCACGTCAGGGTCCGAGGTCCGGCCAGTGCGGGTTTCCGGCCCGGACTGCCATCCTTCCGGCGTCCGAGGATCGCTAGCGCGACTGCCGCGCCGGCACCCGCGATCCACAACGGATCGGACCCGTACACCAGCTCGACGACCGTGCCGGCGAATGCAAGGGCCGCGGCGAGCGCGCCGGTCACCTTCCATCGGAACAAGGTCAGTTCACGGATCTCAACGAACTTGTCGGCGAGCTTCTCCGACTCTTCGGCCGCCGTGCGGTAGTCGCGAACCGTGACCCACTCTCGCCACCAGCGGACGCCGAGGACAAGCCCGCGGATGACTGCGCTCACGCACCGCGATGGTGATTTCAGGACAGCCACGGCCGTGTCCTTCGCAGCCTGAACAGCTTGTGGCTTGCTCTTGAGCCACTGCGGTACTCGCGGCGAGTGCTGCCACCACCGCGCGAACCTGCGCCGGATCGTCCGGCGACGAGGCTGGGGCAACGTGTCGTCAATCAGTTCGCCATCCAGTACCGGCCCGATGTGCTCCATGCCTCGTGAACCCATTCGGGCAGGCGAAGCGTCGGCGGGGGTCCGGCGCTGGCAGGACCATTCGGACGTGGTCGCCGAGTCGGCAGTGCCTCGCGCGAGCCGTTCAGCCCGGGACGGCGGTGCATGTCGTGCGTCCCGTGGGGTGGCGGGTGGCCGCCCAACGGCGGCCACCCCTTGCACTCCGTTTTGATCAATCGGCACGTTCATCGCCGACCACCGCCCCGGCGGCTGGTCGTATCTAGCGACGTGACCGTCAGCGCTCGCGTCAGTACGTGCGCTGCGATCAGGTCCGGCACTGCGAGCACGACGGCCAGCAATTTCGGATTGCCGGGGTGCGTGATCACCAGCCACTGAATGCCGACGAACGCCGCACCCATCAGCAGAACGCGTGCGACGAGCGAGACCACACGGGCCGAAGCGCGGGCCGCGTCGGCGGCGCGGCGTGCCTTACGCGCACCGAGTCGCCATACCACGGACCAGACGATTAGGGCGCCAATTCCCGCGAGGATCTGTGTTGATGTCAGGTTGAGCGTCATCGCTGCTCACCGCCGTCAGCCTCGCTGCGATGGGCGAGCCATGCCCGGTGCACTTCGCGTCGGTCGGCGTCGGCGAGTGCGCCCCACACCCCAACCGTGTCGGCACCCGCCGCCCGCAGTTCGAGCTCAAGGCACTCGTCGATCACTGGGCATCCGGCGCACATCCGGGCTGCCAATTCCCTGTCCGGCGTGTCCTCGCCGGACAGTTCCGGAATCTCGGACCGGTCGAACGCCCAGAAGCACAGCCCGTCTCGGGTGACGACCTCGGCCAGCGCGTCGTCCGGCACATCGGCGTACCGGTCTAGTTGTGCGGCAATCTCCTCATAATCATCTCGGTTCACCACGACGCACCCCCGCTCAACCGCGCGGCCTCCTGCGCCTTACGGCGTTTGGCAATCAGGTCGGCGATGTCGACGCAGCCCCCGGACGCGGTTACCTCAGCGACCAGTTCGGCGAGGGCAGCAGCGGGAACGACATAGCGAGTGCGGATGCGTACAGCCGGGAAGGCGTCGTCTCGGATGGCGCGATACAGCGTCACCGGATTGACCCGGAGAACGCGTGCTGCTTCCCCGACGGTATAGAACGTCGGAACGGCGTTCTGGTTGGTATCCATCGGTAGATCCTTTGAATCGAAGTCTTATTTAAATCCTCAATTAGGGATAATTTCATCCCAACAAGGCAAGAAGGTGCCTTAACGCGCCCAAGTGGGCGCGGAGTGTCAGCCGCGGAATCGTCCTCCGCGCTACTCTCGCCTTTGAGGCGGAGCGCGGAGGAATACGTGTCGGAAGACTGGGCGGCAGTCGCGAGAGCTATCAATCAGCGCATGGCTGACCTTGGCCTCAGCCAGCGCGAACTCATCGCGAGATCGCAGGTGTCCAAAGCGACGGTCCGGGAAATCCAGCACAACCGCGCGCAGCGACGCCGCAGTGAACGCACGCTTGAAGCGCTGTCGCTTGCTCTTGAGCTGCACGCGGGTCATCTGGCTGCGGTGCTGGCAGGGCGCCGTCCGCCGGAGCCGGGCGAGCCGGCGCCGCGAGGGGACGACGATATCCCGGGCCGACTTGCTGTCATTGAGCACCAGTTGCGGGAGATAACCGACCGGCTTCGCGAAATGAACGGCGTGACCGAGCGGCTGGACGAAATTCAGAAGAGTGTCTCGACTGTGGTCGATCACGTTTCGGTGGTTCGCGAGCAGCGTCGTCGTTAGGGGGTTCGGGTGGCTTTCGTTCATGCCTCACAGTCAACGCCGAATTCTTTGCCCAAACGATGCATGACTAGTGCAGGTTCGATGCAACGCCAGTGCATCGGCAGTGCACTTATTGCATTTGAAGGGTTTCGGCCGTGGAATTCGTGAGCGCTTGGACGGGGCGAACGGCCTGCTCGCTGCAAGCGGCCCTGCGCATGAGCAACGAAGCGTTTGCGAGGCATCTGGGCGTCGCGGTCAGGACTGTTGCCTCCTGGCATGCGAAGCCAGACGTCAAGCCGCGGCAGGAGATGCAAGATCTTCTGGACACGGCGTTTGACCGCGCGTCCAGTTCGGCAAAAGCTCGCTTTAAGCGCCTCATCGAGCCTGAAACCGATGAGGCTGCTCGGTCGGACGCGAGCGGTGAGCAGGCGCAGGCGCTTCGCGTTGCGATAGCCGTTGTCGTGGACGGTTCTCAGGTGCTCATGGTCTGTCGGCGTGGCGAGGACGGCGGCGGCATCTCGTGGCAGTTTCCAGCAGGCATGGTCAAGCCTGGTGTTGCACCCGAGGCGGTCGCGATCAGGGAAACCTTGGCCGAAACCGGCGTCCACTGTGCGATCGTGTGCAAGCTGGGCAGCCGCCTGCATCCGATCACGCACGTTCAGGCGGAGTACCTGCTCTGCGAGTACCTGACCGGCGAGGCACGGAACATGGATGTTCTGGAGAATGTTAACGTGGCTTGGGTAGAGAAAGCCGAACTGACGCGTTTTATCCCAGCGGATAGAATTTTTCCGCCGATTTTGGAAGCCTTGGAGGTATCGGAATGACCGAGGACTCGGCCGCAGTTGAGAAGAAGTCAATCTCCGCGGCCATCATTGTCCGCGATGGCCGTGTGCTTCTCGTTCGGCGACGCGTCAAGGAAGGCAGCTTGTCGTGGCAGTTCCCCGCTGGCGAGGTCGAAGAGGGCGAGAGCGCCAGCGACGCGGCGGTGCGAGAGACGCGCGAGGAGACCGGTCTGGAGGTCACTGCGTCTTCCGTTCTCGGCGAGCGGGTTCACCCGAACACTGGCCGGACGATGATCTACGTCGCGTGCGAGTCCGGCGGTGGCGAGGCCAGCGTGGTCGATGACGAGGAACTTGACGAGGTCGCGTGGTCGAGCCGCGCGGAGTTGACTGACTATGTCCCGTACCCGTTCTACGGTCCGGTTCAGGACCACCTGGACAAGACGTTGTCCGACTAGGGCGTTGCACAGAGCGGCCCGCCCTGCCAGGACCAGCCCGGTTGGCGGGCCGCTTGCCGCGCTGACTAGTACAGGACGTCGCCGAGGCGGTCACGAACTACGTCGGAGTGCAGCAGCCCCGGAATCGGGATGCCGCCAATGCTCTCGCGTGTGCTCGCAACGTCTGAGGGAGAGCCCGACGGCAGGCTGTCCAGCAAATCGATGGCCCGCCGTGCCCACTCGCCAGCGGTATCGAAGTGGCGAGTCCCGTTGACGTCCTCGTTCCGGTATCGAAACGCGAGTGCGTAAGCAGTCTCGGCGGCTGCGCGTTTGTTCGTGGCGCGCTCTGCCTCGAACTCTGCCTCCAGCTCTGCCAGCGTGGCCTGGCTCTCTACTTCGCGCGCCATCGGTGCGCCCCGTCCGTCAGTAGGCGAGCTTTTCGGCCAGCGTCTCGTAGTTGAACTGTTCGGACGCGTCGAACCAAAGCTCGACCTCGTACTTGGCCTCTTCCGAGTTGCCGGACGCATGCACCAGGTTCATCACGGCCTTGCCGCTGACTTCGGACGATGCTTTGGTCTGGTGCGCGTAGTCGCCGCGCACTGTGCCTGGCGCGGCGTCGCTCGGGAACGTGCCACCGATGATTTTCCGGACCTTCGCGACCGCATCGACGCCTTCGAGCGCGAGCGCGATGACCGGGCCGGACTGCATGAACTCAGCCGTGGTGTTGTAAACCGCCGAACCGGCGCGCTCTTCGAGGTCGAAGTAGTGCTTCCGCGTGAACTCGGCGTCCATGTGCTTCATCTTGACGCCGACGACCTTGAGCGCGGCGTCCTCGAAGCGCGCGAGGATGCGGCCCGCTAGTCCGCGGACAAGGGCGTCGGGCTTGAGCAGGACAAGGGACCGCTCAACGCCGAGGTCCGACGAGTCAGCCATGGGTCGCTCCTTCCGTCGTGGTCGTGCGCGGATCGTACCGATCCGCATGCTCGCCGTCACCGGCACGAACGCTTCTTTGCGGTTCAGCTTGCCTCGGGCACGATGGGTCGGTGACGACCTTGACCGACACCAGTGCGCAGACGGGTACTGAGTTGCTTTACCTGTCCGTGGACCTTGGCAATCGTCCGAGCCTTGAGGCTTTCAACAGCAACCTGAGTGCATTGTTGACACTTGGCCGATTCGCCGTTCAGATGGAGCCTTCGTACCCGGAGCGGGAGCGCCTGACGGCGACCAGGGCGGATCGCCTTACTGTGGTGCGGACGTCACTGGCAAGTCCCTGGGTTACGGTGCTGTCGGAGCTGGCGCGAAATTCAGGTCCGCTTGCTTACGGAACAGCAACTCTTATCGCATTGCATCGTCTGCTGAATCTAGTGATGCGGTGGCAGAAACATCGTCAGGATGTCGCTGAGCGGGAAGTGCATATAGAACAGTTGCGGTTGCTTCTGGATGAGGAGCGTCGGCGTTTTCGTTATGTTTCTCCTGAGGCGAGGAAGTCGAGGGAAAACCCGCGACCGGCGCACCGTGCCGACGAGCGGCCAACCCCGGCAGACGAATCTTCGCCGGACGTCAACGCTGCGACGTTGGCTGCTGTAGCAGCGCGCAGACTGGGGGAAATCCAGGCTGCGGAGTTGATCCGGCCGGATGACCCGCGCGCTATGCAGTGAGGGACGCGCATCTCATCCTATAGCTAATGCCTACCGCTCAGAACTGATTACGTTGGGTGATGGCCTTCGCGTGTAAGCGATGCGTTGACGTCGGAGAAACGAGGGTCCTGATGTGTAGCTATCCGTGTTGCGAACTGGGGTTAACTGCGGTGTCTCTGGCACGTGTGGCTACGGTGCCGGAACCTGAGATGCCTGGTAGAAGTCATAGTGATGAAGGTCACAGACACTCGTAATGAATAGATCGGGGGTTCGATTCCCCCAGGCGGCTCCGCAGGTCAGGCCCCATCCGAAGCAGTTCGGATGGGGCCTGACTCGTGTGTTGGGTGACTAAGCGCGTGGCTACAGTGGTTGGCCGAAGAAGAAATTTCCGTAGGTTCACCCATCTAGGGGAAAGACTCGTCCGCAAAGGCTCGCATCGAACTCGACCGCTTCGGGGCCTGGCTGCCCTGGAACACTCGTCAAACGTCGCTTCGGAGGCGTGAGTCAAAGAGGCCAACTGGACAGGCCAAAGTAAATGCATGTGCAATTACCTCTGTAGGCGCGGTTGCTGGTCGCTGCTTCGTTAAGTCAACTCCTGGACCGGCCACCCCGGGGCTCCAATCGCGGTCGGCTTGTCTGCTGTCACGGTTCGTAATCCCTGAGGCGTGAGGCGGGCGCTTACGTGCCTGTCAGGACGCAAGGAGATGACCGGTGGACATGTTCGGGACATCACGTCGAGCGTGCTGTTCAGAGCTTGTGGAGCTCGCCCTGGTGCGGTGGGGTGCCTGCGATGGCGGTCCTCGCGCTCGTCGGCGTCTTCATGTTCCGCGTGCTCGCGCTCGAACTGAAGGCTCCGGAGATGGTCCAGGCGGCATCCGGGTTCGTGAAGTCGCTCCTCGGAGAGGGGGCCGCACGCGTGAGGGCTTGAAGTAATAGAAGGCTCCGCCTTATCGCTCGAAGACGCGCCTTCTGGCGATCGGGGACGGTGACGGCTCGGGCGAGTTGAGGCGGTCCGGCTAGGCCGAGCTAGCTTCAGTCGCAGTGGGCTGTAGGGGCGTGGTGGTAATCAAGGGGGAGCGGAGTGAGTAGCAGTGAGATCGTGTTGGACGGTCTTAGGATTTGGAATCAGGCGAAATCGACGGCTCGGGAGAAATTTTCGAATGTTTCCGTTATGGCGTCCAATGAGTCCATCCTTTTTCTATCTGTACTAAATGCATGATTCTGTATCGCCTTAGGGTGTGACGGTGCGACTCCGTGTAGCTCAGAAGCGAGAGGGTTAACGCAAAAATTGCGTATCCGAGCGCTATATACTTTACAATGGGCATTACGCTAATTGCGGGAATTAGTGTAATGCTGATGGCGAAAATACCTGCAAAGAGAAACTGAAAGGACTGTATTAGTCGCCTGTTCGCGTACGCGGTCGTCTCGATCATGTATGCTTGTAGCTCCTTTGTGTCGCCGGAGATTCGTGATGCGAAAGCTCTTTCGATCTCATCCTTCCCGGTTCTTCGTTGTCGGTATTTCAAGCTCACTCGGGAAAGAATGTTTTGAAATTGAGGTGTCAGGAGATTTACTGCAAGCGCGATTGGTATCGATAAACCCAAGCCTAGCCAGAAAGACAGGGTGCCATCCAAATGTTCCTCCAGGTAGTGTGAGCGGTGTTGCTTAAGACTAGTCGGCCCGTCGGGTTCGGCTGCTTAGCGACACGGCGTGTCCTCTAGCCAGGACAAGGAATCGCACGCTTGTTCTGCGGTGCAGGCATCCGGAGTCGAGAAGCCAGCCGTGGAGGCTTGCGGGCCGCCTCGCGTCGCTGGCTATTGCGGCCGATCATGCCGCGCGCAGAGGGCAGCGTCATCTAGGAGCGAGGCGAGACGTCTGAGATGTCAACGCCGTCACCCTGTCTAGCATGAACCGCGGGTTTCGATGTGACAGCTGAGTGGCACCGTTGGCGGAGTATATTCCACTGCTACTGTTTCTCTCCGGTCTCTGAGCGGCGAAAAGAGGAATGGCCGTGATCCCCACTCCTCAGTGTTCCAGCCTTTTGGTCTGAGGGCAGGTTCAAGGACTGCAGAGGCGCATGTCACGGCCCTACAGTCAAGGCCAACAAGTAATGAATTCCACCCGTAATGAATAGGTCGGGGGTTCGATTCCCCCAGGCGGCTCCGCAGGTCAGGCCCCATCCGAAGCAGTTCGGATGGGGCCTGACTCGTCTTTGGACGGGGATCCTGGCTTTCGCCGAATTCACCCGTTAGGGGAGCCGCTCCGTTCGGCGAGCAGTTCCAGCCCGCCAGAGCTGAGCCGCAGGACTGACGGGACCAGTTCCGTGGTCTCGTAGCGCGAAGCGAGCACCTGCTCCCGGATGATTTCCGCCGGGCGGGAACCCTCCCTGGCGACATGCAGCTCGTCCGGGCAGGGCAGGCCGACGATCAGGTCTCCTGTCCCGAGGTGCGGCGACAACCGCGCGTGCAGATCGGGCAGTGCGAGCGCGGACGCCGCCAGCTTGTTCTCCCTGGCGAGCGAGACCAGTACCTCCTCGCCGGAACTGCGGACCTCGAACTTCAGCCCGCGGGCGAGGCAGCCGAACCCGACGTCGAACAGTTTCTCGAGCGGCGCGCCCATCTGCTCCTGCTCGTGCCGGGTGATGTGCTGCATCCCGATCTTGCCCTCGGGAGTCCGCGACACCACCGCGAGCGCGACCGACAACTTGCCGGGCACGAGCGGTTGGTACGGCAGCGCTTCGAGCAGCCCGGCGCGCGGTGAGGACGCGCTCCAGAGGATCGGCAGTATCTCCTCGGTGCTCTCCTCTTTTTGCGCCATCACTGTGCGGGCGTCGGCGAACGCGCGCTCCCACTCACCGGGAGCGGGCCGGGCGAAGCTGTAGGTGCACTCGGCCTTCCGGAAATTCTTGGCCATGAATTTCTGGTCGGCCGCCGACGGCTGCCATTCGCTGTACACGGCCAAAACCGCGGACCCGCGCACCTTGTGCTGCTGGCGGACGATTGCCCACGCCTGCTCGACAGCGTCCTCGGCCTGGGTGGGGCCGCTGGCCAGCATCGGTTCGGGCAAGCCTTTGATTCGGAAGACGACGAGGTTCTGGGAAACGTCATCGTTCATCGGATTCCCCTGGGGGAAAAGGATCTTCGCATGCTTCTTAGCTACCACAACCGGCGCGCAGTCCGGCGAGGCTGAAGGAGAGCGTGCGCCGCCACGCGTCCGGTTTGGACTCGACCGTCTCGCGCACGATCAGCGCGTTCGTGAAGATCAGCAGCAGCAGATCCTCGGACGTGACATCGGCCCGCAGCGTCCCCGCCCGCTGTGCGCGTTCGAGCAACTGGACCGACTTCGCGAGTTCGGCCGTGCATCGCGCGGTCAGTTCGGGCGCGTCCTGGAGCTGACGGCTGATCGCGTCCCGGAACGCGGGGTCGTCGGCTTGCTGCTCGCACAGCACGGTCACGTAGGTGACGAACGATTCCCACGGGTCGTCGATCGCCTCCGCCCGGCGCATCGCCTCGTTCATGCGTTCGGCGACCAGCTCGGGCATCACCGCGTCGATTAGCGCTTCCCGTCCGCCGAAGCGGTTGTAGAGAGTTCCGGCGCTGACGCCCGCCCGCTGTGCGATCTCCTCCAGCGGCACCGCCAAACCCTTCTCCCGGAAGGCTTCCGCCGCCGCGGCGAGAAGCCGTTCCTGGTTGCGGCGGGCGTCTCGGCGCAGCGTGGGCTTCCCCTCCGTTTTCACCAGGTCATCGTAGGTCCGGGCGAGAAAGTTGACAACGGTCTCAAATTGGCACCAAAGTTGAGACCGTCATCAACTTATGGAGGTTCCGTGTCGAAAACCCTGGTCCTGCTTGGTGCGGGCACCGGTCTTGGTCCCGCGATCGCCCGGCGCTTCGGCCGCGAGGGATTCCGGGTCGCGCTCGTCGCGCGCAATCGCGAACGCCTCGCCGCCTTGGCTGATCAACTCGGCGCGGAGGGCATCGAAGCCGCGGCGTTTCCCGCGGATCTGGCGCGTCCGGTGGAGATTCCGGCGCTGATCGACGCGATTCGGCACCGCTTCGCGCGGATTGACGTGGTGTTGTACGCGCCGTTGGATCTGAATGGATTCACGCCCGCTGCCGACTTGACCACCGCGACCGCGCAGCAGCTCCTCGACCTGTATTTCCTCACCCCGATCGCCTTGGTCCAGGCCGTGCTGGGGGAACTGCGCGACCGCGGGGAGGGCAGCGTTTTGATCAGCCAGAGCGTCTCGGCCACCCAGCCCGCTCCCGTTCTCAGCGGCATCGGCCCGGCGATGGCCGCGACCCGCAACTACCTCCAGAGCCTGGCGGCGGAAATCGCGCCCGACGGTGTGCACGCGGCAACGCTTCAGATCGGAGCGATGATCCGCGGGAGTGCCGTCCACGCCGCGTTGCTGTCCGGTGCTCTCGAACCCAATACGGAGTTCCCGGAGATCGACCCGGCCGACATCGCCGAGACGCTGTGGGAGTTGCACGCTAAGCGCGACACTTCCGACCTTCAGCTTCCCTGAGGCTTCACTTGGCGGGGGCGGCCGATTCCGGGATCGGCTCGCCGACGCCGGTGGTCAGCAACGCGTGCAGGCTCGTGTTGACGCAGCTCGTCCAGCCTCGCGAGCATTCGGTGTAGCAAGCCTGGTCCGGAGTGAGGCCGTGATGCGTGAAGCGCACTGTCGTCCCGCCCGGGCCCGGCGTGATGTCGAAGCTCATCCGGGTGTCGGTCCACTCGTCGGGCTGGTCGGTGAAGGCGACGTACGCGTCCTCGACGTGCCAGGCGACCCGGCGGCCGGGAACGAGTTCGGTGACGCGGATCCGGGTCGACGGGATTCCCTTGTCCACAAAGGAAAACGCGTCGCCGACCGCGGTCGCGGTGCCGGTGATCGTCTTGCTGAACCAGCCGCGGACGTCGGTGACCGCGGCGAAGACCTCCTCGGGAGTGCGGTCGACGGTCAGTTCCGTGGTGAAGGAGTTCATCGCGCGTCCTTTCGAGGGGATAATGCAACTGAATGGTTGCGACATTATGGCAACCGTCCGATTGCGTCAATGGGGTGTGGTTGCCTAGGCTCGGCCCGGAAGGAGCACGGCATGGGGTTTCCCGACCGCATCGAGCGGACGGTCGAGCTGGCGCAGCCGCCTGCGACGGTCTGGACGGCGTTGACCACGGCCGACGGCCTGCGCGCCTGGTTCGGCGACGAGGCCGAGATCGACCTGCGCCCAGGCGGACTTGGGCGGGTGGCGTGGATCGGCGACCGCAGTGCCGAGATCCGGGTCGAGCGCGTCGAGGAGGCCTCCGTGTTCGGCTTCACCTGGCAGGTCGACGGGATGCCGGAGGACGACCCGCGGCGCACGTACGTCGAGTTCACCCTGCGGGCGCGCGACGGCGGGACCCAGCTCACGGTGGTCGAATCCGGGTTCGCGCAGCTGCCGGACAGCCAGTACCCGGCCACCTATCGCTCGCACGTCGAAGGCTGGGCACGCGAACTCGACGAGCTGGCGGCCAGTCTCGATGCCGGCTGAGTCCGAAGCGGTCGCCGAGCAGGTTTTCGCCGCGCTCGCCGATCCGACCCGGCGTGCGATCCTCGCCGAGCTGGCCGCGCGCGGGCCGGCGACGGCGACGGATCTCGCGGCCCGGCTGCCGATCACGCGGCAGGCGATCGCCAAGCATCTCGGCCTGCTGTCCGACGCCGGGCTGGTCGCCGCAGAACCCGGTGAGCGCCGCCGGGTACGGTACCGGCTCGATTCCGCGCCGATGCGGGTCGCGCAGCAGTTCCTCGCCGCGCTCGCGCGGGACTGGGACGGTCCGCTCGCCGCGTTGCGGGCTCATCTCGACCGCGAAGAATGACCCGCGATTTCACTCATCTGAGGGACGGAGTCGGCCGACTGGCTGGCAGCAAGGGCCGGAAGAACGAGGGCAGGGCGGGCCGGTCTCGGTTGACTGGAAGCCATGAACAGCGTGCGGAACAAGGCGGTACTGGCCGCGACCGGAATCGCGGCGCTGGCCACGGTCGCGTCGTGCGGCCTCGGCTCCTCGATCGAGGAGAAGTCGAACGGCCACGTGAAGGCGGTTTCCTACGACACCGGAAAACAGGGCAAGGCCAACCCGGACGCCCGGCTTCCGTCGTGGGTGCCCGACGACGCGAAGTCGGTCACCGAGCTGATCCGCACCACCGGTTCGGAGCGGATCCTGCGCTACCAACCAGGTCCTTCCGGCCTTCCGTCCCTGTGCAAGCCAGGAAAGGCCGAGGCGAAATCCCCGACGCTCACCGCGGATTGGTGGCCCGCGGGCGAGCACAAGCGGACGGACAAGGACTGCGGCGGCTGGCACGTCGCGGTCGAGAACGACGGCGTGTACGGGTATCAGGCTGAAACGGTGGCCAACGCGGACAAATAACAGTGGCCGCCCCGGAAAACCGGGGCGGCCACTGTCTGTCCTCTGTGGTCAGTTGGCGGGCGGGGTCAGCTTCAGCACCGTCGCGGTGGCTTGCCCGCGCGGGGTGCGGTAGCTGATTTCCTCGCCTGCCTTGGCCTTCGACAGCGCGATGCCGAGCGGGCTGTCCGAGGTGATCGCGTCCGCGTCCTCGCCGGGAAGGGTCACCACGGTGAACTCTTCCTCGTCACCGTCGGAAAAACGCAGCGAAACGCGCGTGCCGTCCGGAAGCAGCGAGCTGTCGTACGCGCCGTGCTCCAGCTTCGCGGTGACGTCGGCGATCTGCCGGTCCAGTCGCGCCGCTGCCTCGGCGCGGTCGATCACGTCCGCCTGGTCGGCGGCGTCCCCCGTGCGTTCCTGCTCGCCCGGCTGCGGCGACAGCGCCTCCCGTTGCGCACGCAGGTCCGCGATTTCCTTTTCCAGCTGACGGCGCGCCGCCTCGCTGAGCCCCTTGTCCCCTGAGATCACCATGCCGGGCATTGTCCGCTGCGCGGACCGGGGTGGCCAATCCGGTTTTTCACCCGCCGGAAGACGTTGGGACGACTGGCCTAGGATTCAGGGCTGCCGTCCTGACAAACGTAACGAGGATCACCGTGAGCGCCGTGCCTGGCCGCAGCACCCAGCTGTCGCCCAACCAATTGCAGAAGCAGGAACAGATCGTCGAAGCGGCTCGCAAGGTCCTCGCCCGCGAAGGACTCGGCGGCTGCACGGTACGCGCGATCGCGGAGGCCGGACCGCTCACCAAGAGCGCGATCCACTACTACTTCGCCGACATCGACGTGCTCATCGACCGGGCGATGGCCGCGCACATCAACACTTTCGCGGCGGATCTGCGCAAGGTCGCGGACAAGCACGCCGACCCGCGCAAACGGCTTTTCGCGGTGACCGAGGCCTACCTCGCCGAGTTCGCCGACCATCCGCGCGGCGCGTTCCTCTGGTTCGAGTACTGGATCGCCGCCGGCCGGGCGCAGCATCCGCAGGCGATCGACGCCATGCTCACCTCGATCACCGAACTGCTCGTCGAACTCCTCGTTCCGCTCGACGTCGACGACCCGCGCGCCCGTGCCCGTTCGCTGCTGAGCTACCTGCTCGGCGCGGTGGTGCAGCAGCGGGTCCGGCCGAGGTCGTCCGCGAGCCTCCGCGGCGACATCGAGGCGCTCTGCTTCGCCGGGTACCGCTGACGCCGCTTAGGCTCCCGGCATGCCTTTGTTCTCCTTGGACGGCGTCAGCCCGCAGGTCCACCCGGACGCCTGGATCGCCCCCACCGCCACCCTGATCGGCAACGTGACCGTCGAGAAGGACGCTTCGGTCTGGTACGGCGCGGTGATCCGCGCGGACTTCGGCCCGATCGTCATCCGCGAGGGCGCGAACATCCAGGACAACTCGGTGATCCACTCCGGACCCGAGACGACCGAGGTCGGCCGCAACGTCACCGTCGGGCACCAGTGCCTCGTGCACGACTGCACGGTCGGCGAACAGGCGTTGATCGGCAACGGTTCCACGGTCCTCGACCGCGCGGTGATCGGACCGCGCGCGTTCGTCGCCGCGGGGTCGACGGTCACGCCGGGCACCGAGGTCCCGGCGGAGACGATCGCGATGGGCAGCCCGGCGAAGAAGTTCGTGGAACTCACCGATTCCGCGCGGGTGTGGGTCGACCACAACGCGGCGGTCTACCAAGAACTCGCGCGGCGGCATCGCGGCGGCCTCGAGCAGGTCTGAGCGCTTTCCCGAGGACCGGACGCGGGCTGGTGCGGTGCACTAAACTTCGTCCCGCAGCAGCGACTGGCGCCATTCAAGAGGTGGAGCACCACCGGGGAGCGACGACGAGGCCGGCACCGCGCGCCTGGGTGAGGGCCACTGCAGAGCCGGAGTACGCCATGACACACCAGCCCGCCTTGTCCGCACTGTCCTCGGCGGATCCGCGGATCGCCGGTCTCGTCGAGGACGAGGCCAAACGCCAGCACGACAAGATCCGCCTGATCGCGTCCGAGAACTACGTTTCGCAGGCGGTGCTCGAGGCCACCGGCAGCGTGCTCACCAACAAGTACTCCGAGGGCTATGCCGGCAAGCGCTACTACGAGGGCCAGCAGTTCATCGACCAGGTCGAGCAGGTGGCGATCGAGCGCGCGAAGGCGGTTTTCGGCGCGGACCACGCGAACGTCCAGCCGTACTCCGGCTCCCCGGCCAACCTCGCGGTGTACCTGGCGTTCGCCAAGCCGGACGACACCGTGCTCGGCATGGCGCTGCCCGACGGCGGCCACCTCACGCACGGCTGGAGCGTGTCCGCCACCGGCAAGTGGTTCACGCCGGTCCGCTACGGCGTCCGCAAGGAAACCGGCCGCGTCGACCTCGACCAGGTCCGCGACCTCGCCCGCCAGCACCGGCCGAAGCTGATCTTCGCGGGCGGCACGGCCATTCCGCGCACCATCGACTTCCCGGCGTTCGCCGAGATCGCCCGCGAGGTCGACGCCGTGCTGGTCGCCGACATCGCGCACATCGCCGGCCTGATCGCGGGCGGCGCGCACCCGTCGCCGGTCGGCCACGCGCAGGTCATCACCACGACCACGCACAAGACGCTGCGCGGCCCGCGCGGCGCGATGATCCTTTCCGACGCCGACCACGCCAAGGCTGTCGACAAGGCGGTGTTCCCCGGCCTGCAGGGCGGCCCGCACAACCACACGACGGCCGCCATCGCCGTCGCGCTGGGGGAGGCGCAGCAGCCGTCGTTCTCCGACTACGCGCACACGATCGTGGCGAACGCCAAGGCGCTGGCCGAAGCGCTGGTCGAGCGCGGCTACGACCTGGTGTCCGGCGGCACGGACAACCACCTGCTCTTGATCGACCTGACGAACAAGGCGGTGCCCGGCAAGCCCGCCGCGCAGGCGCTGGACCGGGCGGGCATCGAGCTGAACTACAACACCGTGCCGTTCGACCCGCGCAAGCCGTTCGACCCGTCCGGCATCCGGCTGGGCACGTCGGCGATCACCACGCGCGGGCTCAAGCCCGAGCACCAGGTGCAGGTCGCGGACTGGATCGACCGGACCGTGACCGCCGCGGCGGCGCAGCAGGACGGTGCGCTCGACGCGATCGCGGCGGAGATTCGCGAGTTCCTGCAGCCGTTCCCGATTCCGGGCTACGCCGAGTGAGGTCGTGAGTGGCGATCGCGGTTCTCACCGTGATCGCCACTCACGAGTTGTTGAGCCGAGCCGCTTGCCTGATCAAGTGCTCGCGCTCGGCTAGGTTCGGTGCCTTCTCCGCCGCCTCCCTGTACAGCCGCGCGGCCGTGGCCAGGTCTCCGTCGCGTTCGTGCAGGTACGCCGCTACCGCGTGATGCCGCGGCAGCTTGTCGTCCAATTCGGCGAGAGCTTTCAGCCCAGCGCGAGGTCCGTCCGCCTCGCCGACCGCGACCGCCCGGTTCAGCCGGACGATCGGACTGTCGGTCAGGGCGAGAAGCTCGTCGTACCACTCGACGATCTGCACCCAGTCGGTTTCCTCCGCCGCGAGAGCGTCGGCGTGCAGCGCGGCGATGGCGGCTTGGGCCTGGTACTCGCCGAGCTGGTCGCGGGCCAGCGCCGCCTGCAGGATGTCGACGCCCTCGGCGATCAGCCGGGTGTCCCAAGCGCCGCGATCCTGTTCGGCAAGCGGCACGAGGCTGCCGTCCGGCGTCGTCCGCGCGGCCCGGCGCGCGTGGTGCAGCAGCATCAACGCGAGCAGCCCGGCCACTTCCGGATGGTCGAATCCCGCCGCGAGCTGCCGGGTGAGCCGGATGGCTTCGGCGGCGACGTCGAGTTCGCCGGAGTAGCCCTCGTTGAACACCAGATACAGCACGCGCAGCACGGTCGCGACATCGCCGGGCGCGTCGAACCGCACGCCGGACACCGTCTTCTTGGCCCGGCTGATCCGTTGCGCCATTGTCGCTTCCGGCACCAGGTACGCCTGCGCGATCTGCTTCGTGGTCAACCCGCCGACCGCGCGCAAGGTGAGCGCGACGGCCGACGACGGCGTCAAAGACGGGTGTGCGCACAGGAAATACAGCTGGAGCGAATCGTCCACTGCGGACGCCGGGCCGGGCCGCGGCTCGGCGTCGATCGCCACTTCCCGGCCCCGGCGCGAGGATTCCGACCGCGTGGCGTCGAGGAACCGCCGCCACGCGGCCGCGATGAGCCACGCCTTCGGGTCGCGCGGCGGATCTTCCCGCCACGCGTCCAGTGCGCGGATCAACGCTTCCTGCACGGCATCCTCGGCCGACGCGAAATCCGCTCCGCGCCGGACGAGGATGCCGATCACCGCGGGCACGAGTTCCCGCAGCAGTTCGTCGTTCACTCGGTCACCGAGGGCGTCACGCCGTAGAACGGGCGCAGTTCGAGCCACTCGTGGATCGGCTTGCTGTCCGCGCCGGGCGCCGCGGACAGCTCGCCGGCCAGTTCGACCGCGCGCTCGTAGCTGTCGACGTCGATGATCATCCAGCCCGCGATGACGTCCTTGGTCTCGGCGAACGGACCGTCGGTGACCGGCGGGCGGCCCTCGCCGTCGTAGCGGACCCACGCCCCTTCCGGCGACAGCGCCTGCTCGCTGACGAACTCGCCGGTCTCCACGAGCCGGTCCGCGAAGTCGCGCATGTACTGGATGTGGGCGGTGACCTCCTCGGGCGTCCACTGGTCCATGGGGACGTTGTTCACCGAGGCCGGCGCGCCGCGGTAGTGCTTGAGCAGCAGGTACTTGGCCATTGTGGTTCTCCTCCGTGCTGGTGACGGCTCGCTGCCGTCACGTTCGCGCCAGGGACGGAGCCGGTCGTCCGTTCTCGACATCGCCGGGCAAGAGATTAGCGTCACACGATATTTGGTTGATGAATGCAAGCTTTTCGGGAACAGTTGTGGCGAGCAAGTAGTTGAGGGATACAAGCAAGTACCCCGGCACTGAGGGAGACCACCATGAGCGACACCGCCACTGCGGAAGGGGGCGCCACCACGAACGGACGGCTTTCACACCGGCAGATCCTCACGGTTCTGTCCGGACTGATGCTCGGCATGTTCCTGGCGGCCCTCGACCAGACCATCGTGTCCTCGGCGATGAAGACCATCGCCGACGAACTGCACGGACAGAGCCTGCAGGCCTGGGCCACCACCGCCTACCTGATCACCGCGACGCTTTCCACGCCGCTGTACGGCAAGCTGTCCGACCTCTTCGGCCGCAAGCCGATGTACCTGACCGCGATCTCGCTGTTCCTCGCCGGTTCGCTGGCGAGCGCGATGGCCGGATCGATGTACGAACTGGCCGCGTTCCGCGCGTTCCAGGGCCTCGGCGCGGGCGGTCTGATGTCGCTCGCGCTGGCGATCATCACCGACATCACCTCGCCGCGGGAACGCAGCCGCTACCAGGGCTACTTCATGGCCGTCTTCGGCGTTTCGAGCGTCGCGGGCCCGGTCGTCGGCGGGTTCTTCGCCGGACTCGACTCGTTCGCCGGCCTCACCGGCTGGCGCTGGGTGTTCATGGTGAACGTCCCGATCGCGCTCGCCGCGCTGGTCGTCGTGAGCAAGGTGCTGAACCTCCCGCACACCCGCGTCGACCAGAAGGTCGACTTCCTCGGAGCCGGCGCGCTGACGCTGGGCCTCGTGCCGCTGCTGCTCGTCGCCGAGCAGGGCCGCGAATGGGGATGGGGTTCGCCCGCGTCGCTGGCGATGTACCTGGTCGGCGCGCTCGGCGTGGTGCTGTTCATCCTGCAGGAACGCCGGATGGGCGACGCCGCCCTGCTGCCGCTGCGGCTGTTCGGAAACGGGGTGTTCCGGGTGTCGACGCTGGTCACCGTGATCCAGGGCATCGGGATGTTCGGCGCGATGATGTCGCTGCCGCTGTACCTGCAGATCGTGAAGGGCGCGACGCCGACCCAGGCCGGGCTGCAGATGCTGCCGCTCACCCTCGGGATCATGGTCGCGAGCCTCGGCAGCGGACGGATCATCGCCCGCACCGGCCGGTACAAGGGCTTCGCGGTCGCCGGACTCGGCCTGATGGCTGCGGCGGTGTTCTCGTTCTCGATGATCGGCGTGGACACCGCGCTCGGCGTGGTCATGGCCATCGCGTTCGTGCTCGGACTGGGCCTCGGCTCGACCATGCAGACGCTGACCCTGGCCGCCACGAACGACGTCTCGCCCCGCGACATCGGCGTCGCGACCTCGTCGGTCACCTTCTTCCGGCAGATCGGCGGCACGGCGGGCACCGCGGTGTTCCTGTCGATCCTGTTCAGCACGGTCGGCGACCGGATCGCGGCGGCAGTGCGCTCGGCGATGGCCTCCCCGGCCTACACCGCGGCGCTGGCGCAGCACCCGGAGTTCGCGCGGCAGCTGGCGGGCGGCGGCCTCGACGTGAACGACACATCGTTCCTGTCGACGCTCGACCCGGTGCTCGCCCGGCCGATCCTGGAAGGGTTCTCCAGCTCGATGAGCACGGTGTTCCTGATCGGCGGCGCGGTGCTGACCGTCGGGTTCGCGCTGGTCTGGCTGCTGCGGGAGAAGCCGCTCTCGGACAAGTCGGCGATGGAGCAGCGCGCCGAGCAGGAAGCGGGCGAACTGGCCCTCGCGGGCTGATCGGGAAGTAAAAAAGGGCCGTCCACCAGGCAGGTGGACGGCCCTTTTTCGGGTGGCTCAGTGGTGCGCTTCGCCGTTGATCTCTTCCTTGGCGAGGCGGTCCGTCTCCCGCTCGTAGGAGCGGGCGATCTCGGCCTCGGCCTCGGCGCGGCTCACCCAGGACGAGCCCTCGACGCTCTTGCCCGGCTCGAGGTCCTTGTAGACCTCGAAGAAGTGCTGGATCTCGAGCTTGTGGAACTCGTTCAGGTGGTGGATGTCGCGCAGGTGCTCGAGGCGCGGGTCGTTCGTCGGGACGGCGAGGACCTTGTCGTCCGGGCCCTTCTCGTCGGTCATCCGGAACATGCCGATCGCGCGGCAGCGGATCAGGCAGCCGGGGAAGGTCGGCTCCTGGACCAGCACGAGCACGTCGAGCGGGTCGCCGTCCTGGCCGAGCGTGTCGTCGATGAAGCCGTAGTCGGCCGGGTACTGGGTCGCGGTGAACAGGGTCCGGTCGAGCTTGATCCGACCGGTCTTGTGATCGACCTCGTACTTGTTGCGCTCCCCCTTGGGGATTTCGATCGTGACGTCGAATTCCACGGCCGTCCTCGCTGCTTCTTGACTCTCGGTGTCCCACGCGCTCGTGGGCGGCAACCTAATGACCTCGTTGACGTCACTAGTGTGGACTACGCCCCGTCGGCGGGTCGCGCCGATGTCGGCCAGACGGCATGTGACCTTGGCCCCTCCGGGGGCGGGTGAGAAGGAGTGGTGGGTGCCGGAAAACGACCAGCCGAGGTGGCCCACGGGCGACGAGGACACCTCGTCCCAGGCGGACCGGGCGACCTCCCGCCTTCCCCTGCCCAAGCGCGACGCGGGAGCCACCGCGCAGCTTTCCGTGCCGAACGTCACACCGGGCGACGGGCCGGGATCGTGGTTCCGGCCGAACGTCCCGCCCGAGGAGGTCCCCGGCCTCAACGCGCCCTCGGACGCTCCCGCCGCGCCGCCGGAACCGCCCCGGTCGAACCTCGCGGACCGGATGAGCGGCACCTCGGTGCCCGCGTCGTCCGGTCGCGCTGAGGAGCCGAAACCGCAGGCGCCGTGGGTGCCGGTGGAGGGGCCGACCCGGTTCGTGGCCGGGGTGCCGCGACCTGGGGACAACGCCGGTCGTCCGGATGCCGAGGCGACCGTTCAGTCGTCGACGGTCGGTTCCGCCGAGGGGGCGGCGGAGAAGACTTTCCAGGTTTCGCAGCAGCAGCGGAGGCCCTCGGCGGAGGGGGTCGCGGAGCGGACGGTCCGCGCGCAGCCGAACGTTTCGCCTGGTCAGCAGCAGGATTCCGCGCCCGCGTGGCAGGCCGCGCGGAAACCGGGGAACTCGCTGTTCGAGCCCGCTGGAGCTGGCTCTGGTTCTGGGGCTTCCGGCGACGGGCAGGGGTGGAATCCGTTCCAGTCCAGTCAGCCTGGTCAATCCAGTCAGTCGGGTCAGTCCAGTCAGTCGGGTCAGCCCGCTGGGACGGGCGAGCCCGCCGGGAAGCCGGGGCAGTTCGCCGCGTTCCGGGACGAAACGCCGGGAACTGGCGACAACAGCCAGGGCTGGGCGGCGTTCCGCCCGATCGTCGCGCGGGACGAACAGGGGGAGGAACCGCCCAAGGAGGGCTGGGGCGCGTTCCGCAGCGACTCCGGCTCCGGCGAATCCGGTGCCGCCGGCCAGTCCGGTCAGGCGCAGTCCGGTCGGGGTGACGCTGGTGCTCAGCCGGGTCGTGGCGGGGACGACCGGACTGGTTTCCGGAGCGAATCCGGTGGCTCAGGCCAGGCGCAGTCCGGCCGAACCGGCGAGGAGTCGCAGGAGAACTGGACCGGCTTCCGAGGCGAATCCGGCCCGGTCCCAGGGTCCGCCGCCGCGCGGCTCAACCCTGGCCAGTCTGGTCGTGCCGAGTCCCAGGAAAACTGGGCGGCCAACCAGGGTCAGTCCGGCCGAGCCGGGAACGAGTCCCGGGAGAACTGGGCCGCCAGCTCCAACCAGGGGCCGTCCAGCCGTGCCGGAGACGAGTCGCAGGCGAGCCGGAACGAGTCCGGATCCGAACCGTGGTCGCAGCAGATCGAAATCCCGGTCCGCCCCGGGCTGCCCGAACCGCAGCCCGGCACCGTCCCGCCCGCGGGCGCTGGGCACGTGCGGCCGATGCGGATCGATCCGGCCGGTGGTCAGTTCCCGGCGGAGGCGACCGTCGGGATTCCGCGTCCGCCCGAGGGCTTCCTGAACCAGGGGCCGTCCGAGGCGACCGTCGGCATTCCCGCGCAGGCCGAAGGCTTCGCGGAACGCCCAGGTCCGGAGCAGATTCAGCCGCGCAATGCCGCGGAGCAGTACCCGCCGGAGCCGCCTGCTGGCGCCGGACCGGTCCCGCCCGCGGACGACGCGCCTCGGCCTGAGGGGAAGAAGCCGCGCCGGAAGGCGCTGATCCTGGCGCTCGTCGTGCTGCTCCTGCTGGCCGCCGCGGGTGGCGCGTCGGCCGTGCCCGCCGTGTCGAACCGGCTCGGGTTGCCGTGGGCGCCGAACGCGCCGAAGGGCAGCGAACCCGACCCCTCCGACGCCAGCCTCGCGCTGCACGGCCCGGACACCTCCGCACAGGGACCGTCCGCGAACGGGGTCGGCTCGAAGTTGTCCGGTCCCGCCGGTGCGGCAGCGCTTTCCCAGCTCAGCGGCAGTGTGATCGACCCGGCCAGCGGCACCGTGCTGTGGGACCACGCGTCGAACACCCCGCTGACCCCGGCGTCGACCACGAAGATCCTCACCGTCTCCGCGGCGCTGCTCGCGATGGAGCCGACGAAGCGGATCTCCACCAAGATCGTCCAGGGCGCGCAGCCGGGCACGGTCGTCATCGTCGGCGGCGGCGACCCGTCGCTCACCGCGCTGCCGGTCGGCACCGATTCGCCGCTCTACCCGGGCGCGGCGCACGTCGACGACCTCGTCAACCAGGTCAAGAAGGCAGGCGGCAACGTCACGAAGGTCCAGCTCGACGCGAGCGCCTTCAGCGGTCCGAACACCGCGCCGGGCTGGGAACCGGGCGACGCGCCGTCGCTGTACGGCGCTCCGATCGTCCCGGCCATGACCGACGGCGGACGCGGCAACCCGAAGGTCGACGAGACCATGCGTTCGGGCAACCCGGGTACCGCGCTCACGCAGCTCGTCGCGGACAAGCTCGGCGCGAGCCCGGCCGGTGCCGCCAAGGCTCCGGACGGCGCGAAGGTGCTCGGCGAAGTCCAGTCGGCTCCGCTGCCGGATCTCGCGTACGCGCTGCTGCAGATCTCCGACAACGTGCTCGCAGACTCGCTCGGCCGCCAGGTCGCGATGGCCACCGGCGGGGAAGCGTCGTTCGCCGGTGCCTCCGCGGCGGTGAAGAAGGTGTTGGCGGACCACGGTTTCGACGTCAACGGCCTTCAGCTGTTCGACACGAGTGGACTGTCCAATCAGAACAAGGTGCCCGCCAGGCTGCTGGCGCAGGTGCTCGCCGCGGCGGCCGGTCCGGACGGCAAGGACCCGAACACGCCGAAGCTGCGTCCGCTGCTGGCTGGCCTGCCGGTCGCGGGCAGCCCGGAAGGCACGCTGCACGGCCGGTACCACTCGGGTGAGACCCAGGGCGGCAAGGGCTGGGTGCGGGCCAAGACCGGCACGCTCACCGGCGTCAACACCCTCGCGGGGTATGTGCTCGACAGCGACAACCGCGTGCTCGCCTTCGCGTTCATGTCCAACGGCTCGGAGAAGAATTCGGGACAGGCGGCGCTCGATGTGCTGGCGACGGCCTTGCGGGGCTGCGGCTGCAAGTAGCCCGCACTGAGCCGACTCGCTGAACCCGCTCGGCTGAGCTGCCCACAATTCCGGACCGGAAGGTAGCGTCGGAGGGGTGAGCCAGGAAACCGAGACCCGACGGCGGCCCATGGTCGACTGGGACCGGGCAGCCGCCACCGGCGCGCTGCTGGTGCGCGGCGGCCCGCAGGTCGCCCGCGGCGAGGCCGACCGCGCGGTGGTCGACCTGCGGGAGCTGACCGCCGAGGCGGAGGGGCACGTCCGCGAGCTGACCGGCCTCGGCCTCGACCTGCCGCTGCTGCCCGGCACCGTGGTGGACCGGCCCGGCTGGGTCCGGTCCGCGGCGTCCGGCCTCGGTGAGCTCACCGGCCGCGCCCTGCCCGCGGCGCAAGGCGGTCCGCTCGGCCCGATCCTGGCGTCCGGCACCGGTGTGCAGACCGGGCTGCTGCTCGCGTTCCTGGCTTCCCGCGTGCTCGGCCAGTACGACCCGTTCGGCGGCGAGGAGAACAAGGGCGAGCTGCTGCTCGTCGCGCCGAACGTGGTGGCCGCCGAGCGCGCGCTGAAGGTCCCCGCGCGCGATTTCCGGCTGTGGGTCTGCCTGCACGAATGCACGCACCGGCTGCAGTTCACCGCGGTGCCGTGGCTGCGCGACTACTTCGCCGACGAGGTCGAACGGCTCGTGTCCGGGCTGGCGGAGAGCTCCACCGACGGCCTGGCCGAACTGGTCGGCAGGCTGCCTGACGCGCTGCGCAATCGCGGCAAGGGCGGCGGCATCGCGGAGTTGCTGCAGTCGCCGAAGGAGCGTTCGGTTTTCGACCGGCTGCTGGCGTTGTCCACGCTGTTGGAAGGCCACGCGGACTACGTGATGGACGCGGTCGGTCCGCAGGTCGTGCCCAGTGTCGAACAGATCCGGGCTCGGTTCACCGCGCGTCGCCAGGGCGGCGGGCTTTTCGACCGGCTGCTGCGCGCGGTGCTCGGTCTCGACGCGAAGATCCGCCAGTACGAGGAAGGCGCGAAGTTCACGCGGCACGTGGTGGACGCGGTCGGGATGGACGGGTTCAACAAGGTTTGGCGCTCGCCGAACACGTTGCCGACTCGCGCCGAGATCGCCGACCCCGCGGCCTGGGTGCGGCGACTGCACGGGTGAGTGCGCTCGCCGCGGTCCGGACAGCGGTTCGCGATTTCCTCGCGACGGTCGCTGTCCCCGGCGAAGTGTGCGTCGCGGTGTCGGGCGGCGCGGACTCCCTAGCGCTCGCTGAAGCGACGGCGTACGTGCTTCGGCACCGAGACGTCCGTACACGGGCGCTCGTCGTCGACCATGGTCTTCAGGCCGATTCAGCCGTCGTAGCCGCCGAAGCAGCGACAGTGGTGAAGGGCGTCGGCATCGACGTCGTCGAGGTGCACGCTGTGCACGTCGTAGGCAAAGGCGGTCCCGAAGCAGCCGCGCGCGCCGCGAGGTACCACGCGCTGCGCGAAGCGTTGCCAAACGGCGAAGGGCTCGTGCTGCTCGGCCACACTCAAGACGACCAAGCCGAGACAGTGCTGCTCGGTCTAGGCCGAGGTTCCGGACCACGGTCGCTCGCCGGAATGCGTCCGCACGATCCGCCGTGGGGCCGTCCGCTGCTCGGCATCACTCGCGCGCAAACCGTTGCGGCGTGCGCAGAACTCGGCCTGGAGCCGTGGCAAGACCCGCACAACGCCGATTCCCGCTTCACCCGGGTACGGCTGCGTACGGAAGCACTGCCGCTCCTGGAGGACGTGCTGTCGGGTGGAGTCGCTCCAGCTTTAGCCCGTACGGCCGCACAGCTGCGCGAAGACACCGAGGCGTTGGACACACTCGCTGCGCGCGTGCACGAGCGCGCGGCCCGCGAAGACGACCTCGACGTAGCCGTGCTCGCAGCCGAGCCCGCTGCGCTGCGCAGACGGGTTCTCCGCAGGTGGCTGCTGGACTCCGGGGTCCGCGAGCTCACCGACGCGCACCTGCGTTCGGTCGACGCGCTCGTGGCCCGCTGGCGGGGGCAGGGCGGGGTCTGGCTGCCAGGCAACTTGGAGGCTCGACGGCGGCGTGGCAGGCTTTCGCTTGCCGGACCCGAACCCACCACCCGAGGGGAATGACCCGTGTACGAGGGCGAGATCGCCTCCGTGCTCATCACCGAGCAGCAGATCAAAGACAAGATCGCGGAGCTGGCGGCGAAGATCGCCGCGGACCACCCGGAAAACGGCCAGGGCGACCTCCTCCTGGTCGGCGTCCTCAAGGGCGCCGTCATGTTCATGACCGACTTCGCGCGGGCGCTTCCGGTGCCGACGCAGCTGGAGTTCATGGCCGTGTCGTCCTACGGGTCGTCGACCTCGTCGTCGGGGGTGGTGCGGATCTTGAAGGACCTCGACCGCGACATCGCCGGCCGCGACGTCCTGATCGTCGAGGACATCGTCGACTCCGGGCTCACCCTGTCCTGGCTGCTGAAGAACCTGGCGAGCCGGAACCCGGCCTCGCTCGAGGTCGTCTCGCTGCTGCGCAAGCCGGAAGCCGTGAAGGTCGAGGTGCCGGTCAAATACATCGGCTTCGACATCCCCAACGAGTTCGTCGTCGGCTACGGCCTCGACTACGCCGAGCGCTACCGCGACCTGCCCTACATCGGCACGCTCGATCCGCACGTCTACACGTCCGGATAGTCCGGTTCAGCACGGTTCACGGTAATACTTTCGGGTGCGGAACCCAGAAGCCCGAAATCGCGTCATAGGGCTCGACCAGGTGCGTTAACCTATGCGAAGACCTATTGCCATGCGGACGAGTGACACCAGCCGACGGGCTGGTCCTCGCGCGGGGGAACGGAGAGAGGGCAGATGGGCAACAACAGCTCGGCGGATGCCGCGGCGTTCAAGAACGCCGCTGTCAACGGCCAGGTCGGCATCGACCCGGATGCCGCGCAGACCGTGCTGAAGAAGATCCGGACCGGTCGGGACGCGGTCGAAGCTCTCCTGAACAGCGCGGGCACGCTCGCGCAGCCGCCGAAGCTCGGCGCGAACCCGGTCGGCAAGGCGATGGCGACCAAGTTCGTGCAGCGCGCCGACGGCGGCGGCGACTCCTACTCGTCCGCGCTGCAGAACCTGCTCGGCCAGTACCAGGCGGCGGAGGAAGGCATCGTCGCGGCGATGGCCCGCTACCACGAGATCGACCAGTCCGCCGGCGACCCGTTCCGCAACAAGGCCTGACGTCCTAGGGGGATCACGCAGTCATGGCACCGAACACCAACACCTCGGCCCCGGGCGGCACCGCCTCGGACGGATCGGGCTACAACACCTCCGGCTACGGCACGTCGTCCTCGGCCCCCGCGCCCGGCTCCGCCGTCGCGATGGGCTCGAACTCGGCGGCCAACGACATCGTCGCGTCCGCGCGCAGCGGCTCCGGCGGCTTCGAGATCGGCGGCGACCGCGCCATCGGCAACCCGCCGAACTGGCAGTCGCAGGAAAGCCAGCAGCTCTACATCGGCGCGACCACGGACAACGACCCGGGCACCGCCGAGTCCACCGGGCAGCACTGGACCAAGCACGGCACCGAGCTGAAGCAGGCGTCCGACGACCTGTACACCGCGATCGGCGAACTGGGCAACGTCTGGGTCGGCCACGGTGCGGCGGGTGCGCAGGGCGCGCTCGTGGCGATCGCCAACTCGGGCACGCAGGCCTCCGACGCCGCGCACACGATGGCCGACAAGCTCGCCCGGCAGGCCGCCGCGGCCGCCGAGGTCAAGAAGATGCCGGCCCCGAGCGACTACGACCCGAAGCAGGCCATGACGGCCGCGCTCGCGGGCGGCCCGGCCGCGATGGCCGCGGACCAGAAGGCGCAGGCGGACGCCGCGAACGACGTCAAGGCGCAGCAGGTCGCGTTCTTCAACGCCTACACCCAGGCGATGAGCGAGGTCGACGGCTCGACCCCGAGCTTCGGCCCGGATTCGCTCGGCATGAAGCCGACCGCGAACCACTTCAACGGCAACTCGTTCACCAACGTCAACGACATCGGCCACACCGACGGCCCGGGCGCGCTCGGCTCCCCGGGCAGCTTCGGCACGGTCGGAGCGCACGGCGCGGTCGGCGGCGCGGGTGTCGCCGGGCACGGCGCTCCGGCGCACGTCTCGGCCGACTCGGGCAAGTACGGCACCTCCGGTCTCGAGGGCGGCGCGCTCGCCGGCGGCCCCGGCGCGGGTACGGGCGTTGGCGCCGGTTCCGGCGTCGGCGCGGCCCCGGCCGCTCCGGCCCCCGCGAGCACGGGCGGCAGCGGCCTCGGTTCCGCGCTCGGCCTCGGCGCCATCGGCGCGGGCGCCGGTCTCGCCGGCGGCAAGCTCGGCGAGGGCAACCGCAGCGGTTCGCGCAAGGAGGAGGAAGGCAAGACCTCCGCCGCGTCCGAGCACCAGAACGGGCAGAGCGCGGCGTCGGCGGCTCCGCAGCAGCAGGGCGTGGTCCCGGCGGGCGGCACCATCGGCCAGTCCCAGGGCGGCATGAGCCCGATGGGCGGCATGGGCGGCGGTGCGGGCGCGCACGGCGCTGGCCAGGAGGACGAGGAGCACACGCACGCCTCGTTCCTCATCGAGCCGGACCCGGACGACGCGTTCGGGGCCAACGAGGCCACCCCGCCGCCGGTCATCGGCGCGTGGTCGGACGACGACAACTGACGCAGTGCTCGCGGGCGCGTGACCGGAAGCGGTCACGCGCCCGCGAGCGTTCGCAAACACTCGGGGTAGGGGGTTGGTCGATGCCGAACGCGGAGCTGCTCGCGCCGATCGAGGTGGACTTCCTGTGGGAGTCGGCCGGTTTGGGCGAGCTGCCGTATCCGCTGCGGATCCGTTCGCACGGCGCGACGATGGACGAGCGCTCGGCGCTGCGCACGCGCACGCTCGGCGCGCTCGCCGACCGGGGGCTCGCCGACGACCGCGGCAGGCCCGCTCCGCACGTCGAGGACTACTTCGGCATCCTCGCCTCGCCGGACGTCAGCCTCGACACCGTCCAGCTGCTCGACCCGAACGGCGAACCGCTGCTCGCGGTCGCGGGCAGCGCCAACGGCGACGGCCTGTTCGCCGTGCAGGACCAGCGCGGGCTGCACCTGCACCCGTGCGCGCCGGACGGCCTGGCCACGGCGATCATTTCGCTCCTGCCGGGCGCTCCGCGCGGAACCGAAAAGTCGATCACCGTGCCGCTGGAGCAGCTGGTCGGCGCGTCCGGGGTGGACTTCATGCAGCGGCGCGGCAACCAGGTCGACGCCTCCGGCCGCGCGAGCGTCGACGAGGACCGCAAGGCCCTCGCCCGGCTGCACGCCCAGCAGCGGCTGCGCGGCGGCCAGATCGGCGCGAACGCCCGCAACCGGCTCGGCGGGCGCAGCCGGTCAACGGTGCTGAGCTGGTTCGACACCGAAACCGGCCGGTACTTCACGCAAGCAAGCCAGGGCCACGACGGACGCGACTGGATCACCATCGCCCCCGCCGACCCGGCGACGCTGCGGCACCGGCTCGGCGAAATGCTCGCCGGGGTGGCCGACCAGGCCAGCGCGGGCGCGTTCTGACCCCAGCCGGAACCGCCCCAATGCGATTTCTCCGCAAAGGTCCGTGAGGGGAACCCTGAGGGAATCAGAGTCCCTCAGGGTTCCCCTCACGGACTTCGGCATCGCGGGCATCGCGCCGGGCCAGCCGACCGGGGCCGGGAACGCCCGCGGGCAACTGGCTGAAACCGCCCCAATGCCACTTTGGGTGCGCGGGATGCACCGAACGCCACTTTGGGTGCGCGGGATGCACCGAACGCCACTTTGGGTGCGCGGGATGCACCGAACGCCACTTTGGGTGCGCGGGATGCACCCAATGTGGCGTCGGGGCGCTTGAAGACTGCCGATCCGGCGCTACGCTGGGCCGGAGATCGTTGACCGGAGGGTGAGCAGCACCGGATGCACCAAGAGTTCTTCTCGCCGCTGGCATTCGACTTCCTGTGGGAGTCGGCCGAGCTGGGCGAGCTGCCCTACCCGCTGCGCGTGCGCTCGCACGGCGCGACCGAGAACGAGCGCGTGTCGCTGCGGCACCGGGTCGACACCGAGCTGAAAGCCCGCGGCGTCCGCGATTCCCGCGGCCGGATCGAGCCGGACGTCGAGGACTGGCTGACGTTGCTCGCTCGTGCCCCGCACTCCATCGACGCGCTGCACATCCCGCAGTTCGAGGCGCATCCGGTCGCGCTGCTCGCCGCGGGCGACGAGCGCACCGGCGTGGTCGCGATCCAGGACGCGGACGGCATCTGGCTGCGCGAGACCCAGCCGGACGCGCTGGTGTCCACGATCGTCGAACTGCTGCCGGGCGGCCCGCGCGGCAGTGAGGCGTCGGTCACGCTTCCGCTGGACGAGGCGCTGCACACCCAGCCGATTCGGGTTCCGGTCGCGGCGGGCGGCGGCCAGCCCGAGGAAAAGGGCGGCCGGCGGGCGAAACGCCAGTCGCTCAGCGAGCGCGCCACTGTCGACCCGCGCGAGACCTACGGGCTCATCGCCGGTCAGCCGCGGCTGCGCGGCGGTCAGCTCGCAGCGAACAGCCGATCCCAGCTGGGACACCGGCAGCGGTCCCGGGTTCTCGGCTGGTTCGACACCGCCACCGGACGGTATTTGAGCTTGTCGAGGGCGGGTTCGGACGGCCGCGAATGGGTCACCGTCGCTCCGGCGGACCCGGCGACACTGCGGAGCAGGCTGGGTGAAATGGTGGCTTCAGTGGCGGTCGACACCCGATAACCGGGTGACGTGTCGTCCCGGAACGGGAACCCTCGCGCGGGATTGGCCGTTGACCTGCGAGAGGCTCGCCAGGCTTCCCCGCCCGCCCGGACGGTACCCTGGTGGGACGGGTGCCCTGCGGCGCCCACGGGTTGTCAAGATCGCGATGGCGGGTATCACAAGAGCCGCCCAACCAGGGAGGGTCGAGGCCGCAAGGGCCGAGTCGTATGAACCGGAAGAGCGTGCTCAGGAACCCACTGCTGTGGATCGTCGCGGGGTTGCTGGCGTTGTTCGCCTACAACACGATCTTCGACAGCGATCGTGGCTACACCCAGGCTCCTATCTCCACGGCGATGCAGCAGGTCAAGGCCGGCCACGTCAAGGAAGCGAGCCTCGAGGACAAGGAGCAGCAGCTCAAACTGCTGCTCACGCAGAAGATCGACATCGAGGGGCAGCAGACCGACCAGGTCGTCGCGCAGTTCCCCGGCGGTGCGACCGACGACATCTACAAAGAGCTCCTCGGCGCGAACGTCGACAACCAGGCGAACCATCCGATCAAGTTCACCACCAAGGTCACCCAGCAGAGCCTGCTGACCCAGATCCTGGTCTTCGCGATCCCGCTGGCGCTGGTGCTCGGCCTGCTGATGTGGATGATGAACAACGCCCAGGGCGGCGGGAACCGCGTCCTGAACTTCGGCAAGTCGAAGGCGAAGCAGCTCAACAAGGACATGCCGAAGACGACCTTCGGCGACGTCGCGGGCGCTGACGAAGCGGTCGAAGAGCTGTACGAGATCAAGGATTTCCTGCAGAACCCGGCGCGTTACCAGGCGCTCGGCGCGAAGATCCCGAAGGGCGTGCTGCTCTACGGGCCGCCCGGCACCGGCAAGACGCTGCTCGCGCGTGCTGTCGCCGGCGAGGCGGGCGTGCCGTTCTACACGATCTCCGGTTCGGACTTCGTCGAGATGTTCGTCGGTGTCGGCGCGTCGCGGGTCCGCGACCTGTTCGAGCAGGCGAAGCAGAACGCGCCGTGCATCATCTTCGTGGACGAGATCGACGCGGTCGGCCGCCAGCGCGGCGCCGGCCTCGGCGGCGGCCACGACGAGCGCGAGCAGACGCTGAACCAGCTGCTGGTCGAGATGGACGGCTTCGACGCCCGCGGCGGCATCATCCTGATCGCGGCCACCAACCGCCCGGACATCCTGGACCCGGCGCTGCTGCGCCCTGGCCGGTTCGACCGGCAGATCCCGGTGTCCGCGCCGGACCTGCTCGGCCGCAAGGCGATCCTCGAGGTGCACGCCAAGGGCAAGCCGATCGCGCAGGGCACCGACCTGACCGGGCTGGCCAAGCGCACCGTCGGCATGTCCGGTGCGGACCTGGCCAACGTGCTGAACGAGGCCGCGCTGCTCACCGCCCGCGAGAACGGGCACGTGATCACCGACGTCGCGCTCGAGGAATCGGTCGACCGGGTGGTCGGCGGTCCCGCGCGCAAGAGCCGGATCATCTCCGAGAAGGAGAAGAAGATCACGGCCTACCACGAGGGCGGGCACGCGCTCGCCGCGTGGGCGATGCCGGACATCGAACCGGTGTACAAGCTGACGATCCTGCCTCGCGGCCGTACCGGCGGGCACGCTCTGCTGGTGCCCGAGGACGACAAGCAGCTGATGACCCGGTCGGAGATGATCGGCCGGCTGGTGTTCGCGATGGGCGGCCGCACGGCCGAGGAGCTCGTCTTCCACGAGCCCACCACCGGTGCGTCCTCGGACATCGAGCAGGCGACGAAGATCGCTCGCGCGATGGTCACCGAGTACGGCATGAGCGCTCGGCTGGGCGCGGTGAAGTACGGCCAGGAGCAGGGCGACCCGTTCCTCGGCCGGTCCGCCGGACGGCAGGCCGACTACTCGCTCGAGGTGGCGCACGAGATCGACGAGGAGGTGCGCAAGCTCATCGAGACCGCGCACACCGAGGCGTGGCACGTGCTGAACACCTACCGCGACGTGCTCGACAACCTGGTCATGGAGCTGCTGGAGAAGGAAACGCTGCAGCGCAAGGACCTCGAGCGGATCTTCGCGACCGTCGAGAAGCGCCCGCACATCACCGTCTTCAACGAGTTCGGCGAGCGCACGCCGTCGGACAAGCCGCCGATCAAGACCCCGGGCGAGCTGGCGATGGAGCGCGGCGAGCCGTGGCCGCCGCCTGCTCCGGAGAAGGAAAAGCCCGCTCTGCAGCCCGCTCCGACCCCGGTCGGCACGGCCCCGGGCGCGGGCGAGCTTCCCGGCGGCCCGCCGTATCAGGCTCCGGACCCGAACGCGAACCCGTACGCCCCGCCCGCCAACGGCGGACGTCCGGCCGGCGGGCCGAACGGCACCGGCCGCTGGGGCCAGCCGTATGGTGGTCAGCAGCAGCCGGGCGGTCCGGCAGGCGGCGGCTACCAGCCCGGTGGCCATGGCGGTGCGCAGAGCGGACCGCCGAACTACGGGGCGCCTCCGGGCTGGACCCCGGCGACGTCCCCGGGCGGCCAGCAGCCGTGGCGCCCCGCCGAAGACCGTCCGCGTGAGCAGGGCTGGTTCGCCGACGGCGCGAACGGCCAGCAGCCGGACGAGGGGCAGCATCGGCGTGACGTCGACGGAACAGACAAGCAGTAAAGACGGCATCCGCCCGGTCTTCGATCAGGACCGGGCGGAGCGCGCCGTTCGCGAGCTGCTGCTCGCCTGCGGCGAAGACCCGGATCGGGACGGTCTCCAGGACACCCCGGCCCGGGTCGCTCGCGCTTACCAGGAGATGTTCGCCGGCCTCTACACCGATCCGGACGAGGTGCTGGCGAAGACGTTCGACGAATCGCACGAGGAGCTCGTGCTCGTCACGGACATCCCGATGTATTCCAACTGTGAACACCACCTCCTCCCGTTCCACGGGGTAGCCCACATCGGCTACATCCCGAACGGCGAGGGCAAGGTCACCGGGCTGTCGAAGCTCGCCCGGCTGGTCGATCTCTACGCCCGCCGCCCGCAGGTGCAGGAGCGGCTCACCTCGCAGATCGCCGACGCACTCGTGCGGAGGCTGGAGCCGCGCGGCGTGATCGTGGTCGTCGAGGCGGAGCATCTGTGCATGTCGGTGCGCGGGATCCGCAAGCCCGGTTCGCGCACCACCACGTCGGCGGTGCGCGGGATGCTGCGGTCGTCCGCGACGTCGCGCGCCGAGGCGATCGAGCTGATCCGGGGGCGCCGGTGATCCCCCGGCCGGGGCGGTGCGCCGTGATGGGCGTGCTGAACGTGACGCCGGATTCGTTCTCCGACGGCGGCCGGTACCTCGACGTCGACCAAGCGCTGGAGCACGCGCGCGAGATGTGGGCGCGCGGCGCGGACCTGATCGACGTCGGCGGCGAGTCGACGCGGCCGGGCGCCTCGCGGGTCGACGCGGAGACCGAGGCCGCGCGCATCCTGCCGGTGATCCGGCAGCTGGCTTCCGAAGGCGTCGTGCTGTCGGTCGACACCACGCGGGCCGCGGTCGCCGAAGCCGCGGTGGCGGCCGGCGCGAAGGTGATCAACGACGTGTCCGGCGGGCTCGCCGATCCGGCGATGGGGCGGGTCGCGGCGGAAACCAAGGTGCCGTGGGTGTTGATGCACTGGCGCGGGCACAGCAAGGACATGAACGCGTTGGCCACGTACGCCGACGTCGTCGCCGAAGTGCGCGGCGAGCTGCTGGAGCGGGTCGACGAGGCGATCGCGGCCGGGGTTGCCGAAAGTGAGATCGTGCTCGACCCCGGCCTCGGGTTCGCGAAGCACGCCGAGCACGACTGGGCGTTGCTGCACGGGCTGAATTCGTTGCTGGACTTGGGTTTCCCGGTCTTGGTGGGTGCTTCGCGCAAACGCTTCCTCGGCCGGCTGCTGTCCGGAAAGGACGGAGTGCCGAGGCCGCCGGACGGCCGCGAAGTCGCCACCGCGTCGATCTCGGCGCTGGCCGCCGCGGCCGGCGCTTGGGGGGTGCGGGTGCACGAGGTGGGGGCTTCACTGGACGCTGTGGCGGTGGCCGCGGCCTGGCAACAAGGACGGGCCGATGGCTGACCGCATCACGCTCACGGGGTTGCGCGTGTTCGGCCGACATGGCGTCTTCGAGCACGAGAAGCGCGACGGGCAGGAATTCGGCATCGACATCGTCGCGTGGCTCGACCTCGGGCCCGCCGCGGCGTCGGACGACCTGACCAAGACGCTGCACTACGGCGAATTGGCCGAGCTGGCGGCGGGGATCGTCGCCGGGGAGCCGTACGACCTGATCGAAAGCGTCGCCGGGAAGATCGCCGACGAGGTCATGCGCGACGACCGGCTGACCGCCGTCGAGGTCACCGTGCACAAGCCGGCCGCGCCGATTCCGCTGACCTTCGACGACGTCGCGGTCACCGTCCGGCGGGAGCGGTGAGCCGCGCGGTCCTGTCGCTGGGCTCCAACCTCGGCGACCGGCTCGGCTATCTGCGGAGCGCGGTCGACGCGGTGCGCCCGGCGCTCGTCGCGGTGTCCGGGGTGTACGAGACGAAGGCCTGGGGCGTCGAGGACCAGCCCGATTTCCTGAACGCGCTGTGCATCGTCGACGACCCGGCGCGCGACCACTGGGAGTGGCTGCGCGCCGGGCAGGCTGCCGAACAAGCGGCGGGCCGGGTGCGCGACCTGCGTTGGGGCCCGCGCACGCTCGATGTCGACATAGTGACAGTGCAGGGCGTGCTCTCCGACGATCCGGAGCTGCTCCTGCCGCACCCCGGGACCCCGGACCGGGCGAGCGTGCTGATCCCGTGGCTCGAGATCGACCCGGACGCCGAGGTCCCCGGGCACGGCCGGGCCGCCGACCTGCTCGCCCGGCTGCCGGAAGCCGACCGGGCGGGCGTCGTCCTGCGACCCGACCTCACCTTGTCGTGAGCGGCTGCGCCGGTTCTAACCGGCTCCGCCACTCACGACGATCGGGAACCCGCTGGTAGGAAGCTGCGCCCGGTCGGCGGGTCCAGCCTCGGCTTGTCGTGAGCGGCTGCGCCGGTTCTAACCGGCGCAGACACTCACGAGGCCCGTAGCGCCGCCAGCAGGAACTGCACCTCGTCCTGCTTGCTGGGGATGGCGGGCCAGCCGTTGATCGTCGCGAGCAACTGCCAGTACCGCTCGGCGCGCGGATCCGCCCCCACGGCGATTCCGTCGGCCATCTTGTAACGGACCGCCGGGTCGGCCGGGTCCTGGTCCGGGCGGGCCGAGGCGGTCGCGATCGCGTCCGCCAGCGCCTGTCCGGCCGGGGAGTCCGGCGCGTGGCCCGCGTCGAGCGCGGACCGGGCGTCGGTCATCCAAGCCGCCCAGTTTTCCTGCTGGGCCTTTGTCGGCTGCTCGTACTCGCCCGCTTCCCGCGCGGTCGAATGCCGTTCGCTCATCGTGCGGATGGACTGCCGGAACCCGGGGTCCCGCACGAGTTCGGCGAACTCGATCCAGGCCTCCAGCTGTTCCGGAGCCGGATCATCCGGAAGATCCGGTTTCGCCGACTGCATTCGCGCGTAGAACTCGGGATCGACATCGAGCCCCTCCATCATTTCGGACCAGAACTCGTCCACCAAACGGCGGCGTTCCTCGTCCGGCATTTGGGCGATGCGATTCATCAGTTTCACTTCCTCCAGCTCGGAATCCCGTTTCAGCACCGCGCGCAATACCGCGCGGCGCAGCCGCAACCGCCGGATCTGCTCGTCCAGAGCGTCGACGTGGCTCGTCGCCAGGTCGCGCACCGTCGTCTCGCGCGCCAGTGCGCGGGACACCTCGGGCAGGCCGATGCCCAGCTCGCGCAGCGTCCGCACCAGCTCCAGCCGGGCGAGCGCGTGCGCGTCGTACAGCCGGTAGCCGGCACCGGTCCGCTGCGTGGGCGGGAGCAGGCCCTCGTCGGAGTAGAACCGGATGGTCTTCACCGGCAGCCCGGTGCGCCGGGACAGTTCGCCGATCGTGAAGACCGTGGTGGCAGGCATGTCAGGCATCGTGGAGTCTCCAGTCGCTGGAGAGTCAAGCCTGCCAGAACGGGCTCGGTACGGTGGAGTCATGCACTTCACGCGGTCCCGGGACCTGGTCGTGGCCGCGGTCCTCGGCCTCGCCGTGGTCTACGTGCTGTTCCAGGCCGCTTACGGCGATCTGCCGCAGCTGCCCTTGCTCGCCGGGGTGACCTTCGCGGTGCTCGCGATCGCCGAGGCCGGTTTGGCCCTGTCGATCCGGTCGCGGATCAAGTCGGGCCGGGTCCACGGCGACGCGGTCGGAATCGCGCGGGCGGTCGCGCTGGCGAAGGCGTCTTCGCTGGCCGGGGCGTTTCTGGGCGGCGGCTGGATCGCCGCGTTCGGCTATGTTTTCCCGCGACGTGACGAACTCGTCGCCGCGGTCTCCGACAGCAAGTCGGCGGTCGTCGGGGCGGTGTCGTCGGCGCTGCTCGTAGCTGCCGGTTTGTGGCTCGAGCACTGCTGCCGGACGCCGCCGGAGGACCGTCGGTCCCCGACCGGTTAACGCCTCGATGGCACCGCTCGAAGTACCGACTAGGTCTCATTCGGATCACCGGAAGGTACGGTGTCAGGCATGACTGGCGTGGGTGACGACTCGCATGGCCGCCGCGCTGGCGGGCCGTGGCTTGTCGCCGGATTGCTCCTCGCCGTCGGCGCCACCGTGGTTTTGGTGCTGAGCGACGACCTCCGGTACCTCCGGCTCGGGATCGTCGCGGCGCTCTGGGCTGCCCTGATCGGCGCCTTCCTCGCTGTTCGCGCCCGCAAGAACGCGGCGCACAGCGAGGACGCGGTCGCCGAGGCGCAGGCGGTGTACGAACTGGAGCTGGAACGCGAAATCGCGGCCCGGCGGGAGTACGAGCTCGAACTCGAGACGGAAACGCGCGAGGCCGCGCAGGCACAGTCACGAGAAGAATTGGATGCGCTGCGTGCCGAAGTGGCTGCGCTGCGCGAAAGTCTGCATTCGCTGTTCGGCGGAGAGGTGCTGCTGGAACGCGTCGCGCTCACCGCGCAGGCGACTCGGATGCGCTCGTTGAACGACGAGCAGCGCCTCGTTTCCGCTGGTTCTGAGACCAAGAACGGCAATGGCAAGAAACCGGCTCAGCTGCTCGCTCCGAAAAAGCAGGTGGTCGATGTTCCGGAGCGGCCGACCGAATTCATGGACCGGGTGCTCGACGCGACGCCCGCGGAGCGTCGCCGTCCGCCGGTGAACGGCGGCGCCAATGGGGCCGCGAAGACCAATGGCGCCAATGGGACTTCCGGCGCGAACGGCTCGATCAGCGCTGGATTGAACGGTTCCGGTCCGAATGGCGACCGGTCGACCCAGCTGCGTACCCAGCAGATGCCGCGGTTGAAGCCGAAGCGTCCGGAACCGCCCGCCGAGCCGGAGCCGTTCGAGGACGACGTCGAATCGGAGAGCCCGGCTCCGCGCGGTGGTCGCGATTCTCGGGCCAGCCTGGCGGAGGCGTTCGTGCCTCGTGGCGGCCGTGGCGACGCGGGGCCGCATGAGGGGCGGGCGAGTGTGGCGGACGCGTTCGCCGCGCGTGAGCCGCGAAATGGTGCGCCGGAAGCGCATGCTGAGCGGCCGCCCGCTCGCGGTGGTGCGCCGGAGGCTGGCCCTCGTGGGGGTGCGCCGAAGCCGCGTGCGGATCGTGCGCCGGAGCCGTACGAGGCTGAGCGTCGTTCGGCTGGCGAGTCTGGTTCGCATGTGCTTCCGGAAGCGTTTGAGCAGGACGTTCCTGAGCGTGGGCAGCGGAATGTGACTGAGCCGTTGCCGCGGGAGGCTGAGCGGGCCCGTGGTTCGTTCGGACAGGGGCCGCGGGCTGCCCGGCCGCAGAATGATGCGCCGGAGCCTGCTCGTCGGCCGGTCGCCGAGGCGCAGCCGACTCGGACTGTCGCGCCGGTGAGCAAGCCGGAACCGCCGGTCAAGGAGGAGCGGCCGGTGCCTCGGCTGGCGGCTCGGCCTGCTCCGCAGCGGCCGGAGGAGCGGCCGGAACCTGCTGAGCGGACTGCGATTTCCCGGCCTGCTGAGCCGGTCGCGCACCGGCGTGCTGAGGCTGCCCCGAAGAAGGTGGAGAAACCGGTGGTGGAGAAGGAGACCGCGGCTGAGCCGCAGACTCGTGCTCCGTCTCGGCTGGAGCAGTTCTCCCGGTCGGATTTGTCGCCGTTGGCTGAGGACACGCCTACTGGGCGGCATGGGGCTCCGGGGGCGGATGCGGTTAACCCGACTTTGCCGGAGTCGGTTCGGAGTTCGGTCGGCAGCGGGTCTGGAGGGCGGCGGCGTCGGCCGGAGGCTGAGGCTGCTCCAGTGGCTTCTGGGGGGCGTCGGCGGCGGCCGGAGGGCGAGCCTCCTGCTTGGGAGGCTTCTGCTGCTGAGGAGAGCGAAGAGGCTGCGCATGGGCGGCGGGCCGCGGACACTGGGCACCACGCGTCTGGGCGGTCTGTGACGGAATTGCTTGCGGCTAATGGGAAGACTGAGGGGAGTCCTCGGCGGCGGCGTCGGGCTGAGGATTGATTCTTCTTTTGGCTCGTCGCCTGGGGGCGACATTGCCGCGGTGGTTGCGTGGGGCACCCCGAAGCTGATTGTGACGACGGCGCGGGGGTGCTTGTCAAGGCGGGAAAGATGCCTTGACAAGCACCCCCGCGCCGCGTTTTTGGCTTCGTATCGGGGTGCGGGGGTGGTGTGGGTGCCTCGCTGGTTGGGTGTACCGGCTGCGGTTGGGCGGTGGGTGAGCGCGGCTTGGGTGGTTGGTTGCGTGGGGTTTGCGGCGGGGTTAGCGCCCCAATGTGGCGTTGGGTGCATGTGACGCACCGAATGCCGCATTGGGTGCGTGGGATGCACCGAATGCCACATTGGGGCGCATCGCGGCGGCGGCGAGCGAAGCGGGTGGGCTGTGAAGGGCTCCTTGAGGGAATCTGAGGCTGTGAAGGGGTCCCTCACGGGCTGCGGCGGGTCGTGAGGGGAACCCTGAGGGACTCTGAGTCCGTGAGGGTTCCCCTCACGGACGAGACTGGTGTGTCAGGGATGTGTGTCACAGCGGCGTCGCGCATAGGGCTGAACCCGGTACGTCCAACCAGCGTCCCCGGTACCTCCTGCGTATGGTGACCGCTCGTGAACGGCACTCTCCCTGCCACGTCGCCGGGCTCTGCGCCTGCGGCATCTCGTTCGCGGCATGTCACCGTGCTCCTTCCGGTGCTCGGGCTGATCGTCGTGGCGTTGTGCGGGCTTTTTCTTTTCGGGCTCGCCACTGCGCGCGTGGGGTGGCTGGCGGTCGCGATTGGCGTTGTCGCCGCGTTGCTCCCGGTGGGGGTGGTGGTCGCCGGGTTGCTTTGGGTTGATCGGTGGGAGCCTGAGCCGGCGAAGTTGCTTCTGATCGCTTTCGCTTGGGGCGCTTGCATTGCCACGGTTACCGCGCTGCTGATCAATACCGGGGCCGAGGCGTTCGGTGATCTGCTTCTTGGCGGCGGTAACGGCAGCAAGGTCAGTGCGCTCGTCTCCGCGCCGCTGGTCGAGGAGGCCGCGAAGGGCGTCTTCGTCCTGTTGATCTTCTGGCGGCGCAACGAGGAATTCGACGGGATCGTCGACGGCGTCGTCTACGCGGGGTTCGCGGCTGCTGGGTTTGCCTTCACCGAGAACATCTATTACTTCGGCCGTGCCTTCGCTGACTACGGCTTCGGCAACGGCACCAGCTCGGGTGTGCTCGCCGCTTTCCTCGTGCGGGGCGTGCTTTCGCCGTTCACGCATCCGTTGTTCACCGCTATGACCGGCATCGGGTTCGGCATCGCCGCGCGGTATGCGCAGCGGTGGGTTCGGATTCTTGCGCCGCTGGCCGGGTACCTCGCTGGCGTCTTCCTGCACGCGCTGTGGAACGCCGCTGCCACGCTCAACGGCGGGAAGTCGTTCCTCACGCTGTATTTCCTGGTGATTTTGCCGCTGCTGATCGCCGCGATCTACGTGATCGTGTTGCAGCGGCGGAGAGAACAGCGGATCGTCGCCGCCGCGTTGCCGAAGATGGCGGCTGCACGGTGGATCGCCCCGTCGGAGATCGACCTGCTTGCCAGTCTCCCTGGGCGGCGCGAATGGCGTAAGCAGGCGCGCAAGCAGTCCGGTCGGGCGGCGGCGCGGGCTGTGGGGCGGTATCAGGCGAGCGTGACGGAGCTCGCATTCCTTCGGCGTACTCGGTTGCGCACTGAGCAGGACCGGCAGCGGCAGGAAGAGTTGTTGCAGGCACTGCGGGACGCCCGCGCGGATGCGGTGCGATTGGCGAACAATCGCGACAGTCGGTGAACATTCCCCGTTCGGGGTAGCTCTACCGTGCCAAAAATGGCGTTCCACCGGGGGATTCGGGCACCTGGCGACCGTCAGAAGCCGACTGCCAATAAGGTACGGGCGCGATTGGCCGCCCCGGGTGAAGCTGGTCACCCGGGCACCTTGATCCGGCCGGGGCGGGGCTACTCTCGCGCCGTCGTCTGGTACCCGCGACGAAAGAGCGGGACTGGAACGAACATGAGGAGTTTCGAGCCATGAGCGTCCACAGGCGCACGCCATGAACCGACCGGCCCGCCTTGCCGTGGGCGTCGTTTCCGCCGGCCGCGTGGGCAGTGTCCTCGGTGCGGCATTGGCCAGGGCTGGCCACACCGTCGTCGCCGCGTCGGGGCTGTCCGCCGCTTCGCTGAACCGCGCGGAGCGGCTGCTGCCCGATGTCCCGTTGCTGCCGCCCGACGAGGTCGTGCGGAGAGCCGATCTCGTCCTGCTCGCGTTGCCGGACGACGCGCTCGCGGGCACCGTCCGTGGTCTGGTCGCTACGAATTCCGTTCGCGCGGGCCAGATCGTGGTGCACACCTCGGGCGCGCACGGCATCGACGTGCTGGCCCCGGTCGCGGAAGCCGGTGCGCTGCCGCTCGCGCTGCATCCGGTGCTCACCTTCACCGGCCGCGAGGAAGACCTCGAACGCCTTGTCGCGGCGAGCATCGGCGTCACTGCGGCGCCGGACGATGACGCGGCGTGGAATGTCGGCGAGGCGCTCGCGGTCGAGATGGGTGCCGAGCCGGTGCGGGTCCCCGAATCCGCGCGGGCGCTGTATCACGCGGCGCTGGCGCACGGCGCGAATCACCTGATGACACTGGTCGCCGACTGCACCGAAACCCTGCGCGACGCCGGAATCGGGCATCCGGAACGACTCGTCGCACCGCTGCTTTCGGCGGCATTGGACAATGTTCTCCGCCACGGGGACCGCGCCCTCACCGGACCGGTTCCGCGTGGTGATCTCGGCACCGTCCGCAAGCACCTCGACGTGCTCACGGACCGGGCGCCGCAGATCGCCCCGGCCTACCGGGCGCTGGCCCGGCGCACCGCCGAACGGTCCCGCGCAGCGGGCCTGCTCGACCCCGCGGCCGCGGGCGAACTGACCGATCTTCTCGCCGACCCCGCTGAAGGACAGACCCCGTGACGACACCGAAATTCCAGCGCGGAACGCTCAACACGTTCCAGCCGCCGGAGCACATCAGCAAGGTGAGCCAGGCGCTGCGCAGCGTCGGCCGGAAGGTCGCGCTCGTGCCCACCATGGGCGCGCTGCACGACGGGCACCGCGAACTGCTGCGCCGTGCGAAGCGGCTGCCGAACACTGTCGTCGCCGCGTCGATCTTCGTGAACCCGTTGCAGTTCGGCGAGGGCGAGGACTTCGAGGCGTACCCGCGGCAGCTTGAAGCCGACCTGGCGACGCTGTCCGAAGCGGGGGTCGAGCTGGCCTTCACGCCGAAGGCCTCGGACATGTTCGACGAAAACGCGGCGGTCACGCTGCATCCTGGACCGCTCGGCGACGAACTCGAGGGCGCGGTCCGGCCAGGGCATTTCTCCGGGATGCTCACGATCGTCGCGAAGCTGCTCAACGTGGTCCGCCCGGACTACGCGTTCTTCGGGGAGAAGGACTACCAGCAGCTGGTGCTGATCAAGCGGATGGTGGCGGACCTGAACATCGGCACCCGGATCATCGGGGTGCCGACGGTCCGGGAGCGGGACGGCCTCGCGCTGTCCTCGCGCAACGTCTACCTGACGCCGGAACAACGGGAAGACGCCGTGGTGCTGTCGGCCGCTTTGTCGGCCGGGGCGCACGTCGGGCGGGACGGGGCGGAGGCCGTGCTGGACATGGCGCGGAAGACGCTCGCGGCCCGTCCCCAGGTGGAAGTGGATTACCTGGAATTGAGGGGAACCGATCTGGGGCCGGCGCCCGTCGACGGAGAGGCGCGGTTGCTGGTCGCGGCCCGGGTGGGGAGTACCCGGCTGATCGACAACGCGGGAGTGCTGCTCGGAACAGCCGTGGAACATCCGAGCGGGGATCCGGACGCAGGGGAATAGGGAGAGTCCACGATGTATCGCACGATGCTGAAATCGAAGATCCACCGGGCCACGGTGACCCAGGCCGACCTGCACTACGTGGGTTCGGTGACGGTCGACGAGGACCTCATGGAGGCCGCCGATCTGCTCGAGGGCGAGCAGGTGTCCATTGTGGACGTCACGAACGGCGCGCGGCTGGAGACCTACGTCATCACCGGCGAGCGCGGCAGCGGCGTGCTCGGCATCAACGGAGCCGCCGCGCATCTGGTGCACCCGGGCGACCTGGTGATCCTGATCGCCTACGGGCAGATGGACGACGCCGAGGCGCGTGCGTACCGGCCGCGAGTGATCTTTGTGGACGATTACAACCGGATCGTCGAGCGCGGGGACGACCCGGCGCACGCGCCGGACGGATCGGGTCTGCTGAGCGGCACGGTCACGCTGCCCGAAGAGGACACGATGACCTTCCCGGTGGCCGAAACCGCGGACGCGCGCCGGCTCGACGCGTTGCTGCACGCCGAAAACTGACCTGTACCGGCGGTCGCGAGCCGCAGTAAGGAAGACCTCGTTGCTGCTCACTGTCGACGTCGGCAACACCAACATCGTGCTCGGCCTCTACGAGGGCGCCGAGCTGGTCGGTGACTGGCGGATGCGCACCGACGCGCGGATGACCGCGGACGAACTCGCGCTCACCGTGCGCGGCCTGCTCGGCCCGCACGCCGACGCGGTCACCGGAATCAGCGCACTGTCCACAGTGCCCGCGGTGCTGCGCGAATTGCGGGTGATGCTCGGCCGCTATTACGCGCGGGTGCCGAAGGTCGTGGTCGAGCCCGGCGTGCGCACCGGGGTCGCGCTGCTGGTGGACAATCCGAAGGAAGTCGGCGCGGACCGGCTCGTGAACACCCTTGCCGCGCACCATTTGCACGCCACCGCGTGCGTGGTGGTCGATTTCGGAACGTCTACGAATGTCGACGCGATCTCGGCCCGGGGCGAATTCCTCGGCGGGGCGTTCGCCCCGGGCATCGAGATCTCGGTGGACGCGCTCGCCGCCCGCGCGGCCGCGCTGCGGAAGGTGGAACTCGTCCCGCCGCGTTCGGTGATCGGGAAGAACACCGTGGAATGCCTGCAGTCCGGCATTCTGTACGGCTTCGCGGGCCAGGTCGACGGGCTCGTGCGGCGGATCGTGCGGGAACTGCAAGCCGACAGCTCGGATCCGGTCACGGTGATCGCCACCGGCGGGCTCGCCCCGTTGGTGCTGGGCGAATCCGAGACGATCAAGGAGCACGTGCCGGACCTGACGCTGCTCGGCCTGCGGCTGGTGTACGAACGGAATGTGCGTTAGCCGAACTGCTCGGCGAGGTAATCCTCGAAAGTGCGGGTGCCGGTGTCCGCGTCGAGGTTGAGATTGCCGTTCGCGCGATAGACCTTTCCGGCGGCACCGGGAATCCGCATCGGCATTTTCGCCCGGCGCCGTCCGCGAGCCCGCACATACTTGTCGACCAGCTCGCCCATGCCGTACACCTTGGGGCCAGCCAGATCCCGTACCCGCCCGGCCGGTTCGCCGAGCGCCAGCCGCGCGATCCGCTCGGCCACTTCCCGGACGTCGACCGGCTGGAAATTGACCCCGGGCACCGGCACGATCGGCAGTTTCGCCACTGCCTGCACGGCATTGAGGCAGAAGCCGTGGAACTGGGCCGCGCGCAGGATGGTCGAGGGCACTTCCGACGCGGCGACGAGTTTTTCGGCTTCGTGCTTGCGGCGGAAATAGCCGAGCGGCACCGCGTCCGCGGCGATCACCGAAATGAAGACCAGGTGGCCGACTCCGGCGCGTTCGGCAGCCCGGACGAGATTCGCCGTCGCCACGTCGTCGCCCTTCGGGCCGCCTGCCAGGTGCACGACCACGTCGGTGCCGTCGACCGCGGGGGCAAGGCCCTCGCCGGTCATCAGGTCGCAGGCGAACCGGTCGGGGCCGTTCGCGTTCCGGCTGAGGACGCGCACCTTCGCGTCGCCGAGCGCGGGAACGACCAGCTTGCCGAGGGTTCCGGTGCCGCCGGTGACCAAGATCGTCGTCATGACAATTCCTTCCGGGTAAAGTGCCGCTGGTCGGGCACTGGGGGTGTCCTACTGGGATGAACCCGCCCGTGACAGGAATGTGACAGCGCGGCCTCCGGCCGCTCCGTTGAGGGCGGCGGTGGGGCGGGGAGGGGTGACAGGTGGACGTTCGAGACCTGCTCGCGGCCCAATTCGAGGAGCAGCGGCCGCGGCTGCGCGGGGTCGCTTACCGCATGCTCGGCTCGCTGGCCGAGGCCGACGACGCGGTGCAGGAAGCTTGGCTGCGCGCGGACGGCGCGGACATTTCCGAAGTGCGGAATCTGCCCGCCTGGCTCACGACTGTGGTGGCGCGGGTGTGCCTGAACCTGTTGCGCACGCGCGAACACCGCCGTGAGGACTCGCTGGACGCGTTCCCGCTCGACCGCGGCGACGACGGCGCGGACCTCGCCGAAGAAGCCCAGCTGGCCGACTCCGTCGGGCTGGCGATGCTGGTGGTGCTCGACGTTCTCGGCCCGGCCGAGCGGATCGCCTTCGTGCTGCACGACCTGTTCGCCGTGCCCTTCGAGGACATCGCGCAGATCCTGGACCGCAGTCCGGCGGCGGTCCGGCAGTTGGCCAGCCGGGCCCGTCGCCGGGTTCGCGGCGGAGAAGCCGGGCCAGCCGATGCGAGCAAGCGACGCGGGGCTGTCGAGGCTTATTTGGCCGCTGCTCGTGAGGGAGACTTTGCAGGACTGTTGAAAGTGCTCGATCCAGACGTCGTGCTGCACTCGGACACCGGCGCGGCACCAGTGGTGCTGCGCGGTGTCCGAGCGGTCAGCAAGGGCGCGCTGCTTGCTTCGGAAGTCGCGCGCAGTACGCAGGTCGCGTTGGTCGACGGCGGTCCCGGCCTGGTGCTCGCCCCGCGCGGCCGGCTGGCCGTCGTCCTCAAGTTCGTTTTCGACGGCGACCTGATTACCGGGATCGACGTGATTTCCGCGCCGGAGCGGCTGCGCGGGCTGGAGATCGCGCTCGGATGAAGATCAGTGGAACAGTTTCAGCCCGACGACCCCGGCGACAATCAGCACGAGGCAGGTGATCCGGCCGACGGTGAGCGGATCGTTCATCGCGACGATCCCGTACACCGCGGTCCCCACCGCGCCGATGCCGACCCACACCGCATAGCCGGTGCCGAGCGGAATTTCGCGCAAGGAATACGCGAGACCGGACATGCTGAGCAGCAGCGCGCCGCCGAACAGCACGCTCGGCCAGAGCTTGCTGAAGCCTTTCGAGGCGCCGAGCGCCGCGGCCCACACGGTTTCGAGAAATCCGGAAACGACAAGAACGAGCCAGGCCATGATCAAGAACCTTTCGCAGTGACGGATGCGTGCACTGCGCCGTCTTGTCGTCACCGGGTACGACGCGCTCGTCCGGGGCGGAACACCGCCACCTCCGAAATTAGCACCGGACGGACCCGCCGAGGTGGTGATTTCGGTCGCCGCTTCAGCGCCGGCGAGCCCGCAGAACCGTGGTGACCAGCGGGTAATCGAATTCGCCCGTTCCGGCCTCCGGAACAGTTTCCAGGTACGCCCTTGCTTCCGCGAGCAGTCGGTCGCGCTCGTCGGCGGACGCGATCAGCAGATGCGAATGCGTGCCCACGGTCGCCAGCAGCGAGTCGATCGAGCGCCGGTGCGTGTGGGCGAACCGGTCCTGTTCAAACGGGCCGAAGCCGTCCGCGCGCAGCGTTTGCCCGGAGTCGGCGAACCCCCGGTTGATGTCGGTCCGGATCAGCCGGGCGAATTCGCGCACCCACGGCACGGATTCGTCTTCGTGATTCCACAGCGCCACCATGGCCCCGCCAGGCCGCAAGACCCGGCGGATCTGCGCGAACGCCGCCGCCAAATCGAACCAGTGCATGGCCTGGCCGACGAACACCGCGTCGGCCGATTCGTCCGGCAGCGGGATGTCCTCGGCCTTGCCGAGCAGCGCCGGAACGTCGGGCAGCCGCCAGGACAGTTCGGCGAGCATGCCCGGATCGGGTTCCACCGCGGTCACCGCGCGGCCGAGATCGACGAGTCCCTCGGTGAGTTTTCCGGTGCCCGCCGCGAGGTCCAGCACGTCGCGGACCGGCCGGTTCGCTCCGGACATACCCCATTCGAGTGCCGCTCGAGGATAGTCCGGCCGGTGCCGGGCATAGGCGCTCGCCTGGTCCCCGAACGAAGAAGCCCGCCGGGCGTGCAGTTCCGCATCAGTGCCGGGATCGCTCACGAGTAACCACCCTAATACCGTGAGTGCCCCGGAAGGGGAATCCGGTTGACGCGGTTCACCAGCGTGTTCGTACGCTATGGCCATGACCGAATTCCCCGCGTCCGACGCACTGCCCGATGACGACCTGCCCGAACAGATGCGGGTGCGCCGGGACAAGCGCGACCGGATAATCGCGGAGGGCGCCGATCCTTACCCGGTAGAGGTTCCGCGTACGCACACTCTCGCGCAGATCCGTGCCGAACATTCCGGTCTCGAAGCCGACACCAGCACCGGTCAGTCGGTCGGCGTCACCGGTCGCGTCATGTTTCTCCGCAATACGGGCAAACTGTGTTTCGCCACTCTTCGTGAGGGCGACGGCACAGAACTGCAGGCGATGCTGAGCCTCGCGCAGGTCGGGCCCGAGTCTCTCGCTTCGTGGAAGTCCGATGTCGATCTCGGCGACCACGTATTCGTGCACGGCGAGGTGATCACCTCGAAGCGCGGCGAGCTTTCCGTACTGGCCGAGCACTGGCAGATCGCGGCGAAGTCGCTGCGCCCGCTGCCGGTGGCGTTCAAGGAGCTGGCCGAGGAAACGCGAATCCGCCAGCGTTATGTCGATCTGATTATGCGGCCGAAGGCGCGCGACGTGGTGCGCACGCGTGCCGGCGTGATGCGTTCGCTGCGGGAGTCGTTCCACGGCCGGGGATTCACCGAGGTCGAGACGCCGATGCTGCAGACGCTGCACGGCGGTGCCGCGGCCCGGCCGTTCGTCACGCATTCCAACGCCTTCGACCTCGAGCTGTTCCTGCGCATCGCGCCGGAGCTGTACCTCAAGCGCTGCGTGGTCGGCGGGATCGAGAAGGTTTTCGAGATCAACCGGAACTTCCGTAACGAGGGCAGCGACTCCTCGCACTCGCCGGAGTTCGCGATGCTCGAGTACTACGAGGCGTACGCCACTTACGACACGAATGCCGTGATGACCCGCGAACTCATCCAGGAGGCCGCGGAGAACGTGCTCGGCACCCAGGTCGTCACTCTCGCCGACGGAACCGAGTACGACCTTTCCGGCGAATGGACGACACTCGGCATGTACGAGTCGCTCTCGGAAGCACTCGGCGAGGAAGTGACGCCGGATACTCCCGCCGAAGCACTGCACAAGATCGCCGCCGCGCGCGAGATCGAGGTGGATCCCAAGCTAGCGCACGGCAAACTTGTCGAAGAACTGTGGGAACATCTCGTCGGCGACGGACTGCACGCGCCCACATTTGTCCGGGATTTCCCGCTCGAGACCTCGCCGCTCACCCGGCAGCACCGCAGCCGCGAGGGGGTGGCCGAGAAGTGGGACCTGTACGTGCGCGGTTTCGAACTCGCGACCGGATACTCCGAGCTGGTGGATCCGGTGGTGGAACGGCAGCGGCTCACCGAACAGGCGCGGCTCGGGGCCGCCGGGGATAGCGAGGCGATGCGTCTCGACGAGGATTTCCTCCGCGCGCTCGAGTACGGAATGCCGCCGAGCGGCGGGGTCGGAATGGGGATCGACCGGCTGCTCATGGCTCTGACCGGGCTCGGTATCCGGGAGACGATCCTCTTCCCGCTCGTGCGACCTGAATAGGACACCGTTCGCCGCACCGGTCGAGATTTCCTCAATGCGGATTTGCCTACGGCCGGACAAGCGGGTATTAATATGGGTGTCAAAGACTTCTGTAGCTCGGGGCTTGCCCCGAAACCAGATCATGTAGCCAGATCATTCGGGTAAGCCCCGCAGGAGGAATCAGATGGCACAGAAGGTGCTTGTCTCTCTGGTCGACGACCTCGACGGCAGTGAGGCGGAAGAGACCGTTGAGTTCGGTTTGGACGGTGTGAGCTACCAGATCGACCTGTCGGGCGAAAACGCCGAGGAGTTGCGGGACGCGCTGGCGCAGTATGTCGAGCACGCCCGCCGTGCCGGCGGCCGCAAGCGCGCGCCGCTGCGTCCGGTCGCGGGCGGCAAGTCCCCGGCCCGCCCGGCCGCGGTCGACCGCGAGCAGAACCAGGCGATTCGCGCGTGGGCCCGCAAGAACGGTTTCCAGGTTTCCGACCGCGGGCGCATCCCGTCGGAGGTCGTCGAGGCTTACCACAAGAAGAACTGACCGGGCATTTCCGGAACTCGCGGATGCGGTCCTCCGGTTAGCGAACCGGGAGAACGCACCGCGGCGGAGACGGGGGTCTTCGCACTCTGCACGCCAAACGGCCGTCGGGAACATTCCCGGCGGCCGTTTGGCGTTCGGTATTAGTTTCCCGGCTTTGCGCCGTCCGGCGTGCACGAGATCAGCCGGCGGGCGGAACGGGCGTACTCCGCGGGAGGGGCTCCGGTCACCGCGCGGAAATCGCGGATGAAGTGAGGTTGGTCGCTATAGCCCAGCCGAGTCGCCAGATCCGCGTAATCCGGAGCGGCCGGTGCGGCCAGTAACCGGGCGGCTTCGTTCAGGCGATAAATCCGGATCGCCCACTTCGGCGTTGTTCCGACGTGCTCGGCGAACAACCGCTGCACTGCCCGGACCGACAGCCCGAGTGCCGCCGCCAGTTCCGCGACCCTGGTGATCTCGGGATCCGCGGCGATTGTTTCCACCGCCTCGGCGGCGACCCGGGCGCCCGGGAGAATGGGGCGAGGGCGTGCGATCAGCAAGTTGTCGATTGCAGTGATCATTTCCGCGTCCGTTTCCGCATTCCGGACGGCTTTTTCAGCGACCGCGGCGGCGCGCCCGAAGATCGCGGCCACGTCCTCCGCGCGATCGGCGAGGGTGCGCACCGGGGCGTCGAGGAACGGGCGGAAACAGCCGGGCCGGATCCTGGCCCCGATCCCGTGCACGCGTCCGCTGAGCCGATGCGTGAAAAGCCGGTGCGCCGGACCGTAAACGCCGCACGCGCCGGGGAAGAACGTCACGTGTACCGACAGATTCGGAAGCACGTGCTGTTCATGGGGTTCGGTCAGGTCCCAGCGCAGTATCCAGTGGTGTTCCACGAAATCGCGCAGTTCCGGGGCGGGCGGATGCCGGGTGATGGTGAACTTGGTGCGAGCCGTCCGCTCGTTCAGGATGCCGCTCGGGATCCGCCGCATGGCTGAAACGCTAGTGCGTCGCGTAATTTCAAGACGGCCGCCGCACCAGCGTGGTTGGCTCGGGCGCATGTCGAATCACTCCGGACTGCTCGCCCCGTCCGCCGCCGAACTGCGGCGCGTCGCGGCTGCCGCCCCTTCGCTGACCGCGCCCACCGCATGCGCGGACTACGACGTTCGCGGCCTTCTCAACCACCTTTTCTACTGGGGCCCGTGGCTCGCCGCCGCTATCCGGCACGAGCCTTACGAACCGCCCGCGCCGAGCGAAGCCGAAGCCTCGCTCGTCGGCGACGATTGGCCGAAGGCGCTCGAAGCGTTGACCGACCACGTTGTCGCCGCGCTCACTCCGCCGGAGGCGTGGACCGGCACCATCACCTTCGGCGGATCCGAACTGCCCGCCGCGGTCGTCGGAGACATGGTGCTCGGCGAATTCGTCGTGCACGCCTGGGATCTCACGCGGGCGAGCGGCACCGAGCTGAACTGTTCGGACGAAGCGGCTGAAGTGGTTCTCGCGTTCGCAGCCGGAATGGGCGAGGAGGCTCGCAAGGGCGGCGTTTTCGGACCCGAAGTCGCGGTGCCGGAAACCGCGCCGGTGCTGCACCGGGCGCTCGGCGCGACGGGCCGGGACCCGTACGCCTGATATTTCACTCGATGGAGATCAACGAGGGCAGGTTCGCGGACAGCTTTCGCACTCCGCTTCCCCGGGCAGGAGATAGGAGAAGCAGCAGCTCTCCCGACGGCGCTCCCAAGCCCGGCGTCCGTCCTCGTTGATCCCCATGCGCAAGGTGGACGCCGAGGTCAGCGGGCTGTACTGCGCGTCGAGCACCAGTGCGGCGTCCGCGACGCCAGCGCCTTCGGCCTCGGCTGTCCCGCCTTGTTTGCCCACCCGCCACAGCGCGCCGTCCAGCGCGTCTGTGGCGGCCGCCCAGAGCATGCGGCGGCCGAGCCGGGTGCCAGGGGCGTAGGCGCGGACGAAGCGGGCAGCGTGGCCGACGAACTGCGCGCGCAGCACCGCGGCCAGCGCGCGTTCATCGCGCACGACGGTGGCCTCTGGGCGGACGCTGCCCGGGTCTGTCGGCAGACAGTAGAAAGCGTCGCTGAGGACGGCCATGCCCTCAGGATGCGGCCGGTCGGGGCCGAGGCCGAACGCGAGCTGCTCCGGCTTCAGCGACGGCACGCGACGCTCGTGGTGCAGCAGCAACGCGCCCACGTACGCGGGGACGTACAGGTACCAAGACATCACGTAGCTGGCTGCGGTCCGCGCCGGTGCGATGCCGTGCCGGTCGAGGAGCCAGTCGCTCAGCCGGGAGCGCCACGCGACGAACAGCGCGGGCTGTTCCAGGAGGTCAGCGCAGCGAAACCAGTCCTCGGGGACATCGCGGCGCAGGTCGTGCCGGGCGCTGGCGCGCAGCAGGGAGGACGCGAGCCCGTCGCCGATCTCGCGGGCGTCGTCGCGCGAGCGCTGCGGGTTCACCCGGCTCACCCCCGTCCTGATCTTGATTAGGCGTGCCTAACCTTACATACGAGAGAGGATTGCGCCAATCGGGTGGCCACGGACTGAGACCACCCGGACGCGCGGGGGTGTTCGCGCTGAGCGGACAGGGGTGCCCGGGCGGAATCCTGATCCGGTCCCGTACGTTCGAGAGGGAGTAAAGGTGCAGCGCAACCGGATGAGCAGCGGTGACCGACCGGGTCGCCGTCCGGGTGCGAACGGGCCGCCGGAAGCCGTAGTGGTACGCAAGCGCGACCGCTTGGCTACTAGAGTGGTCTCACGGTGCTGTCCGCCGTGGACGCGATCCACGGAGGTTACGGGCCGCCGACGCAGCAGTCGAGGGAGTGCGCATGTTTGAGAGGTTCACCGACCGCGCGAGGCGGGTGGTCGTCCTGGCCCAAGAAGAGGCCCGGATGCTCAACCACAACTACATCGGCACCGAGCACATCCTCCTGGGTCTGATCCACGAGGGTGAGGGTGTCGCCGCCAAGGCGCTGGAGTCGCTGGGCATCGCCCTCGAGGGCGTGCGCCAGCAGGTCGAGGAGATCATCGGCCAGGGCCAGCAGGCGCCGAGCGGGCACATCCCGTTCACGCCGCGGGCGAAGAAGGTGCTTGAGCTGTCGCTGCGCGAGGCGCTGCAGCTCGGCCACAACTACATCGGCACGGAGCACATCCTGCTCGGCCTGATCCGCGAGGGCGAGGGCGTCGCCGCCCAGGTGCTCGTGAAGCTGGGCGCGGACCTCAACCGGGTCCGCCAGCAGGTGCTGCAGCTCCTGTCGGGCTACCAGACCGGCGAGAAGTCCACCGAGAGCGGCTCCGGCCGCGGCGAGGGCACGCCGTCCTCCTCGCTGGTGCTCGACCAGTTCGGCCGCAACATGACCGTGCTCGCCCGCGAGGGCAAGCTCGACCCGGTCATCGGGCGCGGCAAGGAGATCGAGCGGGTCATGCAGGTGCTGTCGCGGCGCACCAAGAACAACCCGGTGCTCATCGGCGAGCCGGGCGTCGGCAAGACCGCCGTCGTCGAGGGGCTGGCGCAGAGCATCGTCAAGGGCGAGGTGCCCGAGACGCTCAAGGACAAGCAGCTCTACACCCTCGACCTCGGCTCGCTGGTCGCGGGCTCGCGGTACCGCGGTGACTTCGAAGAGCGCCTGAAGAAGGTGCTCAAGGAGATCAAGACCCGCGGCGACATCATCCTGTTCATCGACGAGCTGCACACGCTCGTCGGCGCGGGCGCGGCCGAGGGCGCGATCGACGCGGCGTCGATCCTGAAGCCGATGCTGGCCCGCGGCGAACTGCAGACGATCGGCGCGACCACGCTCGAGGAGTACCGCAAGTACATCGAGAAGGACGCCGCGCTGGAGCGCCGCTTCCAGCCGATCCAGGTGGGCGAGCCGTCGCTCGAGCACACGATCGAGATCCTGAAGGGCCTGCGCGACCGGTACGAGGCGCACCACCGCGTCTCGATCACCGACTCGGCGCTGGTCGCGGCCGCCACGCTGGCCGACCGCTACATCAACGACCGGTTCCTGCCGGACAAGGCGATCGACCTGATCGACGAGGCCGGCGCCCGGATGCGCATCCGCCGGATGACCGCGCCGCCGGACCTGCGCGAGTTCGACGAGAAGATCGCCGACGTCCGCCGGGACAAGGAGTCCGCGATCGACGCGCAGGACTTCGAGCGGGCCGCGCGCCTTCGCGACGAGGAGAAGCAGCTCCTCGGCCAGAAGGGCGAGCGCGAGAAGCAGTGGAAGGACGGCGACCTCGACGTCGTCGCCGAGGTGGACGACGAGCAGATCGCGGAGGTGCTGGCCAACTGGACCGGCATCCCGGTGTTCAAGCTCACCGAGGAGGAGACCACCCGGCTGCTGCGCATGGAGGACGAGCTCCACAAGCGCATCATCGGCCAGGAGGACGCGGTCAAGGCCGTCTCCCAGGCGATCCGCCGTACGCGTGCGGGTCTGAAGGACCCGAAGCGCCCGTCCGGTTCGTTCATCTTCGCCGGCCCGTCCGGTGTCGGTAAGACGGAGCTGTCGAAGGCGCTGGCGGCGTTCCTGTTCGGCGAGGACGACGCGCTCATCCAGATCGACATGGGCGAGTTCCACGACCGCTACACCGCTTCGCGGCTGTTCGGCGCCCCTCCGGGCTACGTCGGTTACGAAGAGGGCGGGCAGCTGACCGAGAAGGTGCGGCGCAAGCCGTTCTCGGTGGTGCTTTTCGACGAGATCGAAAAGGCGCACCAGGAGATCTACAACACCCTCCTGCAGGTGCTCGAAGACGGCCGCCTCACCGACGGCCAGGGCCGTACGGTCGACTTCAAGAACACCGTGCTGATCTTCACCTCGAACCTGGGCACCTCGGACATCTCGAAGTCCGTGAGCCTCGGCTTCTCCTCCGGAGCGGATACGGCGAACCGCTACGAGAAGATGAAGCAGAAGGTCAACGAGGAAATGAAGAAGCATTTCCGCCCGGAGTTCCTGAACCGGATCGACGACATCATCGTCTTCCACCAGCTCAACCAGGAACAGATCATCCAGATGGTGGACCTGATGATCGGCCGGGTCGAGACGCAGCTCAAGGCCAAGGACATGGAGATCGAGCTCACCGAAAAGGCGAAGGCGCTGCTGGCCAAGCGCGGCTTCGACCCGGTGCTCGGCGCCCGGCCGCTGCGCCGCACGATCCAGCGCGAGATCGAGGACCAGCTGTCGGAGAAGATCCTCTTCGGCGAGGTCGAAGCGGGTCAGATCATCGTGGTCGACGTCGAGGGCTGGAGCGGCAACCCGGAGGACCGCGACGACGAGGCGCACTTCACCTTCCGCGGTGAGAAGCGTCCGTCCTCGGTCCCCGACGCCCCGCCGGTGAGCATCGGCGCCGCGGAAAACGGCGAGTCCGAGAACGAGTGAATTAGCTAGCGAAAAAGGGCGGCTCCCAGCTTTGGGGGCCGCCCTTTTTCTCTATTGTCTTGTGTTATGGGGTCTTCTTCTTCGAGAATCTCGCAGCACGCCGCGGCGAGCACCGCGCTTTCGCTGCTGAGCGACCGCCAGCTCACCGAGCGGCTGGAGGCAGCTGAAGTCGTGTCTGAGGGAATCGGCGGCACCGGTGCCCGGCTGGACGTCGACGGGGTACCGGTGTTCGCGAAGCGGGTGCCGCTTACCGCGCTGGAACGGCAGCATCCGCATTCCACGGCCAATCTGTATGGCCTGCCTGCCTTTTGCCATTACGGCCTCGGTTCGCCGGAGGGCTCGGCTTGGCGGGAGCTGGCGCTGCATGCGATGGCCAACGGCTGGGTCCTGAGCGGTCAGTGCGAGAATTTCCCGTTGCTGCACCATTGGCGAGTACTGCCGGTTCTCTCGGGCCGGGTGCCGGATCGTCCGTTGGAAGAGGACGTCGAGTACTGGGGCGGTTCTTCCGCGGTCCGCCGGAGGCTCACGGAGCTGCGGGACGCTTCGTCGAGCGTTGTGCTGTTCTGCGAGTATTTCCCGACTAACTTGCACCGTTGGCTGCCAGGTCATTTGGATCAGGCTGAACGTGTTGCGGCACAGGTCGGCGAGACGCTCTCGTTCCTTCGTGCGCAGGGGGTCCTGCACTTCGACAACCACTTCGAGAATTTCCTGACCGATGGCGATCGGTTTGCGCTGACTGATTTTGGCCTGGCATTCGCGCGCCGGTTCGATTTGACCGAGGAGGAGCTGGCGTTCGCCGAGCTGAATGCGGAGCATGACCGGGCTTATGGGTCGATGTATGTGGTGAACTGGCTGGTGACCGAGGTGTGCGGGACCTGGGACCGAGCCAGCCGCCTGGCCGCGGTGCGCCGTGCGGCTGCTGGGGAGCTTGCGTTGCCTTCGCCGATCGCTGAGGTGGTCGCGAGTCATGCGGCGGTGGCGGTGGCGATGAACGACTTTTATACGCGGCTTCAGGAGGACCGGGAGACGCGTTTTCCGGCGGAGCTCTTCGCGGGGTAGCTCGCGGTTACTGAGACCGGAAGCAGCCGGCGGATGCTGTTTGCGTCTCCCAGGCATGTTGGTCGACGGCACGGTCTCTCCGCTTCTGTCATCCCTGCCCATGAGACGATGCCGTGGGGTTTTGGGGAGGGGAACTGCGTGGACGTCCTGTCGATCGACTTCGGTACTTCCAGCACGGTTGGCGTCTTGGCTGCCTTCGGACGCGGCCCGCGGGCCATTGAGGTCGACGGGTCGGTCACCATGTCTTCCGCGGTTTACGCGGAGGAGGACGGGCGGCTCGTCGTCGGGCAGGACGCGGAGCGGCGGGCTCGGCTGGATCCCAGCCGGTTCGAGCCGAATCCCAAGCGGCGCATTGACGACGGCGAGTTGCTGCTCGGGGATCGGCCGGTGCCGGTGGTCGACGCCTTTGCCGCGGTATTGCGGCGGATGGGCGAGGAGGCCGAGCGGCAGCTTTCCGGGGTGCCGGACGAAGTGAGGGTGTCGCATCCGGCTGGGTGGGGCGCGCAGCGGCAGCAGACTCTTCGGGCGGCGGCGGGGAAAGCCGGGTTCGGGCAGGTGCGGCTGGTGCCGGAGCCGGTCGCGGCGGCGGCGCATTACGCGACCTTGCGCGAGCAGGGGGCGCCTAGCGGGCCGATCGCGGTGTACGACCTTGGTGCGGGCACCTTTGATTGCGCGGTCGTCGGCGCGGGTACCGCGGTGTTGGCGGAGGACGGGTTGCCGGATCTCGGCAGCCTGGACATCGACCAAGCCCTGCTGGTCCATATCGGACGGTCGGTGTCGCACGCGGATCCGGCGCAGTGGCAGCGGCTTCTCCGGCCGCAGACGACCAGCGATCGACGGTTGCGGCGGGTGTTGCTCCAGGACGTCCGCGACGCCAAGGAAAGCCTTTCCCGGCACGCGCACACCGAGGTGCCGATGCCGGATCCGTTCGGCGACGTTCTCGTCACCCGTGCCGAACTGGAAGCGTTGGTGCGGCCGAATCTGTTGCGCAGCGCCGAGATGCTCGCGGCGACGATCGCGCGGGCCGGGCTCACTCCGGATCGGCTCGGTGGCGTCTATCTGGTCGGCGGGCCCAGCCGGATGCCGTTGCTGGCCTCGTTGGTCGGGTCGACGCTCGGGGTGGTGCCTACTACTGAGGACCAGCCGGAGACGGCGGTCGCGTTCGGGTTGCATCACGTGCCGGTGGACGAGCGTCCGGCGGCACCAGCACCACTGCCAACCCCGGCACCGGCATCCTGGCCGCCCGTCCAGCAGCAGCCCGGTCCAGTCCGGCAAGTCGGCCCCATGCGGCCCGGCTTGCCCCAACGGCCACCCATGCCGCCGCCCGGATGGCAGCAACCGCAAAAGAAGTCCCGCAAACCCCTCGTGATCGGTGCGATCGCCCTGACCGTGCTCGTCGTCGCGGGAATCGTGACCGCCGTCCTCGCCACCAACCGCGACGACACACCTGCCGCGAATCAACCGGCCAGCGCGTCCAACACGGCCACCTGCGCCGGTTCACAACCAGCGCTCCCCGGCGAAAACGGCCTCACCAAGTGCATGCGCCGCCTGTCCGGTCCGACCATCCAAACCCGCGCCACCTGCTCAGACGACCCGGAACTGGCGAAGGCCCTCGGCGCACTGCGTACCGCGCTGTGCCGCTTCCCGGACAAGACGACGGTCGCGTTCCACGAAGGACTCACCCTCGCCCAGGTCGAGCCGGGAGCGCGCAAGGACATGACCGGTCGCGTCGAGACCGACACCTGGCGCACCCGCACGGGACTGAGCGGCCGTTACGTCGCGGGTGTCGGACCGAAGCTGGGCCTGCTGATCTATCAGGCCGACGGCATCCCCGTGGTCGGCACGGTGATGGACACCAGCCCGTCGCACACGAGCCGCAGGCCGCAGGATCTGGTGCAGTACTTCCAACAGACCGTGCAGCCCGGCGAGTAAAGCTCAGTGCAGCGTGCCCGCTGAGGTCGTGACGTCCTCGTCCACGGTCAGCGCGGTGTCCACCACGATCTCGAGCGCACGCGCGATCGAGCCCAGCGGCATCCGGGACTCCTCCGGCACGTGCACGAAACCGCCGCGCAGCGCGGGAAACTCCGTCGCGATCAGGTGCATCAGGCCGTAGAAGACTTGATTGCACACATAGGTCCCGGCGGTGTACGACACGGCGGCGGGCAGTCCCGCCGACTCGATCGCCGCGACCGTCGCTTTCACCGGCAGCGTGGTGAAGTACGCGGAGGGCCCGTCCGGAACCACCGGCACGTCGACCGGTTGCGCACCGGCGTTGTCCGGGATCCGGGCGTCGATCAGGTTGATCGCCACTCGTTCCGGCGTGACGCCCTCGCGTCCGCCGGCGAGCCCGGCGCACACGACCAGTTCCGGCCGGTGCGCCAGGATCGCGGCGCGCAGCGCCGGCAGCGACGCGTCGAACTCGCACGGCAGCTCTGCCGCCACCGTGTCCGTCCGCCGCGCCGCTGCCAGCGAAGCCGCCTGCCAAGAAGGATTCGACGCCGCTCCGTCAAAGGGCGCGAACCCGGTCAGCAGAACCGTCACTTCGCGGCCGGTTTGAGGTCGCCCGGGTAAAGGAACTCGTCGGACGGCTTGCCGTTGCCGTAGATCCACGCGTCGAAGAAGCCCTGAAGGTCCATGCCGGACACCTTCTCACAGTACTTCTGGAACTCCTGCATGCTCGCGTTCCCGTTGTGGTGCACGGTGTTCCAGGTCTTGAGCACCTGATCGAACGCGTCCTGTCCCAGGTACTTGCTGAGCGCGTGCAGCATGACCGGGCCCTTGGAGTACACGTAGGTGAACTCGTGGCCGGGCCCCATGTCGTACAGCTTGCCCGCCCAGAACGAATCGCCTGCCGACGCGACCGCGTCGAGGTACCGGGCATCGAGGTCCTGGCCGTTCTTCTGCGCCCACAGCCAGGTCGCGTAGGACGCGAAGCATTCGTTGAGGCAGACGTCCTTCCAGTGGTCCACGGCGACGGTGTCGCCCCACCACTGGTGCGCGTTCTCGTGCACGATCGTGCCGATGTTGCCCGCGCGGCCGGAGTAGATCGGGCGGCTCATCGTCTCGAGCGAGAACCCGATCGGCTCAGTCAGGTAGATGCCGCCAGCGGCGTCCACCGGGTACTTGCCGAACTTCGATTCGAGGAAGTCGATGACCTCCGGAAGCTGGGCGTCGGCCTGCTTGGTGGCGTCCGAGGTGCCCGGCGCGTACGCGCTGACGATCGGGGTGCCGTCCTCGCGCTTGCGCTTGTTGAAGGTCCACTTGTCGATCGCGACCGTGGTCATGTACGACGCGGTCGGGGTGTCCTCCGCCCAGACGTGCGTGGTGCCCGCGCGCGTCCGGTACGAGCCGACCTCGCGGCCGTTGGAGATCACGCCCCATTCGCTCGGGACGGTGATCGACAGCCGGAACCGGGCCTTGTTGCGCGGGGTGTCGTTGACCGGGTACCAGGTGGTGGCCGACCTCGGCTCGCCCGCCGCGAACGCGCCGCCGGACTTGGTGAACTGCCAGCCGTTCTTGCCGAGGTTCGGGTCTTCGATCGCCACCGGAACGCCGTGATAGGCGACCTCGGTGGTGAACGGCAGGCCTTTCCACAGCGGCGTCTTCGGCGTGATCACGAGTTCGTGGTCGCCGGTGCGGGTGAACTTCGCGGGCGCGCCGTTGACGCGGACCGAGTCGACGGTGAGGCCGCGCAGGTCGAGGTCGAACGAGCTGAGCGACTGGGTCGCCCGCGCGTGGACCGTCTGGAGACCGGCGAGCTGATGGGTGTCCGGGGCGTAGTTGACCTTGAGGTCGTAGTCGGAGACCTCGTACCCGCCGTTGCCGTCCTGGGGGTAGTAGCTGTCCCCGGCGCCGTCCGAACCGGGGGTCGGCCGGTCCCAGCCGTTCTGTCCGGCCGACGCGATTCCAGTGCCGAGCGTCAATGCGGTGAGGGTGGCTGCGACGGTCACTGCCGGGCGACGCCAGCGGTGCAGTGCTCTCATGGGCGCTCCTGTGTCTGCGTGTGAATCCTCCGCAACGTAGCGCCGGGAAGGCATGGAGTAACCGCAAGGTGGGCAGATTGTCTCGAAAGTCCACACTTCCGTCGGGCCCCGGCACGGTGTGGCCGTCGTCTGGAAAGCTGGACCTCATGCGCGTCGCGCTGCTGGGCCCGCTGCGAGCGGAGGGGGAGGACGGCACGCCGATCGACATCGGCGGAGCCCGCCTTCGCATGCTCCTTTCGCGGCTCGCGCTCGACGCCGGTCGCGCGGTGCCCGCCGAGGCTTTGATCGACGGTCTGTGGGGCGCGGAACCCCCGGCTGACGCGGCTAACGCGCTCCAGTCGCTCGTCTCGCGGCTGCGTCGCGCGCTGCGGCCGGCGGAGGTCGAATTGGAGTCCGTCAACGGCGGTTACCGGCTCGCGGTGCCGCCGGAAGCGGTGGATCTCCACCGGTTCGAGCAGTTGTCCGCCGAAGGGCGCCGGGAACTTGCCGCTGGCCGGGACGGTACCGCAGCCGAATCGCTCGCCGCCGCGCTCGCGTTGTGGCGCGGGGCGGCGCTAGCGGACGTGCTGGACGCGCCGTTTGCCGCCGCGCCCGCGACTCTGCTGGAGGAGCGGCGCACGGAGACCAGCGAGGACTGGTTCGAAGCCGAGCTGCGGCTGGGACGGCACGCGGACGTGCTCGCGGAGCTCACCGCGGCCGCGCAGGCGCATCCGTTGCGGGAACGGTTGGCTGGCTTGCGAATCCGTGCGCTTTCCGCCGCCGGACGACAGGCTGACGCGCTCGCCGCGTACTCCGCGATCCGCACGACGCTGGCCGACGAACTGGGTGTCGACCCGTCCGCGGAACTTCAGGAAGTGCACCTGCGTGCGCTGCGCGGCGAGTACACGCCAGTCGCCACGGTGGCGGACCGGTTGCCGCAGCGGCTCACCAGCTTCATCGGCCGCACCGACGAGCTGAAACTGCTGGCCGAACTGCTCGAAGGATCCCGGCTGGTCACGCTCGTCGGCCCGGGCGGTGCCGGCAAGACGCGGCTCGCGACGGAAGCGGCTTCGCGGCACCCGGCGCACTCGCGCGGCCTGGTGTGGTTCGTGCCGCTGGCCGGCGTGCGGGATGCCGAGGACGTGTTGGCCGCGCTGCTCAACGCGCTGGAGGTCCGCGATCTCCGGACGACGGAGACCGACGCGCGCCGTCGGCAGGTCGAGCCGTTCGAGCACGCGGTCGAAGCGCTCAGCGGCGCGGAAGTGTTGCTGGTGCTGGACAACTGCGAACACGTCATCGACACCGCCGCGGAGCTGGCCGAGAACCTGCTGCGGCGGCTGCCGTCGTTGCGCGTGCTCGCGACGAGCCGTGAACCGCTGGCGATCACCGGGGAAGCGTTGTGCCCGCTCGGTCCGCTGCCGGTGCCGGACGAGGCCGCGCCGCCCGCGGACGTCGGCACGCTCGATTCCGTCCGGCTGTTCCTCGACCGCGCGATGGCGGTGCGGCCCGGTTTCCGGCTCGACGAGTCCACAGTGGACGCGGTGCGGCAGATCTGCCGCAGGCTCGACGGAATGCCGCTGGCGCTCGAACTGGCCGCCGCGCGGTTGCGGTCGATGACCGCCGAGCAGATCGCCGAACGCCTCGACGACCGGTTCCGGCTGCTCACCTCCGGCAGCCGGACGGCGTTGCCGCGCCAGCGCACCCTGCGCGCCGTGGTGGAGTGGAGCTGGGACCTGCTGAGCGACGCGGAGGTCCGGCTCGCCCGCAGGCTCGCGGTGTTCGCGGCGAGTTTTTCCGAGGAGGCAGTGGAAAACGTCTGCGCCGACGACGAACTGCCCGCCGGCGACATCGTGTACGTGCTGGGTTCGCTGGTGGAGAAGTCCATTGTGGACGTAGTGGGCCTGCGGTACCGCCTGCTGGAAACCTTGCGCGCCTACGCGACCGAGCGGCTCGCCGAATCCGGCGAGCAGGAGCAGGTGCGGACGGCGATGGTCGCGTACTACGCGGAGCTGGCCCACCGCAACGAACCGTTGCTGCGCGGACGGGACCAGTTGCGGGCGATCGACGTCTACGAGCACGACAGCGACAACTTCACCTCCGCGCTGCGGGCGGCGATCGAATCGGGTGCGGCGGAATCGGCGGCCCAGCTGTTGTTCGGGTTGTTCTGGTATCTCAACATCGTCGGCCTGAACGAGCGGGCCGCGCTGTTCGTCAACGAGGTGCTCGAACTGGGCGACAAGCTGCCGCCGGACGTGGCGGCGAGCCTGCGGTTGAGCCAGGTGCTGATGCTGGCCATGTCCGGTCCGCACGAGAAGGTGAACGTCCCCGAACTGGTCGAGGAATGCGTGCGGACCGGTGCGGCGGAGCGGAATCCGTGGCTGTGGGTCGGGTTGCCGATAGTGGCTTACCTCAACGGCGAACGGGACCTGGCCAGGCGCGAGATTCGCCGGGCTGTCGAGCGGGACGACGTCTGGAGCCGCGCCGCCGGGTACTGGGCGGAGAGCTTCGTCCTCGGCGACACCGGCGATCTCGCGAGCGCGGACCGGGCGCGAGAGCTTGCCCACCAAGGCTTCGCCGAGGTCGGCGACCGCTGGGGCCTCGGCATGACGCACGGTTTCCGGGCCGCGGCGCAATCGCAGTCCGGCGACCACGAAGGGGCGATCGCCGGGTACACCGAGGGCCTGCGGCTGGTGATGGAGCTGCGGTCCAGGGACGACATCGTGCAGCAGTGGTGGCGGCTGGCGATCGAACGTTCGCGCGCCGGCGACCAAGAAGGCGCGTGGCGGGACATGGAAGCCGCCGAACGCTACGCGGCTTCCGGCGGGAACAACGGATTGCGCCTGATCGTGCTGCTCGGCCGTGCTGAGCTGCTGATCCGCGAGAACAACGTGGCCGAGGCGCGCGCGGTCTTCCGGGAAATGAAGTCGGCGCGTGCGACTTGGCCGACGCCGGAGGGTTTCGAGGCGGAATGGCTCGGCACCATCGAGGCCGGTTTGCTGCTCGCCGAAGACCGCCCGGACGAGGCGGAGCCAGCGGTGTTCGAGGTGATCGAGCAGACGGCCAGGCGCTTCGACATGCCGGACCTGGCCGCCATGGTCGAACTGCTGGCGCGGATCCGGTACCGGCAGGGCCGGCTGGAGTCGTCCGCTCGGACGCTGGCGCTGAGCGCGGTGGTGCGCGGACGGTTCGACCTGGGGAGCCCGGAGGTCCGCGAGCTGATCGCCAGCCTGACCCGGGAGCTGGGCGCGGAACGGTACGAGGCGATCGTGGCCGAGACCTCGCGGATGGAACGGGCCGAGGCGATCGAAGAGGTCCGAACGGAGCGCGCACGCGAGTAGGTCGCTATCGGTGATAACCGATCCTTGCTTCCACTGATGTTTCCAGTGATACCATGCATTGGGTATCACTGGAAACATCGAGGAGCTGTCATGCGCATCGTCGCCCTGGAAGAACACGTGGTCCTGCCCGTCCTGCGCGACGCGTGGGCGAAGGCGGGGGTCCAGCCGCACGGCTATCCCGAGGACCACCCGGTCACCAGACGCTTGTGCGACGTCGGCGACGGACGTCTCGCCGACATGGACGAGCAGGGCATCGACGTAGCGGTGTTGTCCCTGTCCACCCCCGGTGTGCAGAACCTTCCGGCCGCCGATGCCGTGCCCGTCGCGCGGGAGGCGAACGATGCCCTCGCTGGAATCGTCGCTGCGAACCCCACGCGATTCCAGGCCTTCGCCGCCCTCCCGACTTCCTCGCCCGAAGCCGCAGCCGGGGAGCTGGAACGCGCGGTCGCCCTGGGCTTCCGCGGCGCGATGCTGTACGGCCGCACCGGCGACAAACTGGCCGACGCACCGGAATTCGACGATCTCTACGCGACTGCCGAACGGCTCCGCGTCCCGCTGCACTTCCATCCCCAAGCTCCCGTGCGAGCGGTTCAGGAGGCGTATTACTCGGGGCTGCCCAACGGCGTCGGGCCAGCGTTGGCGACCGCCGGGCTCGGCTGGTACTACGACCTCGGTGTGCAATACCTGCGGATGATTTTCTCCGGAGTTTTCGACCGGCACCCGGATCTGCAGGTGATCGCCGGGCACTGGGGCGAGGTGGTGCTGTTCTACCTCGACCACGTCGGCTTCCTTCAGGAAATGGCCGGGCTGCGGCAGCCGCTGGCCGACTACTTCCGCCGGAACTTCTGGATCGCGGGCAGCGGTACGGTCAGCGAACGCTACCTGCGCTGGACGGCGGAAGCAGTCGGGACGGAGCGGATGCTCTATTCGACCGACTATCCCTACACCTTCGGCACCCGGCCCGGCGGTTTTCCTTACCTGGACACGAGTGGCGGGGTCGCACGGTCGTTTTTGGAGAAGGCGCCGTTCAGCGAGGACGAGAAAGCGGCCATCGGTTCCGGGAACTGGGAGCGGCTGACCGGCCATCTCGCGGGAGCCTCACTCGGGTGAGCCTAGGTGATCGAGGGTCCGCTTGATCACCTCCAGCCCGGCCGACATCGCTTTGGTCATCGGCGCGGCCAGTTCGTCGGGCAGCACGTCGCGGGTCCACACCAGCCGGCACCGCTGTTCGCCGTCGGCGAGGACCTGCATCGAGGCGTTGTCGTGTTCGGGCTGGACGTCGCCGCCGACGACCGAGTAGACGATCCGGCGTGCGCCATGGTCGACGCCGACCCGCCGTTCCCGGACGACCGTGCCGTCGGCGAAGGTGACGACGCGGCAATCCTCCTCGGGCACGCTGTCCAGTACGAACCCCGGTGCCATCCGCCGAGGACCCGCGGCGAAGTCGCTGATCACCTCCCACACGTCGTCGGCACTGGACTCGAGCACTGCTTCTTCGCGGATGGTCGCCATGTCTCCTGCTTCGTTTTTCGGGCTGTGACAACGGATCCTGCCCGGTCCTGCCCCGTGAGTCTTGAAGATCCTTGCGGAATTGTCAGACCCCCGCCGTAACCTCCGGACGTGCTCTCCTTCGCCGATCTCGCCACTCGCCCGGAGTTCGCCGTCGGGTCGGTGGACTGCCGAGACGATCATCGCGGCTGGTCGGCCGAGCGGCCGCGCGAGGACGTGCGGCTCGTGCTCGTGCGGCGCGGCGGGTTCCGTCGCCGTGTCCGCGGGGTCTGCACGGACCTCGACCGCACCGTCGGTTACCTCGGGATGCCCGGCGAGGAGGAACACTTCGCCCATCCCGTCGGCGGTGACCAGTGCACCTCGATCGCCCTGACGCCCGCGTTCTGGCGCACCCTGGCGGGCGACGCACCGCTGCTGGAGCGCTCAACGCTGTACGTGGACGGCTCACTCGACCTCGCTCATCGTCGGCTCCTCGCCGCCACCCGCGCCGCCGATGCCGACTACGCGGCGACCGAGGGGCTGATCGGCCTGGTAGCCGCGGTGGTTCGGCAGGTCGTGGCCACGGCCGTTCCGGACAGCGACCAGACAGGCGATCGGGCGCTGGCAGCCCAAGCCCGTGCCGCGATCGGCGCCGATCATCCCGCAGCAGCTGGCCTGATTCCGCTGGCAGCCTTGTTGGGCGTCTCGCCCTACCGGCTCAGCCGGGCCTTCACCCGCGAACTGGGAGTGTCGCTGACCCGGTACCGCAACCGCGTGCGCGTAGCCCGTGCGCTGGACCGGCTGGAGGCAGGCGAACCCAGCTTGGCCGCCCTCGCCGCAGACCTCGGGTTCGCCGATCAGGCCCACCTGTGCCGAACCGTGCGGGAACACCTCGGACACCCCCCGACCGCAGTGCGCAGGCTGCTCGCGACAAAAAAGTGAGTGCCTGTGCCCGGCTGTGGAACCCGGACACAGACACTCACTCACAGCGTCCACACCCCCGTGCAGGACGCCCTCAGACCCGCTTGCGGTAAGCCCACGTCGCGAGCGGGAAGAACACCACGACCGCGCCGGCCATCCAGGCCAGCGAGCCGAGCAGGGAACCGCCGTACGCGCCGCCGTTGAGCAGGCCGCGCATCACGTCGGACATCAGGCTCACCGGGCTGATGTCCGCCCAGGCCTTCAGCCAGCCCGGCATCGTGGCCGTCGAGACGAACACGTTGCTGCCGAACGTCAGCGGCATGATGAAGACGAACATCAGGCCCTGCGCCGCGCCGGGGGACTTCATCAGCATCCCGACGAACACCGAACCCCAGCAGAAGCACAGGCCGAACGCGATCGCCAGCAGGATCGCGAGGACGAACTCCCCGGGACCGGTCTGCACGCGGAAGCCCATCACGGTCGCCACGACCAGCAGGACCGCCAGGCACACCACGTACCGCACGAGGTCCGCCAGCACCGCGCCCACCAAGGGCGCCGAGCGCGCGATCGGCATGGCGCGGAAGCGGTCGAAGACGCCCTTCGTGATGTCAGTGTTGAGCTGCGTGCCGACCGTCAGCGAGGCCTGCAGGATGTTCATCACGATCAGGCCCGGTACGAGCGACTGCAGGTAGTTCTCGATCGAACCGCCCAGTGCGTTGCCGAACAGGTAGGTGAACATCAGCAGGAAGATGATCGGCATCAGCGTGACGTCGGCCAGCTGTTCCGGATTCTTGCGGATCTTCAGGATTCCCCGCCAGGCAAGGGAAAACGCGTGTTTCGTGCCTTGGGCGGGTCTGATGTGCCGGGGCGGGGCCACGGCGGTCGCGGTGGTCATGACCGGCTCCCTTCGAGCTCGCGGTCCAGCTTCGGCTCCTCGGCCGCGTGCCCGGTCAGCGCGAGGAACACCTCGTCGAGGCTGGGCAGCCGCAGCGCCAGTTCGTCGGAGGTGATGCCCGCCGAGTCGAGGCGGCGCACCAGAGTGGACAGCAGCACCGGGTCGGACACCGGCGCGGTCAGCAGCCCGGTCGCGTTGTCGCGGATCGGCCGGACGCCGGTGAGCTCGGCCAGGATGCGGTCGACCTCGTCGAGATCGCTCAGCGACGTCGGCCGCACCTGCAGCGTCTGCCCGCCGACGCGTCGCTTCAGCTCGTCGGCGCGGCCGTCGGCGACCACGTGGCCGTGGTCGAACACGGTGATGCGGTCGGCCAGTTGGTCGGCCTCCTCCAGGTACTGCGTGGTGAGCAGCACCGTCGCGCCGTCGGCGACGAGGCTGCGGACCACCGCCCACACCTCGTTGCGGGCGTGCGGGTCGAGTCCGGTGGTCGGCTCGTCCAGGTACAGCACGGCCGGACGGCCGACGAGGCTCGCTGCCAGGTCGAGCCTGCGCCGCATGCCGCCGGAATACGTCCGGATCGGCCGCTTGGCCGCGTCGGTCAGCTCGAACCGCTCCAGCAGTTCGGCCGCCCGCGCCCGCGCGTCGCCCCGGGACAGGTTCAGCAGCTTCCCGATCAGCACCAGGTTCTCGGTGCCGCTCAGGTCCTCGTCCACCGACGCGTACTGCCCGGTGAGCCCGATCAGCCCGCGCACCCGGACCGGGTCGCGGACCACGTCGTAGCCCCCGACCGTGGCGCGCCCCGCGTCCGGTCTCAGCAGGGTGGCCAGGATGCGGACCGCGGTCGTCTTGCCCGCGCCGTTCGGCCCGAGCACCCCGACCACCTTCCCGAACGGGACCTCGAGGTCCACCCCGTCCAGCGCCTTCGTCTCCCCGAAATGCTTGACCAGGCCCTCGGCCTGGATCGCATGCGACATGATGCCTCCTCCTGTGTCGCTCCAGCACACAGTGGACGGAGGCGCTGGCAAGCCGCGCACACGGCGCTGACACGGACCTGTCAGCGGGGCCCCGGCATACTCGGGATCATGGTGATGGAGGCGCGGAAGCGAACCCGGCTGGTCACGGGCCTGCTCGTGCTGGTCGGACTGCCGTTGCTGGCGGTCGCCGTGCTGCGCACGATCGGCTGGGACGGCAGCGGCTGGTACCTGACCGCGCTGCTGGCGCTGACCCCGTACTTCGTCGTCTACGGCGTCCTGCTCGCCGCGCTCGCGCTGATGCTGCGGCGGTGGTGGATCGGCTGCGTCGTGCTGGCGTTGTCCGTGCTGCTGGCGGTGTACGTCGCGCCGCGGGTGATCCCCGACGCCCAGCCCGCGGCGAACGGGAAGACGGTGCGCGTCCTGGCGGCCAATCTCTACCTGGGCCAGGCCGATCCGGCGGCGCTCGTGCGGCTGGTCCGGGAGCATCGGATCGACGTGCTGAACCTGGTCGAGATGACGCCCGCCGCGATGTCCGGGCTGGAGAAGGCCGGGTTGTTCCAGACGCTGCCTTACCGGGTCATGCATCCGGCGTCCGGTGTGGACGGTTCCGGCATCGTGTCGCGGTATCCGCTGACCGAAGAGGACTTCACCGGCGATTCCGTCCAGAAACAGCCTGGTGCGGAGGCGGATCTCGGCGGCGGGACGACCTTGGAGATGGTGGCCGCGCATCCGCGTTCGCCGGACTCCGGGTATTACCAGTGGGAACAGGAGATGCGGGACCTGTCGCGCGCGATCGGCGAGCACGGCCTGCGCGTGGTGGCTGGCGACTTCAACGCGACTCTCGACCACGCCGCGCTGCGGACGGTGCTGTCCCGCGGCTATGTCGACGCGGCGGAGGCACGCGGCGACGGCATGGTCCCGACCTGGTCGACTGCGACGGTCCCGCTCGTGCCGCTGGATCACGTGCTGGTGGACCGCCGGGTGGCGATCCGGGATTACCAAGTTTTCGAGGTGCCCGGGAGCGATCACCGGGCGGTTTACGCGGAGGTGCAGCTGCCATGACAACCTTGCGGCCGAGCGACGGGGAATACCCGCGTCTGCTGGAGATCTGGCGCAGCGCCGTCGAGGCGACGCATGACTTTCTGACACCGGCGGACGTCGAGTACTACGCCACGCGCGTCCCGCTCTACTTCCCGGAAGTGGACCTGACCGTGGCGGAGGTCGACGGAATCGCCGCGGGTTTCTCGGGAATCGCCGAGGGAAAGCTGGAAATGCTGTTCGTGCACGACGATTTCCGCGGTCGCGGCGTGGGAACGGCTTTGTTGCGCGCGGCGCTGGACCGTTTCCCGGACCTCACCCTGGACGTGAACGAGCAGAACCCGCGGGCAGTCGGTTTCTATCTGCACCACGGGTTCGAGGTCGTCGGCAGGCAGGAGACCGATTCGGACGGCCGCCCGTTCCCTCTGCTGGAGCTCAAACGAGCTTGACCAACGTCTCCAGCGCGCCCGCGGCGATCGAAACCCCGCGCCCGTGCCGGATCCGCGGTTCGCGCGGATTGATCCGGATCAGCGCACCCGTCGCTGCGCTGGCGAGTTCGGAATACCGCCGGACCGTCGGAACCGCTTGTCCGGCACCGATTTCGACCACCACGATGTCGCGATGCGCACGACGCCAAGCGCTCAGTTCGTCCAGTTGTTCCTGACTCCGATCGGGAACCCAGTCGAAATCCCCGAACATCAGGATATTCGGCCGCGCCAAACTGCCGCACCGCGGACAGGACGGCAACGGCGGCCGGGCACGCATCGTCGCCTCGTCGATTTCGACCGTGATTTCTGCGGCCGACCAGATCTCCCGCGAACACCCGGCGAGACACTGCAGATGATGGATCGACCCGTGCGCCTCGGCGACGTGCGGAAATCCCGCCGCCTGAAACTGTCCGTCCACATTGGACGTAAAAACCCGAACGCCGCCCGGTTTCGCCAGGCCCCATTCGAGCAGCAGCCCGAACCCGCGATGCGGCACCGTTTCCCGGTACAGCTCGAGCCGATGCCCGTAAAAACCCCAGGCCAGCTCCGGATCCGAGGCGAAATGCCGCGGATCGGCCAGCTCCTCGAACCGCAGCCCGAGCCCGGCGTACGGCGGATACGCCCGCCAAAACCCTTCCCCGCCACGGAAATCGGGCAGATCGGAGTCGACGCCCATCCCGGCGCCGGCGCACACGAGCAGCGCGCCGGCGCCACGGATCAGCTCGGCGGCACGGGCGAGTTCGTCACTCACCCGGCTTCGATGCCTGCACGACCTCGAACTCCAGCAAATTCGCGCCGGTCGACACCGGGTTCTTGCGCTCGCCAGCGTGCGCCTCACGCGCCGGACCGCCAGCCCAGGCCTGGTAGTGCTCCTCGGTTTCCCACTTCGTGTACACGAAGTAGCGCTTCTCGCCCGCGACCGGGCGGAGCAGCTCGAAGCCGAGGAACCCCTCCTGGTTGTCGACCGAGTGCAGCCGCGCGGCGAACCGCTTCTCCAGCTCGGGGCCGGCGCCTTCGGGGACCTCGATTGCGTTGATCTTGACCACTGTCATGGCCCTAGCGTACTTACTGTGTTTGATTGCACCGACTCCGTCGGTGCGGCGGGATCGCCTTTAAGTCGGCGTCTGACGGAGCTGCGTACTCAATGCCAGGGGCTTAAGGGTCGCTGCGGGTGCAATTTGCCCAGGTCGAAGGACCTGTGCGGGGCTAAGGTCCGTGAGGGGAACCCTGAGGGAATCAGAGTCCCTCAGGGTTCCCCTCACGGAGTTCAGCAGGCCGTCACATGGCCACAAATCGGGCTTTTCGACACTATTGCCGTCCTTTGTGGACGGTCGGCGAGTCGAGGTCACGCGGCTTATTAATAAGTCCCTGACGGAGCTGCGTACCTGGCCCGGGGGGGGCGTGCACGCAGCTCCGTCAGACACCGACGCGATCCCGCGTTGTGGCTGGGGTGGAGGGAACGGCTGGCCCGGTTTCGTGGTTCGTGCCACTCTGCTCGTATGGGGGACGACGGAGTCTTTGGCACCGAATTGGCCCGCGACCTGCAGCGGCTCGTGAAAGCCGCGGCGGAGTCGGTCGGTTCGGGCAATGGGAATGAGCTGATCGGCCGCGTCACTGGGCACCTTGGCGTGCCGCTCGCGCAGGCGCTGGTGGTCACGCGCAATTTCGAGGACTGGGAACACGCGACCATCCAGGCCGGTGTCGACGCCTACCTCGCGGAGCACGGGATCGGCACCGACTGGTTCGGCATCGTCGGCGGACTGCGCGGCCACGAAGACCTGGTCGGCATGCTGTTCACGGCCAAGCAGCACGGCCACTACGAGCTGGGCGCGGTGGACTACGCGACGGTCGCGGTCGGCCCGGACGAGGCGGCGGATGTCGTCCAGCTCGGGCTGGTCGGCACGACCGCGCCGGACGGCTCGCCGGTGCTGGTCGGCGTGCGCGGCGCCGCCCCGCAGTACGGGCAGGCGAACTGTCGGCTTGAGGTGATCGCCGAAGACCGGCGGGCAGCGACCGAGACCCGCGACCGCATCGAAACGTTGATGACCGAACACGACGTGCTGCGCGGCCAGGTGATCGCCTTCGGCCTGAGCGAGCACCGCAACAACGAGCTGATCACTTTCCTGCCGTGTTTGATTGCACCGACTCCGTCGGTGCGGCGGGATCGCCTTGAGGTCGGCGTCTGACGGAGCTGCGTACCCGGCCTGGGGGCCGTGCACGCAGCTCCGTCAGACGCCGACGCGATCCCGCGTTTGGGTTACGTCGGTTAGGCACGGGGCTGGACCCGCTAACGACCCTTCCTCCTCACCGCCAACCGGGCGAGCAGCCTGGAAAAAGCGCTGGCAGACTGTCTTGGCCGAGCCGACCTGATCGCCGAGGATCGCAACCTCGTGCACGGCCCGACACCGCTGCTGTTCAGCCTGCTCGACGCGATGGACGGCGTCGGCGGCGACGCGGACGTCACCTTTCTGCTCACCACCAATCGGGCGAGCAGCCTGGAGAAAGCGCTGGCGGACCGTCCGGGCCGAGTCGACCTGGCGGTGGAGGTGCCGCTGCCGGACGCGGCTGGCCGGGAAGCGTTGTTGCGCCTGTACTCCCGCGGTCTGGAGCTGACGGCTGATCTGGCACCGGTGGTCGAGGCGACAGACGGCGTCACGGCCTCATTCATGAAGGAACTGCTTCGCCGGGCGTCCCTGCACGCGCTAGCACTTCGGCCGGACGACGAAGTGCGGGTCGGCGACTCCGAACTTGGCGAGGCCCTGGCCGAGATGAACGACGCGCGCAGCAGCCTGACCAGGTCGTTGCTCGGCAGTCACGGCAATACGTCGGGACAAGACCGGCCAGCGGCTCCCCGCTCCAGCACGAGTACGTGAGGGGAACCCTGAGGGACTCTGATTCCCTCAGGGTTCTCCTCACGTACCATCGCGACTCGCCCCGGTAGCGGGTTCGCCGGGTCAGGGCCGCAACCCGCCCGGATAAAGATCGGCATCCGACGGCACCTTCGTCCCGTGGAACCAGTCGTTGAGAAACCCGCTCAAATCGCGTCCAGCGACCTTCGACACGAGCTTCTCGAAGTCCGCCCACGTCGCGTTCCCGTTGCGATGCTGCCCCACCCATTCGTGCAGCACCTTCTCGAATCCTGGCTCTCCCAGCTCCCGGCGCAGTGCGTGCACCGCGAGGATGCCCTTGTCGTACGCGCCCTCGAACAGGTGCTCCGGCCCCATGTCGACGAGCTTCTGGCCCCAGAAATCCGTGCTGCCCTTGGTGATTTCGACGGCCGCGCGGTAGCGGTCGTCCAGGTTCTGGCCCTCGCGCTCACCCCACATCCACTGCGCGTACGACGCGAAGCATTCGTTCAGGCAGATGTCCGCCCACGAGTTGAGCGACACCGAATCGCCGAACCACTGGTGTGCGTTCTCGTGCACCATGGTCAGGATTTCCGCCCATTTCGCATAAGTGGGACGGGTTTGCGTCTCCAGGGAGAAGTGGATGTCCTCGTCGAGGTAGATCCCGCCGGCCGCGCTCTGCGGGTATTTGCCGAACTTGCTCTCCAGGAACGAGAGCACCTCCGGCAGTCGGTCGCCGGTGGCCTCGCGGGGTTCGGCACCGGGCGCGTAGCCGGAAACGACCGGCGTGCCGTCTGGGAGCGTGGAGCGCTGCACGGTGAATTTGTCGATCGCGATCGTGGTCAGGTAGCTGGCCACCGGGTTCGGATCGGCCCACGTCGTGGTGGTCTTGCCGTCCTTGGCGCTGGTGCCCTGCTCGCGGCCGTTGGACAGCACCGTCCAGCCGGTGGGCACGTGCGCGGTCAGCGTGAAGGTCGCCTTGTCGCGCGGGGTTTCGTTGACCGGGTACCAGAACGACGCGGAATGCGGCTCGCCGACCAGGTACGCGCCGCCGTCCTCGGAGCGGGCCCAGCCGTTCTCCGACCCGCCGTCGTGCGGGGTTTTCGCCGGAACGCCCGAATAGTGCACGCGCGTCCGGAACGTCGAACCCGATCGCAGCGGTTCGGCCGGAGTCACGATCAGCTTGTTCTTCTCCCGGCTGTACTTCGCCGGTTTTCCGTCGATCTCCACCGCGGCGACGTCCAGCCCGCGCAGGTCGAGGTCGAAGCGGCTGAGGTCTTGGGTGGCTTTCGCGGAGACCGTGGTGTCGCCGTCGAGACGGCCGCTCGGCGGGTCGTAGCTGACGTCGACGTGGTAGTCGAGTGCGTCGTATCCGCCGTTGCCGTCGTCGGGGAAGTACGGGTCGCCCGCGCTGTTCGCGCCCGGTGCCGGATGCATCGGCGGCGGCGGCGGAACAGCGGGCTCGGCGGGGCTGCACGCGGACAGCGCGAGCACGCCGATGAGGGCGAGGACGGCGGTCTGTCGGCAGCGCATTCCTTCACCCTAAGCGCAGGTTTGTGATGAAGTGGCGGTGAAAACCCGGGAGGACTAATGCGACCAGGCCTGATCGACTTCGGCGGCGACGAACGCCCCGGCGTGTCGATCCTGCTGCTGCACGGGCTGATGGGCCGCGCCCGCACCTGGTGGCCGGTCGCGCGATGGCTCAAGCGGTACGGCCGCGTGCACGCCCTCGACGCCCGCGGGCACGGCCGCGCGCCGCACACCGGGCCGTGGACCACCGAGCGGTTCGCCGAGGACGTCGCGGAGGTGCTGGCCGACCTCGGTCCGTCCGTGCTGATCGGGCATTCGATGGGCGGGCTCCACGCGTGGGCCACCGCGGCGAAATACCCGGAGTTGGTGCGCGCGGTGGTCAGCGAGGATTTCGCCCCGGACCAGCGCGGACGCACCGTCGAAACCTGGCGCGGCTACTTCGAGAGCTGGCCGGTGCCGTTCGAATCGCTGGCCCACGTGCGCGAGTTCTTCGGCACCGCGGGCGACTACTTCACCGAATGCGTCGAGGAACGCGAAGACGGCTATCACCTGATCGCCGACCTGGAGAACCTGTACGAGATCGCCGCCGAATGGGGCCGCCGGGACTACTGGTCCATTGTGGACGGTATCCGCTGTCCGCTGCTGCTGGTCGAGGGCGAGCACACCGCGATGCCCGCGGGTCAGCAAGCCGAGGTCGCGGCGCGGGTGCCCGGCGCGAAGCACCTGATCGTGTCTGGTTCGGCGCATCTGCCGCACGCCGAGGCTCCCGAGACGTATCGCGGCGCGGTGGAAGCGTTCCTGTCCGGCCTGTGACGCCCCACGTGTGCCGCCCTCGCTGACACACGTGAGGCGTCCCCGGTCAGCGGGCCAGCTCGGTGCGCCACGCGGCGGTCGAGCGGTCCGCCGGCACGATCAACGGCCAGACGTCCGAGCCGAGGTACGCGGATTCGTCGCTGGCCCGGGCCGCGGTGCAGCTGTCGCGGGAAAGCCCGTGCTCAGCCGCCAAGGAGGACACCGCATCGGCGGTCGCCTTGCCGAACACGCCGTCGGTGGGCACGCCGAACCCGGCCGCGCGGAGGAAGCCTTGCGCGGTCCGCACCCGCGGCCCGGTGTCACCCGGCTTGAGCAGCGGCCATTCCGGAGCGTCGAGCCGAGCGACGGACAGGCCGAGCTGCTGGCCGACCGCCTTGCGCAGTTCCGGGAGCCGGTTGTAGAGCACCTGGCCGCAGCACTCGGTCGAGTTGAAATCGCGGTGGCCCTTGATGAACTCGGGGGTGATGCCGTATTGGTGCGCGATGTAGGCGATCAGCTGCACGAGCGAATCCCACAGCGCGACCGGCACGTCGACCGTGCTGTAGAGGCCCTCGTTCTCGATGCCGAGGCATTCGCTGTTGTGGTCGGCGACGTTCGCGCCCTGCACGTGCTGCGTCCCGCCGCGCAGGATTTCGAGGCTGCGGTGCCGCCCCTCGGTGACGAAGCCGCCGCGGCTGTTCGTGAACTGCTGGCCGGTGTCGATCCAGCCGCGGGTGTCCATGTGGAAGTTCTGGATGTCCCGCGAGATCTGCAGGGCGTGCGCCAGCGAGTAGTCGGTGTTGTTGCCGGGATCGACGGTGTGGTGCACCACGATGTACGTCGGCTTGTGGTTCTCCACCACGATCGCGCCCGACGGCGGCCGGGCGTTCCACTCGGCCGTCGAATGGATCGTCGGCGTGGTGCTGGCGGCCGCGGATCTCGCCGTGGCGAACCCCAAAGCGCTCACGGCGGTGACGGTGAGGCCGCCCTTCAAGACGGCACGACGCGTTGCTTCCCCCATGCGGAACTCCTCAGCCCGGAAGTGCGACGGGAGGAAAGCTAACCCGGCGCCCCGGAGGGGACAACTTTTTGCCGACTTTCGTCGTAGTGCGTCAGTGTTCCCCGGGAAGCGCGAAGAGCCCGTCGGGCGTTTGCTCCAGCAGACCGTCCACGAGCAGCGAATCCAGGCACCGGTCGCGCTGGCCGGATTCGTGCCACACGAGGTCCAGCCGCGCCTTCTCGACCGGCCCCTCGCTGCCGCGCAGGACGTCCAGCAGCAGCCCGCGCACCTGCCGGTCGGTGCCGGCGAACTTCTGCACCGGCTTGGCCGGGCCGGCGTATTCGGGACGGCCGTTGTGCTGCCACGCGCATTCGGCATAAATCGGGCATTCCGCGCACTTCGGCGACCGGGCGGTGCAGATCAGCGCGCCCAGTTCCATCAATGCCGCGGACAGCTTCGCCGCGGGCGCGTCTTCGGCGGGCAGCAACGCCTCGACATCCGCCATGTCGCGGGTGTTCGACGCCGGGCCGGCGTCACCCGCGCCATGAACGGCACGCGCGACCACCCGCCGGACGTTCGTGTCCACCACTGGCGCGCGCTTGCCGTACGCGAACGCCGCCACCGCGCGCGCCGTGTACGCGCCGATGCCGGGCAAGGCGAGCAGAGTGTCCACATCGGACGGTACGACGTCGCCGTGCTCCTGAGCGATGACGGTGGCGGCGGCGTGCAGCCGAAGCGCGCGACGCGGGTAGCCGAGCTTGCCCCACGCGCGCACGACCTCGCCGGTGGTCTCGGCGGCCAGCGCTGAGGGCACCGGCCAGCGGGCCATCCACTCCAGCCAGATCGGCTGGACGCGCGAGACCGGCGTCTGCTGCAGCATGATTTCGCTGACCAGCACACCCCACGCGGAGCAGTCCGGTTCCCGCCACGGCAGGTCCCGGCCAACGTCGGCGAACCAGTCGATCAGTACCTCGGTGTCAACTGCCACCCCGCCATTGAATACGACGGCGCTTACTTGACCTCGGTCAGGCTCCCGGCCTTCACGTCGTAGACGAATCCGCGCACGTTGTCGTTGTGCAGGAGGAAGTCGCTGCGCCGGGCGCGCTCCACCGAGGTGCGCACGCTGTCCTCGACCTTGCGGAACGCCTCGACCGCCCAGGTCGGCCGCAGCCCGGTGGCAGTCTCCAGTTCGTCCTTGAACTCGTCCTCGGTGACCGTGGAGAGGCCGCAGTCGGTGTGCTGGACGATCAGCACCTCGCGGGTGCCGAGCTTGCGCTGGCTGAGCGCGAGCGAGCGGATCATGTCGTCGGTGACCACGCCGCCCGCGTTGCGCAGCACGTGGGCCTCGCCCTGGAGCAGGCCGAAGATCTCGAACACCCGGATCCGCGCGTCCATGCAGGTCAGGATCGACACCTGCAGCGACGGCTTGGGGGAGGACCGGTCGCCGGGGACGATGTCCCCGATTTCCTGATTACGCTTGAGCAGCACGTCGATGGAGGTCATGGGGCACCTTTCGGCCTGCGCTTCCCCGCGGGACGCGGGCGGTTCCCGTCCATGGAACCGGCCCGCAGGCGCGCACACAATGCGGTGGGCCCGAAATCACGGCAAAGGCTGGGGTGACTTGTGCGTGTTCATGCCGGTTCTCACCGGCGCAGACACTCACGAGCCCTCAGCCCTCAGCCCTCAGCGCTCTGCGGGTTCGGGTGGTGCGCGGTCTTACGCGCCCCAATGCCACATTGGGTGCGCTCAACGCACCGAACGCCACATTGGGTGCGTCAGATGCACCCAATGCCACATTGGGGCGCTCGCCACCGTAGGCAGCCAGCACGTGCCGGTTCTCACCGGCATCGCCACCCACGGCTCAGCCGCCGAACCAAGGCTCCTCGACCGTCCGCGGCGGCGCCGACGTGCGTCCCACCCGCAGCTCAGTCGGCAGCGTGATGACCTTGGGCCCGACCCGCTCGGCCGAGCTGAGCAGCAGCCGTCCGGCCACCTTGCCCTTCTCCAGCACCGGCTGATGCACCGTCGTGAGCCCGGAGCGCTCCGCCTCGGCGATGCCGTCGAAACCGGTCACCGTGAGGTCGAGGGGCACCCTCAGCCCGCGGCGCGCGGCCTCGGCCAGCGCACCGAGCGCGAGAATGTCCGAGGTGCAGACCAGCGCGGTGACCTGCGGATACGCGTCCAGCAGCTGGCGCGCGGCAGAAGCACCGTCGTCCACCGTGTGGTCGAAGCGCTCGACCACGGGCACGGTCGCCCAGTCGACGCCAGCCGAGGAAAACGCCGTCGCCAGCGCCTCCAGCCGGGTGCGCTGCACGTGGAAATGCGCGCCGCTCTGGCGTTCGGAGGTCACGAAGTCGTCGTTGCGCTCGCGGCCGAGCCGCATGCAGAGGACGCCGATCTGCCGGTGGCCGAGCGCGACCAGATGGTCGGCGAGCTGTGTGACGGCGGCCGCGTCGTCCGGGCCGACGCGGTCGACGCCCTCGATGCGGGGCTGGTCGATGATCACCGTCGGCACGGGCCGTTCCAGGACGGCCGCGAGATGCGGGTCGTCGTCCGGCACGGAGTACACGACGAACCCGTCCACGCCCGCGCGGTGCACCGCGGCGAGGTCTTCGCGACCGGGGCTGGCGGGCACGAGATGCAGGCCGACACCCGCGTCCTCGCAGGCCAGCGCGAGCCCTTCGAGCACGCCGACGGCGGCCGGGTCGCGGAAAGCGTAGGAAAGGTTCTCGGTCAGCAACAATCCGACCGCGCCCGCCTTGCGGGTGCGCAGCGAACGCGCGACCGGGTCCGGGCCGGGGTAGCCGAGCCGGCGCGCGGTCTCGAGCACCCTGCGGCGCAGTTCCGGGGAGAGCTGATCCGGGCGGTTGTAGGCGTTGGACACGGTGGTCCTGGACACCCCGAGTTCCGCCGCGAGCGACGCCAATGTCGCCTGCCTCCGGGTGCGAATAGGACGGCCCATCCGCAAACCGTAACGGTTCAGATCGTTTTCCAGAAGCGACACCCCTGTGGTGAGCGTCTCGATCCTCTCGGTGATCAAGAGCGGGTACGGCCACCCGGTGGAGTGAGGCTCGCCGTTCGGATGGGGTAAAGTGAATCTGACAACGGTTTCCATTAGCAGTTCGACCCAGGAGTGCCCGATGACTTCCCGCCGCACCACGAGCGTTCTCGCCGCCGCGTCGGCTTTGGCTGTGTTCGCGCTCGGCGCGTGCTCCAGCACGTCCTCGACCGGTTCCGGGGCGGGAGGGGGAACGGGCGACCAGGTGAAGGTCGTCGCCTCCACCGATGTCTGGGGCAGCGTCGCGTCCGCCATCGGCGGCGACAAAGTGCAGGTCACGTCGATCATTCACGACCCGTCGGCCGACCCGCACTCCTACGAATCCACCGCCGACGACGCGCTCGCCGCCAAGAAGGCGCAGCTGACGCTGGCCAACGGCGGCGGCTACGACGAGTTCTTCACCAAGCTGTCCGGCGAGGCGGCTTCGGCGAAGAAACTGGTCGCCTACGACATCGCCAAGCCGGGCGAGGAGAACGAGCACGTCTGGTACGACCTGCCGGGCGTCGAGAAGGTCGCCGACCAGGTCGCGGCCGCGCTCGGCGAGATCCAGCCCGCGTCGAAGCAGAAGTTCGACGACAACGCCAAGACCTTCAAGGGCCAGCTCGACGGCCTGATCAAGAAGGCGGGCGCGCTCGGCACCGCGCACCCGAACACGAAGGTCGTCGTCACCGAACCGGTCGCGCACTACCTGCTGAAGACCGCGAACATCGCAGACGCCACCCCGAAGGCCTTCTCCGACGCGATCGAGAACGAGACCGACGTGCCCGCCGCAGCGGTCTCCGACTTCACCAAGCTGATCAAGGAAAAGCAGGTGAAGGCGCTGGTCAACAACGTGCAGACGGTCACCCCGCTGACCAAGCAGGCCGTCGCCGACGCGAAGGCGTCCGGGGTCGCGGTGGTCGACGTATCCGAGACGCTCCCGGCGAACGTCACGGGCTACATTGACTGGATGACCAAGGATGTGGACGCGCTGTCGGGGGCTCTGAACAGCTGATGTCCGTCCAGCTTCCGGAAGCCGGCCCCGCGGTCCGCGTGCGCGGGGCCGGGCTCGCCTTCGGCGACCGCACCCTCTGGTCCGGTTTGGACCTGGACGTCGAGCCGGGCGAATTCCTGGCCGTCCTCGGCCCGAACGGTTCCGGCAAAAGCAGCTTCCTCAAGGCGTTGCTGGGAATGCAGTCGCTGTCGGCGGGCACGGTGGAAATCGCCGGCGGCCGTCCGGGCGGCGCGAACCGCAAGGTCGGCTACATCCCGCAGCAGCGAGCGATCGACGATTCGCTCACGCTGCGCGGCGTCGACCTCGTCGGCCTGGGCCTGGACGGCCACCGCTGGGGCCCCGGCCTGGCCGGAATGCGCGCACGGAAACGCCGCGTCGCGTCGGTGATCGAATCGGTCGGCGGCACGCGCTACGCGAAACATCCGGTCGGCCGCCTGTCCGGCGGTGAGCAGCAACGGCTCAGGGTGGCGCAAGCACTGGTCGGCGACCCGACGGTGCTGCTGTGCGACGAACCGCTGCTGTCGCTGGACCTGGCGCACCAGCGCGCCGTCAGCGAATTGATCGACGCGCGACGGCGGGAAGCCGGGTCCGCGGTGCTGTTCGTGACACACGAGATCAACCCGGTCCTGCAGTTCGTCGACCGCGTGCTGTACCTGGTGAACGGCCAGTTCCGGATCGGCAAGCCGGACGAGGTGATGACCTCGGAGACGCTGTCGGACCTGTACGGGACGAAGATCGAGGTGCTGCGCGTCGGCGGGCAGATTCACATCGCGGGTGCGCAAAGCGCGCTGTGCGAGGACGAACCGCATCACCACGAGCAGGAAGCAGTGGGCTGAGCCTTGGACGGCATGTTCGACTTCGCCAAGACGTGGGAGCTGATCGCGGAACTGGACAGCGTCCGGATCGCGCTGATCGCCGCCGCGGTGCTGGGCCTGCTGGCCGGGGTGCTCGGCCCGCTGATCGTGATGCGCCGCATGTCCTTCGCGGTGCACGGCACGTCCGAACTGGCCTTCACCGGTGCCGCTGGCGCACTGCTGCTGGGCGTCGGCGTGGAATACGGCGCACTCGCCGGTGCGGTGGCTGCCGCGCTGCTGCTGGGAATCCTGGGAATCCGCGACTCCGACCGCGATTCGGTCATCGGCGTGATCCTGTCTTTCGGGCTGGGCATGGGCGTCCTGCTGCTGTCGTTCTACAAAGGACGGTCAGCGAACAAATTCGGGATCCTGACCGGCCAGATCATCACCGTGGACAGCACGAACCTGACCGCCTTGGTGATCGCCGCCGCCGCGGTCCTGGCGGTGCTGGCGCTGATCTACCGCCCGCTGCTGTTCGCCAGCGTCGACCGCGCGGTAGCCGAGGCACGCGGGGTCCCGGTCAAGACTTTGACGGTGCTGTTTTCCCTGCTGGTCGGTGTCGCGACGGCGCTGAGCGTGCAGGTGGTCGGGTCGCTTCTGGTGGTCGCGCTGATGGTGACCCCTGCCGCGGCTGCTGCCCGGGTGACGGCGAGCCCGCTGCGCGCGACGGTGTTGTCCGTGGTGTTCGCGGAGATTTCCGCCCTGGGCGGGATCGTGCTGTCGCTCGCGCCGGGGCTGCCGGTGAGCGCGTTCGTGACTTCGATTTCGTTCTTGATTTATCTGGTGTGCCGGGTGCTCGCGTGGGTCCGCGACCGTCGGCGCGGGGTGCGGACCAGCCCGGTGGAAGCGGCCCCGGTTCCGGTCGGTTAGCCGTAGCCGTACCCGGCCTGATGTCCGTGAGGGGAACCCTGAGGGAATCTGATTCCCTCAGGGTTCCCCTCACGGACTTGAAGAAGCGGCTACCGGATCGGATGCTGTGCCAACGCCGTCTTCACCGCCGAAATAAACCCCTCGTCAGTAAACGGCACCAACCCGCCCGCGACATTTCGCTCCACCGCCTGCAACACCACCACGTGCGAGTTCACGAACTGGTCCACCGCCTGCGACTGCGGCGTCTTGTCCGTCGAATACGCCAGATACGTGAGATTCGTGAACGCTGCCTCCAGGTACCGCGACGACGCGAGGCTGAACGAGTCGCCGTAGACGAGGGTCGGCTGGTCGATCGTGCCGACGATCGGCGGGGCCGAGCGGTGCACCGGCTGGTCGATGCTGCCGACGAATTCTCCCGCGCGGTCGGTGACGCCGTCCGGGCGCAGGTTGTACCGGGTGTTCGTCTTGACGCCGGTCTGGCCGAGCAGCAGCGGCAGGTCCGCGACCGCGTCGTACTGGCCGTCCGGGGCGCTCAGCCAGCTGTTCGTGGAGCCCGGCTTGAGCGTCTCGGCGAGCGCGCGGGTCAGGACGAGGCCGCCTTCGTCGCGCCAGTGCGTGTCGTTCGGGGCGTAGATCGGGTGCCCGACCCTGGCCGCTTCGGCGGCGAGTTGCGGGCGCAGGTCGAGCGAGTGGCCTTCGGTGGTGATCTTGTACCAGTCGTTCGGCGAGGCGGCCTGCGAACATTCCTTGCCCGGGTAGCTGGCGGGCAGGAACTGCGGCACCATCGTCGTCTTGTCCGGCGTCACCACGAACACGAACTTCCGGCCCGACGCCTCGACAGCCGCGCGGAGTTCGTCGATCCGCTTCATCGTGGTGTCGATGTCCTGGGTCGGCGTGCATTTCGCCTCGGAGTCGTAGCCGTAGTACAGCCAGCCGTCCGCGCCCTGAACCACCTTGCGGTATCCAGCCTGGCTGGAACCCGGTCCGCTCGGCACCGTCGGACCTGTGTTCGGCGCGCCCGGCTGCTGCAGCGGCGGTGCCGGGATCGGGCCGTTGTTCGACGCCGAACCCTGGTCGAGCGGCGCGGCCTCGCCGAAGACGCCCTCGCTGATCCCGTTCGCCGCGTTGATCGCGCCCGCGCGGAACGACAGCTGGTCCGTCGCCCATTTGGGGAGGTTGGTGAAGAACGTGAACCCCTCGCCGAGGCTGGGGAATCCGGCGAGCTTGTGGTTCTCGATCTCGCTCGGCCGGACCCCGACGACCCACAGCATGGTGGGTGTCACGAAGAACAACAGGGCGCTGACCAGCGCGGTCAGCTGCCGCTTGCCGTGCCGCGGGCGATGCAGCGCGTGCTCGCGGGGCAGGTAGGCCTCGTGGACTGCGGGCAGCTGCGGTGGCTCGGACACGTCACTGAGGTTAGTCAGTTCGAGTGAGCCCGGCGCGAACAACCGCCGAAAAGTCAGCCGAGCATGAGGAGGACTTGCAGCTCGCCGACGAGGAACCCGATCACGCCGCCGACCGCTATCAGCTTCCACTCGTCCTGCCGGAACGCCGGCCGCAGCAGGCCCTCGAACTCCAGCGGCGTCAGCGCGAGCATCCGCTGCTCGACCATCTTCGCCACGTCCATCGCCTCGGTCAGGTACCCCTCGGCGTACCGCGCGGTCAGCGGCATCTCAGCCAGCGCCCGCTGCGCCGCGGCGTGCTTCATCTCCTGCAGCCGCTGCGCCCCGACAGCGAGCGCGACCACCGGTTTCGCGGCGCTGACCTGCGCGTCCACCGCGTGCCCGACGGCGCGTTCGACCATCGCCACGAGCCGGTCCGACTTCGGGCCGCGCAGCAGGGCGTCGAGCAAGTTCGGGACGGTCAGCACCTCGTTGGCAACCAGTTCGCCGTATTGGCGGGCCACTTCGGCCCGCCGCCGCTGGAACTTGCCCTGCAGGATGACCCGGCCCAGCCGCACTGGCTCGCGCGGCAGGAAGATCATCTTGATCGCCAGCCAGTCGGTGAACAGCCCGATCGCGCCGCCGAAGATCGGCAGCACCAGCGGCTGCCGGGTCAGCGCCCACACCAGGGCCTGAACGAGACCGAGCACGAAGCCGAAGACGATCCCGGCGCGCGCGATGAACGTCATCTCCGGCCGGGACGTTTCGCGGATCAGCCGGACCAGCAGCGCGCGGTCGCGGGTGAGCCGTTCGACCGTCATGTGCCGGACGTCGAGGACCTCGTCGAGGTTGTCGCGGACCTCGTCCAGGAACTCCCGCACCAGCTGCGGCGTGCTGGCCTGCACCTGTTTGATCAGCAGTTCCTGCGCGATCGTGGGCATGACCTCCCACAGCCGCGGATGATGCTGTTCGAGCACGTCGCGGGCGATCCCGTCGACCGCGCGCAGCAGCGGCTGTTCGAGTTCGCGGGTGATGATCACCGGGTCGACGCGGGCGAAGACCTCTTCGATGTCGAGCAGGTTCGCGGTGAGCAGGTCGGTCGCGATCGCGGCCATCCGCCCGCCGTGCTTCGGCACCACGCCCTGCCAGCCGAAGACCGGCCGGATACCGATGAATTCGAGCGGGCGGAACATCATCTCGATCGCGACGCGCTTGGTGACGTAGCCGATCAGCGCGGCGACGAACGGCATCGAGACGTACACCGGCCAGTGCCGCGCGAAGTCGTCCAGCACTGCGTCCACCGGGTCTCCCTCCCCGCTCCGGAAGGAAACCGTATCGCGTGCGCCGCTACCCGAGGAGAAGCAACGCCTGCAGTTCGCCGACCAGCCCGCCGATCACCGCGCCGACCGCGATCAGCTTCCATTCGTCCTGCCGGAACGCCGGTCGCAGCAGCTGCTCGAACTCGAGCGGGCTGAGCCGGCGCATCCGGTCCACGATCGTGTTGCGGACGTCGAGCGCGTTGATCGCGTACGTCTCCGCGTGCCGGATGGTGTCCGGCACCCGCTCGGCGGCCTTCGCGGCGGCGACCTGCTTCATTTCCTGGAACCGTTTCGTGCCCACCGCGATCGCGACGAACGGCTTCACGACGCTCGCCTGCGCGTCGATCGTCTTCTGCACCTCACGGCTGATCAGCGAGAACAACCGGTCCGCTTTCGGCCCGCGCAGCACGGCTTCCAGCAGATTCGGCACGGTGATGATCTCGCGCGCGATCATGTCGCCGTAGTCGGCGGCCACCTCGTCGCGGCGCTTCTGGAACACGCCCTGCCAGTTGTAAAAGCCGAAGAACCGTTTCGGCTCGCGCGGCAGGAAGATCATTTTGAGCGCGAGCCAGTCGGTCAGCCAGCCGATCGCGAGACCGAACAACGGCAGCACGATCGGCGAGCGCGTCAGCGTCCACACGAGCAGCTGCACGCAGCCGAGAGCGAACCCGAACCAGATCCCCGACCGCGCGATGAACCGCATTTCCGGCCGCGAGATGTCGCGGATGAGCCGGTTCAGCAAAGCCTTGTCGCGCACCAGGTTCGTGACGACCATGTGCTTGAGGTCGAGCACGTCCTCGATGTTCTGGGAAATCTCGCGCATGATCTTCGTGATCGCCCGAGGCGCCTCCGCCTGCACGCGTTTCAGCAACAGCTGCTGCGCGCCGGACGGCAGCATTTCCCACAGTCGCGGCTGGTAGGTCTCCATCACCTCGCGGGTGACGTCCTCGACCACGCGCAGCAGCGGCTGTTCGATCTCCTTCGCGACCTGCGCCGGGTCGAGCCGGGCGAAGATCTCCTGCGGGTCGACGAGATTGGTGGTGAGCATTTCGGTCGCGGTCGTCGCCATCCGCTCGGCGTTCGCGGGCAGCACGCCCTGCCAGCCGAGAAAGGGCCGCAGGCCGACGAATTCGAGCGGCTGGAACATCATCTCGATGGCGACGCGCTTGGTGACATAGCCGATGAGTGCCGCGATGAACGGCATGGAGACGTACACCGGCCAGTGCTCGGCGAAAGTGTGCACGCGCGTCCCCTCCGTGTTGCCTACGGAACGGTAACCCGCGCGTTCAGTGGAGCAGGAGCAGGACCTGCAGTTCGCCGACGAGACCGCCGATCACCGCGCCGACCGCGATCAGCTTCCATTCGTCCTGTTTGAACGCCGGCCGGAGAATGCCCTCGAACTCCAGCGGAGTCAGCTGCTGCATCTTCTCGACGATGGTGTTGCGGACGTCGAGTGCGTCGGTCGCATAACTCTCGACATGCTTCACGGTCTCCGGCAGATACGCGATGGCCTTCTCCGCGGCGGCCTGCTTCATCTGCTGGTACTCGCGCCCGCCGACAGCCAGCGCGACCAGCGGTTTCGCCAGCCCAGCCTGCGCGTCGACGGTTCGCTGGACTTCCCGCGTGACGAGCGCGAACAACTTGTCCGCCCGCGGCCCGGTCAGCACGGCCTCCAGCACATTGCCCGCGGTGAGGACTTCCTCCGCGATCAACGCACCGTAATCCGCGGCGACCTGAGCGCGGCGTTTTTGGAACATTCCCTGCCAGGTGAAGAACAAGAACCGGCGCGGCTGACGCGGGTAGAAGATCATTTTGAGCGCGAGCCAGTCCGTGACGAAGCCCGTGACGAAACCGAAAATCGGCATGATCACCGGTTGTTTCGTGAGCGCCCACGCGATGAGCTGGACGAGCCCGATGACGAATCCGAACCCGATCCCGCTGCGCGCGATGAACCGGAACTCGGGCGCGGCGACCTCGCGGATCAACCGGCAGGTGAGCGATTTGTCCCGGACCATGGCGTTGATCAGCATGTCGTTGACGTCGAGAACTTCGTCCACATTGGCCGACACTTCCCGCATCAGCCGCTTCACGACCTCGGGTGCCTGCGCGCGGACGCGGTCCACCAGCACCTGCTGCGCGCGAGCGGGCAGCATTTCCCACAGCCGCGGCTGATAGGTCTCGAAGACCTCGCGGGTGACCTCGTCGACCGCCTTCAGCAGCGGTTCTTCCAGCTGCGCGACCATTTCCTCGGGATCGAGCCGAGCGAAGACCTCACGCGGGTCGAGAAGATTCTTGGTCAGGAGGTCGACCGCCGTGGTCGCCATTCGCCGAGAGTTGGCCGGGATGACGCCCTGCCAGCCGAGGAAGGGCCGGATGCCGCGGAACTCGAGCGGCCGGAACATCATCTCGATCGCGACGCGTTTGGTCAGGTAGCCGATGAGTGCCGCGATGAACGGCATGGTCGCGTACACGTGCCAGTGCGCGGCCAGGTCCGCGGCGATGGCTGAAAGGTCCATGCGTCTGCCCCGTTCGCCCGCGCGGTAGGTCGAGGGGACAGGATGCCATGCGTGACGTCGGGTTTCGCGCTTCGTAATACAGCCGTTTGGCGGTACGTGCCTCGGGTGCCCCGATCACTAAGGTAGCCCGATGGTCGCGCCCGAAAAGCCGCAGCACCCCGCCTTTGCTGTTACCCGCAAGGGTTACGACCCCCACCAGGTCGACGCCCGCATCGCCCAGCTGACCAGCGAGCTGAACACGACCTCCCACGGCCGCGACGAGGCGGTGGCGACCGCGGGCGAGCTCACGAAGGCGCTGACGACAGCCCAGTCGGAGCTGTCCGAGGCGAAGGCCGCGCTAGTCCGGGTCACCTCGAGCCCGGCCGGTGCGGGCGCGATCTCCGAGCGCGTGCGGATGATGGTGCAGTTGGCCGAGGAGGAGATCGCCGACCTCCGCCGCTCAGCGGAAGCAGACGCGACCTCAACGCGCGGCGAAGCGGACCGCTATGCGCACGAAACCCAACGGGCAACGGACAAAGCGGCTAAGGAAGCGGAAGCGGAACGCCAGCAATTGCTGACGGAGACCCACGCCGACCTGGCCGCGCGCTCGGAGGCTCTGGACGCCCGGGTCGCCGCCGCGGAGAAGGACTTGGCCGCGCGGCAGGCGGACCTTGAGTCGCGGATTGCTGCTGCGGAAGCGGATATCGCCACTCGCACCGTCGCCGCGGATGAGGAGATCGCGGCTCGCCTGGCGGATCTGGAAGCGCGGCTCAAGGCGGGCAACGAAGATATCGCGACGCGCCTGGCAGCGGCCGACGAGGACATCACCACCCGTACGGCTGCGGCCGATTCGGACATTGCCACTCGCACGGCTGCGGCTGATTCGGATATCACCACCCGTACTGCTGCGGCTGATTCGGATATTGCCTCCCGGACCGCGGCAGCTAATGAGGACATCGCCACCCGGACCGCCGCGGCCGATGCGGAGATCGCGTCCCGCACCGAGGCCGCCGACCGCGCTCGCGCCGAAGCCGACGAACTCTCCGCAACCGCCCGAGCCGAGGCAGACCAGTCCTCCGCAGCGGCCCGCGCCGAAGCAGACCAAGCGGCGTTGGCAGCCCGCACTCAGACCGACGAAGCCGCAGCCGAAGCCCGAGCCAAGGCCGACGCCGAATCCCAGCACGCCCGCCTGGCCGCGGACGCCGAAGCCCGCCGAATCCGCGACGAGAAGGATGCGGAAGCCCTCCGCGTCCGCACCGAAGCCGACGAAGCAGCCGCCCAAGCCCGCGCCGAGGCCGATGCCGCCGCCGAAGCCGCTCGCGTTGCCGCCGACGAAGAATCGGCTCGAGTCCGCGCCGAAACCGACGCCGCCGCCGAAGCCGAAGCCGTCAAAGTCCGAGCCGAAGCCGACCGTCGGGCGTCGGAAGAGATCGCAGTCAAGAAGACACAGGCCGAGACCGCGCTCGCCGACGCCTTCCAGAAGCAGACCGAAGCCACCGAGTCGCGCACCCTTGCCCTGGACCTGCGGACAAAGGTCGCCGACCGGATCGCTGCCACTAACGAGGCCGTCCAGGAGGCATTGCGCTTTCTCGGTACGCAGGAAGAGGAAGCGGCGCCTGCGGAGCCTCCGCAGGCTTCATCCGACGCGCCTTCGCCGAGTGACTCACCCGCCCTGCCCCAGCCGACCCCGCGCCCAGCCGCATCCGCCACTCCGGACGCCCCGGCGGCCGCGGACTCGCAGCAAGCCGCCAAACCCGCAGACCCGCCCGCCCCTCGGACCGGCAACGGCAATGGCCGTCGCCCCGGCCGCCCTCGCGCGGGCCGTTCCTGACTTACCCAGCCGACCCCGGACGCACCGGCGGCCGTTGGCCCGCAGCAACTGCCAAACTTGCTGAACCGCTGGCCTCTTGCAGCGGCAATGGCCGTGGCCCGGGTTGCCGTCCCGCAGGCTGTTCCTGACCTATCTCCAGTTGACTCCGCGCCCCGTCGTATCCGCCAGCCTCTCGCACCGCACTGTCAACCGGCCGCTCGCGCGCGGGCCGTTCCTGACCCGCCCTGCTGCCCTGATTCCTGCGACACTCCGACCACCAGCGCTGCTTGGCCTGCGACGGTGCCAGGGTTGAGGGCGTAATCGGTCGAATCGACGTCGGCGGCGGACACCGGGCCGGTAATTCCCGCGCGCACGAACTCCTCTGGCGGTTCTGATCATGCTGGTGCCCGCGAAAGTGCGGGCCTCGCAGTGAATTCCATGGTCGGGCGGGACAGCCGGATAGATCGCGTCGAGGGAGATGAGAGGCCAGCACCACCAGGCAAACTGCGGCCGGTTCGGTCGCGGCGGCCCTCGCGGCGAATCTCATGGCCGGAACCGGACAGCACGGTGGATCGAGCCACGGGGAATGAGAGGCTCGCAGCTACCCGAGATCGTCAGGAGTTCCGGATGTCCGTTCCCCCGGGTTTCCCCGCGCCGACTCCCGCGTCGGTCCAACGCCGGGCGAACTTTCCGGCCGGGGCGGTCGCGGCTGCCCTCGCTGGTTGCACGGCGATCGCGCTGGTGTGGTTCGTCTTCGCGAACGTGCTGATCGGCGGCCCGGTTGGCGAGTGGTCGGGCATGGTGTGGGTGAACGTCGTGTGCGGTCTGATCTCTGCGTTCGCCGTGGTCGTGCCAGCCGGCTTCCTGCTCGCGCGGCACGTCTGGGCGGCTTGGACCCTGTTCGGGCTGTGCCTGCTGTACGTGGTGGTGGTTGTGGCCGTGCCGATGCCGGCGGGCACGAGTTTCGGCGCGCACCTCGACTTCGTGCTCGGCTTCCACAAGAACAATGGGGTAGCGATCGGTCTGGCCACGATCTTCGCGTTCCTTACCGCGATCGCCGCGCTCGTCTCCGCGACGGTGCGGCCGCCGCGCCGCTGACCCGGTAGTGGAAAGCCAACCCCGGCGCACACCTTTTCTCGGTCGCTGCCCATCTCGCAAAGGCTGACTAGGTACCGGGCTTTGCCTCGCAACTACCCCAGTCGCATCACCCCGCCGCCACGGTGAACAGTTCCTCGTCAATCCAGCCGCGGTCCCGCAGCTCTCGGCAAAACCGTTGGTACGAAGCCAACATCGCCGCTTTCTCACGCGGATCCGGCTCGACGAGTGACCCCACCGGCATCCCCTCGCACACCGCGCTCAGCCCGCCCGGCGTGCACCCTGCCGCCGCAAGGAGTGCCGCGCCGTAGCCCGTTTCTGCCTGCGGTGCCACTTGCAGTCCAAGCCCGCTCACGGTGGCCCGGATCTGAGTCCACAAAGGACTCTTGCTGCCGCCGCCCGCAGCGAGGAGCGGTTCGCGGACCGGGACACCCAGTCGTCGCAGGTGATCCAGTGCTAGTCGTTCCAGGAAGGCGACTCCTTCCAGCCGAGCCCGGTGCAGTTCGGCCTCGTCGGTCGGAGTGCCTAGGACGAAGCCTTCCGCATCGCCGCGCGCGAAGGGGAAACGTTCTCCCTTGCGTCGCAATGGGAACGCCACCACCTCGGCTGGTCCGCGAGCCGCAGCGGCCGTATCCAGCTCGGCCAAGCGTGGACTGTCCGAAACGGACTCGCCGCCGGTGTTCGACGCGCCGCCTGGCAACCACCAGCCGTCTGGATGCCGATGGCTGTACATGACGCCGGTGGGGTCCGGCATCAATGATTCTGTGACGCCTTTCAGGACATAAGTGGTCCCAAGAATCCCTACGAACCGTCCCGGTTCGACCGCGCCTGCGGCCAGCTGTCCCGCGCATCCGTCCGTCATGCCTGCCACCACGAGGCATCCGGCGGGCAACCCGGCTGTCGGCAACGAAATCTCGCCGAGCACGGTTGTCGGTGCGACCACCGGTGGCAGCATTCCGTCTGGCACGCCCAATCCGGCGAACACCTCGGACGGCCATTCCTCAGCCAGCGGATCGTAGCCGCTTTTGAGCGCGTGCGACCAATCCGCCGCGACCGGATGTCCGGTCAGTTTTTCCGCGATCATTTCCGGCGTGTGCCGGACGGCCGCCGCCTCGGTGTGCTCGGCCAGCCACGCGATCCGGCCGAGGGCCGCGGTCGGCGAGACTCCTGAACCCAGTGCCCGCCACCGGTTGGCGCCTAGTTCTACGGCTTTCGCGTTGTAGTCCGCGCCGCGCCGGTCGTCGTACATCAACGCGGGCGTAACCGGTTCGCCCGCGGCATCGACGCCGACGATCGTTCCGGACGTCGCCGCGATCGCCACCGCCGAGACTTCCGCGCCGCGCTCGGGCAGCGCGGCAGTGACCTCGTTCAGCACCGAACAGACCGCGGGCCACCACGCCGCCGGATCCTGTTCGCTGCGGCCGCCGCCCGCGCGCACCGGTGCCGGCAGCGACGCCGATGCGGTGGCGAGGACCGAGCCGCCGCGCACCGCGAAGGCACGAACCCCCGCGGTGGCGACGTCGATGCCGACCGAGACCTGCTCGTTCACGCCGTGCTGACCCTTTCTTCGACATCCTGCAGGCTGCCGTCGCTAGCGAGCGCTTTCTCGGTTTCCTCAGGCAGTTTCAGGAATCGCACCAGCACCGCGGCTACCAGGTACAGCGCGGCGAAGATGATGACCACCCCAGCGGCACCGGCCGGTCCGAGGAACAGCGACACGATCGCCGGACCAACGAACGCTGCCGCACCCGCGCCGAGGTTCAACAGCGCCATCGCGCCGCCCTTGTGTTCCGGGGCCAGCGAAGGCAGCAGTGCGGAGATCGGCACGAACCCGGCGAGCGTCGCGCCGTAGAGGGCGCCGACGATCAGCGCGAGCCAGTAGTACTGCGCGCCCATCGCGACCGGCACGAAGTACAGCAGCAGGATCGAGATCGCGCAGCCGATCGCGCCGAACCAGAAAATCGTGGTGCGCCAGCCGATCCGGTCGCTCAGCACGCCGAAGATCAGGTTGAAGAAGATGTTCGTCCCGTAGATCACCGACACCAGCAGCAGCCAGCGGCTCTCCCCGAACCCGATCTGGGAGATGAAGATCGTCGGGAAGAACACCAGCATGCCGAATTCGGGCGCGGTGTTGATGACCCGCACGATCATGCCGACGCCGACCCGCGGTTTCTTCCACGCGATCGAGACACTGGAAACCAGGCTCTGCACCGGTTTCACGTCAGGCGGCGCGAGCCTGCGGTATCCCGTGCGCTGCCGGACGCCGAGCACCGCTACGAGTCCGCCGATGCCGAGCAGCACGACCGCTACCCACAGCGTGCCGTAGTGGCCGAACAGCGGGTTGGTGAAGCTCGCGACGAGCGCGCCGAGCGTGGGGAGGCCGCCGGTGAAGGCGAAGTAGAACCAGCCGACTGCCGCGCCGAGCCGCGCGACCGGAGCCACCGCGGTGATCCACACCAGGAAGCCGAACGCGAACATCGGATAGCCGAATCCGCGGATGCCGTAGCAGATCAGCATGGCCGCGTAGTTTCCGCTGGCGAGGCCGAGCGTCAGGAACAGCGCGTCGAACACCAGCCAGATGACCAGGCCGATGATCATCACCCGCCGCGGCCCCCACAGTTCGGACAGCGCGCCCGAAAGCCACGACGCCAGCATCACGGCGATGCCGTACACGGTGATCACATACGACGCTTTGATTTCCGTGCCCGCGCCGTTGTCCGCCATGTACGGCGCGATGAAGCCGGACTCCACTCCGTCGCCGATCATGAACAGGAGCAGACCGACATACCCGAGGAACAGGGGCGCGGGCAGCCCCCATTTCGTGAGCAAGCGCCCGAAGCCCGACTTGGGCAACTCCGCTGTTGCCGACTCGTTCATACACGCCTCCATGACGTCGAGATCAAACGTATCATGGACTGTGTGAACTTAGCACGCAAGAGTGTTATGAAGTCGATCAGTTGTCGGGATGTTCGGCGACCTGCACCTCGACCCGGCTGCGCAGCTCGTCGACGTAGTGCGGATCGGCCTCCTCGTCCACGATCAGCAGGTCGTAGTCGTCCAGCGGGGCGAGCCGGTGCAGTGCCGTGCGCTTCATCTTGCTGTGGTCCATCAGCAGCACCTTGTGCCGCGCGGCGGCCAGCATGGCCCGCTTGATCATCACGATCTCGGGCTCCTGGTGGAAGCTCATCGACGTGCTCATCGCCGAGGTCGACACGAACGCGATGTCCACCGAGAGCCGCTCGATCGACTCGATGCTCTGCATGCCGAGGAACGAGTCGTGGGTGGGCGAGTAGTCGCCGCCGATGCAGATCAGCCGCAGCTCGTGGACGTTCTTGAGGACGTCGATCGCGGCGAGGTAGTTCGTGGCCACGGTCAGCGGGGTCACGTCGACCAGCAGCCGGGCCAGCGCGAGCGCGCTCGTGGAATCGTCGAGCAGCACCGACATGCCGGGCTCGACCTGCTCCACCGCGTGCATCGCGATCAGCCGTTTGGCGTCGACGTGCGCGTTCATCCGGTATTCGGCGTTGCTCTCGAACACTGTCGACGGCATCGCCGAGACCCCGCCGCGGTACTTGCGGACCAGGCCGCGCCTGGACAGCTCGTCGATGTCCCGGTGCACCGTCATCATGCTGACGCCCAGCAGGTCGACGAGCTCGCCGATGGTCGCCGAACCCCGCTGGAACACGTGCTCGGTCAGCCGCTGCTGGCGGTTCTCGCGGGGGTGTCCGGCAGGCTTTTCGCTCGACATGCCGTGATTATCGCGGTTCCACTGGGAGGTTGAAGCGCACCAGGGCAGTTCGGTCACCGCTCACCTCCAGTTCGGTGACGGCCGCGTTGTCCAGCCGGGGAAACACGCCGCGGTAGCGGGACAGCGGGATGCCGAGCAGCTGGCAAAGCGTGAGCCGCAGCAGCGTGTTGTGGGCGACGACCAGTGCAGTTCCGCTGGTCGCGGCGGCAATCGCCCGGATCGCGCGCGCCCCGCGCTCGGCCGCTTCGGCCGGATCGTCGGCGCCGGGGAACGCGCCGGCGATCGGGTCGGCGAGGAAGTGTTCGACCGCCTCGGGGTCGGTCCGGCGCACCTCGTCGCGGGTGTGGCCCTCGGCGATCCCGAAATAGGTTTCCCGCAGGTCGGGGACGATTTCCGGGACCAGTCCAAGCGCCTCGGCCGCCGGTTCGATCGTGCGCCGGGCACGTCGTTGCGGCGAGCAGAACAGCCCGTCCGGTTTCACCCGGCGGGCGTACGCGGCCAGCGCGCCGGCCTGGCGGATCCCCTCCTCGGTCAGCGCTACCTCGCTGGTGCCCGCGTAGCGGTTCTCCGCGTGCCATTCGGTCTGCCCGTGCCTGGCCAGCAGCAGCCGTGCGCCCACTCGTGCCCTCCTTGTGTGTGAACACCCTTGCGAACTTCTCATCTCCGCTGTTAACTTAACATTGCTCGTGTGAAACGGGCTCGCTCTCTGAAGGGATCTGGTGGATGACGCTCGACGCGGTGGTGTTCGACCTCGACGGTGTCCTGGTGGAAAGTGAACACCTCTGGGAGGAGAACTGGGTCGCTTTCGCCGCTCGCCACCAGGTCGAGTGGACGGCGGAGGACACGGCCTCGGTACAAGGCATGAGCGCGCCCGAATGGGCCGGCTATCTCGCCCGCCGGTGCGGGGTGCCGGACCAGGCGGACGAGGTGGAACGCGCGGTGGTCGACGGCATGATCGCCTCGATCGACGCGGGAGAAGCGCCGCTGCTGCCCGGCGCGGGTGCGATGGTGCGCGAGGTCAGCGAGCGGGTCCCGGTCGCGCTCGCGTCGTCAGCCGCCCGCCGGGTGATCGACGCGGTGCTGGAGAAACACCAGCTCACCGGCGAGTTCACCGCGACGGTGTCCAGCGCCGAGGTCGCGCGGGGCAAGCCGAACCCGGACGTGTACCTGGAGGCGGCGGCCCGGCTCGGCAAAGCGGGCAGCGAGTGCCTCGGGGTCGAGGACTCCAGCAACGGCATCCGGGCGGCGGCCGCGGCCGGGCTCACCGTGATCGCGCTGCCCAACCCGACGTACCCGCCGAAGCCGGACGCGCTGGAGCTGGCCAGCGCGGTGGCGGCGAGCAATGACGACGTCCGACTGAAGCTCCTGGCTTATCTGGCCGGCGAGCCGGTGGCTGCGAAGGACTGAACCATGACCACCTTGGGTTCCCCGGACACGTTCAAGCGGCAGTGGCTGGACGGGTTCGTCACCGCGTACGGCCGCACGGTACAGAAGGTGCCGGATGCCTACGGCGTCGTTCGCCGCGAGGCTCCGACGAGCCCGAAGGTCGCGGTTGTGATCGGCGGCGGTTGCGGGCACTACCCCGCGTTCGCCGGTCTCGTCGGTCCTGGCCTGGCGGACGGCGCGGTGGTCGGAGACGTGTTCACGAGCCCGAGCGCCGAGCAGGTCTACCGCACGGCGCGGGCGGCGGACAACGGCGCCGGCGTCCTCTTCGGTTTCGGCAATTACCAAGGCGACGTGCTCCACTTCGGACTCGCCGCCCGCAGGCTGGCGGCGGAAGGCATTCCGAGCCGCACCATCCTGGTCACCGACGACATCGCGAGCGGCCCGGCGACCGAACCGGAGCGTCGGCGCGGCGTGGCGGGCGACTTCCTGGTCTTCAAGATCGCGGGCGCGGCGGCCGAGCGCGGTTACAGCCTTGAGGCAGTGCACGAGGTCGCGGCGAAAGCGAACGCTCGCACGCGGACGTTCGGCGTCGCGTTCGGCGGCTGCACGCTGCCCGGTGCGGACGCGCCTCTGTTCACCGTCGCGGACCGGGAAATGGAGCTGGGTCTCGGCATTCACGGTGAACCAGGCGTGCGCACGGTGGGCCGGTTGTCCGCGGCGGAGCTGGCGGACGAGCTGGTCGACGGCCTCCTGCCGGAGCTGCCCGAGGGTGACGGCCGGGTGGTCGTGCTGGTGAACGGGCTCGGCCGCACCAAATACGAGGAAATGTTCGTCACCTACACCCGCGTGCACGAACGGCTCGCCCAAGCCGGGATCAGCCCCGTGCACTCCGAGGTCGGGGAGTTCGTCACGTCGCTCGACATGGCCGGGGTTTCGCTGTCGATCCTGGTGCTGGACGACGAATTGGCCGAGTTGTACGCCGCGCCGTGCGACACCCCGGGCTATCGCACCAGCGGTGCCGAGCTGACCACGGTCGAGCTTGAGTCCACAGTGGACGAATTGCTGACCGAGGAGGCTCCGGGGACCAGCGTTGTCGACCGGGTCCTCACCGCGGCTTTGCGCAGCATCGAGGAGAACGAAGCCGAGCTGGGCAGGCTCGACGCGGTGGCCGCGGACGGAGACCACGGGCTCGGCATGACTCGCGGAATGCGCGCCGCCGTCGCCGCCGCTCGGCGCGAGCCGGACACGGTTTCCGGTGCGTTGCTGGCCGCCGGCACCGCGTTCGCCGATGCGGCTGGCGGTGCCTCGGGCGCGTTGTACGGCGTGCTGCTGGCGGAAACCGGAGCCGGTCTGAGCGGCGTGGCCGCCGCGGACATCACCACGGTGATGCTCGCTGACGCGGTCGACGGTGCGGTTCGGGCGTTCTGCGAGCTGGGCAAGGCCGAACCGGGCGACAAGACGATGCTCGACGCGATCGAGCCGTTCCGGGCCACGCTGCGAGAGCAGGCGGGCTCGGAAGCAGTGCAGGCATGGCGGAAGGCCGCTGGAGCCGCGGTTGTGGCCGCGCAGGAGACCGCGCACTTGCGTCCGGCGAAGGGACGCGCTGCGCGGCTCGCGCAACGGAGCGAGGGTCATTCGGACCCGGGTGCGGTGTCGTTCTCGCTGCTGGTCACGGCTGTCGGCGAGGAGCTGGAAAGGAGCGCTGACTGATGCGCATCGTGGTGGCGGCGGACAACGCCGGGGTCGAACTGAAGAATCAGCTGCGCGACCTGCTGCGGGCCGACGAACGGGTCGCCGAGGTGACCGACCTCGGCGTGCCGGACGCGGCGGACGACCGGGCGTACCCGTTGCTGGGGCTGGCCGCGGCGGAAGCGATCGCCCGCGGCGAGGCAGACCGCGGCGTCCTCGTCTGCGGCACCGGCATCGGCATGGCGATTTCGGCGAACAAGGTTCCCGGCGTGCGGGCGACGGTCGCGCACGATTCGTACTCCGCCGAGCGGTCGATCAAATCGAACGACTGCCAGGTGATCACCTTCGGAGCCCGCGCGATCGGTCCTGAGGTGGCGAAGAAGATCGTGGCCGAATGGGTCGGATACCGCTTCGATCCGGCGTCGGCCAGCGCGACCAAGGTCGCGCACATCACCGAGTACGAGAACGCCCACTGACCAAGGCGTCCGCCGTGGCGCACAATCGGCACAGAGCGAGTGAGGGAGCAGAGTTGCACATTCTCGCTGCGGGAGACCACTTCGTCAGCCCCGGCCTGCTGGCCGGAGCCGTCCGCGCGGAACTCGGCGGCGACCACGAGGTCGCCGAGCTGACGCTGCCGTGGCCGGTCGAGCCGTTCGGGCCGGTCGGCAACGTGCTGGAGGCCAGCGGTACCGAAGACCAGGTGATCGAGGCACTCGCCGGTGCCGAGGCCGTCGTCACGCAGATGGCTCCGTTCACCAAGAAGGTCTTCGCCGCCGCGCCGGCGCTCAAGCTCGTGTCGGTGTGCCGGGGAGGGCCGGTGAACGTCGACCTCGCTGCCGCCGCTGAGGCGGGTGTCGCCGTCACCTACGCGCCGGGACGCAACGCGGGTGCGGCGGCCGAGTTCGCCGTCGGCATGATCCTCGCCGCGATGCGGCGGATCTCGACGTCCTCGGCCGAACTGCTCGCCGGCACCTGGCGCGGCGACTACTACGCCTACGACCAGGCCGGGCTCGAGCTGGGCGGCACCACCGTCGGCCTCGTCGGGTACGGCGCGATCGGGTCCCGGGTCACCAAGGTGCTCGTCGCGTTCGGGGCGAACGTCCTGGTGGCTGACCCCTACGCCGGCCGCGCCGCGGTCGAGGCCGATGGCGCACAGCTTGTCGAGCTGGACGAGTTGCTCCGGCAGAGCCGCGTCGTGAGCCTGCACGCACGGCTCACCGAGGAAACCCGGCACCTCATCAACGCGAGCAAACTCGACCTGCTGCCGGAGGGCGCGGTCCTCGTGAACACCGCCCGCGGCGGCCTGCTCGACTACGCGCCGCTGCCCGAGGCTCTGCGTTCCGGTCGGCTCGGCGCGCTCGCGCTGGACGTCTACGACGTCGAGCCGCCGCCTGCGGACTGGGCGCTGCGCGACGCGCCCAACGTGATCGCGACCCCGCACCTCGCCGGCGCGAGCAGGCAGACCGCAGAGCGGGCGGCCGCGATCGTCGCCGCGGAGGTCGGCCGGTACGCGCGCGGCGAGCAGCTCGCCAACCTCGCGAATCCCGAGGTGCTGGAGCGACGGCCGTGATTGTCGGGGTCGACATCGGGACGTCGCTCACCAAGGCCGTGGTGTTCGACGAGGACGGCAGCTCCATCGCGAGCGCGTGCACGCCGTCCGAGGTGCGCCACCTTCCGGGCGGCCGGGTCGAGCAGGACCTCGACCAGGTCGTCGGCACGGTCGCGACGGTGGTGCGCGAGGTCGCGGCCGCGCTGCCCGAGCCAGTGTCCGCGTTGGCGTTGACCGGACAGGGCGACGGCCTGTGGCTCCGCGACGAGACGGGTGCCGCGGTGCACCCGGCCATCTCGTGGCTCGACGGCCGGGCGAACACAGTGCTCGCGAAATGGCAGGCCGACGGCGTGACCGCGGAAGTCTTCCGCCGCACCGGTTCCGGCATGTTCCCCGGCTGCACCGCGGCCATCATGTCCTATTTGGACACTCATGAGCCCGAGGTGCTCGACCGTGCCGCCGTGGCCGGATACTGCGTGGACGCGGTGCTGCAGCGGCTCACCGGAGAGATCACGGTCGACGTTTCGGATGCGTCGCTGCCGTTCTTGAACCCGGCCACCCGCAGCTACGACGACGGGGCGATCGAGGCCTGCGGTCTGGGACATCGTCGTTCGTTGTTCGCGAAACCCGCCCCGGCGAAGTCGGTGTTCCGGCTCGACCGGCGCGGTGCCGAATTGCTCGGGCTGCCAGTAGGACTGCCAGTCACCGCAGGACCTTTCGACCTCCCAGCCAGCGCAATCGGCGCTGGCGTACGGAAACCGGGCGACGGCATTCTCACCGCCGGGACCACGCTCGCTTGCCAGGTGCTCACCGCAGATCCCGCTTTCGACCCTGAAGCGGAACCGGCGGGCATGTTCCTGTGCACGCCCGACGAGCACGAGTACCTGCACGCGATGCCAGCGATGGTCGGTACGGCAGGCATCGATTGGGCCTGCGAGCTGCTGGGCATCAGCGTCGAGGAAATCGACCCGCTGCTGGCGAGCAGCAGTCCCGGCGCTCGCGGGGTGCGCGCCCTGCCGTTCCTCTCGGTATCCGGCGAACGCGCGCCATTCGTCGACGCCGGAGCTCGCGCGCAATTCTCTGGGCTGAGCCTGGAAACCGGCCGGGCCGACCTGGTGCGGGCGCTCTGCGAGTCGATCGCTTACGCCGCACGGCATTGCTTTGAAGCCGCCGGCCTGTCGGGACAGCTCTACGCCTGCGGCGGAGGAGTCCGCTCGCCCGAATGGCTGCGGATTTTCGCCGATGTGCTCGGCCGTCCGGTCGTGATCCCGAGCGATCCCGGCGTCGGCGCCCGCGGTGCCGTGCTCACCGCCGCGGACGCGCTGGGAACGCCGTACGATCGGGATCGCTGGGCCGCGAACTCGCGAACGGTCGAGGCCCGGCCCGAAAATGTGGCTGATTACGAGCGCGGTTACGCCGACTACCAGGCTTCCCTGTCTGCCGCGCGCGGACTGTGGAGGCTGTGAATGATCCTGGAGAACGAGCGTGCCGTCGTGTGCGAGTACGCCCGCCGCCTGACCGCGGACGGCTTGGTCGTCGGCACGTCAGGCAACGTGTCGGCGCGAGCTGGCGACCTGGTCGCGGTAACCCCGACCGGTGTTGACTACGCCGCCCTCACACCCGCCGACATCCCCGTGGTGGACCTCGACGGCAACCCCGCGGACGGCACCCTGAAGCCGACGAGCGAACTTCCGATGCACTTGGCGGTGTACACCCGGGCCGTCGATCCGGAGTCCGCCCCGGTGAACGCGGTGGTGCACACGCATTCGGTGCACGCCACCGCAGTGTCCACTTTGGTCACCGAAGTCCCGCCGATCCACTACATGCTCGCGGCAATCGGCCCCACGGCTCGCGTGGCTCCGTACTCGACCTACGGCACCACCGAGCTTGCCGATGCCATGCTGGCGGCCTTGGCCGATCGTCGAGGCTGCCTCCTGGCGAACCACGGCACGATCACTTACGGAGACTCGTTGTCGAGTGCGTATAGCCGTGCCCAGCAATTGGAATGGGTCTGCCAGGTGTGGCTGCTGGCTCGCTCAGCCGGTAGCCCGGGTTTGTTGCCGCCAGCGGAAATCGAGCATGTGGTGGAGAAACTGAAGGGATACGGCCAACGCTGATTGATCAGTGCGAGGGCGGCGGCCCGCCCTGGCCGCCTTGGCCCGGCGGATACCCGGGCTGGGGTGGATACCCGGGCTGGGGCGGATAGTCAGGTTGTGGTGCAGCTGGTGCTGCCGGGTAGCCGTTCTGCGGCAAGGGATTCCCCGGCCCGGGCGGCGGCATCGGGTACCCAGTCTGAGCAGGAGCCCAGGGCTGCGGTGAGGATCCGGGTTGCGCAGGAAACCCAGACTGCGCAGGAAACCCAGACTGCACAGGAACTCCGGGCTGCGGGGGAACTCCGGGCTGTGCGGGAATCCCGGGCTGACCCGGATACGTAATGCCCGGCTGAGGCGCGTACCCAGCTTGCGGGACCTGCCCGGCGTATCCCTGCGGCGGGTACTGCGCTGCTGTCCAAGCCGCCGGACCGTAGCCCGTTCCGGCGGGTTGCGCGCCCGGAAGAAGCTTGGCGACCGGAGGCAGCAGCAGCGCGATCGCCGTCAGTCCGGCGACGACAGCCGCAATGCCCGTCTGAAGTTCCACGACGGCAAGCACGTGCCGCGAGAGCAAACGCGACAGCGAAACAATGGCCACCACCGCTTGTACAACCGCGGGAACGACGAGAAAACGCGCCGGGCGCAGACCTCGCGTCGCGAGCAATGCCGCTCCAGGCAACACCGCGATACTCAGCACAGCCAACAGCGGATGCACGTAACTGCCGCTGTCCCAACCATGGTTGATCATGGTCGCGGCTTCGGCCCACAGCACGACTATTTCGCTGAGTCCGAGCACTCCGGCGGGCACCAGAGCGAGGTTCCGCGCCTGTTTGGTTGGTCCGGGCATGCCGGGATAACCCATACTTCCCCCTCCGTCGTCCTCTTACGGTAGCGGCACGAGCGCCCCCATGCCTGCCCGTGCGAACTGCGTAGCCAACCGTTGCGGCAACGGATTCGGGTACAAAATGATCGACGCGAACGGCGACGGCGTGTAACCGGCCCCGCCGTTGCTCTGCAGGTGCACGCTGACGTGCACGTTGCGGTCAGCGGGAACCTCGAACGACACCGCGCCCCAGGAAACGACGTACTGCCGACCGTCGATCCCCGCGAACGGGATGTAGGCGCCGGCGTGGAAAATATGCGTGGAAATATCGATCGTGAGCAACCGGCGCGGCCCGTCATGCGGGTCGACGTACGGGATCACGTTCGGAGTGGAAGCCAAATCTGGCGGCTCGGTCGGGTCGGTCATCGTTCCGGGCCTTCCGGTAGGCAACGGACGAATCTTACCCTCGGCGCAGGGATCCGGGAGCGTCTTCCGGCGGCGGGCGCGTACAGCCAACGGCCAAGAGTTCGCAGAAAGTCCTGGTATCGCTGCAGTGCCAGCCCGAAGTCCCCGACTTCGCTGAACTTCGGGGCTTTCGCAGGAGTTCCGGAATAACCCAGTGCGCACTGCGCCCGGCGGCTTACGCGGCATTTCCCCTTGAGGCCGAAAGCATGTCTGCCACCAGTGTCCCGCAGTGCGGCGAGATTAGAACTGGTAGTACAGGAACGGGCTGAAAGTCCCCGTAGCCACCAGGATCGCCGCGTAGATCAGGCCGACCGTCATGACCCCGATCCGCAGCGCCGTCGCGCCGCGGCTTCGGGAGGATTCCAGCAGCGGGCCGGTCACCGGGTGCGCCGGGAGGATGAACACGATCAGCGCCAGTAGCAGGATCACCAGCCGCTGGTTCGTCAGCGCGCTTTCCACGACGTCGCCGAGGCCGCCGAAGTCGGGGATCAGCATGTGGCCGATCATCGACAGGGCGTGGCCGAGGTCGGCTGAGCGGAAGAAGACCCAGCCGAACACCACGAGGATCAGCGTCAGCACCCGGCGGGCGATGCGGGCGACCGGGCTGGCCGGGGAGTCGCCGAGGTTGAAGCGGCGTTCGATGACCAAGAGCGCGCCGTGGTAGCAGCCCCAGATCAGGAACGTCCATTGCGCGCCGTGCCAGAAACCCGTCAGCACGAAGACGATCGACAGGTTCCGGTACGTCTTTCCGGCGCCGGAACGGTTCCCGCCCAGCGGGATGTAGACGTAGTCGCGGAACCAGCGCGACAGCGACATGTGCCAGCGGCGCCAGAACTCCGTGATCGTCACCGACGAGTACGGGCGGGCGAAGTTCTCCGGCAGCCGGAAGCCGAGCATGCGGCCGAGGCCGATCGCCATGTCCGAGTAGCCGGAGAAGTCGAAGAACAGCTGCAGGGTGTAGCCGATCGCGCCGAGCCAGGCCGTCGTGAACGTCATCTGGTTCGCCGGGGTCGAGAAGCAGGCTTCGACCATCGGGCTGAGCGAGTCGGCGATGATCGACTTCTTGCACAGGCCCAGCGCGAACCTCGGGAAGCCCGCGGCGATGTCGTCCAGCCGGTGCGAACGCCGCTGCGGAAGCTGGTCGGCGATCTCCCGGTACCGCACGATGGGACCCGCCACGAGCTGCGGGAACATCGCGATGTACGCGGCGAATGACACCGGGTTGCGCAGCGCGTGCCGTTCGCCGCGGTAGATGTCCACCACGTACGAGATGTGGTGGAAGGTGTAGAAGGAAATGCCGATCGGCACCACGATGTTCGCGACGCCCAGGTCGCCGCCGAACCAGTGCGCGACGGCCGCGATCTGCTGCGTCGCGAAACCGGCGTACTTCCAGATGACGAGCACGAGCACGTCGAGGGTGATGACGCCGATCAGGATCCGCTTCCGGCGCTTGCCGCGGACGTCCCACGGGCTGGGCTCCAGCGCCGGCCCGGCCAGGAAGTTCACCGCCATGCAGAGCAGCAGCAGGAACAGGTACGGGCCGGCGCCGATCGTGTAGAACAGCAGGCTCGCGACCGCGACGATGCCGTTGCGCCAGCTGCGCGGGCACGCCAGGACCGCGATCAGCACCGCGGGCATGAAGTACCACAAGAACAGCGGCGAAACGAACGACATCGGTGACGGACCCCCTCGGTTCCGGAGGAGACCTTAGCCCGAGCGGGTGGCCCCGCGGGGCGATGCCCGACGGATCACAGCACGAATCACGCAGGGTGACGGATTTGGGAGGGTTCTGCCGCTCGCGGTGGGGAAGGGCGGGGGACGCGAGCGTTCTGGCGGAGGCGACGACGGCAAGGCTCGTCGGGGAGTTGCCTGCGGCGGAGATCCGAAACAGCAGCTCTCGCGAACCAATTCCAGCCCGGGCTCAGTCGGTGATCCGGCCCAACCACTCGCCCATCAAAGCCTTCTCCGCCGCACTCAACCCCGACACCTGCGGCAACACCGCCCGCAACGCCATCGCCGCCGCGGCGGGTCCAGGAGTCCGGGACACCGGCCGATCCGTGCTGATCGCCGCGATCACCGCTTCCCGAGCCGCGACCGACACCGCCAGGTCGCGGGAATCCGGCGGAGTACCGATCAGGCTCAACGTCGCCCCAGACCCGGCGGCATGGATCAACGCAGCGGCGAGCGGCTCGGGCACTCGGAGCCGTCCGGCCGAGGCGATGCGGCTGACTCGCGCCCCGAGGATCTCCAGCGACTTCTCCAAAGCTGGAGAGGGGCCGGGACGGGTAGTCATCAGTAGGTACAACGCAGGATTGGCCAGGCCGAATTCCAGGTGCTGGTCCCAGCCCCGCCGCAAGTCCTCCAGTGGGTCCTCGGCGGGGGGCTGGGCCGTTTTCGCTTCCAGATAGTCGGCATAGCCCTGGACGGTGATGGCGTCCAGCAGGCCGTCCTTGTCGCCGAACAACCGATAGATCGTCGGCGGCTGGACGCCTGCCGCGGAGCTCACCGCGCGGGTCGACACCGCGTCCGGGCCGCCGGTGGACAGCAGGTCCAGGGCGGCGGCGATGATGCGGGCGCGGGCGTCGTCGGGCATGTTATCGACGATAACAGGCCGGTGATTCCAGTGAAATCAGACGCGTCCGGCGATCCGGCGGCGGCGGGCCACCTCGGCCAGCAGCACGCCGGCGGCGACCGAGGCGTTCAGCGATTCCACACCGGCGGCCATCGGGATCGACACCGTCGCGTCACAGGTCTCGCGCACCAGCCGGGAGAGGCCGCGGCCCTCCGAACCGAGCACGATGACCAGCGGGTCCGCAGCCAGGTCTAGCGCGTCGATGTCGACCGTGCCGTCAGCGTCGAGGCCGACGATCATCAGGCCCTTCGAAGCCCACGCGCGCAGCTGGCGGGTGAGGTTCGTGGCGACCGCGATCGGCAGCTTCGCCGCGGTACCGGCGCTGGTACGCCACGCGACCGCGGTCATTCCGGCGCTGCGACGCTCCGGCAGCAGCACGCCCTGCGCACCGAACGCCGCGGCGGACCGGATCACCGCGCCGAGGTTGCGCGGGTCGGTGACGCCGTCGAGCGCGACGAACAGCGGGGTGTTGCCCGAGTCGCGCGCGGCCTGCATCAGGTCGTCCGGGTGCGCGTACTCGAACGGCGGCACCTGCAGGCCGAGACCCTGGTGCATCGCGCGGTTGGTCTTGCGGTCCAGCTCCTCGCGCGGGATCTCCAGGATCGAGATGCCCTTGTCGCCCGCGAGCCGGACGGCCTCGTTGACCCGGTCGTCGATGTCGATGTTGAGCGCGACGTACAGCGCCGTGCCCGGCACGTCCGCGCGCAGCGCCTCGACGACCGGGTTGCGGCCGGCGATCAGCTCCGGCCGGTCGGCCTTCTTCTGCCGGGCCTGGTCACGCTTGGTGGCGGCGTTGGCAGCGCGGTACGCCTTGTGCCCGGGCCGGTCCTCGGCCTTCGGGGTCGGGCCCTTGCCCTCGAGCGCCTTGCGCCGCTGCCCGCCCGAACCGACGACGGCACCCTTCTTGGTGCCGGTCTTGCGGATGGCACCTTTGCGCTGTGAGTTGCCTGCCATGAATCCTCAATCTCTGCTGCCGCGAAGGAAGTCAGGAGTTCCTGACTGTCCATTGCGGACCGTTCGGGGTGTCTTCCACCGCGATCCCCGCCGCCACGAGACGGTCGCGGGCGGCGTCCGCGCGGGCGAAGTCCTTCGCCGCACGGGCCTCCTGGCGTTCGGCCAGAAGGGCTTCCACGAGCGTGCCCAGCGCGTCGCGGACGGGAGTGTCCGAGCCGCCGTCCGCCCAGTCCGGCGACAGCGGGTCGATGCCGAGCACGCCGGTCATCCCGCGGACCGTGCCGGCCAATTCGAGTGCCTTCGTGGTGTCGCCGCCGTCGAGGGCGGCGTTACCGTCGCGGACCGTGTTGTGCACCACGGCGAACGCGGCGGGCGTCGCCAGGTCGTCGTCCATCGCCGCGGCGAATTCCGAAGAGACCGGGCCGACGTCCACCGGGCCGGCCGACTCCGCCCGGCGCAGGAACGCCTCGATCCGCCGGTAGCCCTGCGCGGCTTCGGAAACCGCGCCCTCGGAGTACTCCACCGTGGACCGGTAGTGCGGCTGCACCAGGTAGTAGCGCAGTTCGGGCGCACGGTAGCGCTCCAGCATCGCCGGGATCGCGACCGTGTTGCCCAGCGACTTCGACATCTTCTCGCCGGACATGGTCACCCACGCGTTGTGCAGCCAGTACCGGGCGAACCCGTCGCCGGCCGCGTTCGACTGCGCGCGCTCGTTCTCGTGGTGCGGGAACACCAGGTCGACGCCGCCGCCGTGGATGTCGAACTCGGCGCCGAGGTAGGTGGTCGCCATCGCCGAGCACTCCAGGTGCCAGCCGGGCCGCCCGTCGCCCCACGGCGTCGGCCACGACGGCTCGCCCGGCTTCGCGCTCTTCCACAGCGTGAAGTCGCGCGAATCACGCTTCCCGCGGGTGGGCGTCTCGCCCTGCTGAACCTCGTCGAGCTGCTGTCCGGAGAGCGTGCCGTACTCCGGGAACGACTTCACCGAGAAGTACACGTCGCCGTCGACGGCGTACGCGTGCCCGGCTTCGATCAGCCGCTCCATCAGCTGGACCATCTGCGTGACGTGCCCGGTCGCGCGCGGCGTGGCCGACGGCGGAAGGCAGCCGAGATCCTCGTACGCCTTCTCGAACGCCCGCTCGTGCGTCGCCGCCCATTCCCACCAGGGCCGTCCGGCGTCGGCGGCCTTGGTGAGGATCTTGTCGTCGATGTCGGTGACGTTGCGGACCAGCAGCACGTCCAGTCCACTGTGGAGCAGCCAGCGGCGGAGCACGTCGTAATTCAGCATGCCGCGGACGTGCCCGATATGCGGTACTCCCTGCACGGTGGCCCCGCACACGTAGATCGACGCCGTTCCGCTGCGGACGGGAGAGAACTCCCGGGGGGCACGGGTCGCGGTGTCGTACAGGTGCAAAGCCACGAGGTAAAGGGTACCGGCAGCACTGTGGGAGACGTCGCAGACGTCAGAGCACGCCGTGCTCCCGCAACACGCCTAGCAGCGCGTCCGGCCGCTGCGCGGTGGGCAGCGGGTCGACCAGGGCGAACTGGCAGCCCAGCGCCCGGGCGCCGCCGTCGGCCTCCTCGCTGTCTCCGACCATCAGCGTCTCCTCGGCGCGGACGCCCAGCCGCTCGATCGCCGCCTGGAAGATCTCCGGCTCCGGTTTCACGGCTCCGACCTCGAAGGACAGGGTGAACTCGGAGACGTGGGCGTCCCAGCCGCGCTGGCCGAACGCCGGCCGGATGTCGAACGCGATGTTGCTCAGCACGCCCGCCTTGCGCCCGCTGCTCGCGACCGCCTTCAGCGCGGCTTCGGTGTCCGGGTACGGCGTCCACTGGTCGGGCGCGATGAGCTGGGCGTACAGCGCCTCGGCCTGGTCGCGCCGGGGCACGCCGGACAGTCGCAGGACCTCCAGGTACACCTTCCGGTGCAGCTGCGGGTCGCGGTCGCGGTTGTGCCAGGCGTGCAGGTGCTCCTCGTCCAGTTCGACGGACTGCTCGACCGGCGCGGTCATCCGCCGCATCAGCTCGGTCTGGGCTTCGACGTCGAGCGCCGAACCGTCGTCGTCGCGTACGTCGTCGAGCCAGCCGTCCTGCTGCTCAAGCCGGAAAAGAGTGCCGGAGAAATCGAACAACACCGCGTTGATGGCCACGCGCCAACCCTATCGGGCGTTCCGGGTGCGCTGCCGCCCGTTTGTGGCCCCCAGCTCATCCGGTCGGGACGTACAGCTCCACGAACTCCGGCGTCGCGTCGAGCCGGACCTTCAGGATCGGCACCGCCTTGTTCACCGGGTCGCCGCGGTCGTCGAACGAGATCATCCCGCTCGCTCCCGGTACCGCGGACTGTCCGTGCAGCCGGTTCCTGGCCTGCAGCACGTCCTGCGCGGTGACCTGCTCCGGGGACACCCGCGGGATCCCCCGGATGGCCCAGACCACGGTCAGCACCGCGTCGTGCGCCAGGATCGCGATGCCGTCGTCCAGCCGTTCCCGGGGGAAGACCGCCGTGAAGCAGCCGTCGCACCCTGGTTCTTCGAAGCTCGCGACGGCCGCCTTGTTGAACGACTCCGGGTGGTCGCGCCAGGCCTGCGGGTGCGCGAGCCCGGGCGCGAGGACGGTGACGTTCGCCTGGAGACCGCGGCGCATCTCCGGACCGGGCGGGCCGACCTGGGCGAGGTCGCCGGTCAGCACGGTCAGGTGCTTCTCGAGGCACGGCCGCTGGGCGAGTTGCGCGACGAACGACTTCAGGTGGTCCTCGCGGCCGGCGAAGTAGACGACGTCCGGGTTGTCGCCGCAGATGTTGGGCATCATCTGCAGGAACGTGTTCTCGATCCCGGGCAGGCTGGAGTCGTAGGACTCGGTGCGCCCGACGATCCGGTGCGTGGCGTCGGCGAACGTCTTGGTGAACGCCGTGGCCAGCGTCTTCGGGTACAGGTCGTCGGGGTTCTGGTCCTGCACGACGGTGGCGGTGTGCGCGGTCGGCTTCACGTAGCCGGCCATCGAACTGCCGTAGGTCGAACTGGTCGGGGACACCCGCAGGAAGCCGGGGATCTGCGAGAACTCGTCGGCGGCCAGATGCGACGCGACGACCGGGACGCGGTGGTCGGACAGCTTCTGGATGGCGCTGCGCGCGGTGTCGAGGCTCAGCCCGATCCCGGTCACGCCCACGATCCGGTCCGCCCCGGTGCGGCCGATCAGGTCGTCGACCACCGGCTCCCACTGTTTGAGCTGGCTGCCGGGGTTCGCGAGCAGCAGCCGGATGAGCGGCACGCTGCCCCACGACTGCGTTTTGTTGGCCCGGTGCTGCGCGACATACGCCCCTTCGAGCTGATGCCGCACCCATTCGCGGGAGAGAATGTCGTGGTCGGTGAGCGTCATCGGCAGGAGCACCGCGATGGTCACGTACGGTTTGCCGGAGCCGACGGTTTCGGTATTTTCCTGATGAATTCTGTTTTCCACATCCGCAAGGTCGGGAGAGAACACGAATTCGCCGTCAGTCGTGCCGATGCATTCGGAATTCTCACCGCGCTCCTCGACGCCGGTGCCGCAGGTGCGATTCGCCTCGCTGATCGCCGGGACCACGACGAACGCCGCGACGACGATGACCACGACCAGCAGCACCGCGCCGCCGCCCCACAGCCACTTCGCCCACGTCGGCCGCGGCGGCTTGATCCGTTGCGTCATCGGTAGCGCTCCGCTCGCTCGTGCAGCAGCATCGATCCTCGTCCCCGGCCTTGGGCCAGATGGTGGAATCCGCTCTCGATCGTGGCGTTGAGGGTGCCGCCCGGGTCACCGAGCGGATCGCGTGCCAGCCACAGCGAAGCGACCAGCCACGCCACGGTGGTCTCCAGTTCGCCTTCCCATTCCCCGACGTGCTGCTGCACCTGGGTGTACGGATCCGCGTTCTCCACCAGGCGGTTGGGCGCGGCGGTGATCGTGTCCAGTTCGGCGAGCCACGCTTCCGCGGTCGGCACGTCGAACTCGGCGTGTGCCGCGGCGAGCGGCTTGCACAGGTGCGTGACCACCGCCTCGACGTTTTCGAGCGCCAGATCGTGGTAGCGCGCGGCGGCGACCCGGCCGTTCTTCTCGTAGAAATCGCGGCAGCGCGTGTGCACCTTCTCCCAGTTCAACGGGTGATCGTCGGCGCGCGTGGCCAGCTTCCGCAGCAGCAACCGGCGCAGCCACGGGTGCAGGACGTAGCGCGACGGGTCGTCCGGATCCGCCCGCAGCCACAGCTGGTCGGCGAGCTGCTTGAACAGCGGTCCCTCGCCCATCGGATTGCGCAGATCGAGAATTTCCTTGTGGAACAGCATTTCCACGTCGACCGCGGCGCTCGCGGTGACGAGTTCCTGGCGGCTCGCGGTCGAAAAGTCCTGCAGCAGGTAGTCGCACATCTCGGCGAGCAAAGTGGAATCGCTGCCGTCTTCCGCGGTTACCTTGGTGTACAAGGCTTCCCGCAACGTGTTCGGGTTGGCCGGTTCGTAGCGCGCGGCGACAGTGTGCAGCACCTCCCGCACCGCGCCGGGATGTCCGTCGGTGAGCCGGGACAGGAACCGCGGCAGCCGCGACGTCGGATGCACGTCGTGCGCGGCGGCGACATCGACGACGTCGCCGCTGGAAAGCGTGCCGAGTTCCAGCAGGTACCACGGGGACCAGCGGTTGCCCGGCTGGCCGGGGATCCAATCGGTCTCCACGTGCGCGGGCAGCCGCGGCACCGGCCATTCCAGACCGCTCGTCCGATGCTCGGGGTTCCGGCGGATTTCCCGGTCGCTGCCGGGATGCGCGGTGACCATCGACCAGCTTTCGCCCCAGTCCGGATTCCACGTCCGGCTCGTCGCGATCACCACGAGCGGATCCGCCTCGTCGGGTGTGTGCCTGCGCGATTCGGCGAGCGCGCGCAGGAAGTCCTGTCCGCCCTTCGTGTGCGCGTTGTCCAGCAATACCAGGCAATTCATCGTCCGGCGGGTGCCGGAGAGACCGGAGTACGCGCGGCGCAGGTCGGCGAGGAACGCGTCGCAGATGATCGCGTCGACCGCCGCCCGGTCGTCCTCGTCGCCGTGCGCGTGCTTGGCGATCTCGATCAGGAAGTCCTGGTGGTTGCCGTGCCCGGTCGGCATGGCCTTGACCTTGCCCATCAGCCGCCGCCGGTCGTACCAGCTGAGCCCGCGCAGCAGCAGTTCGGTCGCCTCGTTCCAGCCAGGGAGGCTGTTGCCGGAGGTGACGCCGCCAACGAGCTTGACGACGTCCACGATCGCGTCGCGATTGCGTTCCAGCGGCTGGTTTTTCCCGATCAGGTCCCGGAGCTTGCGCAGCGCGGCCCTGCGGTCGCCGAGTTCCACCGGCGCGCTGAGCACGAGCATGCATAGCCACAGCCGGGGAAACGCGATACGGCCGAATTGCCGCCATTGCCTCCCCAGATCAAACGCCAAGTGGCCCAGCAGTTCTCGGGGTTGAATCTGCTCCCAGTCGCGCCGCTCGAAATCGACGAGCGCGTGCGGGATGTCCTCGCATCGGGTGCGCAATTCCTCCAGCAGCGCCGACTTCCCGGAGCCGCGCACGCCTAGCGCCACCGCGATCGGCAGTGGTCTGCTCTGTCCTCCCGGACGGCTCAGCAGTTCTTCGACCAGCCTTCCGGTGATCGAACGTACTCCGGACAATCGATGCGCATCGACGGGCATCGTCCCCCTTTGGCCCGGGCGGCCCCGCTCCCTGCCGCCGCAAACGTCGCGAAATAACTATAATGAGCCGCGGGTACGAGCGCAGAAGTTAGCGGAGATCTTTGCCCGATCGACGAAGATCGTTCTACCGGGCCGTGTTGTTCTCGCTGGTCAAGTATCGGCAAAAATGGAATATCACGATTTCCCGCGCGAGCGCATTTCGCTCAGCCGCGCACCAGCAGCGCGGTCGCGACCGCCGCGATGCCCTCGCCGCGGCCGGTGAGGCCGAGCCCGTCCGACGTCGTTCCCGAGACGCTCACCGGTCCGCCGATCGCGTCGCTCAGCACCTGCTGCGCCTCGTCGCGCCGTTTCCCGATCCGCGGGTGGTTCCCGATGACCTGGACGGTCGCGTTGGCTACCTGCCAGCCCTCCGCCCGCAGCAACGTACGCACCTCGACGAGCATGTCGGTGCCGTGCGCGCCGTCCATGCGCGGATCGCCGGTGCCGAATACCGCCCCGAGGTCGCCGAGACCGGCGGCGGACAGCAGGGCGTCGCACAGGGCGTGTGCCGCGACGTCGCCGTCCGAGTGGCCCGCACAGCCGTCGACTCCGGGCCACCGCAAGCCGGCCATCCAGCATTCCCGGCCCGGCTCGACCGGATGGACGTCGACGCCGTTGCCTACCCGCAGATCGGTCACAGGGGATCCTCTCGGTCCCCGCCCGCGACGAGCGCCTCGGCGAGGGTCAGTTCGAAGGCGCTCGCGACGCGCATCGCGTCCGGGTCGCCGGGGACGGTGGCGGCGCCCGCGGTGTCGGCGAGGCCGGGGTCGGCGGAATCGGCGAGTGCGGAGCGGAATGCGGAAAGGGAAAAACCAACCGGGGTTTGCGCGCTGCGGAGACCGTCGCGATCCACCGTGGCGGTGACGATTCCGTTCTCGTCAGTGGTTTTCACCGTGTCGGACATCGGCAGCACCGGCACCGCGACGGGCGCGCCGTCCCGGACCGCGGCCAGGACCTGCCGGACCGTCCGTTGTGGAGTGAACGCCCGCAGCGCGTCGTGCACCAGCACGACGGCGTTGGGGGAAAGAATGGGCTCGACGGCGGCGAATGCCTGCCGGAGCGATTCACCGGGAACGACCCGGCAATCGAGGCCGCGCACAGCCTCGGAAAACGACTTCGCACACCGCTCGGGGGCTGCGGCGACAACCAGATCGATCTCCGGTGTGCCGAGCAGCCCCCGCACGGTGTGCGTGAGTAGTGCTGCACCACCGACCGCCGTGAGCGCGAGCTCGGGATCGGCCGGACGGTGCGCGACAGTCACGAACGCGACACTGAGCACCTGTGGGTTCATCAGGTCGTGATCGTAGGGAACCGGTTGCCTCGGCGGCGAACCGGAGGACCCGGGGTCAGACCGTCGCGGTCTCTAGAACCTCGTCGAGGAGCGTTTCCGCCTTGCCCTCGTCGGTGCCCTCCGCGAGCGCGAGCTCGCTGACCAGGATTTGCCGTGCCTTCGCCAGCATGCGTTTCTCGCCGGCTGAAAGTCCGCGGTCCTTTTCTCGCCGCCAGAGGTCGCGCACCACTTCGGCCACCTTGTTCACATCGCCCGAGGCGAGCTTCTCCAGGTTGGCCTTGTACCGACGAGACCAGTTCGTGGGCTCTTCGGTGTGCGGAGCACGCAGAACATCGAAGACCTTGTCCAGTCCTTCTTGCCCGACGACATCGCGTACGCCGACGATCTCGGCGTTGTCAGCGGGCACGCGAACCGTAAGATCCCCTTGCGCGACTTTGAGGACGAGGTACTTCTTTTCCTCGCCCTTGATCACGCGGGTCTCGATGGCTTCGATGAGTGCGGCACCGTGGTGCGGGTAGACGACGGTCTCTCCGACCTTGAAAACCATGTGTCCTCTGCCCCTTTCGCTGACTCCATCCTATCACGGCTGTTCGGCGGCCACCTAGCGACCCGGGATCGTCGTCGCAGGTCAGCGGCCTGGGCAGGGCTTGACAAACCGGTTTTCGCCGTGCTCATGCAGGTGAGCCGACAGCGCCCCGACCGGCACCGTGGGATCCTTTGTGGACAGTCGATCGGCCGGGAACGCACACCGGTTCCGCGCGCGAAGAACCGCCCGGCTAGTCTTCGGGAAGGACGAGGCCGTGAAAGGGAAGGACTCTGACGTGAGGCTGCAGAATCGCCGCGTGCTCGGCGCAGGCGTGTCGGCGCTCGGCGCCGCACTCGTGCTCGCCGGTTGCGGAGCCGGTCAGATCACCCAGACCGACACCCAGCAGCCCGCCGTCAACGGGACCTACGCCCAGGTGAAGACGATCGTGCTGCGCAACGTCGCGGTGCAGTACCCGGCGCAGGGCCCCGGCTACGCGGCGGGTTCGCCCGCCCCGCTCACGCTCACCGTGATCAACCAGGGCCAGAAGGACGACAAGCTCGTCTCGGTGACCTCCGAGGGCGCGACCGGGCCCGCGCAGATCTCCGGCGACCCGGCGATCGTCGCCGGCCACTCGCTCGTGATCGGCCCGGTCGACGCGGTCGAGCAGGGCGCCCCGGCGCAGCCGGAATCGGCGAACAGCACGCCGGCCTCCGAGACCAACTCGGCCGCCAACGGCGCGCCCAGCTCGGCCCCGGGCTCCGCCTCGAACAGCGCGTCGAACTCCGCCCCCAACTCGGCGTCGAACGCGCCGCAGGCGGGCGAGAACGGCGGCGCGGCGAGCCAGCTCGGCACCGGCAAGGTCGTGCTGCAGGGCCTGAAGCAGCCGCTGTGGCCGGGCGCGACGATCAAGGTCACCTTCACCTTCCAGAACGCCGGCCCGATCGTGGTCGAGCTGCCGGTCGCCGCGCCGGCGCACCCGCGCTCCTGATCGCCGCCGCGTTTCTGTCGGTGCTCGCCGATAGCCTCGCGGCGTGGTGAAGAAGACCAGCACCGTCCATCGGTGCGCGGAATGCGGGTACGAAGCGGCGAAGTGGGTCGGCCGCTGCCCGGAATGTCATGCGTGGGGCACGCTCGAGGAGCGCGGTTCCGCGAAACCGGCGATCGCGCGAGTGGCCGCCGGAGCGCCGAGCGCGCCCGCGCGGCCGATCGCCGAGGTGGACGTCGAGGCGGCCCGGGCGAAAGCCACCGGCGTGCCGGAGCTGGACCGCGTGCTCGGCGGCGGCCTCGTGCCCGGCGCGGTCGCGCTGCTGGCGGGCGAACCCGGGGTCGGCAAATCCACGCTGCTGCTCGAAGTCGCCTATCAATGGGCGGTCACGGCCGGGCGTTCGCTGTACGTCACGGGCGAGGAATCCGCGGGACAGGTCCGGCTGCGCGCCGAGCGCACCGGCAACGTGCACGGAGAGATGTACCTCGCCGCGGAGAGCGATCTGTCCGCGATCCTCGGGCACGTCGACGCGGTGAAGCCGGGAGTGCTGATCGTCGATTCGGTCCAGACCATGGCGTCGCCGCAGGTCGAGGGCTCGCCGGGCGGGGTCACGCAGGTCCGCGCGGTCACCTCCGGGCTCGTCGCGCTGGCCAAGGAACGCGGGTTGCCGGTCGTGCTCGTGGGACATGTCACGAAGGACGGTTCGGTCGCCGGTCCGCGCGTGCTGGAGCACCTGGTGGACGTGGTGCTGCAATTCGAGGGCGACAAGCATTCGACGCTGCGGATGGTGCGCGGCATCAAGAACCGGTTCGGCGCGGCGGACGAGATCGGCTGTTTCGAGCTCACCGAGGAAGGCATCGTCGGCGTGCCCGACCCGTCCGGGCTGTTCCTGAGCCGGACGGCGGAACCGGTGCCGGGCACCGCGGTCACCGTCGCGGTCGAAGGGAAACGGCCGCTGCTGGGCGAGGTGCAGGCGCTGGTGTCGAGCAGCGGCATGCCGCAGCCGCGACGCGCGGTGAGCGGCCTCGATTCGGCCCGGATCGCCATGGTGCTCGCCGTGATGGAAAAACGCGGCCGGATGAAGCTGGGGGACAAGGACGTCTACGTCGCCACGGTCGGCGGCATGAAGATCACCGAGCCCGCCATCGACCTGGCGCTGGTGCTCGCGCTGACCTCCTCACTGCACGACGTGGCCCTGTCGCCGCGGTTGGTGGCGGTGGGCGAAGTCGGGCTGGCGGGCGAGATCCGGCGGGTGCCGAACGTCGCCCGCCGGCTGGCCGAGGCGGCCCGGCTGGGCTTCACGCACGCGTTGGTGCCGCCGGATTCCGGCAAGCTCCCGGACGGCATCCGGGTGCTGGAGGTGCCCGACGTGGCGAGCGCGCTCAACGCGGCGAATCACGCGAAATGATCAGTCTCCCGCCCGCTCGGTGGTCTCGAAGGAGAACTGCGCGGAGCTGACCAAGGTGCCGGGCGGGACTCCGGCGTTTTTGTTCCGGGCGGTCACCTGGATATTGGTCAGCTGGGCTTGCGCGGGGTCCACCGAGACGAGCAGGTAGTACAGGCCGGAGGACGCCGTGTACTGCGCTACGTCCGGGCGTTCCCGCATGGGGGTGAAGCCGAACCCAGGCTTGTCCATCACACTCAGCAAAGCGGCTCGCAGCTCCCGTGATGCGTACCCGGAAGCGAAGACGTTCAGGATCATCGCGGTTCCCTCCGGATAGCTGATGCGGCTGGGGAACTGCGGAGTGCCGCTGTAGTTCATCGGCTGCGGCATCGGCCCGTCGCCCTCGGGCGGCTGCGGAGTGTTGAGGTCGGTGAAGAGGCGAGCGGTCAACTGGCTGGCGTTGGTCGGCAGGCTCGCGACGAATTCCGGGGTCGGGTGGTACCAGCCCGGCGAGAGGAAGTCGGACGGCGAGCGGCTCGGGAAGGGCAGGTTCTGGGTGAAGCGCCCGCCGGGTGCGGATTCCTCGTACTGCGACGGCCCGGGCAGGCCCCCGCTGTCCTTTTCCTTCCCGGTGATCAGCTCCGGCGGCGAGGACCGGGTCCACCGGCCTTTCCAGGTTCCGGCCGGGTTGGCCGGGATCCACAGGTCCAGCTGTTCCCGGATGGTGAACGCGCTCCTGCCCTCCACCCAGGCGGTGCGGCTGTACTTGGTCACGACGTGGGTGAACGGCGCGCCCGCTTCGCGGCGGTCCGTCGAAGAGCCCGGGCCCGCGGGCGCCAGCGTCGACGGCGCGCTGGCGAGTTCCCGGACCACGACCACGCCGCCGGTGACGAGCGCGACCGCGGCCGCCACGGCGATCCACCGCCACGCGCCGGAGCGCTGTTTCCGTTGCGGGGCAACGGGTTCGTCCGATTCGCTCACTGCCGCGGCGGCCCGCATCATGCTCGCGCGGGCTCGGTCGAGTTCGGCGCGGTCGGTGGCCGCCTCGTGCGGGTGCAGTGCGGCGAGGGCTTCGTCGAGTTCGGCGTCGGACCACAGATGCCGCACGGTGTCGTCGTTCACTGTTCCTTCGCCTCCTCGCGGCTCGATGCGCCTGGATTGGTGCGCAGCCATCTGCGGATCCGGTGCAGCCTCGACCGCACGGTGCCCGGCGGGATGCCGAGCGCCTCGGCGACTTCGACCGGTTCCAGCCCGGCCCACGAGACCAGCAGCAGCGTGTCGCGGTCGGCGACGCTCAGCTTCGCGAGCGCGCCGGCCAGCTGTGCCGCGCGGGCCTGTGCGTCCACCTGCTCGGCGACCCGGGTGTCGTGCCCGCCGTGGCCGCGGTCGCTGGAATTCGCGAGCCGCGCGGTGGCTCGCAGCGCCCGGGTTTCGCTGCGGACGTGGTGGCGCAGCAGGTTCGTCGCGATCCCGTACAGCCACGAGCGCGCGGTGCCCAGCTCCGGCCGGTAGGACTCCCGCCGGCGCAGCGCGACGAGGAACGTCTCGGCGACGAGGTCGTGCGCGGTATCCGGGCCGACGCGGCGCGCGAGGTAGCGGTGCATGGTCGCCGCGTGCGCGTCGAACAGCCGCCCGAAGGCCGGGGCGGGATCGGGTCCGCCCAGGTCGGGGCGGTCCTGCGGGCCGGTCGACACCGGCTCGGGACCGTCATGGGTCACCTGCATACCTGTTCTTGCCCGCATGGCGGGCGAGCGTTCACGGCGTTACCAGATGGGGTGGTCGCTGAACTTCTCCAGCGTGCTCACCGACGGCCGGACGAACCAGAGCCCGGCGCTGTAGCCGATCAGGCCGATGGCGAAATTCGCGAACGTCGCGAGCAGTTCGGTGAAGCCGAGCTTGCCGTGGTTGCCCCAGAGATCCACCAGCGCGGACACCCCGAGGGCGATCAGACAGCTGACCGACAGGAACGTGAAACAAGTAGTGAGCGCGGCGCGCGTGCTGCGAGCCCGGGCGATCACGAGGTAGTCGCCTTGCAGACAGCGGCGCGCGGACAGCACCACCACGGCGATGGCGAGCACGGACAGCAGCGGCAGCAGCAGGGCGGCGAGACCGAGCAGGCCGCGCGGCAGGCTGTGCCCGTGCAGCGGACGGTTCACGAGCGCGGTGATGCCGAAAACGAGCAGCGTGCCGATCGCCAGCGCGACCCCGACGACCACGGAAGCGACGCGCACCCGGGCGGCGAACAGCGGCGGCAGCGGGGCGTACTCCGCGGACTGCTGCCCGTAGTACTGCTTCACCGCATCACCTCCGCGCCGGCAACCCGAACGAACGTGCAAATGCTCGTGAAGACCACCTTAACGGAATGCGATTCCGGCAAGGCGGCCTTCACGGCACTTGTCACCGAGGCGTGCTAACGATCTTGCCTGATCAAGCCTTCTCGGCCAGCAGATTCGCGCACCGGATCAGGCCGATGTGCGAGTACGCCTGCGGGTGGTTGCCGAGCGAGCGCTCCGCGACCGGGTCGAACTGCTCGGGCAGCAGCCCGGTCGGGCCCGCCGCGCCGACGATCTGCGCGAACAGCTCCTCGGCCTCGTTGCGCCGACCGGTGCAGAGGTACGCCTCGATCAGCCACGCCGCGCAGATGTGGAAGCCGCCCTCGCCGCCGGGCAGACCGTCGTCGCGCCGGTAGCGGTACACCGTGGAACCGCTGCGGAGCTCGGCCTCGATCGCCGTCACGGTCTTCTGGAACCGCTCGTCCGCCGGGTCGATGAGGCCGGTCAGGCCCACGAACAGGGACGCCGCGTCGAGGTCGGTGCCGTCGTAGGCGGTGGTGAACGCCTGCACCTCGTCGTTCCAGCCGTGCTCGAGGACGTCGGCCTTGATCTGGTCGCGCAGCTGAGGCCAGGCTCCTGGGACGCCGCGGCCGTACTCGTCGCCGAGGCGCACCGCGCGGTCGATGGTCACCCAGCACATCACCCGCGAGTACACGCGGTGCCGCGGTACGTGCCGCTCTTCCCAGATGCCGTGGTCCGGCTCGCTCCAGCGCCGCGTGACCGCCTCGGCCATCGCGCGCACCATCTGCCAGTCCTCGTCGCGCAGTTCGCCGCGGACCTTCGCCAGCGTCGCGACCAGCTCCACGACCGGGCCGAACACGTCGAGCTGCACCTGGTGGTTGGCCAGGTTGCCGACGCGCACCGGCCGCGAACCGGCGTACCCGGGCAGCGATTCGATGACCGCCTCCGCGCCGATGACGCTTCCGGCCAGCGTGTACAGCGGGTGCAGCCGCTCCGGGCCGGCCAGCGTGGCGAGCACGCCGTGTAGCCACTTCAAGTAGCCCTCGGCCTCCTCGTGCGAACCGAGGTGCACGAGTTCGCGCACGGTCATCGCGGCGTCGCGGATCCAGCAATAGCGGTAGTCCCAGTTGCGGACCCCGCCGATCTCCTCCGGAAGCGACGACGTCGCGGCGGCCAGCACGCCGCCGGTGTCGGTGTTGACCAGGCCGCGCAGGGTCAGCGCGGAGCGGCGCACCAGTTCGGTCTGGACGGTCGGCAGCTTGAGCTTCGCCGCCCAGTCGCTCCAGTACCGGCCCGCCCGGTCGCGACGGTCCACTTCGGACAGTTCATGCGCGGTGAAATCCGTGGTGCCGCACCGCAATTCGAGCACCACCGGCTCCTCCGGCGTCGGCTGGACGAGCGCGGTCGCGGTGTCCTGAAGGCCGTCGGAGGTGATCGACCATTCGACGCCGGGCGAGCGCAGCACGAACGGCTCCGACGTGCCCAGCACGCGCAGGCCCTCGGCCTCAGCGACCAGCTTCACCGGCACGCCGCCGAATTCCGGCCGCGGCGCGAACACGACCTGTGCCACCGCTTCGCCGGAGATCACGCGCACGAGGTCGGTGCGGTGCCCGGGGCTTTCCGGTTCGAGATAGTCCGTGACGAGCAGCCGCGACCAGCGCGTCTCCACCGTCATCGTGTTCGGCAGGTACCGCTGGCCGAGCGGGAGCCCGTTGCGGTGCGGTTTGATCGAGAAGTGCCCCGCCCCGGGACCGCCGAGCAGGTCGGCGAACACCGCGGGGGCGTCCGGGCCGGGGTGGCACAGCCAGGTCAGCTTCGCGTCCGGCGTCACCAGCGCGACCGAGCGCTCGTTGGCAAGCAGCGACAGCCGTTCGATCGGCGTCGCGGACTCGCCGTAGAGCCAGTTGCGCCGCTCTTCCAGCAGGAACGCGAGCACCATCGCGACGTCGACGGTGTCGGGCACGTGGTACTCGGCGAGCGATTCGCCGTCGCCGACCTTGATGCCGAGGTCCGGCCCGGCCAGCCGGGCGAACGCCTTCTCGTCGGTGACGTCGTCGCCGAGGAACACCGCGGCGGTGGCCCCGACCTGGTGGCGAAGGGTGTCGAGGGCATTGCCCTTGTCGGTCTTCACGACCGCCAGTTCGACGACTTCCTTGCCGTCAGTGGTCGTGACGCCTTCCCACTTCGCCGGGCCTTCGTGCACGTCCGCGAGGACGCGGCGGCCGGCGTTGTGCTCGGCGCGGCGCACATGCACCGCGATGCTCGCCGGCTTGACCTCGAGCGACACCCCGGGCACGTCGAGCACCAGCTGTTCCAGCTCGTGTTCGAGCCGCCGGTGCAGCGCCTTCGCGTCCTCGTCGAGCGCGTGGATGAAACCGATGTCGAACTCGGATCCGTGGCTGCCGACCAGGTTCACTTCGGACGGCAGGCGCGACAGCGTCGCGAGGTCGCGCAGGGCCCGGCCGGAAATCACGGCGGTGGTCGTTTCGTGCAGGCCGGCGAGAGATCTCAACGCGCCCACGGACTCGGGCAGCGGCCGTGCCTCGTCCGGGTTCGCGGTGATGGGGGCCAATGTGCCGTCGTAGTCGCAGGCGACCAGCAGGCGCGGGGTACGGGCGATCTGCACGATCGCGCGCCGTAGCTCCGCGGGCAACGCCTCGGCGGTCAACACTCCTCCTCAGGAGGTCCAGCGCGGTACGGGGGAGGGGGTCAGTCGGCCGGTTCGGCACCCAGCGCCTGGAGGAACGAACGCGCCCACCGGTCGACGTCGTGGGTGAGGACCTGTCGACGCATGGCGCGCATCCTGCGTCGGCCCTCGGCGGGGTCGAGCGTAATGGCAGCCTCCAACGCGTTCTTCACCCCGTCCAGATCGTGCGGGTTCACGAGGAAAGCGCTGGTCAGTTCGGCCGCCGCGCCGGCGAACTCGCTCAGCACCAGCGCGCCGCCCAGATCCGGGCGGCACGCGACGTACTCCTTGCAGACGAGATTCATCCCGTCGCGCAGCGGAGTCACCACCATGACGTCGGCCGCGGAGAAGAAGGCGGCCAGCTCGGTGCGGTTCACGGATTGGTGCAAATAGTGCACGACCGGGTGGCCGACGCGGGCGAACTCGCCGTTGATCCGGCCGACCATCTGCTCGATCTCGCCGCGCATCCGCTGGTAGTGCTCGACGCGTTCGCGGCTCGGCGTGGCCAGCTGCACGAACGTGACGTCGCCGGGTTCGAGGCGGCCCTCGTGCAGCAGCTCGTGCAGCGCTTGGAGCCGCAGGTCGATGCCCTTGGTGTAGTCGAGCCGGTCGACGCCGAGCAGCACCGCCTTGGGGTTGCCGAGGTCGCGCCGGATCTGCTTGGCGCGCTCGCCGACGCCCTTGCTGCGGGCGAGCGAGTCGAGGCCCGCCGCGTCGATGGAGATCGGGAACGCGCCGACACGCACGGTGCGGTCGCCGACCTGCACCATGCCCGGCCGGGAGCGGACGCCGACCGCGCCGCGGGTGGGTTCGAGGCCGACCAGCTGCCGGGCCAGCCACAGGAAGTTCTGTGCGCCGCCGGGCCGGTGGAAGCCGATCAGGTCCGCGCCGATCAGGCCGCGCACGATCTCCGCGCGCCACGGGAGCTGCATGAAGAGCTCGACCGGCGGGAACGGGATGTGCAGGAAGAAGCCGATGCGCAGGTCCGGCCGTAGTTCGCGGAGCATCCGGGGCACGAGCTGCAGCTGGTAGTCCTGGATCCACACGGTCGCGCCCTGTGCGGCGACGGTGGCGCTGGCCTCGGCGAAGCGCTGGTTGACCTTCACGTAGCTGTCCCACCACGCCCGGTCGAAAACCGGCCGGGCGACGACGTCGTGGTAGAGCGGCCAGAGCGTGGCGTTGGAGAAGCCCTCGTAGTAGTCGCGGACCTCGGCCGAGGTGAGCGACACCGGGTGCAGGACGAGCCCGTCGTCGTCGAACTCGTCCACCTCGACGTCCGGCACGCCCGGCCAGCCGACCCACGCGCCCTTGCGGGACCGCAGGAACGGTTCGAGCGCGGACACCAGTCCGCCGGGACTGGCGGTCCAGCGCTGTTCCCCGTCCGCGGTCCGTTCGAGGTCGACGGGCAGCCGGTTGGCCACCACGACGAAATCCGCGGACGGTGCGCTGTTCTCCTCGGCGATCGCGTCAGTCACTCCAGCTGCTCCCTCGTCATCGGCGGGTCGCGGCCCCACTGGAAACCCTAGCGCGCGCGGAGTGACCGGCCGGTGACCAACTGGTTACTCCAAACGCCTTTCGGTCGGTTCCATCGGCCCGGCCAGCCGCGGCCCGGAGAGCTTGCGCTCGAGCCTGCCGAGCCCGGTGCGGACCGGCTGGGCGAGGTATTCGCCCAGTACAACGCCCGCCGCGAGGGCGAGCCCGACGGCGACCGCGGTCATCAGGGTGGAGATGTTGCCGCCTGGCGACACTGCCAATTGGTATAGACCACGATAGGTGGAGAGACCGGGGAGCAGCGGCGTGATCCCGGACACGGCCACCACGAGCGGAGTAACCTTCAGCCGCCGCGCCATGACGCCGCCGCAGAACCCGACGAGCGTCGCCGCGATCGCCGACGCGCTCACCGCGTCGAGCGTCGCGAGGATCAACGCGCCGTAGACGAGCGCGCCGATCGCGCCCGCCGCGGCGGCGACGAGCATCGCGCGCAGTTTCGAGTACGAGGCGAGCGCGAAGCAGGCGGCCGCGCCGGCCCCGCCGATGACGATGATCGGCAGGTCCTGCGCGGTCGAGATGGGGACGTCGGGCAAGGGCTTGCGCGGCAGTTCGAGCATCACCGCGATGCGAAGTGCGAGCACGACCCCGGCGATCAGCCCGGCACTCATCAACGCGGTTTCCATCGTGCGGCCGGACGCGGTGACGTAGTACCCGGTGATCCCGTCCTGCACCGCCGAAACCGTGGACAGCCCGGACAGCAGCACGGTGACCGCCGCGGCGACCACCAGCGTCGGCCGGTCGGTGGTGAGGATGTTGCTGCTGACGATGATCATCGCCGACAGCGTCGCGAACAGCCCGCCGACCACCTGCTGGAAGAAGAACGGGAGGTTGAACTTGTTGAGCAGCCTGCCGATCCGGTCGATCGCGGCGGAGATGACCATCGCGACGAGCGCGATGTCGAGACCCCCGCCGAGCAGCAGCGTGATGAACCCGGCCAGCCCGCCCCAGGCGGCGGTCGCGGTCCAGCGCGCGTACGGGTGCGGAGCGGAGGTGATCCGGTCCAGTTCGGTGACCGCTTCCTCCGCCCCGGTGTTGCCGCGGACGATCTGGCGCACGAGCGCCTCGGTCTCGTTGAGCCGCGTGTAGTCGAGACTGCGCGAACGGACCACTCGCAACGCGGTGACCGGCGCGAGGTCCGTCCCGCGGTGGCAGGTGACGGTGATCGACGTGAAGATGACGTCGACCTCGCAGTGCGGCAGCCCGAGTGCGGAGGTGAGCGCGAGGATGGTCGCGGTGACGTCGGACGCGCCGGCGCCGCTGGCCATCTGCACCTCGCCGATCCGCAACGTGAGATCCAGAACGAAGTTGACGGTCGCGTCGTCGGGCGGCTTGGGCCCGAGCGCCTCCTCGGACTCGACCGCGGGCTGTTCCGCCGTCGGAGCCTCGAGAATGTGCCAAGCACGACGGCGCAGCAAATTCGGCCGATGCCGCTGGCTCGACCGCGGGTGCGGAGGCTCGAGAATCGGCCACCGTCTGCGCGCGGCCCCCTGGCCGGTACGCTCGTTGATCTTCATGATCGATCCCCACCTCCTCGTTCGTTCCCGGGGACCATCGGCCGTACCGCCCCAGCTGTTGCAGTGGCGTCCGCCACACCTGTCATCGATCGTGCCGCATGGGGTTGGATCTTGTCGATTTTCGGGGCTGACCTGGGGGTTGGGGCGGGTTGTCCGGGTGCGATGGGAGCGGCCCGATATACTTTGGGCGCGCCCGTCGTCGGGTGCGTGCCGGTATAGCTCAGTTGGTAGAGCATCTGTCTTGTAAACAGAAGGTCAGGGGTTCGAACCCCCTTGCCGGCTCCGTCTCGATCATGGTCCTGTCCGGCCGTAGGTAACCGCGGCGGCTGGCACTCGAAACATAAGTGGGCAAGGCGACAGCCTGGCTGCTTACCGGGGCCGCACGCGCCTTGCTTGTTCAGGAAGCTGCCGTAGGGGATAGCGGCGAAGTTGCCGGACGCTTTCGTGGTTTCTTCACTTGCTGCCCGCGAACACCTTGCAGGTCACATCGATACCGGTCGTGATGGTCAGTGCCTGGTCTGACCTCATAAACCCTGATAGCCCGAAGAAGTGGTCCCGTCGCCGACTCGATCGAGATTGTTAGCTCGCAGGGAGGGCTCTGAGATCCTCATCTGCAGATGTGGGTGAGGTACAAGCACTGGACGACGGCCGGAACTGCCGCTCCAGTGGCAGGCGCAAGAAGCCAGCGAGGTCGGCCGAGATTTCCGGGAAGGATCGACGGAGGCTTACTGTGCGCAGACGCGCAGCGGGTTCGTCGACGCAGCCGAGCGACAAGATCCGGGAGGCGAGTGCCTTAGGCCGTGGGAAGCGCGCGAACGTAGGCGGGCGCGAGTGCGCGGATTCTCGATTCAGGGACCGCGCCGTCCAGCGCTGCTATGGCAAGTCGGACACCCGGAGTGTCGCTGCCTCCGAACTGATCTCGTAGAAGCTCCAGGCCAGTTCTTGTTACCGGCCCGACCCAGGAGTCTGTGAGTAACGCCGCGAACCGGGCACCGACTTCGTTGGGACGAGTTCCTACCATGAGGCGGTAGACGTCGCCGGCGTCTTTTGCCGTCAGGCGGTCCGGGCGCCTGTCGGCGTCCGCGAGGCGATCATGAAGCTTGTGAGCCTTAGCTACGAACAGCGCCGCAGGGCCAGCAACATTGACAGTGATGGTGCGTGGATCTTCCTCATTGAGGGATGACACGGTCATAGGCGAACGATCGATGGTCGCGGTTTCGATTCCGGGTACAGGGCGAGCAGCCATGGAGTCGTGCGGCGGGATACTGACGCTTCGGCGGCCTGTCTTGGCCAGCGTCTGGCCAACGAGCAGGTCAAGTTCCACCTGCACCTCCTGCCCGCCGATGTCTTCTATGCGGAACCACAGGCCGGACTGGTTCCTGTCGAGGCGTACGAACCCAGCGTCGGTGAGGGCGTCCTCGATCAGCGGGGCTTCAAGCAGTCGAGCTGGGTCGACGCCGAGATCGCCGTCAGATGTGAATGCGGCTACGGGTAGGTGCACGGCAGAGGTCCGCAGATAGACCGCTTGGGCACCCACGACGGTCAACGCATCGAGGTGCTGTGATAGCGCGACCAGTCCGTCTAGGAGAACTCGCCGCGCGACTGACGTGATTTCGTGCGCGGCAACGTTGCCTGGCAGCTTTGACACGAGATTTCACAACCTGTCGTTGGTCGGAACGATTTTTTGTGGTGGCGCTAATGACCGGTGCGGTCACGCCAGGGCGGCCGCCAGCTCTCGGGGTTTTGGCGCATGTGCCGCAGGACAGCTTCTGCCTCGGCCGGCATTCGGCCAGGTCCCGAGAGCCCGTCGAGGACCAGTTGAGTCTGCGCAACATGTGGAATGCCGCTGATCGCCCGGGTGCCCCTGAATACAACCTTGTCGTGAGCGCGTAGCAACAGAACGTCTGCCCCTTCGTCGGCACGGAGGAGCTCGAGGCGGTCGATCCATTCATCAACGTTGTGTGGTCCGGCGGGTACGTAGAGCATCAGTTGCCCGCCTTCAGTGAGCGGTGCGATCGCGCGTGCTGCGTACGGTCCGGTTACCGCGACGTCAGTGTCTCCAGCGGCCTCGGCCACCAGAGCGCGAAGCTTTTCTAGCGCTGCCGGTATCCCGAACGGTGCTATCGCTCCGACATACGGATTGTGTCGCAGCAAGTCGTAGGTTTCCGCGCGCGCTCGGAGTATGCCTTCCCAATTGACTTCGAGTATCGAGCGGCCGTGTCGCTCGATGAGCAACTGATCTTCGAGTTGGCCAAGTATCTGAGACACCCAAGGCAAGCTGACCTGCGCTTCCTCTGCGATCTCTGTTGCCTGATATGGGGGGGAGTAGTCGGCTAGGAATCGAACGACGCGCCCGCTCCGCGGCCCCGCCAAGGTGACGGTTTTCGAGCTGTTCTGAACGAGTCCTCGCGGGGCATGACTGGCACCGTGGGTAAGAATACGAATCGCTGGGTAGTCGACTGCTAGCGAAACGTTGCCGGTCAGGTCGAGGTACCCGATGCCTCGATCTCGCAACTCGGCCTGGGTGCGAGGGGAGATCCACGGCGCGACGACGAGCATGGTCGGCGGGTTCCGCGTGTGAGCCAGCACGTTGCGGATCGGGCCGATCGCTCGTTCCACGGCCCGAGGCGTCAAGCTCTGCTTGACAGTGACAACTAACTCGGTGAATGGCCCGTGTCCAGGCGGATCGATCTGCAGTGTGGCGTCAAACGCGACCGTCGCCTGTGCTGCGGCCTTGGGGAGCTCCGTTACCGTCCAGGACTCGCCAAGTAACGTGCGCAAAGAGCTAACAGCCTGGTCAACTAGGCTTTGCCCGGGGGGATGCGTCTCCGCCATGAGTACATGCTGACACAGCTGACTACTTAGAGTCAACTTAACTGTGCTCTAGATGCTGACTTTTCCCATGCAGGAAAGTCGGAAAACTAGCAAAGTTGAGACCAATCGCGGTGCTTTGCCCGACGGGCGAAGTGGTCAAGCTAGCAAAGTTTGCACACGTCCTGACCTGGTCAGCTTGCATCGGCACCTCCGCAAGGCGAGACCGGAGCACCGACCTCGCCAGGGTTGGCGGCTGCGGTTGCCGCAATCGCCTAGGTTCACGCAGTTCACCGTTGGGCACGCCGAACGTCCACAACGCCGTAAGTACGGCAAGTCCGAGTGACCCTGATGAGCAAAGGTTCAAGGTCCAACCCCTGCGGCACTGTAGAGTTCACGGTCCTGTCCGGCCGTAGATAACCGCGCCGGCTGGCACTCGAAACATGTTTCGGTCACTGCGATCGGTGATGCCGTGCTCCAGTTCGACAACCGCCACTGCGCCGTCGCCTTCGGTCTTTACCACTCGGCAAGGGACGCGAACCGGCGCTGGGTACCGCGACGCCGTCGTGAGGTCGTCGTCCAGCGCCGGCAGCTTCTCCACGAGCGTGATTTCGGTGCCGTCGGCCCCGGGGAACTGGACTTCGACCCAGCCGGGGAACTCGTCGTCCACTACTTGCGTGGCAGTGCCGCTGAGGTAAGCCATAAAGCGAGAATGCCGCATCCGGAACGGCAAAGTGGGCCCGGCGAACGCACCAGGCCCACTTGTCGTTCAGAAGATCAGAAGCCGTCGCAGGTGGCGGTCGCGAAGTTGCCTGATGCCTTCGCCGTCTTGGCTTCCTTGCCGTCCACGACGACCTTGCAGGCCACGTCTCCGCCGTCGGCGCCGGTGGTCACCGACAGGCTGCCGCCCTTGACCAGGCCCTTCGTGGTGATGTCTTTCGACCACGGCAGGGTCTGCGGCTGGTCCTGGTTGGAGGACGCGTTGGCGTCGCCGATTGTGGTGTAGGTGATCGAGGCTTCCTTCGCCGTGCCGGTGACCTCGTAGTGGATGGTCACGGTGCGGTTTGCCTCGGTGTTGATCTCGTTGACCACCTTGGCGGCCGTCACGGTCCACACGATGCAGATCGCCAGGCCGATCACCGAAAGCACCAGGCCGGCGATCGAGAGGCCCTTGTTCGTGGCCTTTCCGGACCGCGTCCGGGCGAAGCCGAGTGCCGAGAAGATGATCCCGAGGATCACCAGCGGCCACGCCACGAGCCCGATGACCGGGATGAACGAGAAAATCAGGCCGACCAGCCCGAGTACGAACCCGGTGGTGCCGAGGCCGTTCTTCGGCGGGAGCTGGGGTGCCGGCGGGGCCGCCTGGGGTGCGGGCGGCGGGGGATAGTCAGGGGCGGACATTGAGAGCCTTTCGTGATCGACCGTGCACAAACAGGTCGCACTAGTCGCCACGGGCGTTACGCCATTTCCGGTATCAGTTCGGGCGCGGCTCCACGTGCACTCGTTCCCCCTGCAGTCCGAAGAGGATCAGCAGCTCCACCGCGCCTCCGTCGGCGGAGCCGAGCCAATGCGGTTCCGTCGTGTCGAACTCCGCGGCCTCGCCGGGCGGGACCGTCAGGTCTTTCGCGCCTACGATTAACCGGAGATGTCCATTGAGGACGTACAGCCATTCGTAGCCGCTGTGCGTTTTCAGTGCGGGTTCCGCAGAACTGCCGGGGATCAGCATTTTGTACGCGTGCACCCCGCCCGGTCGCCGGGTGAGCGGCACGTAGGTCATCCCGTGCTGGTGGATCGGGCGAAGGTGGACGCGCGGGTCGCCGGCTCGGGGTGCGCCGACCAGGTCGTCGATCGGGACGTCGTAGGCGCGCGACAGCGGCAGCAGGAGTTCCAGGTTCGCCCGGCGCTGGCCGTTCTCCAGGCGGGACAGGGTGCTTTCCGAGATGCCGGTCTCCGCCGACAGGTCGGCCAGGGTGATGCCGCGCCGGTTGCGCAGGGTTCGCAGTCTCGGGCCGACCGCGTCCAGTACTTCGTCGATCTCACGCATACTGTGCTGATTGTACTAATCCGGCCACAGCCACGGCCTAATGACTTCGCTGCAGCGGTTACGTGCCGCTTCAGGGGCGGCCTACTTTTGGCCGGATTAGCACCATCCCAGTCTCGCCCAAACCGGGAGACTGGGGTGCATCCGCGTCAGCTGACCAGTTCGGGAGCCGGTTTCGCGGCGCGGCGCGCGGGGGCGGTTTCCGGGAGGATCAGCAGGCAGACCAGGCTCAACACGAGCAGTGCGGCCAGGTAGTAGCCGACCGCGAGGGCGTCGCCGGTCGCGGCCACGATCCGGTTGGCGATCATCGGCGACAGGCCGCCGCCCAGCACCGCGCCGACGTGGTAGCCCACGCCGAGGCCGGACTGGCGCTGCTCTCGCGGGAACAGTTCGGCGAACCAGGTGTACATCGGTCCAAAGAGGATTCCGGTGGCGGTGAAACCCAAGAGCAGCGCGACGAACACCGAACTGACGGTGCCCGCCGAGGCGATCGGGAACATCACGAGCGCGGCGGCGATCGACAGGACCGAGCCGGTCAGCATCACCGGTTTGCGGCCGATCCGGTCGGACAGCCAGGCGGCTCCGACGTTCGCGGCGGCGTGGCACAGCAGGGTGATTGTCGAAATGGTGACGATCGGGCCGCGCGGGAGACCGAGGCCTTCCGGGGCGGCGGCGGTCGCGTAGGACAGCATGAACGTGACCAGTGCGAAGGTGCAGGCGGTGAGGCCGAGGTTCGCACCGGCGATCAGCAGCAGCCGTCGCCAGTTCGAGCGGAGGACGTCGGCGAGCGGCTTTTTCGCGCGCGTTTCGGCGGCGGCCATTTTCTCGAATTCCGGGCTTTCCGAAACGCCGCGGCGAACCCAGATGCCGATCGCCAGCACGATGCCGCCGGCGAGGAACGGAAGACGCCAGCCCCAGCTCATGATGTCGTCGTTGGGCAGCAGGAGAACCAGCGCGAAAGCGAGGTTCGCCAGCACGACGCCGATCGGCGAGCCGAGCGCGACGAAGGAACCGTAGAGGCCGCGCCGTTTTTCCGGCGCGTGCTCAACGGCGAAGACAGCCGCACCAGCGCTTTCCCCGCCGCGAGCGGCGCCGTGCAGCAGGCGCAATCCGACGAGCAGCAGCGGCGCGGCGATGCCGATCACCGCGTACGGCGGGAGAACGCCCATGCCCAGCGTCGCGAAACCCATCAGCAGGAACGCGGCGTACAGCGCGGTCCGGCGGCCGCGACGGTCGCCGATCCAGCCGAAAAGCGCCGCGCCGAGCGGGGCCATGACGAAACCGATGGCGAAGGTCGCGAGGCTCATAAAGGTGCCGAACCAGGCGTTGCCGGTTTTGAAGAACACCGATCCGAACACCAGCGCCGCCGCGGTGCCGTAGATCGAGAAGTCGTACATTTCCAGGGAAGTGCCGACGCCGGCGGCGAATCCGAGCCGCAGCACGCCGGGAGAGTGCGCTTCGTCGCGCTTGGCCATAGCAGGCCTTTCGTCGTCTCGCGCGAGAATGCGCGGAGTGTCCGGTGGTGGGGAAACGGTGGACACAGCTTAGAGAAAGCGTGACGAAGGAGGCAAAGTCCGATTTGCGGCGGATTGATAAATAAAATCGATCAATTAATCGACAAGACGGCCGGAATCACGAGGATCCCGGCCGAGGCGCGTCAGTACAGTTCGATCACCAGTTTTTCCGAGCGGGCACGCGACACGCACAGCGCCATCTGGTCGCCGGAAGCCTTGTCGCTGGCCGAAAGGCACTGGTCCCGGTGCTCCGGCGTGCCTTCCAGCACCCCGGAGACGCACGAGCCGCAGATGCCTTCCTCGCACGATTTGAACACCTCGATCCCGTTGTCGGTCAGCACCGACAGGATCGACCGGTCGGCCGGGATCTCGAACACCTCGCCGGTGTCGAGTTCGACGGTGAACGGCTGATCGCCGCTCGTGTCGACCTCGGCCGCGGTGAAATGCTCGACGTGCACCTGCGGTTCGCCGACCACCGGCGCGAACACGCCGGTGACCTGCTCCATGAACCCTTCCGGGCCGCAGGTGTAGACGTGCCCGGCGGAACCGAGCCCGGCAGCCACTTCCGTGAGCACGGCGGGCTGTTCGCCGCGCGGTACGCCGAAATACAGCAGCACCCGATCCCGGAATGCGGCCTGTTCTTCAAGCAGGGAAACAAAAGCCGCTGACTCCCGGCTGCTCGCGAAGTAGTGCAGTTCGAATTCCGCACCGTCCGCGTGCAGCTGATAAGCCAGGCTCAGCAACGGAGTGATGCCGATGCCGCCCGCGATCAGCACGTGCCGGTCCGCGCCCGGAGCCAGCGAGAGCAGGTTCCGGGACTCTCCGACCTCGAGCTTGTCGTTCTCCGCGACGGCGTGCAGCGCCTCGGAACCACCGCGCGAATCCGGCTCCCGTTTCACCGCGATCAGCAGCGACGACGTGTCGTCCGGCCGCCCGCACAGCGAGTACTGGCGCAGGATCCCGGTCGGGCCGGTGACGTCGACGTGCGCACCGGCGGGGTGCGGGTCGAACGGCAGGCCGTCGGCGCGGACGAGGCGAAGCGCCCGGATACCGGGCGCTTCCTCGACGACCTCGGCCACGCGGACCACGGTGTTCGGCATCGGCTCTCCGTTTCAGGGCAAGGGAGTTCAGCGCAGGTAAAGGCCACCGTTGGCGTCCCAGCACGCCCCGGTGACCGAGGCCGCGCCGGGCGAGGCGAGCAGCGACACCATCCGCGCGATGAACGCCGGGTCGCCGAGTCGTCCGACGGGGATGTTCTTCGTGAAAGCCTCGAGGTTGTCCTCGCCGACGATCGAATGCACCATCGGGCTGTCCAGCGGCCCCGGGGACACCGCGTTCACCGTGACCCCGTGCGCGGCGAGTTCGCGCGCGAACACCTTCGTCGCGGACATGATCGCGCCCTTGGACGACGCGTAATGCCCGCCGGTCGCCGTGCCGCCGTTCTGTCCGGCCAGCGACGCCATGTTCACGATTCGCCCGTAGCCCTGCTCGGCGAAGTACGCGCCGAAGATCTGACAGGCGGTGAACGTGCCGGTGAAGTTGACCGCGAGAACCGCGTCGAGGTCTTCCGGCGTGATCTCCATCAACGGTGCCGCCTGCGTGCGGGCCGCGTTGTTGACCAGCACCTGGACACTGCCGAAATCACGGACGACGTCGTCCTTCAGCTGCGCGAGCGCCGCTCGATCCCGCACGTCGACCGGGTAGCCACGGCAGTTGCCAAGGGCTGCGGCCAGCTTTTCGGCCGCCTCGCCGTTGACGTCCGCGATCGCGACGCGATAGCCCTCGGCGTGCAGCTGCCGCACGATCGCTTCTCCGAGACCGCTCGCGCCACCGGTGACAACGGCGACGTGCGGTTCCACCGGCGCGCTCACAGCAGGAATCCCGCGGCAGGAACGGCTTCGTCGCTGTTGACCAGCCGGACGACCTTCAACGCGATCCGGTCGCCTTCGGGGCCCTCCGGCGACAACTGGATGCGGTGCACCAGATCCGCTGCCCACAGGTCGTGATTGCCCCGCTTGTAGGCGACCAGGATCTGCGCCGAACGCAGCACGATTTCTTGGTCCGAAACGGATTCCGGCACGAATCGCGACACTGTGCGCACGGTGCGGGCGGAATCGACGGCCGCGAGCGCGTAGCCCTCGGTCATCCGCGCGATGCGCATCTGCCGCATCCGCGCGTCGTCGTACACCATGTTCAGCGAGCCAGCGAAATCGTCGGTTTCCCGGTCGATCGGGATGACGTAAATACCGTCTTCGGTGAACAGCTTTTCCCACACGTGGTATTCCGTGCGGTCGAGCAGTTCCGCCTCGCGGTTGACGAGGTCGACGGCACGCGCGACCCGCAGGTCAGTGACGGGGATGGTTTCAGTCATCGCCCATCATCTCCTTCCACTGGGCGTACGCGGCGCGCATGCCGGTTTCGTCGGTGACGTGCGAGGTCGGCCAGCCTTCGGGGCTCGCCTTTTCCCGCGCCAGCCCGCGGTTGACCAGGATCGGCAGGTCCGGGCCGCCGTGCGCACCGCGCTGCACGCGGTCCCAGCCCTCGGCGTCGTCCGGCGTGCCGAACCCGAACGGGCCCTGGAAGTGCTCGTGGATGCGCAACCGTTCGCGGTTCACGATGTCCAGCTCCGGCGGTCCGTCGGGCCCGATCGCGACGTGCTCGATCAAGGTCTCGTTGACCGAAATCGGCCGCAGCACGCGGAAAAACGCTGCGGACATCGAGACGTTCGGGAACAGGTTGAGGTTGAATCCGGTGCCGTGCATGGCCCGGACGACCTTGCGCACCTGCGCCTCGTCCAGCGTCTTCGACAGCTCGGACACGACGTGGTCGAAGCGGCCCTGCAGCGGTTCGGAGCCGTCGTCGACGTCCAGGTCGGAGTGTTCCGGCACCATCTGCATGACGCTGTGCCCGTTGCCGAGCGAATGCGTGATCGCCGACGGATCGGTCATGAACGACATCATGTCCGCGGTTTCCGAGTCCACCGAAGCCATCCACGACCGGTGCACGATCGGGAAGTGATAGCCGTCGGTGGTGTTCTCCAGCTGGATTTTCCAGTTGCCGCGGAACTTGAACTGGTGCTTGCCCAGCACCTTGATCGGATAACCGCCGCCCTGCTTCATGAAGCGGTCGATCCACAGTTTCGCGTCGCCGAGGAAGTCCTCAAGGGACTCAGCGTCCTCGTCGAAGGTCGCGAAAACCATTCCGCCGTACGACTCGGTGCGCAGCTTCTTCAGCGACAGTTCGCCCTTTTCCAGCACGCCTTCGTAGCCGTCGGGATAAGGGATGCCGCGCAGCTTGCCGTCGAGGCCGTAGCTCCAGGCGTGGTACGGGCAGGTGAAGCCGTTGGCCTTGCCGCTCGGCTTCTCGCACAGGCTCGCGCCGCGGTGGCGGCAGCGGTTGAGCATTGTGTGCAGCGTGCCCTTGCGGTCTCGCGTCACGATCACCGGCTGGCGGCCGACGTAAGTGGATTTGAAGTTGCCCGGCTGCGCCAATTCGCTTTCGTGCGCGACCCACACCCACGAACGCTCGAAGATCTGCGTCATCTCGCGTTCGAAGATTTCCGGGTCGGTGTAAAGCCGGGCGGCGACGCGGTCGCTCTCGGCGAAATCGGCGGGAACGCTTGCGTTCTCAGTCATGAGGTCTCCGGTTCAGTCGGGCAGTTCGACGTCTTCGCGGACAGTCAGCGGACGCCCGATCCGGGCTTCCATCTTGGCGAAGCGCCACAACTTGATGCCGTTGCCGCCGACCTCGACGGTGCGCAGCAGGTTGACCCCGGCCTTGACGGTTTCCTGGCTGTCGGCGTCGGCCAGGAGGTAGCAGGTCCACGGCCAGCCCTCAGACGGGCCGACCATGTGCGCGTCATCGTCGATGTCGCCGATGAAAGTGATGCCCGGCAACGCTTTCAGCTGGTCCATCATGGACACGAATGACTGCCAGACGTCGCCGATGGTGATGCCGTCGGCGGGCAGGTCGAAGAAGTTCTGGTTGATGCCGATGCAGAAAAGCACCCGCAGGGGCTGCGTGCTCACAGTCGGAGACTCCTCGTCGTGGTGGTGGCTGGTCAGCGGAAGCCGGGGCTGGTCGGCGGCTGTCCCATGAGAACCGCGCCGGCGGCGTCGTGGATGGCCGGGCCCAGGAACGCATGCTGCTTGGGTACCAGTGCGTCGCCCTGAAGTCCACGCAGCGGGTGCGTCGAGTAGATCGGCGCGGTGCCGGAAATCTCGACGAGCTTCGAGACGACCTCGGACGACGTCTTGGCCAGGTGCGCGGACGAAAGCCGCAGCTGGGCGTTCTGCTCGTCGGTGGCCTCGTCGCCGGAGACGACGGTGTCCCAGACCTCGTGGCTGACCTCGTAGAACCAGGCGCGGGCGGACCGCAGCGCGGCCTCGGCGTCGGCGTACCCGGTGCGGTAGTAGCCGCGGTCGGCGAGCTTCGGCGCGCCGGTGACGCCGGTGTAGCCAGCGCCGACCTCGCGGGCGTGGTCGAGCGCGGCACGTGCGACACCCGCACCGACGATGGCGAGAACCTGTGCGGCGTAAGCGATTGTGGGGTAGCGGTAGAGCGGTTCGTCGACCATGGGTGCGCCGCCGCGGATGAACGTCCACTCGCGCGGGACCTCGACGTCGCGTACGACCAGGTCGAACGAACCGGTGCCGCGCATGCCGACGACGTCCCATTCCTGGACGATCTCGACCTGCTCAGGCCGCAGCAGCGCGGTGCGCGGTTTCCCGCCGGTCGATTCGTCGCCGGGGATGCCGACGCCGAGGATGTCCGCGCCCATGCAGCCGCTGGCGAACTTCCACCGGCCGTCCACGCGGAAGCCGGTTTTGGTCGCCGGGGCGGGCTGGACCGGGAACAGGCCGCCGGCGAAGGCGACGTCCGGACCGTTGGAGTACAGCTCGGCCTGCGTGTCCAGCGGGAGCGCGGCTAGGTAGATCAGCGACGAGCCGAAGCTGGCGACCCAGCCGGTCGAACCGTCCACTGTGGAAATCCGCTCGATCAGGCGGAGGAATTCGGCGGGCGGGAGCGGGTTGCCGCCGAACTTCGCGGGCGTGCTGGCCCGGTAGATGCCGAGCTGCTTGAGCCGGTCGATGAAGTCCCGCGGAACGTAGCGCTGCTGCTGGAACTCGTCCTTGCGCGTGGCGAGCTCGGCGAGCACCTCCTCCATGGTGACTTCGCTCATCGCTGCTCCTCAGAATGCCGGTGCGGTCCTGCCGACGGTACGAACCTCGCCGCCGCACGGGAATTGGTAGTGCCTGAGCGGGCGTAGGGGATTTCTTCAGTGCGGGCCGCCAGCCAGGGGCTTTACGCTGAGCCGATGGAGGCAGACCCGCGCGCGCCCGAGCTGACGACGCACGATTTCGTCGCGATGCTCAACGCCAGCCGTACGTGCGTGCTCGTGCACGACGGCGCGACGAAGAACATCCTGTGGGCCAACCCGGCCGCGTGCGAGATGCTCGAATGGAGTGTCACGGAGCTGCGGCCGTTGAAGGCGAACCACATGAGCAGCTCCGCGCAGCAGTACGACCGGGTGATCGGCCGGGCGTGGCTGCAGGAGGCGGTCGACAAGGGCGTCAGCCGGATCGAATGGCACTACCGCACGAAGTCCGGCCGGGTGATTCCGACGGACGCGGTGGCGACTCGAGTTGAACTGGCGCAAGGCCCAGCCGTGATGGTGCAGTTCCGCGACATCGAACGCGAGCAGGAAATCGAGCGTGAGCTGCGGTTGACCACGTCCTGGGTCGACGCGCTGGCCCGGCATACGTCCGCGCTCGCGGTGATGCTCGACGCCTCGGGCGCGCTGCGGTTCGTCACCGACTCCGCGGCGGAGCTGTTCGGCGCGACCCCGGACGAGCCGCTCGGCTGCCTGACCGACCACGCTGGCCTGCGTCTCGACGACCGTCCGGCCACTTGGGACGAGGTCCGCGAGCGGGCCGCGCCGGGTACGCCGGTGCGACTGGAAATCCAGGGTCGCGTGTGGCTGGAGGGGAGCGTCGAACGTCTTCGAGAGCCTGGTGGGGACGCGTTTCTGATGCTGCTTTACGACGTGTCCGAACGCGTCCGCGGCGAGGTTCGGCGCGAGCGGGAGCTGCACCGGGAGAACTACCTGGCGCGCTACACCGCGATGGGCGACATGGCGATGGCGATCGCGCACGAACTGAGCCAGCCGCTCGCCGCCGCGGGCAACTTCCTGGCCGGGGTGCGGTCGCGGACGCTCGACGCCGCGCCGGTCGTGTACGGCATCGACAGCGCCGTCCGGCAGATCGAGCGGGCGAGTCAGATTGTGTCGTCCGTGCGGGCCTTCGTCGGGCATCTGGAGCATGTGGAGCAGGTGGCTGACCTCAACGAGATCGTCGAGGAATGCCTGTATTTCGTGCGATTGCGAGCCGAACCGGCTGCGATCGAGGTGACTTTCGATCAGTCCGCCGAGGCCGTGCCGGTGCACTGCGAACGCGTGCTGACCGGCCAGGTCGTGCTGAACCTGTGCTTCAACGCGATCGAGGAAATGGCCCAGTGCCCGCAGCAGCGGCGCAGCCTCGTGCTCACCACGCGCCGCGACGGCGACACCGGCGTGGTCACCGTGGACGACCGCGGTCGCGGCTTCCCGCGCAACCCGTTCGACGAGTCGTTCACCGCGAAGGAGCGTGGCAGCGGCATCGGACTGGCGCTGAGCCACCGCATCATTACCCGCCAGCACGGGACGATCTGGGCCGAACACCGCGCGGGCGGCGGCTCGCGCTTCGGCTTCGCACTGCCCGCGACCGGCCCGGGTTAGGAATTCTTCAGCTGTGCCGGGGAAGTTCTCGATATCCCGCGACCGGTGCGGCTTTGTACGGTCGGAGGAGTCCCGGCCCCAGTCCTAGGAGGCACCGTGTCCGAGCTGACCCGGACCCAGCGCGAATTCCGCACCGCGATGGCCAACCTCTCCGCGGCCGTCAACGTCGTCACCACCGCGGGCCCGCACGGCCTCGCCGGGATGACGGTGAGCGCCGCCTGCTCGGTCACCGACAGCCCGCCGACCGTGCTCGTGTGCGTCAACCGGTCGAGCCGGTCGCACGCGATCCTGGTCGGCAACGGCCAGGTGTGCGTCAACGTCCTCGGCCCCGGCCAGGAGGACCTGGCCATGCACTTCGCCGGCGCGACGAAGGTGCCGACCGCCGAACGGTTCGGCGAGGACTGCTGGGACCTCGACAGCGAGGACGCCCCGGTCCTGCGCGGCGCCGCGGCCTCGCTGGTCGGCCGGATCGTCGCCGAACAGGAACACGGGTCGCATTCGGTGCTGTTCGTCGAGATCGAAAAGGTGCTGACCGCGCCGGACAGCGGAGCTTTGGTGTACTTCCAGCGCCGCTTCCACCGGCTTGCCGCACTCAGCGCCTGATCGAGGAGAACCCGTGGACCGGATGACCCTGACCTGCTACAACGACACGCACGGCTACGGCTGGCGGCACGTCGACCTCTTCGTGCACGACGAGCACGGCCGCGAACTGGACTGGGTGCACTGGCAGGCCCCGGCCGACGGCCCGGACGCCGCCGACGAGGCCACCGCCCGCGTCGAACCGTTGCTGCGCCGGACGTCCGGCTGGCGGCATTCGGTCAGCGCGAGCGGCATGGACTACTGGACCGCCGACGCCGCCTGGACCCAGCCGTGACCGCCCCGTGGTCGCTGCGCGCCCTGGTCGCCGATCTGACCGCTGGCCGGACGACGCCGGAAGCAGCTGTCGCCGAGGCTCGCGCGCGGATCGCCGCGGCTTCGTTCGACGCCTGGGTTTCGTCGGCCTTCGTGCCTGCGTCGACGGGCCCGCTGGGCGGAGTTCCGTTGGGCGTCAAGGACATCATCGACTTGGCGGGGATTCCGACTCGCTGCGGCTCCGTCCTGCGCGCGGACGCCCCACCGGCCACTGTGGACGCTTCGATCGTCCAGGAATGGCGTCGCGCCGGAGCAGTGCCGATCGGCAAAACGGTCACCACGGAATTCGCTTTCTTCGCTCCCGGCCCCACGGATAATCCCGCCGCGCCCGGCCATACGCCTGGCGGTTCCTCCAGCGGTTCCGCCGCTGCCGTCGCCGCTGGACACGTCCCGCTGGCGCTCGGCTCCCAAACCGCTGGCTCGGTTACGCGCCCAGCTGCGTTCTGTGGAGTTGCCTCGCTGGTCATGAGCCGGGGCCGGTTCCCGGTCGACGGCGTCACCGGCCTGAGCCCGAGCCTCGACAGCCACGGCATGTTCACCACGACGGTCTCCGATCTGGCCCTGGCCTGGTCAGCGTTGTCGGGAGAGCCGGAGGCCGCGGTTTCTTCTCCTCCGCGATTGCTCGTGTGGTCGTCCGAGGACGCGACTCCAGCGATGCGGAACGCACTTGGTTCCGCGGTCGCTGGATTGCGAGCCACCGGTGCCGTGGTCGACGAATTCCCAGACCCGGCGTTGGTCCCCGCTTTGACCGCCGCGCACCCCGTGGTGATGGCTTACGAGGCGGCGCGGGAACGTTCCGTTGAGCTTGCTTCCGCGGACCGGCTCAGCGCTCCGCTGGCGCAGCTGCTGCGTACCGGCGCGGAGATGCCGCTCGCGGATTACGAAGCCGCGCTCGACGTCGTCGCTTCCGGTGCTTCACGGCTAGCCGAGATCGTGGCCGGTTACGACGCCGTCCTCGCTCCCGCCGCGCTCGGCTCGGCCCCTTCCGGCCTGGCCGCGACCGGCGATCCCGTGCTCAGCCGCCCTTGGCAGGCGTTGGGCCTGCCGGTCATCGCCATTCCCGGCCTGCGCGACGACGCCGGGTTGCCGCTGGGATTGCAGGTGGTCGGCAGTCCTTTGCGCGAGACTGCTTTGCTGGCCACCGGCCGCTGGACGGAGACCGCGCTTAAACGGTGACGCGATGGGTGAGGATGTCGCGGACCAGCGTCCCGAGGCTGTCCGCCGACGTCTTCGCCTTGATCCGCGCCCGATGCACGTCGACAGTTTTGACGCTGGTGCCCAGCCGGTGCGCGATCGCCTGGCTGGGCATCCCGTCGACCACCAGTCGCAGCACCTCGCGCTCGCGCTGAGTCAGCGTGTCGAGCCGAGCCCGGACCGCCTGCCGCTCCGCGTGCTCCGCGAACCGCCGACGGGCCTCGATGAGCTGGGTCTGGACCACCTCGACCATGCGCTGGGCCTGATAGGGCTTCTCCAGGAAATCGACCGCCCCCGCGGTGAGCGCACGGACCGACATCGGAATGTCGCCGTGCGCGGAGCAGAAAATCAGCGGAGCCGGACAGTCGATTTCCGCGAGCTTTTCCTGCAGCTGAAAACCGCTGATCGCGGGCATTCGCACGTCGACGATCACGACCGCGGGCTCGGCCGGATCGAACTCGTCGAGGAAGGTCTGGGCGTCCGGATAGGTCAACGCCTGCACGCCGACGCTCTCCAGCAGGAAAACCAGGGACTGCCGGAGGTCCTCGTCGTCGTCCACCACGTGCACGACCGGGTCGTCGCTCATGGCTTCATCAGCACCGAGGCCGAGGGATAGTCGCTGGCCCAGCCTTCCGGCAGGGGTGCGATGAAGACGTTTTCGGTGCGGGTACGGGTGATCCGCCAGGTGTCGCCGACGCGACGGAACGCATTGTTCAACCGGCTGGACCGCAGGAGCGCCTTCCCGTCGGAGAACAGCCACGGTTGCATGTGGATCCATTGTCCGGTGGCCTCGTCGCCGTCGACGTGAATCTGCTCGGAGGTGAGATAATGCGCGTTCAGCAGAAGTTCGGGGTCTTTTTTCTCGCCCCAGAACCGCTGGAAATGCGCCCGGATAGCGTCGGCGCCTTCCGCGCGCCCGAACTGTCCGTCGTAGTACTCGCCGACGCCTTCCCAGACGGCGTCGTCGGTGTAGAGCGCCATGATGAGGTCGATCCGCTCGTCGTCGCTGGTGACGCCGAACTCCGGGCAGGGAGTGTCGCAGAGGAACATGTAGCGCGCCTGCACCCGGCGGATCTCCGCCTCGGCCTCGAGCGTCCCGACCCGCCGCACCAGCCCCGCGACAGTCTCCTCGAGCGCGGCGATCCGCCGGTCCGTGGCCGGGCTTGCGGGTGCGGGGTGGTCGAGAGACATCGTTTTCCTCACCAGAGAAGTCGTGACGGATGGCGCTTCAGTGCCGGGGTTGGCCTTTCGATGCGGTTTTCGGCTCGTTGACAGGGTAACCGGACCGGACCGCGCCGGGCGTTGGCAGCTTGTGCCCAGCCTCTGCCCCGTTCGGAAGGGTTGTCAATCGGATCGGTGAGTTATGCGGGGCGTGTTTCAAACCGGGGGTGGCGCTTATCAATGGCGGGGTTGCTGGATAACGCCTTTGGGGTCGCGTCTGGCACGTCACACGGCCTGCATGCGCTCCTTGGCGGGGCTGAGGATGCGCTGTTTTCTGGCGAGGTTGCCGCAGCTCCTCCCGTACGGGGAGTTGAGGCGAAGGCACGGGCGGACAGGCTTGGGCGGATATCGCCGGGGCGGGAACGCTGCCTGATTCTTGGCTCGGGGTGCCTCCCTCGGCGGCGGCACCGGTTCACCGGAGACATCGCGATGGTGGTGGCTCGGGGGAGAGATCGCGGCGGTACTGGTTCGGCGGAGACATCGTGGCGCTGCCGGTGCGGCGGAAGCATCGCGGCGGTACTGGTTCGGCGGAGACATCGTGGCGCTGCCGGTGCGGCGGAAGCATCGCGGCGGCACTGGCTCGGCGGAGACATCGTGGCGGTACCGGTTCGGCGGAAGCATCGCGACGGTAGCGGCTCAGCGGAAACATCGTGGCGGCGCTCGGTTCCGCCGTCTCTCCGCCATTCGTCGGCGAACAGCCGGTGGCTGAGGATGCCGCATCCTGCCGCGCGGATTATGCGGCACTCGGCTGGTCCGCGATAACGTTGAGGCATGTGCGTTTCCACTGGTGCCGGGCGTCGGCGATGAGTGCGGCTCAGCGGGCCGACGCTCGGGAGAACCGGGAGCGGATCGTCGAGATCGCTCGCGAGGCGATCGCCGGTTCGGGGGAGTTGCGGCTGAACGCGGTGGCCAAGTCAGCTGGTGTCGGGCAGGGGACGCTCTACCGGCACTTCCCGACGCGCGAGGACCTGCTTGCCGAGGTGTATCGGCAGGAGGTGGAGGAGCTGGTCGCGCTGGCTCCGGAATTGCTGTCCTCGCAAGGGCCGGTCGAAGCCTTGTCCCGGTGGTTCGACCGGATCGCCGAATACGCGCGAGTCAAGCGCGGCGTCTTCGCGGCGCTGGAAACCGCGGTGTGGAAAGGCTTGTCGGAAGAAAGCCATGGCCCGCTTGGCGACGCCATCACCCTGTTGCTCGACGCCGGAAAAGCCGAGGGGACCATCCGCCCCGACATCGACGCTCGCGACTTTTTCATCTTGTCGGGCTACCTGACCCGCCTGGACGAGGACGAGTGGGATTCCCGTGCTCGGCATCTCTTGGACGTGCTGTTGCAGGGAGTTCTTTCCCGCTGACCGGTCGGCGGAGAGAGGCGCGGCACGGCCGGGAGATCAGCGTGGACGAGACCAGCTTGCAGGACAACGGATTCACGCGCGACCGGCGATGATCGCGACGTGGCAGCCGCGGCGCGATGCGCAGTTGAGTGACATAGCGAGCGCCGAGTGGCAAGAGTCGTTTAAAAGCTACCGAAACTCAGAGCCCGATTCGGCCGACGGCCGCGGCGTGGGCTGTGGTGTCCATATTGGACGGGCCGCTCGCGGGTGCGGTCGGCCCGGTCCCCCAGAGTTCCCCAGTGGTGGTGCTGTTGGTGGTGCGGTTCAGGAGGCGACGGCCAGGCGCACCCGGCGGTCGCGGGCGTACGAGACCAGTTCTCGGACCTCGTCGGTGGTGATGATGCGGACTGCGTCTTCCAGGATCTCGGCCGTGGCCACCTGCAGCGGCCAGGAACGCAGGCCGGGAGCGGGTTCGTGCCAGAACCACTGGCCTTGGGAGAGATCTTCGGCGGCGACGGTCGGTGCCTCGGTGTTCATGCCTGCAGCCTAACTTGCACCACCGACAGAAAATCGCTCTACCGGACATCCCGGGACAACCCCGTAGGAAGCGCAAGGAGTGAATGCGGGTTCGGCGATGGTTCCTGCTGGTCGGGAGGATACGAGCGAGCTGCCGGGTGGCGTGGGTCACGCGGTCTCCCCGGTCAGCGGCGGAATCCGGTGGCCGGGTGCGAAAGGCAAGGGCCAGGTTAACCGGTCTCTCGCACAGCCGGGTTCAGGTGGATTTTGCACCGCCAGGCGGCCTGCCCTAGGCTTCGCCGGTCACCGCGCACACACCGGGGGTTTCCGGGACGAGAGGAACGGTGCGAATGGCTTTGCGCGACCCCGAGGCGTACCGCGACATCGACCTGCCGACGATTCTTCGCATGGAGCGCCGGCTTCCCTGGTACGGCTGGCCGCACCTGCCGTTGGGGCTGCTGGTCTGCGTGGCCGCGATCCTCGCCGCCTATCGGGTTCCGGTTTCGTATCACCTGACTACCGCGCTGGTCGCGGGCGGCGGGGTGGTCGGCGGGTTTTCCGGTTACGGCTGCGGGCTGGTCATGGTCAGCACGCCGGGTCTGGTCCAGACCGGGTACCTGAACTGGCGGCGCACCCGGGTGTCGCGGGCGTTGCTGATCGTGCTCGGCGGGTTGTCCGCGGTGTCGATGGCGGTCGTTGTCGCGTGCCATATTTCGTTGCTGGCGGGGGCTTCTGACCAGCATCCGTTCCAGCTCTCGGTGCAGGCCGGGTTGTATTTGGCGCTCGTGGTCGCCAACACCGTCCTCGCGGGGCTTGAGGCATGGCAGTTGTCGAAGATCCTGCGCGCGCCCGTGGCCGAGGCCGCTGCGGAACCGGCGGGGCCGGTGCGGGTTCGGCTCGGCTGACTGTCTACATCGGACTGACTCAGCGCCTGCGCAGCAGTACTTCTTGGGTGACTGAGGCGACTAGCCGTCCGTCGGTGGTGAAGAACTCGCCGTGAGTCAGCCCTCGGGTGTTCGCGTAGCTAGGGCTTTCCATGTCGAACAGCAGCCATTCGTCCGCGCGGAACGGGCGGTGGAACCACACTGCGTGGTCCAGCGAAGTCAGTTGCGGTTCGCCCGGGTCGTCTCGGTGAGGCAGCAGGGCGGTGCCTGCCAGGCGGATGTCGGAGATGTAGGTGAGCGCGCAGACGTGCGCCAGCGGGGCGTCCGGCAGTGCGTCTTTCGCTCGCACCCAGATCTGCTGACGCGGGCCGCGGCCGGTGTCGGGCAGGCCGGTTTCCGGGTTGCTGACGAAGCGGACTTCGATGGCGGACAGGACGATCGGCGAGCGGTCCTGTTCGACGACGCCTGCCTCGTCCGGAGCGGGGACGTCCGGCATCCGCGCCTGGTGCGCGCTGCTTTCCGCCTCGGTCTGGAACGACGCCGACAGACTGAAGATGCTCTCGCCGTTCTGGATCGCGACGACCCGGCGCGTGGTGAACGAACCGCCGTCGCGGGTGCGTTCGACCTCGTAGATGATCGGCATGTCGGTGCGCCCGCCACGGATGAAATAGCCGTGCAGCGAGTGCACGTGCCGCGCGGTGGGCACGGTTGCGCCGGCCGCGGTGAGCGCCTGCGCCGCGACCTGACCGCCGAACGCCCGCTGCGGCGAACCCTGGTGGCACCAGCCGCGGAACAGGTTCAGCTCGAGCGGTTCGAGCTTCAGCAGCTGGTCTAGCCCGGTCCGGGCGGGATCGATCGTCGTCACCCGGCCAGTCTAAGCGCCTGCTCAGCTGCTCCGCGGGGTGAGCAGCGCCGCCACCGCGGCCGGATCCTCGACGTGCGCGTTGTGCCCGAGCCCGGACAGGACCGCTGCCTCGGGAACAAGGGCGCGCAGCTGCTCGGGACGGCACATCGGATCGTTTTCGCCGGCGGCGAGCACCACCGGGCAGCGCGCGGCCGCCAGCAGTCTCGGCAGGTCCGGCCGGCCGACGCCGAAGGCGGGCGGGTCCAGGACCAGCCGCCAGCCGTCCGGGGTTTCGGTGACGCCGTCCGGGTCCGCCGGAGCCAGGCCGGTCAGTCCGGCGATCTTCAGATAGGCGGTTTCGGCCTCCTCTCGGGTTTTGAACAGCCGGGGCGGTCGGGCTGCCATCGCGGCGGTACGGGCAAGGTCGTCTTCGCTCCACTCGACCTTGATGCCCACCGCCAGCACGCTGCTGACATCGAGGCCGTAGCGGCCGCTCGCCAGCTCCAGCGCGACGACACCGCCGAGCGAATGGCCGACAACGGAGACTGGGCCGGGCTCGTCGAGAGCGTCGGCGACTGCTGCCGCGAGCGCCTCGAACGTGTACTCGGGCAGCTGCGGCGAGCCGCCGTGTCCGGGCAGGTCCGGCGCGAGCAGGCACCGGTCGAGTTGGCCGGTCAAGCCGTCCCAGACCGCGCCGGTGGCGCCGAGCCCGTGCAGGAGCAGGACCGGCGGTTCGCCTTGTCCGGTGACGCGCAGCTTCAGCTTTTCCACCGGACGGATCTTTCCGCAGGCGGCGGTCTCGGGGCTAGGGTCGGAACGTGTCGAGTGCTGTCATCGCCGACCCGGACACCTACGTCACGGGCGTGCCTTACGACCTGCTTGCCCGTCTGCGCCGCGAAACGCCGGTGACGCGGATCGGCGACTTCTGGGCGGTGCTGCGCCACTCCGACGTGCGGCACGTGCTCCGCACCCCGGCGGTGTTTTCGTCGCAGCTCGGCGGCACCCAGATCCGCGACCCGGCCAGCGCCGAGGACCTGCGGTACGTGCGCCGGATGATGCTCAACATGGACCCGCCCGAGCACGGCAGGCTGCGCGGGCTGCTCACGAAAGCGTTCACCCCGCGCGCGGTCGGCCGGATCGCGGAGCGGATCGAAGGCTGGGCACATGATCTCGTCGCGGCGGTGGCCGATCTCGGCGAATGCGATTTCGCCAAGGACATCGCCGCGGATCTGCCACTGCTTACGCTCGCCGAGGTGTTCGGCGTTCCCGAGCAGGACCGTCGGCTGATGTTCGACTGGAGCAACCGCGTGATCGGCTTCCAGGACGCCGAATACGCGGTGAGCGCGACCGTCAAGGCCGACGACGTCACCGACCTCGCCCGTGCCGCGCTGGCCGTGCGTCCGGAACCCGGCCCGGACGGCCGGATGCCGGATCCGCGCAGCCGCGCCGGAATGCCGGATCTCTACGCCTACGCGCACGCGCTGGGCGAGCACAAACGCGAGCACCCCGGCGACGACGTGATGAGCAACCTGATGCAGCACGTGGACGACGACGGCGGCCGCGTGTCGATTGAGGAGTTCGAGAACCTTTTCTGGTTGTTTTCCGTAGCTGGCAATGAAACCCTGCGCAACGGCCTGCCCGGCGGGATGGCCGCACTGCTCGCGCATCCGGAGCAGTACCGCAAGCTTCTCGACGACCGGAGCCTGCTGCCGGGTGCGGTCGAAGAGATGCTGCGCTGGCACACGCCGGTGATGCACTTCCGCCGCACCGCGACGCAGGACACTCGACTGTCCGATGTGGACATCAAGGCCGGGGAGAAGGTGGTGGTGTGGTTCTCCTCGGCCAATCGCGACGAGACGGTCTTTCCCGATCCTGATGTCTTCGACGTGACGCGCGCGCCGAGCGAACACCTGACGTTCGGCCACGGCCCGCACTTCTGCCTCGGTTCGCACCTCGCGCGGATGCAGCTGCGTGCGTTGTTCGCGGCGGTGTTCGACCAGCTCGGCGAGGTCCGGCTCGCGGGCGAACCCCGCCGGCTGCGGTCGAACTTCCAGAACGGGCTCAAAAGCCTGCCGATCCGCTGGGACTGACCGCCTCAGCCGAAGCCGACGAGCGAAAGCCAGCGGTCCAGGTACACCGTGTCGCCGCTGCGGTGCGCGGTCTCCGACGACAGCCTGCCGTAGACCATCAGCAGGAGATCACCAAGCGGCGCGGCCACGGTGACCGCCGCGTCCGCCGGCGGGCCTGGGTGCCAGGCCAGCTGATCGCCGGTGAGATCGACCGTCCAGGACTCCGCGTGGTCCGTCGGCGCGAGGTGGATCGTGCGGTCCGGGCCGAGCAGTTCGCGGCGTTCCGGGACGTACTCCAGCAACTGCGGCAGCGACCCGAGTTCCAGCCATTCCTCCATCGCGTCGTGCGCGACTTCCAGCGTGACGGTGAATTCCCCGCCCGCGGCCAACGTCGCGTCGGCGCGGTGGATCAGCGTCTCGTTCATGAACCGGCGTGCGTAGAACGCTGCTCGCGGCGGGCCGTTCGGGACCGGCGTGAACACCTCCGCGTCCGGCCCTGCTTCGCGCAGCGTCGCGGCCAACGTCTTGGCCCCGTCCACGAGCCACGACGCCGGGCGCGGGGTGTCCACCGGATTCCGCAGTTCGTCGTCCGGCAGCCAATGGTCGGCCCGCGTGCGCACGGTTTCCTCCGCCCACCGGTGACCGGTGCTGACGTGATCGAGCAGTTGCCCGAGATTCCACGCCGGGCACGCCGCGACCCGCGCCGTCCGGTCCGCGCCTTCGACGGCCGCGGCGAGCAGCTCCGTCTGCCGCACGATCTCCGCGCAACGCTCGTGAAAGTCCATCGGGTGTCCTCTCCGGTTCAGTTTCGCTGACACCCGACAGTCGGAGCCGACGCGGCCATCCAGACACCGCAGCGGAAGAACCCGGGTTACTCCACGCTCCAGGCGTCTCCCCATTCCGCGTCGCGAGCGGCGCGGTAGCGCACGCCGTGCCGCTTCGACACGACAGTGCCGGGCGCGAGCCCGTCGACAGTACAGAGGTCGAGCTGCACGAACCCCTTGTGCTTGCGCGGATGCCGGATGATCCGAGCCGACGGACGGTCGACCGGTGCCGACGTGGCCGCCACGTACGAATACTTTTCGTCCTCGAAGCCCAGCGTGCCGGACTTGATCCGCCGGTGCACCCCGCTTCGGGGTAACCGGGCGGAGAAATGGCACCAGTCTTCTCCCGGCTTGATCGGGCAGGCGTCGTCGTGCGGGCACGGCGCCACCACGCTGCGGCCCATCTCGCGCAGCACCTCGCGAGCCTCGCGGATCCGCTCGAATCCGGCCGGCGTTCCGGGCTCGATGAGCACGACGGTTCCGGCTTTCGCGGCGAGCCATCGGACGACATCGGCACGGCCGCGTTCGGGCAGTTCGCCGAGGACGTACGAGAGAGTGACCAAGTCGGCTTCCGGTGCGGCTGACGCGGAATCGACCAGCCCGCGCTGCCAGACCGCGGTGCGGACGGCCGGCTCGTCGGACTTGGCCGCCAGCTTGCGTCCCAGCGCCAGCGCGGCCGCCACCTGCTCCAGGACAGTGCACTTCTCCAGCGACGGCCAGACGTCGGCCGCTGCCCACACCGCCGCTCCGGTGCCGCCGCCGATGTCGACGTGCGTCTTCGGAGCGAACCCGGGCGCGGCGGCAGCCACCTCGCCCAGCACCGCGCTGATTGCCGCGTACGTCGCTGGCATCCGGTACCCGGCGTACGCGGCGACATCCAGCTCCGAAGAGAGGATCGGCGAGCTTGCCGAGTCGCCTTGTCGATAACGCTTGCTGAGCCGGTCCACGGCCTGCGCGAGCCGGGATTCGGGGAACCGGCCGAGCTCTTCGTCGAGGGCGGCGCGGAGAGGTTCGGGGAGTACTGCCACGGACGACGATTCTCCCACGCCTGTTTTGTCCGCCGAAGTTCGCCTGACCTGCTAGTTTCGCGACCGGGAAAAAAGTTTGGGGACGGTGTCGATCCGGCCGCGGCCCGTTCGACGCAGGGGTGAAGGCAAGCCGAGAGCGAAGGGGTACCGAAGATGCGATTCATGGTGATCATGAAGGCCAGCGAAGAGAGCGAAGCGGGCCAGATGCCGAGCACCGAACTGCTCGCCGAGATGGGCAAGTTCAACGAGGAACTCGTGCGGGCCGGCGTGATGCTCGCGGGCGAGGGACTGGCTCCCAGCTCCCAGGGCGCCCGGGTGAAGTTCTCCGGCGACAGCGAGCCGAGCGTGGTCGACGGTCCGTTCGCCGAGACCAAGGAGCTGATCGCCGGGTTCTGGATCCTCCAGGTGCGTTCGCTCGAGGAAGCGGTGGAGTGGATCAAGCGCGTGCCCAACACCGACGGCGCGCACCACGAGATCGAGATCCGGCGGATCTTCGAGGCCGACGACTTCGGCGACAACCTCACCCCGGAACTGCGGGAGGCCGAAGCGAAGCTGCGCGAGCAGGCTGCGCAGAACTGATGCGGTTCATGGTGCTGGTGAAAGCCAGCAAGGAATCCGAAGCGGGAGCCGCGCCCAGCGCCGAGTTGATCGAGCAGATGGGCCAGTTCAACACGGAACTCGCCGAATCCGGCCACCTCGTGCAGGCCGCCGGGCTGACGCCGAGCTCGGCCGGCGCCCGGCTGCTGTGGTTCGACGGGGACGCGGAGCCCAGCGTCGTCGATGGTCCGTTCGCCGAGACCAAGGAACTGGTCGCGGGCGTGTGGATTCTGGAGGGGGAGTCGCTCGCCGAGATCGTCGAGCTGATGAAGCGGGCGCCCAACCCGGACCGGCAGGCGGGCACCGTCGAGATCCGCCCGATGGCGGGCGAGCTCTGACTCCGCGCCCGCCCGAGGGTTGCCTCGGGCGGGCCGGCCCGGTCTGATGGGCCGGTGGACACGCGAAGTGCGGTAGAGGCCGTTTGGCGGATCGAGTCGGCGCGGGTGATCGCCGGCCTCGCTCGGATGACCCGCGACGTGGGCCTCGCGGAGGAGCTGGCCCAGGACGCGCTCGTCGCCGCGCTCGAACAGTGGCCGGAGACCGGCGTGCCGCGCAACCCGGGCGCCTGGCTGATGACGATCGCGAAGCGGCGGGCCATCGACCTGTTCCGGCGCAACGAAACCTTCGGCCGCAAGCTCGACGAAATCGGCCGGGAGGCCGAACAGCTCGGCGAGGGCGTGCTGCCCGACTTCGACGCCGTGCTCGACGACGAGCAGATCGAGGACGACCTGCTGCGGCTGGTGTTCACCGCGTGTCACCCGGTGCTGTCCACCCAGGCGCGGGTGGCGCTCACGCTGCGCATGCTCGGCGGGCTCAGCACCGACGAGATCGCCCGCGCCTTCCTGGTGAAGGAATCCGCTGTCGCGCAACGCATCGTGCGGGCGAAGAAGACGCTCGCCGAGGCCAAGGTGCCGTTCGAGACGCCGGTCGGCGACGAGCGCGTCGCGCGGGTGCCCGCCGTGCTCGAAGTGATCTACCTGATCTTCAACGAGGGCTATTCCGCCACGCGTGGCGACGACTGGATGCGGCCCGCGCTGTGCGAGGACGCGTTGCGGCTCGGCCGGGTGCTGGCTGGCCTGATGCCGGGCGAACCGGAAGTGCACGGCCTGGTGGCGCTGATGGAGATCCAGGCGTCTCGCTCGGCGGCGCGCACCGGCCCGAACGGCGAACCGGTGCTGCTGATGGACCAGGACCGCAGCCGCTGGGACCGCCTGCTGATCCAGCGGGGCCTCACCGCGCTGGCCCGGTCCGAACGGCTGGCGGACGGCACGTACGGGCCGTATTCCGCGCAGGCCGCGATCGCCGCGTGCCACGCCGTGGCGGTCACGCCGGACGAGACCGACTGGGCGCGCATCGCGGCGCTGTACGCGGGACTGGCGCAGCTCACGCCGTCTCCGGTGATCGAGCTGAACCGGGCCGTCGCGGTCTCGATGGCCGAGGGACCGGAAGCCGGGCTGGCGCTGGTGGACAAATTGCTGACGGAGCCCGCGCTGAAGAACTACCACCTGCTGCCGAGCGTGCGCGGCGACTTTCTGTACAAGCTCGGCCGCCGGGACGAGGCGCGCGCCGAGTTCGAGCGCGCGGCGAAGATGACCGGCAACGAGCGGGAGCGCGCGCTGCTTCTGGAGCGGGCCGAGTCGTGCAGCAAGCTGGAAGCGGGAACGAGGTAGCTGGGCGGCACCGTGCGGTGCGAGGGTGATCTTCATGCCGGGAACGGTCCACCACCGGCCCGACAATTCCCGGGACCGCAGGCAGCCATCCCCAGGGTTGTCCACAAGTCGACACGGCTGTGGATAACCTGTTTCCGCTGGCAGGAGCCGCAACAACCGCCAAGAAGACCCGATCCGGTGAAAGACTCAGCGGTTGCGCACGTACCCCAGCCGCATTGACAACGCCGCGGCCGTCCCGGCCACCGTCGCGCCCAGTTCGTCCGCCCGGCGCATCACCCGAGGCGCTGGCCCGGCGACGCTGATCGCCGCGATCGGACGGCCCGAATGGTCCCGCACGGCCGCCGCGACACAGCCGACGTCCGGCTCGTTCTCCAGGTCGTCCACGGCCCAGCCGCGACGCCGGGTGCGCGCCAGCTCGTCCAGCAGCCGGACCGGGTCGTTGATGGTCTTGAGGGTGAGGCTGTCCAGCTTCATCCGGCGCACGCGCTCCACCCGGTCGGCCTCCGGCAACGCGGCCAGCCAGGCCTTGCCCAGCGACGTCGCGTGCTGCGGCCGCCGAGTGCCGAGGCGGCAGGAGAGCGTTACCGCGCTGGCGCTGCGTTCGGTCGCGACGTAGACCATCGCGTCGTTGTCCGGCACCGCGAGGTACGTCGTCTCCCCGGAGCGCTCGGCCAGCGCGGTGAGATACCGCGGCGCGCAGCGGTGCAGGTCGGTCGCCGCCATCGCGCGGGCGCCCAGTTCGACCAGCCGGGTGCCGAGCCGCACGCGTCCGGTGACGGTGTCCGCCTCCAGGTACTCCAGCCGCTTCAGGGTGCCGACGATCCGGTACGCCGCGCTGCGCGAAAGGCCCAGTTGCCGGGCGAGCGCGTTCGTGGAGATCTCCTGGTGCTGCCCGACGTGTTCGAGCACCGCCAGCCCGCGCTCCAGGGTGCCGCTTTGGTCCAGCCCGCGTACTGCTGCGTCCACGTTCGCCCTCCGCCTGTCGCTCTGCGTTCCCGGTCACCGGTGCGTGGTGCCATCAAGCGGGGTTGGACGCTAACACCTCCGATGTATAGACGGAAGATCTTGACCGATCTCTGTCATTCGGCAAGGTCAAGGTTGCGCCGAATGGTTCAACCTCCGATCGGTAAGACTGCTTACAAAGGGTAACGGAGACTGGAGTCACCCTCTCAGGAAAATCACAGCGCTCGTGCCGCACGGTTTGTCGTGATGCCAACACGTCTGCGCACCCGGGCGTCGGTCGCCGCCGGGCGGCTGACCGCGTGGTTTTCCCGTACCGCCCGGCTGGGCCGCGGCGGGGTGATCGGCGGCCGCGTCACGCTGCGGCTCGACCCCAAGGCGCTGCGCAGGCTCGGCCGCGATCGCACGGTCGTGATCATTACCGGTACGAACGGCAAAACCACCACGTCGCTGATGTTGACCCGGGCGCTCGAAGCGCTCGCCGAGGTCGCGCACAACGGCGACGGCGCGAACATGCCCGACGGTTTGGTGGCCGCGCTCGCCGCCGCCCCGGAAGCGCCGTACGCGGTGCTGGAAGTGGACGAAACCTACGTTCCGTGGGTGGCCGAGCAGGTGCAGCCCGCGGCGCTCGTGCTGCTCAACCTCAGCCGGGACCAGCTCGACCGGGTCGGCGAGGTCCGGATGATGGAGCGCGATCTCCGCGCCGCGTTCGCCGGGCTGTCGCGCACGGTCGTGGTCGCAAACTGCGACGACGTCCTGGTCACGTCCGCGGCCTCGGCGGCGGCCCGCCCGGTGTGGGTCGGCACCGGACGGCGCTGGTCGGGCGATTCCGTCTCCTGCCCCCGCTGCGGCGGCGCGATCACCCACACCGATCGCGAATGGCGCTGTGCGGTCTGCGCTTTCGCCCGCCCGGAGCCGACCTGGAACCTCGACGGCGACCTGGTCCACACTCCTGGCGGCCGGCAAGTGGACCTCGACCTGCGGCTTCCCGGAGAGGCCAACCGGGCCAACGCCGCTCTCGCGCTCGCCGCCGCGCACTGCGTCGGCGTGCCGCCGCACACCGCCGCGGCCCGGCTGCGCACGATCACCGACATCGGCGGGCGCTACCGCACGATTCGCCGCACCCGGCACTCGGTACGGCTCATGCTTGCGAAAAATCCGGCTGGGTGGGCCGAAACGTTGCGCGTGCTCGACGAGGACACCCCGGTTGTTGTCGCGGTCAACGCGCACGAGGCGGACGGTCGCGACCTGTCGTGGCTCTGGGACGTGCACTTCGAGCGCTTGCGCGGCCGTCAGGTCGTCGTCGCCGGCGAGCGGTGCGCGGACCTCGCCGTGCGGCTTTGCTACGCCGAGGTGCCGCATTGGTCGGCCCCGGACCCGGTCAGCGCGATCGACACGCTGCCGCCGGGCGGGGTCGAACTCGTCGCGAACTACACCGCCTTCCGTGACCTGGTCGACCGGTTGCCTGATGTCTGATTCGACCGTCGGCATCGGCCTGCTGCTGCCCGAGGTACTGGGGACGTACGGCGATTCCGGCAACGCACAGGTGCTCTGCAAACGGTTGCAGTGGCGGGGTTACGAAGCCGAGGTCGTGCCGGTCTCGCTCGACTCCGCGGTACCGTCCACTTTGGACCTCTACCTGCTTGGCGGCGGCGAGGACATGGCGCAGGTGCTGGCCGCGGACTTCCTGCGCGACTCGGCGGGGCTGCGGAGTGCGGCGGACGCGGGACGTCCGGTGTTCGGGGTGTGCGCTGGCCTGCAGATCCTGGGCACGCGCTTCCGCGGCGTCGACGGCGTCGACCACGCCGGGCTGGGGCTGCTCGACCTCGTCACCGGGCCGTCTCAGCAGCGCGCGGTGGCCGAGCTGATCGTCGAACCGAACCTGCTCGAGACGCCGTTGACCGGCTTCGAGAACCACCAGGGCTCGAGCGTGCTCGGTCCGGGCAGCGCGCCGCTCGGCCGCGTCGTCCGGGGCACCGGGAACGGCGACGGCACCGAGGGCGCGGTCACCGACCACGTCGTGGGCACCTATCTGCACGGCCCGGCCCTGGCACGCAACCCCGAGCTCGCTGACCTGCTGTTGTCGTGGGTGCTGGGCCACGCGCTGAAGCCGTTGGATCTGTCTGAGGTCGATACGCTGCGCACGGAACGGCTGGCCGCACGCCGCGCCCGATGACGTCACTCCGCGCTCGTTACGCTGCGTGCGTGAGAATTCTCGCTGCAGCAGGCGTCCGGATGCGGACAACCGGGGTTGCCGTCCTCGCGCTCGCGCTTGCCATCGCGACCGCGTGCGTCGTCGTGGTGCTCCTGCTGCAGCAGTCGCTCGACCGAAGCGTCACCGAAAGCGCGCGCAGTACCGCGCGGCAGGTTGCCGTCCAACTCGTGCGCGCGGGCGCGCGAGACCTGTCGCCAAGCGACGTCGCGAGCACTGGCGACACTGAAGCCGTCACACAGGTCCTCGGGCCGCGAAGCACACCGATCGCGAGCGACCCGGCGATTGTCGGCCGTCCGGCCATCACCGCTGCGCGCCCGGCCCCCGGACAAGAAACCGTCGAAACGCTGCCGCTCGGCTTAGACGGCGACGGCAGCGACTACCGCCTGGTCTCGGAGGGCGTCAACGGGCCGGGCGGACCGTTCACCGTCATCTCGGCACGCTCGCTCGAGCCAGTCACCGAAGCGTCTGCGCGGCTTACGCTGCTACTAGGGCTGATTTCGCTGCCACTGCTAGGTATCGCGGGCTTCGCGGTGTACCGCTCTGTCGGGTCCGCACTGCGACCGGTTGAGCGGATGCGGCGCACTGTCGCCGAGATCTCGACGCGCGACCTCGCATTGCGCGTACCGCTGCCGCCTGGCGGTGACGAGGTGCACCGGCTCGCTGTCACGCTCAACGAGATGCTCGAACGGCTCGGGTCGGCGCAGGCCGCGCAACGCCGCTTCGTCGCCGACGCAAGTCACGAGCTGCGCTCACCACTGTCGACCATCAGCACCGCGCTCGACGTTTCGAACCAGCACCCGGAGACCACCGACGAACTGGTACCCGTGATCACTCGCGAGACCGCGCGCCTGCGAGAGCTGGTTGACGACCTCCTGATGCTCGCGCGCACTGACGACGCCACGGATCGGCCCTCGCGCACTGAAGTCGATCTAGACGACATCGTTCGCGCCGAAGCCGAACGCGTACGCGGTGAAGCGGCTGTCGAGATCGAAGTGCGCGCAGGACCGGCGAAGGTGCGCGGCAGCGAGGCGCAACTGCGTCGCGCCGTACGCAACCTCGTCGACAACGCGTGCGGGCACGCGCGCGAGCGGATCCGGATTGCGAGTTCGGTGCAAGATGAGATGGTCGTGGTGGAGGTGAGCGACGACGGCCCGGGCGTCGCCGAGGAGGACCGGGAGCGGGTGTTCGAGCGGTTTGTGCGGCTGGACGCGTCACGCCGGCGCGGCGGCACCGGACTGGGCCTGTCGATCGTGGCCGGTATCGCGGCCCGGCACGGCGGCCGCGCGCGGTACGTCGACGTGGCCGACCCGAGCTACCCGGGCGCGCACTTCGTGATCGAACTGCCGAGCATCGAACTGCCCCGGATCGAGGAGGACTGAGCATGCGGTTGCTGATCGTGGAGGACGAGCTGGAGTTCGCCGAAACCCTTCGCCGCGGCCTGGTCGCCGAGGGGTTCACGGTGAACGTCGCGCACACCGGCCGGGACGGGCTCTGGTCGGCGATGGAGCACGATTACGACGCCGTGGTGCTCGACATCATGCTTCCCGAGCTTTCCGGCTATGAGGTGCTGAAACGTTTGCGGGCGGCGGAGAATTGGACGCCGGTGCTGATGCTCACGGCGAAGGACGGCGAGTACGACGAGGCGGACGCATTCGACCTCGGCGCGGACGATTATCTTTCGAAACCGTTCTCGTTCGTCGTTTTGCTGGCTCGGCTGCGGGCGCTGCTTCGCCGGGGTGCGCCCGCTCGTCCGGCGGTGCTGACCGCTGGGGATCTGCAGCTCGACCCGGCCGCGCGCACTGTCCACAGGGGAGAGACGCGGATCGAGTTGACCGCCCGCGAGTTCGGGTTGCTGGAGTTTTTGCTGCGCAGGCAGGGGGCGGCGTTGACCAAGAACGAGATTCTCGGTCACGTGTGGGACGCGCATTACGAGGGCGACGAGAACGTGGTCGAGGTTTACGTCGGGTATTTGCGGCGGAAGATCGACGCGCCATTTGGGACGCGGACGATCGAGACGGTGCGCGGGGTGGGGTATCGGCTCGTCGGATGAGCGGGCACGTCGTTTTTCTCAACGGCACGTCCAGTTCCGGAAAATCGAGTATCGCGACGGAGTTGCTGGATTTGCTGCCGGGGCCGTATTTCTCGGTATCCAGGGATGCGGTCAACAGTATGCGATCGCGGACGCAGACACCCGAATTCGGCACGCCTGAGTTCGATGAGGTTTTCGAACGGACTGTGCGCGGCTACCACCGAATGCTGGCCGGGCTCGCGGCAGCGGGGAACGGCGTGATCGCCGACCATGTGCTTCGGCCGCATTGGCTCGCCGACTGCCTGGAAGTGTTGCGGGAGCAGGAAGTCACCTTCGTGGGCGTGCACTGCCCGTTACCGGAGTTGCGGCGGCGCGAACAAGCGCGAGGCGATCGTCCCGCCGGACTAGCGGAACGGCAATACTCGATCGTGCACGCCCACGGCGATTACGACCTCGAATGCGACACGTCAGTGCGCAGTCCCAGAGAATGCGCACAAATCATCGCGGACTTCCTCGCGAAACCCGGGCGATCCCCAGCGTTCGCCCGGTTAAACCAGTGAAATCGCCGCCACCGCTCGGACCACGGCAGTGCACCGATCCTCGACATACTCCAACCCGGCGTCAGAAGCGATCTGCCGAGCCTCCGCCGACACGATCCCCTGCTGCAGCCACAACGCCTTAGCCCCGATCGCGACCGCGGAACGGGCGATGTCCGGCGCTTCCTCGGCCGGACGGAAGACGTCCACCAAATCCACCGGCTCCGGAATCTCCTCCAGCGACCGGTACGCCTTCTCCCCGAGCAGTTCGGTCGCCGACGGATGCACCGGAATGATCCGGAACCCGTGCGCCTGCAGGGAAGCCGGTACGCCGTGCGCGGCCTTGCTCGGGTCGCGGCTCAGTCCGACAACCGCGATCGTGCGCGCGCTGGCAAGGATTTCTTCGGGCTTCATATTCTCCTCAACATCCCAGCACAGCCAGGGATTCCACGACAGTCACAGCCGCCACAACCGCAGGCCGCGGACGCGATAGACCGGCCACAGCACGTGCCACGGCGACCGCCGCAGGAACGCGGAACTGCACACCAGAACATTGCGCGCGACGGTGGACGCGACCTCGTGCCGGTCCGGCCACGCTTCGCCGCGGGCACCGAGCGCGAGGCGAAAGACCGTCAGCAGACCGCGTCCCTGCACGTCGTAGCGGGCACCGGTGTCGCCCGGGTCGGGAAGGAGACGGGCGATTTCGACTCGGAAAGCCTGAACAACAGCCGCACCCGCTGGTACATCGGCAACGCTGTCCGCGATCGCGCGGCCGTGCAGCCGACGCGCGAATCGCGTGAGCAGCCGTCGCTCCCACCAGGGCAGCAAGCGGCGGTGAGCCAGCAACGCGGCGCACTCGCCGTGGCCGAGGGCGAAAACCTCGGCGAGGTCGTCGAACCGGCTCACCGCGGTCGGCTCCGCCAGGTGCAGCCGCACCTCGAAGCGGGCCTGCGCGATCAGTTCGTCGATCGCTTCCCGCCGGTCGAGCCGTGCTTTCTGCCGCGAAGCCGCCCAGTCGCCCATGGGCCCACACTCTGAACCCAGCGACGCATCGAGTCCAGTGATTCAGCCGATCTTCGACCCGTACATCTCGCCGAGGTCGTCCGCGATCAGTTCGATCCGGGCGCCGTCCGGGTCGGCGAAGTAGATCGACGTGCCGCTCTCTTCCTGATACTTCACGCCGGCGGCGTCGAGCCGGGAGCGCGCGCCCGCCCAGGATTCCGGGGTGAGCGACAGGGCCAGGTGGTGCAGCCCGCCGAGCACCTCCGCGTACGGGCCGAGGTCGAGGCCGGGCAGGTCGAAGAACGCGACCGCGTTGCCGTTGCCGACGTCGAAGAAGAAGTGGCTCGACCCCGGGTAGTCGCGGTTTTCGATCAGCTCCGTGAGCGGGAACCCGAGGATGTCCTGGTAGAAGGTGATCGTCCGCTCGACGTCGCTGGACAGCAGCGCGGTGTGGTGGATGCCGCGGCCCACGGTCGCCGGGCGCTCCGCGGCGGGGTGCAGGTGCTGGTCCCGCAGCCGGTCGCGGGCCTGCGCGAGCTGGGCGACTTCGGTCTCGGTGGGTGCCATTTCGGGTCACGTCCTCTCTGGGAGCCAACACGGGGAACGGTACGCCGACAAACTCTCGCGCGCAAGAGGTTAGCGAGCAAGAGAAGTAAACTGTACCGGTGAATGGAACGAACGGGTTGGCTCAAGCGGCGCGGTCAGGCAAAGTCCGTCCCGTGGAACCCGCTGAGCTGCAGGACGCCGTCGCGCTGCTGACGAGCGCGTACGAGCGCCACGAGCCGATCGATCCGCTCGTGAAGACCTTCCCCGACGGCACCGTCGAAGACGCCTACCGCGTGCAGCAGGAGCAAGTCCGCGCGTGGGTGGCGGCGGGCGACGTGGTGCGCGGCCACAAGGTCGGCCTCGCCTCCGCGGCGATGCAGCGCCAGATGGGCGTGAACCAGCCCGACTTCGGGCACCTCACCAGCTCGATGTTCCTGCTCGAACACCAGCCGATCCCGACGACGCAGTTCCTGCAGCCGCGCATCGAACCGGAGATCGCGTTCGTGCTCGGCGCGCCGCTCCGCGGTCCGGGCGTGACCGTCGCCGACGCCGTCCGTGCGGTCGACTTCGTGCTGCCGTCCCTGGAGATCGTCGATTCGCGAGTCCGCGACTGGAAAATCTCGATCTTCGACACCGTCGCGGACAACGCGTCGTCCGGCGGCGTCATCCTCGGCAGCAGCCCGACCAATCTGCGCGACGTCGACCTGCGGCTCGCCGGCTGCACGCTGCACGTCAACGGCCAGCTCGCGGCCACCGGCGCGGGCGGCGCGGTGCTGGGTTCGCCGATCAACGCACTCGTGTGGCTGGCCAACACCGTCGGCCCGCTCGGCGTGACGCTGGAGCCCGGCCACGTCGTACTGCCCGGTTCGATGACCGCCGCGCAGACCGTCCGCCCCGGCGACACCGTCGTGGCGACCATGGCCGGCCTGGGCAGCGTGACCGCGGTGTTCGCTCCGGAGGAGGAAAAGTGACCGCCGATATCGTTGCCGCAGCGCAGGAACTGCTCAACCGGACGGAAGAGAGCGCGCAGCTCACCGACACCTGGCCGGACCTCGACCTCGCCACCGCCTACGCGATCCAGGACGAAGCCCTGCGGCTGCGTCAGGAACGCGGCGAGACGCTGATCGGGGTGAAGCTCGGGCTCACGTCGCGGGCGAAGCAGCAGCGGATGGGCGTCGCGGAGCCCCTGCTCGCGTGGCTGACCGATGCGATGGTGCTGCCCGCGGGCGCGCCGACGCCGCAGCTCATCCACCCGCGCGCGGAGCCGGAACTGGTGTTCGTGCTCGGCGAGCGGCTCGCTGGCCCGGGCGTCACCGCGGCTACCGCCCTTGGCGCGGTTTCCCAGGTATACGGCGGAATCGAGATCATCGACAGCCGATACCGCGACTACCGCTTCACGCTGCCGGACGTCGTCGCGGACAACGGCTCCTCAGCGCTGTTCGGGCTCGGCTCGGTCGGCCGTCCACCGTCCTCTTTGGACCTTTCGCTGGAGGCCGCACTGCTCGAAGTGGACGGTCAGATCGTCGACACCGCGACCGGAGCCGCCGTTCAGGGACACCCGGCCGAGGCGTTGGCGCTGGCGGCGAATTCCTTGGCCGCGCGCGGATTGGCGCTGGAACCGGGCTGGCTCGTGCTGACCGGCGGGATGACCGACGCCGTCGAACTGCGCCCCGGATCCCGCGTCGCCGCGCACTTCTCGAACCTGGGCTCGGTGACGATCAGCGGGTAGCGAGCCGCTTGATCCCGGCGATCACGCGCGGCCACACCTCGCGCGGCAGGTCGTGTCCCATACCGGGCACGAGGTCGAGGTCGGCACCCAGCGCGCGGGCGGTCGCGCGTCCGCCGGACACGTTCACCAGCGGGTCGGCCGTACCGTGAATCACCAAGGACGGCAAGGAAAGCCGGCGCAGGTCGGCGGTCCGGTCGCGGGAGGACAGGATCGCGGCGAGCTGCCGGAAGACGCCCGCCGGGTTGAGGCCGCGGTCGTACGTGCGTTCCGCGCGCTCGCGGAAATGGTCCTCGTCGAACACGTAACCGGGCGAGCCGATCAGCCTCGACGTGCGCACCAGTTGCGTCACGTAATCCTCGCGCGTGCGCGGTCCCGGGGCCAGCATCGCGAGCGCGGCGCGCGGGCTGGGCAGGCCGACGGTGCGCGCGCCGGTGGTCGACATGATCGAGGTCAGCGTCCGCACCCGCCGCGGGTGCCGGATCGCGAACTCCTGCGCGATCATCCCGCCCATCGACGTGCCGACCACGTGCGCGCTCCCGATGTCGAGAGCGTCGAGCAGCTTGCCCGCGTCGTCGGCCAGATCGCCGAGCGAGTACGGCGCGGATCGCAGGAGGTACGCGAGCGGAAGGCTGGCCCGGCCGGTCCACCACTGCGAGCGCCCGACGTCGCGGTTGTCGAACCGGTGCACGTGGAAGCCGGCCTCGGCGAGCTGGGCGCAGAACTCGTCGTCCCACCAGATCATCGGCGCGGCGAGGCCCATCACCAGCAGCAACGGCGGCGCGGACGGATCGCCGAACGATTCGTGGCACAGGGTGATGCCGTCTGCTTCGAGGGTCTGCTCGGTCATGGGGTCAGTCTCGCGCACTCCGGAGGTAGCGGGCACGGAGGAACGGGCGGAAATCGTCGTCGGACCCGAGTCGGACGTCGATTTCGTGGGTGAGGACGTCCCCTTCCGGGGTGATCCGGTGGATCGCGACGCCGCGTTCGGTCTGCTTTTCGAGGCGCAGGGTGCCGTCGCGCCAGTCGCCGCGTGCGGGAGACGCGGGCGGGAAGCCGTAGCTGTCGAAGCCGAACCACAGCGTGTCGCCAGTCGACGGGTCGACGGTGAAGACGTGGTGTCCCAGCATGCGTGAGCCGTCTTCACGGGTTTGGACGTAGTCCTCCAGCACGGCGAATCCGTCGAGCGCTCGGCGATAACTGCAGGTCGCGGTGGCGGTCGCGGCGGGAGCCCAGGGCGCGGCGGCGAGTTCCTCGGTACCCGACCAGTCTCCGACGAGTGCGGCAAGGGCTTCGTGCGCGGCACCGACGACGGGCATTTCCATGAGTGTCCCCCTAGACTTCGACAGGTACCTGTCGAAGTGGAACACTAGCACGCATGCCTCCGAGGACACCCCGCGCGGAAAGCCTTACCCAGCTCGTCAATGAGGTCTTCGTGGCCAACGGCGCGCTGTTGGCCGCAGGCGACGCACTCACTGCGGAAGCGGGCTTGACCGCCGCGCAATGGCAGGTCGTCGGCTTCCTCGAAGACGGTCCCGTCACCGCGGCGGAGCTGGCCCGGCGGCGCGGACTGCGGCGGCAAAGCGTGCAGGAGACGGTGAATCGCCTGCTGCGAGACGGAATGCTCTCCCGTGCCGACAATCCGGCGGACGCCCGCGCGCCACTGCTGCGGCTGACCGCCAAAGCGCGGGCCGCGCTGCGAATCCTGGGCTCCAGGCAGGCCGAATGGGCGGACGGCGTCGCTTCGGGTCTGTCCGAGAAGGACATCGAGACGACCCTGCGCACGCTTCGCGCGTTGCGCGATCTGGTCTGAGCGGGGTGCGGGTAGTACTCTCCCGCTAGAGCGATCTATCAAATCGCAAGGGGGCGAGCAGCATGGACGTTCTGCGCGAGAAGGGACTCGGCCCGCTGCGGGTGATTCTGGCGTTCACCCTGGTCAGCACGGTCCTGCACTACACCCACAACGTCGTGCGCGCCGCCGATTACCCGCAGGTGCCGGGCATCAGCGTGCCGGTCGCGCAGGTCGTGGTGGCCTTGAGCTGGGTCGTCTTCACCGTGTTCGGCGCGCTCGGTTATCGCGCCTACGTGCGCGGCCGGTACTGGCGGGCGCTGGCGTTCCTGCTGGTCTACTCGCTGTCCGGGCTGGCGAGCGCGGGGCACTTCCTCGTCGGCGTGCCACAGGTCCCGGCGTTCTGGTTCGCGACGATCTTCACCGACACGTTCGCGGCGATCGCGCTGTGGGTATTCGCGTGCTGGGCGGCCGTGCGGCTCAACCGGGTGAGCGTCGCCGGGCAAATGTCTACACAACATTGACGTTCGTTGAAACTGTGTAGACACTCGGAGGCGTGACCACCACCACACCCGTCACCTTCGAGCGGCATCCGGACACTTACCGGCACTGGCGGCTGACCGTCGACGGCGAGGTCGCCTGGCTGGAGATGGACGTCGACGAACAAGGCGGCCTCGTGCCCGGGTACGAGCTGAAGCTGAACTCGTACGACCTCGGCGTGGACATCGAGTTCTACGACGCCACCCAGCGGCTGCGATTCGAACATCCGCAGGTGCGCGCGGTGATCGTGACGAGCGCCAAGGACAAGGTGTTCTGCGCCGGGGCCAACATCCGGATGCTCGCCGCGTCGCCGCACGAGTGGAAGGTGAACTTCTGCAAGTTCACCAACGAGACCCGCAACGGCATCGAGGACGCGACCGAGTTCTCCGGCCAGACCTACGTCGCGGCGGTGAACGGCAGCTGCGCCGGCGGTGGTTACGAGATCGCGCTGGCCTGCGAAAAGATCCTGCTGGTGGACGACAACTCGTCCACCGTCGCGCTGCCCGAGGTGCCGCTGCTCGGCGTGCTGCCCGGCACCGGCGGGCTGACCCGGGTGGTCGACAAACGGCGCGTCCGCCGGGATCTCGCGGACGTGTTCGCCACGCGGCCGGACGGGGTCAAAGGCCGGACCGCGGTCGACTGGCGGCTGGTGGACGAGCTGGTGCCGCGCGTCGGGTTCCGCGAGAAGGTGCTGTCGCGGGCGCACGACCTGGCCGCCGAATCCGACCGGCTGCCTGCCGAGCAGGGGATCGAACTCGCGCCGCTGGAGCCGTCGATCACCGACGACGGAATCGAGTACCGGCACGTTCGTGGCGCGTATGACCGGCCGAACTCGCTGGTCACGCTCACCGTGCTCGGCCCGGAAGGCGAACCGCGGCTCGACGGCTGGCTGCTGCGGCTGACCCGCGAGCTGGACGACGCGATCCTGCGGCTGCGCACGAACGAACCGGACCTCGGCACCTGGGTGTTGCGCACCGAGGGCGATCCGGAGGCGGTGCTCGCGCACGAGGAGGTCGTGCTCAGCGGGAAAGACTGGCTGAGCAACGAAATCCTGCATTACTACAAGCGCACGCTGAAGCGGCTGGACGTCACCAGCCGTACCTTGATCGCGTTGATCGAGCCGGGCAGCTGCTTCGCGGGCTCGCTGGTGGAGCTGGCCTTCGCGGCGGATCGGCAGTACCTGCTGGACGGACCGCCGATCGACAATGAGCACAGCCTCGAGCGCGCGTCGATCACCTTGTCGGAAGCCAATTTCGGCGTCTTCCCGATGGGCAACGGCCTGACCCGGCTCGAGTCACGGTTCTACGGCGACGACGACCACCTGACGTGGCTGGCCCGCGAACGCGACCGTGCGCTGAGCGCCGCCGAGGCCGTCGAACTCGGCCTGGTCACCGACGCTCCGGACGACCTCGACTGGGAGGACGAGATCCGGATCGCGCTGGAAGGCCGGGCTTCGCTGTCGCCGGACGCGCTCACCGGGATGGAGGCGAACCACCGGTTCGTCGGTCCGGAAACGATCGAAACCAAGATCTTCGGGCGGCTGACCGCCTGGCAGAACTGGATCTTCACCCGACCGAACGCCTCCGGGCCTGAGGGCGCACTGCGGCGCTACGGCACCGGTCAGAAGGCGGTCTTCGACAGGAAGCGGGTCTGAACCGATGCCCGAAAAGATCGACTACGACGCCAAAATCCCGAACAACGTGCACCTCGCCGACGATCGAAGGCTGCAGCGCGCGTTGGAGGGCTGGCAGCCGAAGTTCATGAACTGGTGGGGCGAAATGGGCCCCACGCTGGAAACCGAGGGCGTGTACCTGCGCACCGCGGTGAGCGTCGGCCGCGACGGCTGGGCGCACTTCGACCACGTCAACGTGCCGGATTACCGCTGGGGCATCTTCCTCGCCGAGCGGGAACAGGACCGGCGGATCGCGTTCGGCGAGCACGCCGGCGAACCGGTGTGGCAGCAGGTGCCCGGCGAGTACCGCGCCGACCTGCAGCGGCTGATCGTGATCCAGGGCGACACCGAACCGGCGTCGGTCGAACAGCAGCGGTTGCTCGGGCTCACCGCGCCGTCGCTGTACGACCTGCGCAATCTCTTCCAGGTGAATGTGGAGGAGGGGCGGCACCTGTGGGCGATGGTGTACCTGCTGCACGCGTACTTCGGCCGCGAAGGCCGGGACGAGGCCGAGGGCCTGCTGCTGCGCAACTCCGGCAGCCCGGACGCGCCGCGCATCCTCGGGGCGTTCAACGAGGAGACCGCCGACTGGCTCGCGTTCTACATGTTCACGTACTTCACCGACCGCGATGGGAAATACCAGCTCGGCACGTTGAAGGAAAGCTCGTTCGACCCGCTGTCGCGCACCTGTGAGTTCATGCTCAAGGAGGAGGCGCACCACATGATGGTGGGCACCACCGGCGTCGACCGGGTGGTGCTGCGCAGCGCCGAGCTGATTCGCGAGCACGACACGTACGACATCGCCTCGCACGGCGGGATTCCGCTGGAGGTGATCCAGCGGTATCTGAACTTCCACTACACGGTGTCGCTCGACCTGTTCGGCAGCGAGACGTCGACGAACGCGGCGAACTACTACACCGCCGGGCTCAAGGGCCGCTGGCAGGAGGCGCGGCGCAAGGACGACCACAAACTCACCGAGGATGCCCGCCTGCTCGACCGCCCGCGCGACGACGGGACCTGGACGTCCGACGAACTGCAGGCCATCCTGCTGCTGAACCTCGACCTGCGCGGCGAGTACACGGCGGACTGCCAGACCGGGGTCAACCGGTGGAACAAGATCCTGAGCGACGCCGGGATCGACTTCCGGTTCGCGTTGCCGCACCCTGGTTTCAACCGCGAGGTGGGCATAAACTCCGGCCACCACGTCACTCCGGACGGCAGCATCGTCGACGAGGCGACGTGGGAGGCGGCGCGGCACAAATGGCTGCCGACGGCCGAGGACCTGACGTTCGTCCGGTCGCTCATGCACCCGGTGTACGAGCGCGGGAAGATCGCCAGCTGGGTCGCGCCGCCGAGGCAGGGCATCAACGGAAAACCTTTCGACTACGAGTACGTGTACCTCACCTGAGGGGGCACCGATGACGGTTCCCGCGAACTTCAACGCCGCGGAGTACCTGCTCGGCCGCGGCCGTCCGGACGCGCTCGCGGTTGTGTCGCCGCGGCGCACGCTCAGCTACGGCGAACTCGCCGCCGAGACCCACCGGGTCGCGTCCGGACTGCGCGCCCTCGGCGTGCGGCCGGAGGAGCGGGTGATGTTCTGCATGGTCGACGACGTCGAACTGCTGAGCGGGATTCTCGGCGCGATGCTCGTCGGCGCGGTCGCGGTGCCAGTGTCCACTATGGTCACCGGGCTGGAGCTGGGCCAGGTGCTCGCCGATTCGCGGGCGCGGGTGCTCTGTGTGTCCGGGGAGTTTTCCGCGCAGGCGGCTGGCGCGCTCACCAGCGCGCCCGAGGTGACCGACGTCGTGCTCGACCGGGCGGATCCGGCGGAATTCCCGGCCGGGGTGCGGACGCATCGGTGGCCGCTGACCCCGACGGACGACGTCGTGGCCGCGCCGACCTGGGAGGATTCGCCCGCGCTGTGGCTGTACACCTCGGGCACGACCGGGCAGCCGAAGGGCGCTATGCACCGGCACGGGAGCATCCGCGCGGTGTGCTCGACTTATGCGTCGCAGGTGCTGGGAGTGTCCTCTTCGGACCGATTCCTGTCGGTACCCAAATTGTTCTTCGCTTACGGGCTGGGGAATTCCGCGTTCTTCCCGCTCTCTTGTGGAGGGACGACGCTGCTGGAGCCGGCGCGTCCGACGCCGGGGATCATCGCCGCGCGGGCGCGGGCGGACCGGCCGACGTTGTTCTTCGGAGTGCCGACGTTCTATGCCGCGCTGCTGGCCAGCGACGTACCGGACGACTCGTTTTCCTCGGTGCGGTACGCGGTTTCGGCCGGGGAGCCGTTGCCGTCGGCGTTGTTCACGCGGTTCCGTTCGCGGTTCGGGGTCGAGATTCTGGACGGGATCGGGTCGACCGAGGCGTTGCACATCTTCCTGTCCAACCAACCGGGTGCGGTGCGCCCGGGCAGCACCGGGGTGGCGGTGCCGGGGTACTCCGTCGAGCTCCGGGACGAGCAGGGCGCGGTCATTTCGGAAGCGGGCCGGGCGGGCGAGCTGTTTGTGTCCGGTCCGTCCGTCGCGACCGGGTATTGGGCGCGATACGAGACTACGAAACAGGTTTTCCAGGGTCCGTGGCTGCGGACCGGGGACAGCTACGTGCGCAACTCGGACGGCACCTATACCTGTCTCGGCCGGTTCGGCGACATGCTGAAGGCGGGCGGGATCTGGGTGTCTCCGTCCGAAGTGGAGGAACGGCTCCTGCGGCATCCGGCGGTGGCCGAGGTCGCGGTGGTCGCCGCGCCGGACGAGGACGGATTGGACAAGCCGGTGGCGTGTGTCGTTGCCGCTCCATCGGCCACTGTGGACGCTGAGGAGCTGATCGAGTTTTGCCGGGAGGGCTTGGCGGCGTTCAAACGGCCGCGCGGCGTGGTGGAGATGGCCGAGCTGCCGAAGACCGCGACCGGGAAGATCCGGCGGAACGTGATCCGCGAAATGGTGCGCGAGTCGCTGCTCGTGCCGCAGCCGCAATCGTGATCGACTGGCCGGCATGATCGACGAGCACTTCGTGGTGGACGCCCACGTGCACACCCCGCGGCTGCCCACGCTCAAACCCGCGTGGCTGGACTGGGCGCGCGACTTCGCCGGCGAATACCCGTGGCGCACGGTGTACGACGCGGACGGCACGGTGCTCCCCGCGGCGATGGACGACCTCATGGCGAGCGAGGGCGTCGACCGGGTGCTGTTGTTTTGCGAATACAGTCCACGGGCTACCGGCATTCAGGCGATCGAAGACAATCTGCCGCTGGTTGCTTACAACCCGGAGCGGTTCCGGCTGGTGGCGAACGTGAACCCGCATCTGCACCACCCGCTGGTCGACGAGGTGGAACGGCAGCTCGCGCTGGGCGCGGTGGCGTTGAAGATCCACCCGGTGCACGGCGCGTTTTCCCCGGCGGACAAGGAGTTGTACCCCGTGTACGCCTTGTGCGCCGAACGCGGGGTCCCGGTGATCCTCCACTCTGGACTGTCGGTTTTCCCTGGTTCCCGCGCCAGCTACGGGGATCCGGCGCTGCTGTCCGATGTGGTCGAAGACTTCCCGTCGGTGAACTTCGTGTTCGCGCACGGCGGCCGGGGCTGGTGGTACGACGTCGCGGCGTTCATGGCCCAGGCGAGGCCGAACGTGTGGCTCGACCTCGCCGGGCTGCCGCCGAAGAAACTGCCGGAGTACTACGCGCGCTTCGACCTCGTGCGGCTGGCGCGGAAATGGATCTTCGGTACTGACTGGCCTGGAGTGCCGGGAACCGCGGTGAACGTCCGCGCGGTCGCTGATCTGGGTTTGCCCGCTGACGTCCTGGACGGGGTGCTGTCCGGCAACGCGTTACGGCTGATGCCCGGCCTGCGCTGAGCTACTCGCGCCAGAACAGATGATGCACGACCCCGCTGGAGCTGGGAATCTTCTCCAGGTGGTAGCGGTCGGTCAGCTCGTCGGGGCTCTCCCAAAGCCGTTCCCCGGCACCGAGTTCGACCGGCGCGACGGCGATGTGCAGCGTGTCGATGAGACCGGCGTCGAGGAATTGGCGAACCGTATTGACGCCGCCGCCGATCCGCACGTCCTTGTCGCCAGCGGCCTTCTTCGCCTGCGCGAGCGCTTCTTCCGGAGTCGTGTCGAGGAAGTGGAAAGTGGTCTGGCCCAAGGTGATCGAGGGCCGTTCGTGGTGGGTGAGCACGAAGACCGGGGTGCGGAACGGCGGTTCGTCGCCCCACCAACCCTGCCAGTCGTGATTCTCCCACGGACCGCGGTGCGGGCCGAACTTGTTGCGTCCCATGATTTCCGCGCCGACGTGGCCGCTGCGGTGCATGTCGCGGGTGAAGTAGTCGTCGAGCCCGCGGGTGCCGCCCGGTTCGCCGCGCATGGGCCAGCTGGCGGTGGCCCCGGCCCAGGCGAAGAGCGGTCCCGGATCGGGATGGCCGAACGGCTGCTCGAGGGTTTGGTCCGGACCGGCGCCGTAGCCGTCGGCGGAAACGTTGAAACACTGGACGCGCACCAGCATCGGAACCCCCTGCTTGTCTTTTGCAAGCACTATGCCGGAGGTGATGGTAAAGTGCAAGTGGTCGGAGGAGGTGTGTGCGATGCCGGACGGTCCGCGCTCGGGGTGCCCGATCAACGCCGCGATCGAGGTGATCGGCGACCGGTGGAGCCTGCTGGTCCTGCGCGACATCATGTTCGGCGACCGGCGGCATTTCCGGCAATTGCAGTCGCGGTCCGAGGAAGGAATCGCGTCGAATATCCTCGCCGACCGATTGCGCACGCTGACCGAAACGGGATTGCTCACGCGCGACTCGGCCGGCCGCGGCCAGCGCGCGACTTACAGTTTGACGGAAGCGGCGATTCAGCTGGTTCCGGTTTTGGTGCAGCTCGGAAGCTGGGGGTTGCGGCATCGCCCGACGACGCCGGAATTGCGCGTGCGGGCGGAACTGCTGGAAGCGGGCGGGCCGCCGCTGTGGGAGGAATTCATGGCGGAACTCCGGGAGCGGCACTTGGGAATTCCCCGGCCTGACGGCGACGGGCCGACGGCGACGGAACGTCTGGCGGCGGCTTACGCGGAGGCCGTCGCTCAGCGGGGGTAGGGAGACCTGGGCGGTCAGTCCTTCAGGTCTTCTTCCAGGCGACGGGCTGCTTCGGTTTCGATGGGGCCGCGGGGTTCGATGTGTTCGTCGGCGAGGCGCGCGGCCATGAGCCGGATCATCGCGAACTGGATCATGGCCTCGGTGCGGGCGGTTTTGCGCTCGTCGTCCCGTGCCAAGTGTCTGCACCTCGTCAGCCAGTCGAAGGTTCGTTCCACCACCCACCTGCGGGGCGGCACCGGAAAGCCTGTCACATCGGCGTTGCGGGGCGGTCCGGTACCGACCCCATGCCCAGCGGCAGCCCGGGCGTGGCGCTCGTCCGGCCCTGGATACCTCGCGCGGAAGTTGATCACTCGATTCGGCATTCGCCCTGATAGAGCGGATCCTCCGGGATGCCCGGTTCGTCAGCCTTCCCGAGTGAGGAAGGGAGCCGGGATTGCGGGACCAGGACGAGGTGCGCCGGTTGTCGACGAAAGTGATCCGGATCGTCGCCGCGAATCCGGGACTTCGCGCGGACGCGGATGACGCTTGCCAAACAGCATGGCTGGAATTCCTGCGCCGCCCACCGAAACTGCAGGATTCGACCCGCCTGGCCGGTTGGCTGACGACGGTGGCGCGGAGGCACGCACTCCGCGCAACGGAAAAGCGTTCGCGGGTGACGTTCGCCGACAATGCGCGACTGGAGGCGCATAAGCCAGCGGATTCGCCGGAGAAGCACGCGTTGGCCGGTGAACTGACAGCCGCGTTGTGGCGGGCGGTCGAGCAGTTCCCGGAACGCCATCGGCGGATGATGCTTCTGCTGGCGCATTGTCCGGAGCTGCGGCACGACCAGCTGGCGGCGGAATTGGGGATCGCCAAGTCGAGCGTGGGCAAGATCCGGAAACGCTGTTTGACTGCGCTTCGCAAGCGGCTGGAGTCGGAGGGGTTCAGCTATCCGTGACCGCGAGCCGAAACCACTGGTCAGAGCGGCGAATCACGGTACGATCCGGACCGTCATCGGGACGGCGACCATGGGGGACGCGGTGAGCGGTACCAAAGTGTTGGTGGCGGGGGCGAGCATCGCGGGGCCCGCGCTGGCCCACTGGTTGCGTCGGCGGGGAGCCGAGGTGACCGTCGTGGAGCGGGCTCCCGAGTTGCGGCCCGGCGGGCAGGCGGTGGACGCGCGCGGGGTGGCCAAGGAGGTCATCGCGCGCATGGGCCTGGACGCGGCGGTGCGCGCGGCGTGCACCGACACCGCCGGCGCGCACACCGTCGACGCGGACGGGAAAGTGCTGGAGACCTTTCGCGCCGATGATGACGGCGGCGACGGGTTCATCGCGGACATCGAGATCCTGCGCGGAGACCTGTCCCAGGTGCTCTACGACGACACCCGAGACGGCGTCGAGTACCTCTTCGGCGACCGGATCGCCGAGATCGCCCAGGACGCCGGCGGGGTCGACGTGGTCTTCGCGGGCGGCGACCGGCGGCGGTTCGACCTGGTGGTCGGGGCCGACGGGCTGCACTCGTCGTTGCGGTCGATGGTTTTCGGGCCGCACGAGCGGTATCTCCGGCACCTCGGGCATGTGCTGGCCTTCTACAGCGTGCCCAACGAGTTCGGACTGGACCGCTGGCTGCTCGAATACCAGGAGTCCGGGCGCACCGCCCTCCTGCGCCCCATTCGGGACGCCACCCGCGCGATGGCGATGTTCTACTTCGCCGCGCCTGATTTCGACGTCGACTACCGAGACGTCGCGGCCCAGAAAGTGCTGCTGCGGGAACGGATGGCCGGCCTCGGCTGGCGGACCCCGGACATCCTCGCGCACCTCGACGACACCCCGGACTTCTACCTCGACCAGGTCGCCCAGGTGGTGATGGACCGCTGGTCGAACGGACGCGTGGGGCTGCTCGGGGACGCGGCGTTCAGCTCGTCGCCGATGTCCGGGCAGGGCACCGGGCTGGCCCTGGTCGGCGCCTACCTGCTGGCCGGAGACCTGGCCGAGGCCGGATGGGACGCCGACGCCGGGTTCTCCCGCTACGAGGCGCGCATGCGCTCGTTCGTCGAAGCCAACCAGGAGATCGGCCGGTTGAACGCGCGCAGCCGCGACGTCCCCGGGCCCGATGCCGAGCCGGGCCCCGATTTCGCCAGCGAAGAGTTCATGGAGCTGGTCGGGCGCGCGATCAACGGCGTCGAACTGCCGGACTACGCGGAGGTGGAGGACTCCGGACCCTCGGTCAAGCCGTAGGGGCTCAGCCGTTCACTGAACGAAGCGTCCGCATCGCCTCCGCCAACCCGGCGGCATCCGGGCCCAACGGGGTAAGCACGATCCGCCGCAAGATCTCCGCGCAAGCGGACCTCGCCTTGACCGCCACTTCAAGCCCGTGCTCCGTGAGGGCGGCGAACGTGACCCGGCGGTCCTCCGGGCTCGGGACCCGGCAGATCAGGTCCGCGGCGACCAGCCGGTCCGCCACCTTCGTGAAACCCCCGCTCGACAGGGCGGCTTCGGTGGCGAGGCGGGTCATCGGCATCCGGTGTTCCGGGGAGCGCACCAGGCGCAGCAGGATGTCGAACGACGCGGGGGCCAGGCCGAATCGCTCGGCGATCTCGCCCATCAGCGCGTTCTGCGTGGCCAGATAGCCCTCGATCACGAGGCCCCACCACGTCACGATCTCGTCGTCGTCCGTCTGCGGATCCGGGGTCACCCCGCGGAGTCTACCCGGAATACATCTTGCGTGCGAGAAGTTACCCGGACAAACGAAGGGAGCGCATACTCCCGGAAGCGAAGCCGCCGAACGAGGAGCGACGATGATCCACCAGTACACCGAGGGCGACCCGGATCTCCCGGTGCTTCTTCTCCTGCACGGAACCGGCGGCGGCCCGGACGATCTGCTCGGATTGGCGAACGAGCTGAGCCCGGGTTCGGGGACGCTCGCGCCGACCGGGCCGGTGTCGGAAAACGGTGCGGCGCGGTGGTTTCGGCGGTTGTCCGAGGGCGTATTCGATCATCAAGACGTCCTTGCGAGGGCAGATGAGCTGGCGGATTTTCTCGGCACGGCACGCGAAAAGTACGGGTTCAGCAGGGTAGTCGCGGTGGGGTTTTCGAACGGGGCCAACATCGCGGCCGCGGTAACGCTCACGCGGCCGGACGCGCTCAAGGAAGCCATTCTGTTCTCGTCGATGTCCCCGTTGCCGGAACCGCCGCGGCTCGATCTCACCGGCACTCGCGTGTTCCTTTCCAACGGCGAGCAGGACCCGATGGCTCCGCTGCCCGCCAACGACGAACTCGTGCGACAGCTTCGCGAACGGCACGCCGAAGCGGCGACGCACCGCTGGCCGGGAGGGCATCAAGTGACCGTCGAAGGAGTAAGCGCGGCCAGGGCTTGGCTCGCTAGGGTCGAGGCATGACCGAGCTGACTCGCGCGCAAGACCTGCTCGCCGCCACGATCCTCGCCGACGGACACAACGACCTGCCCTGGGCGCTCCGCGACAAGGCCGGTCCGAACCCGGTCGAAGCAGTAGCGGGCGTGGATCTCACGGTGTCGCAGCCGACGCTGCACACCGACTTCCCCAAGCTCGCCGAGGGCAAGCTGGGCCTGCAGTTCTGGTCGGTGTACGTCCCGTGCGAGTTCAAGGGCGACAGCGCGGTCACCGCGGTCCTGGAACAGATCGAGGTGGTTTACCAGCTCGCCGAGCGCTACCCCGAGCGGCTGCGGCTGGTGACGACGGCCGACGAGGCCGAGGCGGCGTTCGCGGACGGGCGGATCGCGTCACTGCTTGGCGCCGAGGGCGGGCACAGCATCGCGGAATCCCTCGGCGTGCTGCGGATTCTGCGCCGGCTCGGCGTCCGGTACATGACGCTCACGCACAACTTCAACACCACCTGGGCGGACTCCGGAACCGACAAGCCCGAGCACGACGGTCTCACCGAGTTCGGCCGCGAGGTCGTGCGCGAGATGAACCGGATCGGCATGCTCGTGGATCTTTCCCACGTCGCGCCGAGCACGATGCGCGCCGCGATCGAGGTGTCCAGCGCGCCGGTGATCTTCAGCCACTCGTCGTGCCGCGCGGTCAACGACCACCCGCGCAACATCCCCGACGACGTGCTCGCCCAGCTGCCCGGCAACGGCGGCGTCGCGATGATCACCTTCGTGCCCGCCTTCATCTCCGCCGCGGTCACCGAATGGGACAACCAGCTCCGGGAAGCGATGACGGCCGCCGGACAGGAGTTCCTCGACCTCGGCCAGCGCGGCCGGTTCGCGGAGACCTGGGACGCGCCGCCCAAGCCGAAGGCGACGATCGAGGACGTCGTCGCGCACATCGAGCACGCGCGCGAGGTGGCCGGGATCGACCACATCGGGCTCGGCGGCGACTACGACGGCGTCGGCGAGCTTCCGGTGGGCCTCGAGGACGTGTCGACGTACCCGGCGCTCATCGCCGCGCTGATGGAACGCGGCTGGAGCGACGAGGACTGCGCGAAACTCGCCGGCCGCAACACGCTGCGGGTGCTGCGCGAGGTCGACGCCAAGCTCTGAATTAGCGCATCACGGCGAGTGGGCGGACAATCACGGTATGTCCCACGCGCGAAACGACGACCCCACCGGGGCCGCGAAATCGGAAGTTCCCGAGGCGCCGGGCACCGAGGTGCCCGGCGCGCTCGATCACGCCGCCCCGGGCACCGCACCGGGAGCCGAACCCGGACCGCGCCCGCCCGCCGCGAAACCCGCGGGCCGCCGGGGCAAGGTCAAGTCCACCCGCATCAGCGGCACCTGGATCGCCGTGATCGTGGCGATCGTCGTGCTGGCCTTCCTGCTGGTGTTCATCCTGCAGAACCTGGACACGGCGACCGTCCACTTCCTCGGCGCGTCCGGCAGCATGCCGCTCGCGGTGGCGATGCTGTTCGCCGCCATCGCGGGTGCCGCGCTGGTCGCGCTGATCGGCGGGGCGCGCATTCTGCAGCTGAGGAAGCAGGCTCGTCGACGGCGTTAGGCGCATTCCTGTGCCCGTAGGCCCAGCAGGATCTCGCACACCGCGGGATCCCCGCTGAGCTGCACTCGCGCGCCCACTTCCGCCGCGGGCAAGGTCCCGCTGCACAGTCGCCAGAACGAGTCCGCGTCAGTCGCCAGAGACGCCAGCGGAGACCTTGACGTCGCCGCACCCCGGTCGATCGTCCAGCCCACCGCGGTAGCGCGCACAGTCCAACGCCCGGCCCCTTCCACCGAAACCGCCACCTGACGCCCGGCCCGCGCCGTAACTGCCCGCAACGTCTGCGGCAGCGAACGCAGGAACGTGTCCACCACCGGCGTCCGGAACTCCGGCTCGTCGAGCAGCGGAGCCTCGACAGCCTCCCGGATCTGCTGCTGATGCACCCACTGCTCCGCGTAATCGCGAGCGACCGTCAGCCACAACGGCGCCGCGGCCGGTTCGTCCAGGTCTCGGTGCTTCCACAGTTCGGTCAGCTGCGTCGTGCTGTCCACGAACATCGCGAACAACACCTCTGGCGACAGCTGCCGACAGGCGGAAACCCAAGAAGTCCCCTCGCCGAAGTGGCCGTCGCGGTCGCGAGAGAGCCGCGTGAGCTTCAGGCCGAGGATGTGTGCGGTGAGGTCGTGCACCGTCCATTCACCCAGCGCGGGCGACGCCCACTCCGGCGTCCGGAGGTCGGAGAGAACTCCGATCAGCGCCTGTTCTTCTCCGGCGAGCAGCGGCAGCACGTCGATCGGCGGTCCCCACGGCGCGGTCATGCGCGTCATCCAACACCCACCGGCCAGGCATCACAGGGCCATCCGGCCTACTCGCAGGTAGCATCAGCGCGAACAGTGAGGGGAGCAGCCCGTGGACTACCAGCGACCGAACGGCCGGGGCACCGCCGAGGACGTGGCCAACCTGGCCCGCCGGGCCGGCCAGCTCGCCGGATGGGCGGCGCGCACCGGCTTCGACCTGACTCGCAAACTCCCGGGGATCGACACCGCCGAACGCGGCCTCAAACAGGTCGAACGCGGGCTGCTGAGCGAGCTGCGCCGCCGTCTCGACGAGGTGGACGATCCCTATCACGCGGCGCTGACCGCGGCCTCCGCGATGAATCGGGCGGACATCGGCAGCCGCGCCGTCGAAACGACCGTCACGCTGGTGCCCGCCCGCGATCACGTCGAACCGCTGCGCGCGGCGATGGCCGAACTGCTCAACCACTCCATCGGCTTCGGCCGCGAGCGCGCCCGCGAGTACCTGTACGCGATCATTCTCCGCCAGCTCACCCCCGACGAGGCGCGCATCCTCTCCGCGCTGTCGGACGGCTCCCCGTTCCCCGCGATCGACGTCGCCGAGCGCAGCGCCATGGGCGGCACCGGCCGGATCGTGCTGCGCAACGCCTCGACGGTCGGCAAGGCGGCCGGGGTGTCGCTGCCGGACCAGGTGCCCGGCTACGTGACCCGGCTGATCGGCCTCGGGCTGGTCGAACTGGACGAGGAGGTGCCCTCGCTCGAGACGCAGTACGAGATCCTGCTGACCGACGAGTCGGTCCGCGAGGTGGAGAAGCAGGTGAAGCGGATCAAGATCATCCGTCACACCATCCACGTCTCGCGGCTCGGCGCGCAGTTCTGGCAGGCCTGCGACCCGAGCCTGGGCTGACCCCGATGGGCGAGTTCGTCTCGGGCATCCTCGACGACTTCGTCCGGCACTGGCCGCTCTATGTCTCCATCCCGATCGTCGCCGCGCTGATCGGGTACGGCACGAAGCTGGTCGCGATCCGGATGATGTTCCAGCCGGTCGAGTTCATCGGCGTCAAGCCGGTCTTCGGCTGGCAGGGCATCGTGCCCAAACGGGCCGCGCGGATGGCGAGCATCGCCTGCGACACGATGACCGAGCAGCTGATCAAACCGGCCGAGGTCGTCGCTCGGCTCGACGCCGACCGGATCGCGAAGGAAATCGAGAAACCGCTGCTCGCGGCGGTCGAGGACATCGTGCGCGAGGTGGCCGGGCACTATCAGCCCGGTCTCTGGGAATCGCTGCCGGTCGGCGTGCAGCGGCTGGTGATCCAGCGCGTGCAGGCCGAATCGCCGCACATGGTCAAGGCCGTGCTCGAACTCATCCAGTCCGATGTGGACAGTGTGTTCGACCTCAAGGGCATGGTGGTGACCAGCCTCGTCAAGGACAAACGGCTGCTGAACCGGATCTTCCAGGAAGCCGGCGCGGAGGAGTTCAAGTTCATCGCCCGCTCCGGCCTGGTGTTCGGCGGCCTGATCGGCGTGATCCAGATGGTCGCGTGGGTGCTGTTCAAATTCCCGCCGATCATGCCGCTGTTCGGTCTCTTCACCGGCTGGTTCACCGACTGGCTCGCGCTGCGGATGATTTTCTACCCGCTGGAGCCCAAGAAATACTTCGGCGTCACCTGGCAGGGCCTGTTCCTCAAGCGGCGCGCGGAGGTCGCCGAGGCCTACGGCGAGCTGATCGCGAAAGAAATCATCACGCCGCACAACGTCATCCAGGCGGTGCTGCAGGGCCCGCTTTCCGACCGCGTGCTCGCGCTCATCCAGCGGCAGCTCGACCGCGAGCTGGGCCGGGCGGCGAACGTCGCGAAACCGTTGCTGGTCTTCGCCATCGGCAGCCGCCGCTACCAGGACATGAAGCTGGCCATCTCGGAGCAGATCATGACCCGGCTGCCGGAGACGATGCGCTACATCGAGGATTACGCCACCGACGCGATGGACATCCGGAACGTCCTGGTCGGCAAGATGAAGGAATTGTCGCCCGAGGAGTTCGAGCAGCTGCTGCGCCCGGCTTTCCAGCAGGACGAATGGATTCTCATCGCGACCGGCGCGGTGCTCGGGTTCGCGGTCGGCGAGGCGCAGGTACTGGTGCTGGAGCATCTCGCCGTGTGACGCCTCCCCCTTGTGGAGGAGCGGCTTCGGCCGGGAGACTGACCCTCATGGGTGAGACGGCGGTGCCGTGGCCGCAGGAAATCCGGATCGCGATGGCCATGGTGGGGGGATCCAGCCTGGCAGTGTGGATGGGGGGAGTCGCTACCGAGACGTCGGCGTTGCTGCACGCTTCGCGCACGCCGGACGAGAGTAACGGTTACCGGAAACTTCTCGACCTTTTGCACGCTTCGGTGCGCCTCGACGTGCTCACCGGCACGAGCGCGGGCGGCATCAACGCCGCGTGCCTCGGCTTGGCGGAGGCGTACCGGTCGACGCCGGCGATTTTGCGCGACACCTGGTTCTCCGCCGGGTCGCTGGAAAACCTGATCCGCGACCCCGGCGAGTCGCAGCCGCGTTCGGTGCTGAACGGCGACAAGGTGCTGCTGAGCGGCCTGGTCCAGGCGATGCACGACATCACCGGGTCCGGCGTCGTGCCCACCGAACCGCCGGACGTGACCGTGCTGCTCACCGGGACCATGATCGACGGCGAGACCACGCAGTACGACGACGCGCTCGGAAACCGCGTGCGGGACACCGAACATCGCATGCTGTTCCGCTTCGACGGTCCATTGTGGAATAACCAGGTGCACGGCCCGCTCGCGCTCGCCGCGCGGTCGAGCGCGTCCTTCCCCGGCGCCTTCGAGCTGTCGCGCATGCCGATCGGCCCCGAGGCGGCGGACCGGCTGCATCCGGACATGACCGACTACACCGAGTTGGTGCGTTCGCACTGGCTCGCCGACGGCGGCGTGCTGGTGAACAAGCCGCTGCGACCGGCGCTGCGAGAGATTTTCGAACGCTCGTCCTCGACGGATGTGCGGCGGCTGCTGCTGTACGTCGTCCCGAAGATCGACGGGGAGGCCAAGCCGATCGCTTGTGATCCGGCCGAGCCGCCGATGCTCGGCACCGCGCTGGCGAAGGTCGCGTCGACGATCATGAGCCAGACCATCAGCGTCGAGCTGGAGGAATTGAGCCGGCACAACTCTTCCGTCACGCGCACTCGGGACACGCGGGTCGCGCTCGCCTCGCTCGGCCTGCGCGGCGGACAGCTGGTGGACGACCGCGTGCACCGCGCGTACCTCGACCGCAGGGTCGCCCTCGACGCGGCCGACCTGGTGCGAGCGGCCACCCGCCGTTACGAACTGTCCGATGAGGACAGTGGCTGGGCGGCCGGGAATTCGGCCCTGCTGCAAGACATTGCCGCCGACGGTCTGCGTCGCGGGATCCCGGACACGCTGCCCGGCGAGTCGGTCACGGTCGGCGAGATGGTCCGCTACCGCACCTCGACGCTGGAGGACGCGGTCGCCACCGGCATCCAGCTGATCAACGCGGGCTTCCGGATGGGTCCGGATCTCGAGCAGGCGACACAGCTCAACGAGGCGCGCGCGAAGATGCACGCCGCCCGCCGGAGCGCGGCTCGGGAAGCCCGGCTGTCCGCGTGGGTGGCGCGGCACGAACCGCCGCGGGCAGGCACGGCGATGCCGGACTGGATCGGCCAGCTCGCCATCGAGTGGGCGGATCTCGGGGCGTCGGACGCGGTACGCGAGGCGTGGCCGGAGCTGACCGGTGCGCTGCGGTCGGCGGCTCCGGTGCTGCAAGCGTTGTCGGGCAAGGAAAACCAGTGGTCGGCAGACGCCGCGGACACGGTGACGACGCTGCTCGACTGGTTCGGCCTGGACAACGCGGACGTCGCCGACGGGTTCGTGATGGCTCGGTTCCTGTTGCTGCACATGGCAACACGCGGGCTCCTGGCCGAAGCGCCGGCAGTGGACCAGCGCGTCGACCTGGTGCAGATGAGCGCGGACAGCCGCACCCTGCTGGATCTGGCGAGGCCGCGCGGCCGGGACAAGCTGACCGGCACGCAGGCGAGCAACTTCGGTGGGTTCTACAAGGCGTCCTGGCGCGCGAACGACTGGATGTGGGGCCGGATCGACGGCGCGGGCTGGCTGATGCAGTGCCTGCTCGACCCGAACCGCCTGCGGGTGCTGCGCGACATCGTGGGCCCGGAGGAATTCCGGGAGCAGGTGCGGACGACGTTCCGCGAGATCGGCTGGCAGCCGCCTTCGCCCGCGGACAACGGGATGCCCGCGGACCTGCCCGCGTTGCTCGCGCAGCTGGGCGACGAGCTGGCTTTCCTTGGCCTGGACGCGAATCTGTCGCCGGTCGACTTCGGGAAAGAGGTGCCGACCAGCCTTCCGGTGACGTCGATGGTGCTGGCGAAGTCGCGGCAGCTGGCCATCGCGCGGGAGGAACTGCCGGTGCTCGCGCATCAGGCCGAGGCGGACGCGAAGGAGGGCAACGGAAAAGCGTCGGAGAGTTTCCGGAAGCTGATGGTTTCCCGGCCGCTCGAACAGGAAACTCAGAATGCCGCCGCCCAGCCGGAAAACTCCGGTCAGCAGGACGCGGCTCAGCGCGCTTTCCAGGCCTGCCAGGTCTCCGCCGAACGCTTCGAAGACGAACTCGGCAGTACTCTGCTCGCCAAAACCATTGTCAAAGCCGGAGCCGCCGGTCTCAACGCCGCTTCCACCGCCACGCGGGTCCCGAAAACCCTCCAGCCGCTGGCGAAATTCGCGCAGCTCAGCAGTCGTAGTTCGTGGTGGGTCACCCAAGGCGCGACCCGGCTGGGCCGACCCTGGAACCTGCTCGCCGCCGCCGTCACCGCGATCGCCGGATTCGTGCTCGGCGGCGAAGGCGGATCCGTCCTGCAGTGGCTCGGCCTGCCGGTCGCCGGCGGTGCGCTCGTGTTCCTTGTGGTGAGTCTGCTGACGTTGAGGCGCACGTGGCGAATGGTGCTCACCGTGCTGGGCGTGCTGGTGATAGCCGCGTTGCTGTTCGCGGCCTTCCTGCCGCCGATCGCGCAGCCGTTGTTCGGCTGGCTCGGCGCCGTTGTGGACGGATGGCGCCGCGGGCAGGCTCCGCTGTGGTGGCTCGCCGTCGTCGCCCTGCTCCTGCTGCCCGCGGTGTGGACGCCGCTGTCCGGGCTCGGGCGGCGCGGCCGCGAGAAGCGGCGGTCGCGTGCGGACAGTCCACGCTGAGCCCCAGGTAGAAGACGATTTCCGGCGCTGGAGTTGCGGTAGCGCCGACGAGGGCCCATGGTCTGGTGTCACAGGTCGCATACCGATGGTGTGCGGCCCAGGCGGACGCGTGCCCAGAACTCGGCGCCGCTAAACATGTTTGTGGTCCTCCTCACCGGGGTATCCACGTCATCCCTGGTGAGGGCGGTGGACGTGGCATGGATCGCTGGCGGCGCGAAAATTCTCTGTTACGTTTCCAAAGTATGTCCGGAAAGCACTTGATCGAAATCCCGACCAAGGCCGATGGTGCCGCTCTCTGGCGAATCGCACGCGATTCGCAGAAGCTTGATCTCAACTCGCCGTATGCGTACCTGTTGTGGTGCAAGGATTTCGCGGAGACCTCGGTCGTGGCCCGCGTCGACGGCGAGCCAGTCGGATTCGTGATCGCTTACCGAAGGCCGTCCGCACCGGACGTCGCGCTCGTGTGGCAGGTCGCCGTCGACGCGTCGCAACGCGGAAAAGGCCTGGCCGGGCAGTTGCTGGACAGCCTGTACACGCGTCTGGTCGGCGAGGGCGTGCGGTACCTGGAAACCACGATCACTCCGGACAACCAAGCCTCCATCCGGCTGTTCGAGTCGTTCGCGAAGCGCTGGAACGCGGATCTGGAACACCGCCGGTTGTTCGAAGTCGCTGATTTTCCGCAGGGGGAGGCGCACGAACCCGAGGATCTTTACCGCATCGGGCCGTTGCGTCGCTAATAACCCGTCAATTTCGCCGAGTAGGAGCGAAAGAAATCGTTATGAGCATCTTCGAAGAGCTCGAGTCAGAAGTCCGCAGTTACAGCAGGGGGTGGCCGGTCGTCTTCGACCGGGCGCAGGGCAGCAGGCTCTACAGCGAGGACGGCAAGGCCTACCTCGACTTCTTCGCCGGCGCCGGCGCGCTGAACTACGGGCACAACAACCCGCATCTCAAGAAGGCGCTCGTCGACTACATCCAGCGCGACGGCGTCACGCACGCGCTGGACATGTACACCGTCGCGAAGCGGGACTTCCTGGAGACCTTCAAGGAGAAGATCCTCGCGCCGCGCGAGCTGGACTACAAGATCGTCTTCCCCGGCCCCGGCGGCGCGAACGCAGTGGAGGCCGCGCTGAAGCTGGCGCGCAAGGTGACCGGCAAGGAATCGGTCATCAACTTCACCAACGCGTTCCACGGCATGACGCTCGGCGCGCTGTCGGTCACCGGCAACTCGATGAAGCGCGGCGCCGCGGGCATCCCGCTGGTGCACGCCACGCCGATGCCCTACGACAAGTACTTCGACGGCGCGATGCCGGACTTCATGTACTTCGAGAAGCTGCTCGAAGACTCCGGCAGCGGCCTGAACGAGCCCGCCGCGGTGATCGTGGAGGGCGTGCAGGGCGAGGGCGGCATCAACGCCGCGCGGCTGGAATGGCTCAAGGGCCTCGACGACCTGTGCAAGCGGCACAACATCCTGCTCATCCTCGACGACGTGCAGATGGGCTGCGGCCGCACCGGTCCGTTCTTCAGCTTCGAGGACGCCGGCATCTCGCCGGACATCGTCTGCCTGTCGAAGTCGATCGGCGGCTACGGCCTCCCGATGGCGCTCACGCTGATCAAGCCCGAGCTGGACGTCTGGGAGCCGGGCGAGCACAACGGCACCTTCCGCGGCATCAGCCCGGCGTTCGTCACCGCGACCGAGGCGCTGCGCGTCTACTGGAGCGACGACGAGCTGGAGAAGTCCACCAAGGCCAAGGGCGAGCGGATCGCGAGCACCTTCAAGGACCTGGTGGAGCGCTACCCGGAGGCGAATCTCGTGGCGAAGGGCCGCGGTCTGGCGCGCGGCCTCGAGTTCGAGAACGGCGACCTCGCGGGCGCGGTCTGCAAGGAGGCCTTCGAGCGGGGCCTGCTGATGGAGACCTCCGGCCCGGACGGCGAAGTGATGAAACTGCTGCCGCCGCTTACCCTCACCGACGACGAACTGAGCGAAGGCCTCGCGATCATCGAGGAATCCATCGCCGCCGTTCTGAAGTAACCGCCCCGAAGAACAAGAAGGAGCCCTTCACTTGCTGGTCCGCACGCTCGACGAGATCACCGACACCGACGCCGACATCAAGACCGAGAACTGGCGAAGCAAGCGCATCATCCTCGCGAAGGAGGGCGTCGGCTTCTCGGTGCACGAGACCACGCTGTACGCGGGCACGGTGAACGACTTCTGGTACGCCAACCACATCGAGGCCGTTTTCATCACTTCCGGTGAAGGCGAGATCGAAGACCTCGCCACCGGCGAGGTGCACCAGCTCAAGCCGGGCACGCTGTACCTGCTGAACGACCACGACAAGCACCAGGTCCGGCCGAAGACCGAGATCAAGTGCGTGTGCGTGTTCAACCCGCCGGTCACCGGCCGCGAGGTGCACGACGAGAACGGTGTCTACCCGCTCGTCACCGAAGACTCCTGACACTGAGTCGCTCCCACCACCACCCCGAGAAAGAAGAAACGCCAGAAGAACTGGAGGCGAGCCACTGTGACGATCATGGACACCCGGGTCGACGACGGTTACCCGACCCGGATCACCGGTACGCCGGAGCACCTTCCGCGCGTGCACCCCACTGTGTGGGGTACCGAGGCTGACGGCCCGATCGACGCCGCGACCCTGGCGAATCACGACGCCAAGGGCTACACGGTCGTGGACGGGCTGCTCTCGCCCGGTGAGGTCCAGACGTACTGGCAGGAGGTCGTCCGGCTGTCCTCGGACGAGTCGCTGCGCGACGACGAGCGCGTCATCACCGAGTCCCGTACCGGTGAGGTCCGCTCGATCTTCGACGTGCACGAGATCTCCGGCCTGATCGCCGAGCTGATCCGAGATCCGCGGGTGCTCGACCGGGCCCGGCAGATCCTCGGCTCGGATGTCTACATCCACCAGAGCCGGATCAACTACATGCCGGGCTTCAAGGGCACCGGCTTCTACTGGCATTCCGATTTCGAGACCTGGCACGCGGAGGACGGCATGCCGTCGCCGCGTGCGGTGAGCTGCTCGATCGCGCTCACCGACAACTACCCCTACAACGGCGGGCTCATGGTCATGCCGGGCTCCCAGCGCACGTTCGTGCAGTGCGTCGGCGAGACCCCGGACGCCAACTACAAGAGCTCGCTCAAGGACCAGCGGGTGGGGGTGCCGTCGCCGGACGACATCACGAAGCTCGCCGCCGACTACAGCATCGACCAGTTCACCGGGTCGGCCGGTTCGGCGCTGTGGTTCGACTCGAACATCATGCACGGGTCGTCGAACAACATCACGCCGTATCCGCGCTCGAACATCTTCCTGGTGTTCAACAGCGTGGAGAACGCGTTGCAGGAGCCGTTCGCCGCCGGCGAGCGGCGGCCGTCGTTCATCGCGGGCCGCAACCCCGCGCCGATCGCGCGGTGACCAGCGTTACCTTCGCCAACCGGCGGGTCGCTCGTAACGAAGAATGTGCGCCCTGTTACGTTGTCGCCACCTCGCAGCTCGTCTGCGGAGGCATGGTTGTCCGCGGCGGTCCGGGTTCTTGCTCGGGGTGAGCCCCCCGAACCGCGGGCGGACGGCCGCGATGCACGGGTGGACCGCGCCCCCTGGCGGCCCGGCCGACGATTATTGAGTCCGGCCCCCGCACCATCAGATCGGGACTGATGGTGCGGGGGCCGGACTCGTCTGTTCAGGGGGCGACTGTGCCGATCGTTGCCAATCCGACCACAGCCACGGCCTAACAGCTTCGTAGCAACGGTTACGTGCCGGGGTGCGGGACGGCCTGCCTTCGGTCGGAGTAGCAAATTCACGAAAGAGCGGTTTCTGTGAGCTGCCGCTGACGGTAAGTTGGCCTGTCTGGCTGGGGGAGAGCCTGGGAGGTGCGCGCGAGCATGGCCGATGCCGGCGCGCGGGTCGAACTGCTCGGCCCGGTGCGGCTGCTCGACGGCAGCCAAGCGGTTCCCGTCGGCGGCCCCGGGGTGCGGGGGCTGCTGGCGCTGCTCGCGCTGCGCGTGGGCAAGGTGGTGCCGCTCGAGGAGATCATCGACGCGCTGTGGGGCCACGATCCGCCCGCCACCGCCCGCACCATCGTGCACGGCAACGTGTCGCAGCTGCGCCGTCTGCTGCGGGAGATGGCCGAACCGGTCGCGGTGATCAACACCCGCCCGCCCGGCTACCAGCTTTCCCTCGCCCCGGAGCGGATCGACGCGCACCGCGCGCGGGCGCTGCTCGACCAGGCCGCGCTGGAACCGCCGGAGAGCGCCTCGAAGCTGCTCGCCGAAGCGCTCTCGCTGTGGCAGGGCCCGACGCTGTCCGGCGTGCCCGATTCGGTGCGAGCGCCCGAATTGGACGAGTTGCGGCACGCGATCCGCTACGCCCGGGTCAACGCGGATCTCGACCTCGGCCGCTACGACGAGCTGATCGTGGAGCTGAGCCCGCTGGTTCGCGCCGACCCGCTCGCCGAACGCATCGCCGGGCAGCTGATGCGCGCGCTCTACCACGCCGGGCGGCGAGGGGAAGCGCTCGAGCTGTACCGCACCGTCTCGCGGGCCACGCTCGGCTCGCTCGGCGTCGAACCCGGAGCTGATCTGCGTTCGCTGCACGAGCGGGTGCTCAACGACGATCTCGCCGCGCACGAGAGCGCGGTGCCGGAGCAGGCCGTCGCGCCGTCTCAGCTGCCGCCTGCGCTGCCGACGCTGGCCGGGCGCGAGGCGGAGGTGGAGTGGCTCGACGGGCTCGCTGAACGCGGCGACAGCACCGTGATCGTGTCCGGCACCGCCGGGGTCGGCAAGAGCGCGCTGGTCATCTGGTGGGCGCATCGCGCGGCCCGGCTGTTCCCGGACGGCGTGCTGTACGCGGCGTTGCAAGGCTTTGACCCGCACCAGCCGCCGCTGGAACCGGGCGATCTGCTGTCGCAGTTCCTGCTCGGCCTCGGCGTGCCCGCCGACGAGGTGCCGGAGCGAGTGCACGAGCGCGTCGCGCTGTACCGCTCGCTGATCGCCGGGCGGCGGATGCTCGTGCTGCTCGACGACGCGCGTTCGGCCGAACAGGTGCGTCCGCTGCTGCCGCCGGGCGCGCGATCGATGACGGTGGTGACCAGCCGGTCGCGGCTGGAAGCGCTGGCCGTGTCCCACGCGGCGAAGCTGCGCGTGCTCGGCACGCTCGCGCCGGAAGCCGCGGTGAGCGTGATCGAGGAATTGGCCGGGCCCGCCGACTTCGACCTCAACCACGCGCTGGCCCGGCTGTGCGGCTACCTGCCGCTCGCGCTGCGGATCGCCGGGGCCCGGCTCGCCGCTAGTCCACAATGGACACTCAAGGACCTCGTCGGCGAGCTGGGCAACGAACGCACCCGGCTGGCGGGCCTGGACGTCACCGGAGCCGACGACGGCGTGCGGGCCGCGTTCGACGTCTCGTTCCGCGGCCTGCCGGACAGCCTCGCCCGGACGCTGCTGCGGCTCGGCGCGGTGCCCGCCCGGCACACCGGACCGCACCTGACGGCGGCCATCGCGGAGATCCCGGTCGCGCAGGCCCGCCGCGAACTCCGCACGCTCGCCGCGCACAACCTGATCGCCGAAACCTCGCGCGACGCCTTCGCCCCGCACGACCTGGTCCGGCTCTATCTGCGCGAACTCGCGGAAACCGAACTGGACCCGGCGGAACGCGCGGCGGTGCTCGACCGGGCGATCCGCTACCACCAGGCCGCCTCGGACACCGCGCGCCGGAAGATGCTGCGGATCGTCGACCCGCTTGACCTGACCGGCCTCGTGCCGCCGGACGCGCTGCCGCCGCTGGAAACCTTCGCCCAGGCGCAGGACTGGTTCGCCGCGGAATGGCCGAACCTGCTGGCCGTCCTGGACGCCGCACACGCCGACGGCCGCTACGCCGACGTCTGGCGCCTCGCCCGGGTCGCGCACACCTACCGGGTCGTCTGCCCGCTGTACGAGGAATGGATCCGGCTGGTCGACCTCGGACTGGCTGCCGCTGAGGCCGCCGACGAACCGCTCGGCCAGTGCTGGATGTTGATCTCCCGCTGCGCCATCGCGCTCACCTTCGAGCTGGCCCACGGCAGCATCGCGGACGCCGAACGCGCGGTCGGTCTGGCGGCGGTGCTCGACGGGCGTTCGCTCATCGTCGCCAAGATCCACCTCGGCAGCGTGCTGACCCTGCTCGGCCGCTACGGCGAGGCGATCGAACGGCTGCTGGAGGCGGTCGCGGAGACCGAGCGCACCGGCGACCTCGAACTGCGCGGCCAGGCGCTCAACAACTGCGCCGAGACGGAGAAGCGCGCCGGTCGTCCCGCCGAGGCGATCACCCACCAACTGGCCTCGTTGAAGATTGATCGCGAACTCGGCGATGACAGCTACGCCGTGGTGTCCCTGAACAACCTCGCTGAGCTGCACCTGGACATCGGCGATCTGGACGCGGCCGAAGGCTACGCGCGGGAGGCCGTGTCGCTGGCTGCCGCGCGGCAGTTCGAGCTGCAGGAGGGCATCCTGCGCGTGACTTTGGCCCGGATCCTGCGCGCCCAGGAGCGGCTGGACCCGGCGAAGGAGCAGTACTGGCGGGCGGTGGCGCTGTACGAGCGGATGAACCCTCGGCAGGTCGAGGACTTGCGGAAGGAAGCGGCCGACCTGGGGTGAGCGGCGATGCCTGGGTGCCGCGTCTTCCCAGGTACGTGAGGGGAACCCTGCGGGAGTCAATGCCAGGAACTTAAGGCTGCGATGCGGACGCGATTCCGGCGTGTTTCCGCGGCTCAGCTGGCTTGATCCGGTTGAGCGCACGTCGCGGTGGGCCCCGGACCTGGGAGCGGAAGCCGGGTTGTGGTCCGTGAAGGACTCCTTGAAGGAATCTGATTCCCTCAAGGAGTCCTTCACGGACTTCAAGACCCGGCCGCATGGTGACAAATCGGGCATTCCGGCACTATCGGCGTCCTTTGTGGACGATCAGCGGTCCGACGTCGCGCGGCTTACGTTCCTGGCATGGGGAGTGAGCGGGCAGTCGGCGAGCCCGGCTCTTGTACAACGTTCAGCTGTGTTTTCGCAGGTCTGCATGGTAATAATCGCGTCCGCTTAGCGGATTCTTAGCCATCGGGCGGTCAGCGCGCGTAGGGTCGGCCGCGACGCTGGCGGAGCCCTAGGGGAGGGGCAGGCTGTGAAGCCGGCGACGGGACCGCGGCAAGCACCGCGCGGACCTGGAAGAGCCGCCAGGAGCGGCTCGGTGGCGGTTGGCCGGCCGAGATGGGGGTAGGCCGGCCGGCCGCCAGGCTCTTATTCGACGTTCGACGTGCAGAGCGCGATCGAGCTGCCGCTGCTCTCGGCGACCTTCTTGCCGTCGACGAGGATCTGGCAGCTGATCTGGTTGGTCACGCCCGCGTTGGCGGTGTCCGCGGTCAGCGAAAGGATCGGCGCGCCGCCGCTGTAGGAGGCGTGGCCGTGCCAGTCGTCGGTGCTCGGCGGGGTGGACGCGGTGCGCTGGTCGTTCAGCGTGCCGTAGCGAACGGTCGCGCCGCCCGCCGAGGTCACCACGAAGTCGACCGAATGCTTCTCGCCCGGCTGCGGCGGGATGTGCAGGTCGCCCGCCCGCGCGGTGCCGAACATCGACGGGTACAGCGCCATCGCGCCGCACAACAGGACGGCGAGTGCGGAAAGCGCGGTTCCGGTGAGTGCGACACCCAATCCGCGCATTGTGCCCTGGGAGGAAAGTACGATTCCCGCAATTCCGCCGACGAGCCCGACGCCGGCGAGCGGCCAGGCGAGGAAACCCCAATCCGGCAGGAACGCGACACCGGCCGCGGCGAGGCCGAGCGTGACTCCGAGGCCGCCGGGCCAGTTCGCCTTCCTTCGGGGCGGCGCCTGCTGGGGCGTCCGGGCCGGCGCGTGCGGTGCTGGACGGTGCGGACCAGGGCGAGTAGTGGTCCGGCTGTGTCGTGCGGGTGCGGCCGGATACGGCTGCTCGGTCGTCATGCGTGCCTCTTCCGCTGTGTTGGCGAAGACGCTAACGCAGATGCCCGCGAAGTTGGAATAATCGTTATCGAGAGATAATGTCATTCATTTACCGCGTTCGGCCAATCGGGGTCATTTCCCGCCGGATTGCGCGAAGTGGCGCCATTTACTGGCCGAAAAGGACGAGCCGATGATTCCGAAGAGCGACCGCGCGCTTACCCGGCGGCCCTGACCTGGCGACGCGGGCGTGCCCGCGCGCCATTTCACTGATCGAAAAGGTTGACTTCCGGAGTGATCTCGAGAAGTTCGTGCACCGGCCTGCCGCGCCGCCCGTCGATGGTCGTGGTGCGCACCACGCGCAACCGCGCGGTCACCGGGCGATCGAGATTTTCCTTGATCTGGTCGAGCAGATCCGGGGCGACCGCGCCCTGAATGGTTCCGCCGGATTCCCGCTCCAGATAGAAAATCCGCCGCCGGGTGCGCACGCCGTCGAGGCGTCCGGTCACCGTCTCGTAGCCGACCGCCTCGCGCGATTCGCGCAGGCTGCCCTGCAGCACCCGAGCCTGTTCGGTGGTCATGCTCCGGGTCACCTGCTCGCCCGCGGTGGGCGTGAGCGCCATGCCGATGCCCGCGTGCTTGCTGACCGCGTTGACGACGTCGCTGACCGCGTTGCGCACCGTGTCGCGCTGCAGCAGCACCGCGTCGAGCGCGCCGTCGTCGGAACCGTTGGCGGGCAGGAAATCGCAGAGTTCCTTCACCGCGCGCTCGGAAAGCGTTTCGATGCCGTCGTGGATCAGCGCGTCGTCGACCGCCGGTTCCGGGAAACCGAAGAAGATCGCGTTGCCCGCCTGTCCTTTTTGGATCAACGGGGCCTTGTCGCGGTCCGCCTGCTGAACGAAGGTGACCTCATTCGACGGATTTCGGATGATGTGGCCGATCTTCGCCGTCGCGTCCTGCAGCGCGCGGCTGATGTCGGAAAAGGTGTAGGCGTCTATGTGCGTTTCGCCGATCACCGACACGTGCAGCAGCGGTGCGCGGCAGGTGCGCTCGAACTTCGCGTTCGCCGCCATCGCCGAGGCGCGCGCGAGGTCGTCGAGCCACGTGCCGCCGGGAATCTCGTCGGCGATCCGCCGGAACTCGTTCCTCACCACACCATCTCCGGGACGCCCCTGCCGCCTTCTGCCCACACCGATTCCCACACGTCCTCGTCGCCGGGACGGCACAGGAAGCCGTCGAGCATGCCGCCGACGGGCTGGATCTGGTCGAGGTACATCGCGGGCTGGCCGACGATGATGCCGCGCAGGGTCAGCAGGCCGTACAGCGCGGTGCGGCCGCTGTCGTCAAGCCGCTTCAACGCGCCCCATTCGTCGGGCAGCAGCACCACGTCGAGCCCGCGCGGCGGATGCGCCGTGCGGGTGACGAACGCGCCGCCGAGCCAGGCCCGCCCGGACGTGATCACCCGCTGGGCGACCCCGAGGTAGCTGTTGAGCGCGCTGAAGAGGATCTCGCGCTCGTTCTGGTGCGGCGCGTCGTAGACCAGCCGCTCGTAGACGTCGGCGAGGTCGGCGTGGTGGCGGCCGGGCGGCAGCAGGTTCTGTGGCGTCCAGTGCGGAAGCGCCATCGGACCTCCTGACGTCGTCCGGGGCCCTCGGCGCCCGCTTACCGTGCGTAGCCGAATCTACCAGGTGGGTGTCAGCCACTGCGTCCAGGTCGGCGGGGCGCGGGTTCGTCGTGCGGCCAGTGCGGACTCCGCTGGTCGTCCTCGGGCCAGCTCAGTTCGCCGGACAGCCTCGGCTCGGGATCGGGCAGCGGATGCCCGGCCGGGTCGTGGGTCGCGTGCTGCCCGTTGTACGGCTCGTCCGGGTCGACGTCCGGATAGTCGTTGTAGACGCGCTCAGGCTGGTCGTCGTAGTGCGGGTACGCCGGTTCCTCGTAGTCCTCGTACGGGTTCGCCGGCGGGATGTGCCGGGTCTCCTCGGCCGGCGTCTCGGCCGGCGCGACGGCGGGCCGGTACGGCTCTGCCTCAGCGTCGGCGTCGGCCTTCGGCCGGGACGCGCGCGTGAACAGCCACATGACCGCCGCCCCGAGCAGGAACGAGACGAGCAGCCACAGCCAGATCTGCCCGAAGAGCCAGAGCATTCGCCATCACCTCTGTTCCACTGTGATCTCGACCCGCCGGTCGCTGTCGTTCCCGCTGTCCGAACCGCTCGTGCCGCCCGCGCTCGTGCTGCCCACCGCGAGCAATCGGTCGGGCGGCACGTCCTCGCGGATCAGCAACCGGATCACGGCCAGCGCCCGGTTGCGGGAAAGCTTCAGCGCCGCGCCGCGCCCGCCTGGACCGTCGGCGACCCGGCCGACGAGGCGGTAGCGGAAGTTGTCCGGTGCGTCGCGCAGCAGCGGCGCGAGGTCGCGCGCGGCCTGCTCGCCTTGATCGGTGAGCTGCGCGGTGTCCGGATCGAAGGTGATCGGCGCGGCAGCGAGTTTGCGGTCCAGTTCGGCCTGGATTCCGTCGCGGTCGGTCGGCGGCGCGGACGGCGGGGCGGACGAGCTCGGCGGCGGGCTGGCGGGCGGTGTCGACGACGGTTCGGGCGAGGACGAGGGCGACGGCGCGGATTGCACCGGCCCGGCGCCGCCGGAGGCCTGCGCCGACTCGACCCCGTCGACTCCCTGCACGATGCCCAGCGCGCGGCCGGCGTCTTCGGCCGGGAACCCCTCGAGGGTCGCCTGCCGTCCGGAGAACTTCACGTCGCCGCCGCGGAGACCGGCCGCGTCGAGCGCGGAGCGTGATCGCGCGGCGAGGTCGTCCTGGATTCCGCTGCCCTGCAGCCAAGTGACGATGCCCGCGAGCAGCGCCGTGACCACCACTGCGACGGGGATCAAGCGAAGCCACCCTCGTGCACCGGACATAAAGGGACCCTATGCCGGGCCGCTCCGCTTGGCGACCTGGTGACGGCCGCCGTTCGGGTGGCTCTCGCGACAGTGCCGGTACCGGTGGTCACCGGTACCGGCACTGTCGAGCGAATGGCGGTCAGGAGGCGGTCGCGTTGCCCCGTACGTCGCCCCGCATGTCGAGGTCGATGCTCGCCGGGTTGTCCGGCACGAGCGGGACGAGCGGAGCCAGCTCCGGCCGCTTCGGCGACAGGCCGTCGCCCATGGACTCGCCGCGCAGCTGGCGGCGGATCCACGGCAGCAGGTGCATCTTGGTCCACGCCAGGTCGGACCGCCGCGACGTCATCCAGGTGGCCGGCTCGCTGCTCGCCGGGTACGGCTCCCGCCAGTCCTCGTCGACCGGGACGCCGAGCACCTCGGCGGTGAGCAGCGCGATCCGGCGGTGCGCGTCCGGCGTGAAGTGCAGCCGGTCGTCGCTCCAGGCGCGCCGGTCGTGCAGCGGCTCCATGTGCCACATGTCGACCATCTTCGCGTCGTGCCGGGCCGCGATCGCCCACAGATGCGTGTTGTAGATCGCGACCTTGCCGCGCAGCACGCTCATCACCGACAGCTGCTTGGTGTCCGGCCCGTTGAAGATCACCACCGGGATCCCGGCCGCGCGCAGCTTTGCCACCCCCGCCTCGAAGCGCGCCGCGATGGCGTCGACGTCCGCGCCCGGCACGATCACGTCGTTGCCGCCCGCGCACAGCGTGACCAGGTCGGGCTTCAGCTCGAGGGCGATCGGGACCTGCTCGTCCATGATCTCGTCGAGCATCTTGCCGCGCAGCGACAGGTTCGCGTACTGGAAACCGGGCTCCCCGCCCGCCAGCATCTCGGCGAGCCGGTCGGCCCAGCCCCGGAACGTCCCGTCGCCCCGATGGTCGTTGAGTCCCTCGGTGAAGCTGTCCCCGATGGCTACGTAGCTGTTGATCCCGTACACGCTGGGTTCCCCTTTCCCGCTGGTGCGCGCCTGTTCCCCGTGAAGTCCCGGATGTAGTTGTACACCCCAACTAACAGTCGGATATCCCCATATCCTTCCCGCCGGACATGACCGGTTCCCATCGATGTCACAGTCTCTTACCTTGTCGGGGGTTGCCGCCTCCCTATTACGGCATTTTCACCGGGACGAAGCTCACGATCGGGCCGGTACCGGGCGCCGTGTGGGGTAGGTCTCCCGACCTGGGGGTCCGCCGCGAGTTGCGGCAGGCTGGAAGCTGTGACAGACGAGACTGCGAAGGGGCCGGCGCGGGAGTCGCTCACGCAGATCCTCGGCGGGCGGCGCGGCGCGATCGACGCCAGCATCCCGCCCGCCGCGTTCGTCGTCGGCTGGCTCGTGTCGGCCCAGTCGATCGCCTGGGGAGCCGGGGTCGCGATCGGCGTCGCCGTGCTGCTGGGCGCGTACCGGCTGATCCGCGGCGACAAGGCGCGCGCGGTGGTGGTGAGCCTCGCCGCGGTGGTGATCGCCGCGCTGATCGCGATGCACACCGGCCGGGCCGAGGACTTCTTCCTGCTGCAGCTGTTCTCGAACGCGGCGAGCGCGCTGCTGTTCGCGGCGAGCGTCGCGGTGCGCTGGCCGTTGCTCGGCGTGATCGTGGGATTGCTCCTCGGGCAGAAGACCCGCTGGCGGCGCGATCCGGCTCTGCTGCGCGCGTACTCGTGGGCGAGCGGCGTGTGGGTGCTGCAGTACTTGCTGCGCGTGGTCGTTTACGGCCTGTTGTGGTGGACCGGGCAGGTGGTGGTGCTCGGAGTGGCGCGCACGGTGCTCTCCTGGCCGCTGGTGGCGGCGACGGTGGCGGTGAGCGGCTGGGTCCTCTACCGGAGCCTCCCAGCAGAACACCCGGGCCTTCGCCTGGCGAAAGACCCGGGTGCGGGCGAGTCCGAAAACGGACCCGGAAGTTAAGGCGGCCCCCGGCGAGGGGGGAGGGTCCGGGGGCCGGTTCCTACGGTACCCGGACCGGAGGGGTTGAGTCGACGGTTTCGACTCTTCCACTCAAGTTTTGGTGGCATTCACCCGTCGGGATGGTCGCGGGGTGTCCTCGCCCCACGCTCCCACCGCCGCGAGCCACGCCGCGCCGAGCACGCCATCGGAGCTGGTCAGAACGTTGAGCCCGGCGAATTCGGCCCGCACGCGAGCCCCGGCCGGGCTGTTTTCGGCCAGCACGCTGCCCACGAGCACGATCGGAGTTTTTTCTCCCGGCTCGCGCGTGGCGCGAGCCACGCGCACGAGATGCCGGGCGCCGCGCGCGACGATTTCCTCCGCGACGGGCTCTCCGGCGGCGGCCGCGGCACTCACCAGCGGCGCGTACCGGGCTAGCCGGACCGGGGGTTCCGCGTTGGCATGGGTCACCAGTGCCCACATGACTTTGGAGCGGTCCGACAAGTCCACTGCGGACGGTCCGAACGCTTCGGCGAGGACCGCCTCGGCCAATCCGCCGAGCGGGCCGTCGCCTTCCAGCGCGGCGAGCGTGGCGCGCACGGCTTCGCGGCCGAGCCAGAACCCGGAGCCTTCGTCGCCGAGGAGCCAGCCGTGGCCGCCCGCCGTGCTGACCATCCGGCGGCCGCGGATGCGCCCGGCGATCGAGCCGGTGCCCGCGACGAGCACGGTCCCGTCCGGCTCGGCCGTCGCGGAGGCGTAAGCCACCTCGGCGTCGCCGGTGATCCGGACCAGGCCGCCGAGACCGATCCGCTCCCACGCCGCGGTGAATTCCGCGGCGACCGCCGGGTCGGACAGCTTGCTCTCGCCGGCCATGCCGACCACGACGCCGAGCACGTCGGCCCGTCCGTCCAAAGCGGATTCGATGGCTCCGGCGATCCGGGCCGCCGCCTCCGCGGGCGGATGCGAATTGGGGTTCGCGCCGCCCGCGGCCCCGGTGCCGTGCACGACGCCGGCGGCGTCGATCGCGATCGCTCGCGTCGAGGTGCCGCCGGCGTCCACGCCTACTACGAGACTCACCGGGTCTTGGTCACCTTCAGCAGACCGCGCGGGTTGTCCGGGTTGCCGCCGCGAGCGAGCGACAGCCCGAGCGCGATCCGCTGGATCGGCAGGATTTCCAGTACTGGAGCCAATTCCTCGACCGTCGGGGCGACCGGGATGCGCAGCGCGGCAGGCACGTCCTGCGCCGCCGAGCCGACCGCGAGCACGTCCGCACCGCGCTCGCCGACCGCTTCGAGGACCTCGCGCATGGCTTCGCCGCCGCGGCCGAGGCTGGTGGCGGCGAGCACGGCGGTCTCGCCGTCGACCGCAGCGACCGGACCGTGCAGCAGGTCCGCGCCGCTGTACGCGCGGGCCGCGAGGTAGCTCGTCTCCGCGAGCTTCAGCGACGCTTCGAGCGCGCTGGCGTAGGAGTAGCCGCGGCCGGTGGTGAGAACGCGGTCGACAAAGCGATACCGGTCCACCGCACGCTGCACGCCTTCGGCCGCGCCGTCGAGCGTCTGCTGGGCCAGTTCGCCGATCTTCCCGGCGTCCTCTCCCTTGCCGCCGCGGATCGCGTCGATGAAGAGGTACAGCGCCATGAGCGTCGCGGAGTACGTCTTGGTAGCCGCCACTGCCTTTTCGACGCCGGCGCCGATGTCGACACCCAGCTCCGAAGCCGCGCGCAGCGGCGAGTCCGGGGTGTTGGTGACCGACACGGTCAGCGCGCCCTGCCGGCGAGCGGCCTCGGTGACCTCGATCAAGTCGGGCGAACCGCCGCTCTGGCTGACCGTGATGAAGAGCACGTCGCGCAGGTCCGGGCGAGCGCCGTAGAGCGTCGCGGTGGACGGCGAAACGAGCCCGGCCGGCAGGCCAAGAAGTACCTCGATCAGGTACTTCGCGTACAGCGCGCCGTGGTCGCTCGAACCGCGAGCGGCGAGCAGAGCGAACCGCGGCGGGTTCTGTGAAATCTTTTCCGCCACTTCCGCGATGCCGGACCGCCGCTCGACCAGCCCGGCGAGAACGCTGGGCTGCTCCGAGATTTCCGCGGCCATGTGCTCGCCGGGACGTAGTTGGGTCATCACTTTCCTCTCCGCCGGGACGGGTGTCCCGGTGTGCTGAGCGGCGTCCGGTCAGGTCTAGACCAATGCTAGCCGGGCGGAGCGGGTCGGGAGAAGGGTACGTTTCCTCACGGGGCAGTGGCGCGTTTAATGTGGGAAGACTGAGGGAGCCGGGCATGCTGGAGACACCCCCCGCGAGCGAGGCGGGGACTGCTGCGCGAGGGCAGCGCGAACCCAAGTACTGGGCGCTGAAGCAGCATCTGCTGGACCTGCTCGACGCACTGCCGCCGGGATCGCCGATCCCGACCGAGCGGGCGCTGGCGGGCGAGTTCACCGTTTCGCGCACCACCGTGCGCCAGGCGCTGGCGGATCTCACCGCCGAGGGCAGACTGCACCGCGTCCAGGGCAAGGGCACGTTCGCCGCCGAGCCGAAGCTCGCGCAGCGGCTGCAGCTGTCCTCTTATACCGAGGACATGCGCAAGCAGGGCCTGAAGCCGTCGTCCCAGCTGCTGGAGCTCGAAGAGCTGCCGGTCGAGGGCGAGATGACGAAGCTCCTGCAGCTGCGCAACGGCGCGAAGATCCTGCGGCTGCGCCGGCTCCGGCTCGCCGACGGCCAGCCGATGGCGCTCGAGACCACGCACCTGCCGCTCGGCCGGTTCCGCGGGCTGCGCAAGCACATCACCGCGGGCGGTTCGCTGTACGCGGTGCTGCGCGAGCATTACGGCGTCGAGCTGGAGCGCGCGGAGGAGACGATCGAGACGTCGCTGGCCGGGCCGCAGGAAGCGGAGATCCTCGGCGCGGACGTCGGCATGCCGGTGATGATGCTGACCCGGCATTCGTTCGCCACCGACGGCAAGCCGGTCGAGTTCGCCCGCGCGGTTTATCGCGGCGACCGGTACAAGTTCGTCACCACGCTGCTTCCCTGACCGCGTGAGCATCGCGGGGGACACTGGCATCCGCTGGGGCACGCCCGCGGCTCGCGGCGTGCTCTGGACGACCATCCTCGGTTCGGGGATGGCGATGCTCGACGGCACCATCGTGAACGTCGCGCTGCCCCGGATCGGCGAGGAGCTCGGCGCGTCGGTCGCCGGTCTGCAGTGGATTCTCGACGGCTACCTGCTGGCGCTCGCCGCGCTGATCCTGGTCGCCGGGTCGCTCGGCGACCGCTACGGCAGGCGGCGCGTGTACCTGGTCGGCGTGGTGTGGTTCGGGCTCGCGTCCGGGCTGTGCGCGGCGGCGACGTCGACCGAGCTGCTCGTGCTGTTCCGCGTGCTGCAGGGAATCGGCGGGGCATTGCTGACGCCGGGTTCGCTGGCGATCCTGCAGTCGTCGTTCTCGCACGAGGACCGGGCGCGCGCGATCGGCTCGTGGTCCGGGCTCGGCGGGATCGCGGCGGCGGTCGGGCCGTTGCTCGGCGGACTGCTGGTGCAGGCGTGGTCGTGGCGGCTCGCGTTCCTGATCAACCTGCCGCTCGCGGTGGTCGTCGTGCTGATGGCGCGGCGATTCGTGCCGGAGTCGCGGGATACCGCGGCGACCGGGCATCCGGACTACGTCGCCGCGGCGGTCGGGGCGCTCGGGCTGGCCGGGGTCACCGGTGCGCTGGTCGAGGCGCCGGTGCGCGGGATCGGCGATCCGGTCGTGCTGGTCGCGTTGGTGGTCGGAGTCGCCGGGCTGGGGTTGTTTCTTTGGCTCCAGCACCGTGCTGCCGAACCGCTCGTGCCGCCTTCGTTGTTCCGCGACCGGACGTTCACGCTTTCGAATGCGCTGACGTTCGTGGTTTACGCGGCGCTCGGCGGCGTGATGATGCTGCTGGTTCTGCAGCTTCAGGTGTCGCTGGGTTATTCGCCGACGCTCGCCGGGCTGGCCGGGTTGCCGATCACGGTGATCATGCTGCTGCTTTCCGGCCGGTCGGGGGCGCTCGCGCAGCGGATCGGGCCGCGGCTGCAGCTGGTGGTCGGGCCGATCGTGGTCGGCGTCGGGATGTTGCTGCTGACGCGGGTCGGGCCGGGTTCGTCGTACCTCGGGTCGGTGCTGCCCGCGGTCGTGGTGTTCGGGCTGGGGCTGGCCACTGTGGTCGCTCCGGTGACCGCGACGGTGCTGGCCGCCGCGCCGGACCGGTATGCCGGGGTCGCGTCCGGGGTCAACAATGCGATCGCCCGATCGGGTGGACTTCTGGCGGTGGCGGTATTGCCCGCCGCGGCTGGTTTGACTGGTTCGGCTTACCGGGATCCGGCCGCGCTGACTGCCGGGTGGCAGACGGCGCTGGTGATCTGCGCGGTGCTGGCGATCGTCGGCGGGCTTATCGCGTTGGGAATTCACAACGGGGTGCTCGGCGCCGCTGAGCCGGACGACTCGCCGCATCCCGGGGATTGTCTGCATTGCGGGGTGGAAGGACCGCCCACGCACGTCCATCCAGGCGGGCGTCGCTGATCTTTCGGTGGGGGAAGTGTGCTGGGGTTTGTTGGTGCCGGGGAGCTGACCGCTGCCATCGTGACCGGGCTCGACGGGAGCTTGCCGGTCGCGTTGTCGCCGCGCTCGCGGGAGATCAGCGCGGGGCTGGCCGCGCGGTATCCGGACGTGCGGGTGTGCGCGAGCAACCAGGAAGTGCTTGATCAAGCGGACACGGTAGTGCTGGCCGTGCGGCCGCCGGTGCTGCGGGAAGTGGCGGCTGAGCTGTCGTTCCGGTCGGAGCACGTGGTGATCAGTGCGGTGGCCGGGGTGCGGGTGGAGCAGTTGCGGGAGTTGGTCGCTCCGGCTTCGCGAGTGGTGCGGTCGATTCCGTTGCCGCAGGCGGCGCAGCGGCAGAGCCTGACTGCGATGTACCCGGAGGACGGCGTCGCGCGCGAATTGTTCGAGCGCGTGGGCGGCGTCGTGGTGCCTCGCGACGAGCCGGGTTTGGAAGCGTTCAGCGCGGCTACGTCGACGTTCGCCGCGCACCTGGATTACCTGGCGACTATTGCCGGGTGGATGGCCGCGCAGGGCGTCGAGGCGGACGTTGCTTCGGCGTACGTGACGCACATATTCGCGCAGGTCGGGAAGTCACTGGCCGGCGGCGGGCCGTTGACGGAGCTGACTGCCCGGCACATGACTCCGGGCGGGATCAACGAGCAGTTGCTGGGGCATCTTCGGGCGGAAGGAATGCCGGAGACGGTGCGACAGGGGCTGGACGCGGTGCTGGCCCGGTTGCGCGGATCAGCCGCGGGATCGGGCGACTAACCGGGTCTCGATGCTTTGCAGCGCCGTGATCAAGGTGCCGATCTCTTTGGCGTCCGTGAACGTCCCGTCGAGCAGCTCGGACCACGTGTCGCGCAGCCGTCGCAGGTTCTCCGCGGCCTTTTCGGTGGGGTAGAGGCGTACCCGGCGGGCGTCGTCGGGGTCGGCTTCCCGGCGCAGCAGCCCCTTGGTTTCCAGGCCCCGGACGGCCCGGCTGACGTTGCTGGAGATCATCTGGGTCGCCTCGGCCGCGGCGTTGACCGTGGTTCCCGGGTGCCGGTCGACGAACCGCATCACCGCGCCTTCCAGCGGCGTCCCCGACTCGGCGTTGGCCTCCTTGGCGGCGTTGATGTGCCGGGCCACCGCGAGGATCAGGTCGGCGAGCTCGAAAAGCTGGTCGTCTTTCACCCGGTCAGCATAGCTATCTTTTGACAGGTATCTCCCTGGCAGTGTAGGTTAGCTATCAATTGATAGCTAAGGAGGCGGTCATGACCGAAGCCAAGAGCGCGCTGATCATCGGGGCCTCGCGGGGGCTGGGCTACGCGCTGGCCGCCGAGTTCCTCGGCCGCGGCTGGCAGGTCACCGCGACCGAGCGGGCGCCCTCCCCGCTGCACGAGCTGGCCGGGCTCGCGGTGGAGACCGTCGACATCGCGGTGCCCGATCAAGTCGCGGCGCTGCGCGAACGGCTGGCCGGATCGGCGTTCGACCTGCTGTTCGTCAACGCCGGAACCAACTACACGACCGACCCCTCGGCGACCTTCGCCGACGTGTCCACCGAGGACTTCGCCCAGGTCATGGTGACCAACGCGCTGAGCCCGATGCGCGTCGTCGAGGCTCTGCGGGACCTGGTCCCCGCGACGGGCACCATCGGCGTGATGTCGTCGGGCCAGGGCAGCGTCGCCGACAACACCAAGGGCGGCTTCGAGGTCTACCGGGCGAGCAAGTCCGCGCTCAACCAGCTCATGCGCAGCTTCGCCGCCCGGCACGCCGACGACCCGCGCACCCTGCTGCTCATGGCGCCCGGCTGGGTGAAGACGGACCTGGGCGGGCCGGGTGCCCGGCTGACTATCGACGAGAGCATCCCCGGCGTCGCCGACACGATCGAGGCTTGGGCAGGCAAGGGCGGGCTGCACTATCTGGACCGCCAAGGCCAGACCGTCAACTGGTGACCGCAGCGGTCCCGTTAAGCGCCCCAATGTGGCGTTGGGTGCGTGGGACGCACCGAACGCCACATTGGGTGCGTCAGACGCACCCAATGTGGCGTTGGGGCGCTCGGGCCTAGGCGAGCAGTTCGGCCAGCATCGCCGGATCGATGTTCCCGCCGGAGACGATCGCGACTGTGCGACCGCCGGGCAGTTCGTCCGCGTGGTGCAGGTAAGCGGCCGGGGCAGTGGCCCCGCTGGGCTCCGTCACTAGACGGCCCTGCTGGGCCAGCGCACGGACGGTGTCGCGGATTTCGTCCTCGGTCACGGTGATCACGCCGTCCAGGACGTGCCGCAGATGCGCGAACGTGAGCTCGGACGGTTGCGCCCGCAGACCGTCCGCGATGGTGCGGGCGCGTTCGGCGATGGGCCAGTCCACGATCTCGCCCGCGGCGAGGCTGGCCGCGGTGTCGGCGGCCAGTTCCGGTTCGACGCCGTAGACCTTCGCGTTCGGGCACTTCGCCTTGATGGCGGTGCCGACGCCGGAAGCGAAGCCGCCGCCGCTGACCGGGACCAGCACGGTCTCGACGTCCGGCAGGTCCTCGGCGATTTCCAGGCCGACCGTGCCCTGCCCGGCGATGATGTCCGGGTGGTCGAACGGCGGGATCAGCGTGAGACCGCGTTCCTCCGCGAGCGCGAGCGCCGCCGATTCCCGTTCCGCGATCGGCACTTCGCGGACTTCCGCACCCCAGCGGAGGGTGGCTTCGACCTTCAGCCGCGGAGTGACGTCCGGCACCACGATCACCGCGGGAATCCCGAATTCGCGCGCGGCGTAGGCGACCGCTTGCGCATGGTTGCCGCTTGAATACGCGACCACGCCGCGTTTCCGTTCGGCGTCGGTGAGTGCGGCGATCGCGTTGTACGCGCCGCGGATCTTGAACGCGCCGATCGGTTGCAGGCTCTCGGGTTTCACCCAGAACTCGCCGGGAACCCAGAGCTGGCGCAGCAGCGGAGTGTGCACCGCGGTGCCCTTCACCCGCTCGGCCGCGGTTTCGATGTCGGAGATCGTCACGAGGTGCATGCGGCGAGTATGTCAGGAAAGTGTGAGCTTTAGTCTATCCATTTTGGACAGTCAACGTGGCGTCCCTCACGCCTGGGCAACGAAGGGAGCGTCTCAAGCGACTTAACCGTTGAAGAAACAGGACACGGCCGGGAACGATCAGATCGGAATCATGAGCGAGGAGCAGAAGGAAACCGCGGAGGACAAGAAGAAACTCCGGACGACCTCGGTGCTCGCCGCGGCGCTGGCGGCGGTCACCGCCGCGTTGCTGGGTTCGACGCTGGGGGTCGCGGGAACAGTCATCGGCGCCGGGGTGGCCAGCGTGGTCAGCACGGTCGGCGGCGAGTTGTATCTGCGTTCCCTGCAGCGAACTCGTGATGCCGCGCGGAAGGCGATGGAGACGGCCGCACGACGCAGCCGGGCCGGGCTCGCTCCGGTGCGGGTGCCGGTTGAGGACGTCGCGTCGGCTGGCCCTGGCGATGCGCCAACGGTGTATCTCCCGGCCGATTTAGCGAACATGCCTACAGTTCGGTTGTCCGAACTGAAGCCGACTGAACCGGAGAAGTCCGACAGCCTGGGCGAGAAGCTGCGGAAGATGCGGTGGCCGTTGATCATCGCGTCGAGCGTCGCTGCGTTCGTTGTCGCGTTGATTGTTCTGGTCGGTCTGGACTTGACTACCAAGGGCAACGTGTCGACCGGGTTGATTCCTCGGCAGCCGGATACCAGCCAGCAGCGGGATGATCACCCGGACAACACGCCGAGTACCGCACCGCAGACGCCCCCGCCCGGCGAGTCGAAGCAGAACAATCCGACGTCCACTCCGACCACGACGCCGAGTGCTCCGCCGTCCTCGCAGCAGCCGACGCAGCAGACGCGCCCGCCGTCCACCTCCTCGAACCCGAGCACGAGTTCGCAGGCCCCCGCCACCAGCCAGACGCCGACCGCCCCCGCAGTCCCGTCAAACGGGGGCGAGTAGCTCCCCGCGGCGATCCGTGAGGGGAACCTTCACGGACTCTGAGTCCCTCAGGGTTCCCCTCACGGCCCTCTACGAAAGCCGCGCCTTCAGCCCTTCCGCGGCCGCCTTCGGATCCTCCGCCTCGGTAATCGCCCGAACGACCACCACCCGAGAAGCCCCGGCCTCCAGCACCTCCGGCAACCGAGCCTCGTCGATCCCGCCGATCGCGAACCAGGGCCGCTCCGTCCCGAGAGCCGAGGTGGATCGGACCAAGCCCAGCCCCGGCGCGAACCGGCCGGGTTTCGTCGGGGTGGGCCAGCACGGGCCGGTGCAGAAGTAGTCCACGCCGGTCTCCGCGGCGGCCGCGGCGGCCTGCTGCTCCGAATGGGTGGAACGGCCGATCACCACGTCGTCGCCAAGGACGCGGCGCGCCAGCGAGACCGGGATGTCGTCCTGTCCCAAGTGCAAGACGTCCGCGCCCACGGCCAGCGCCACGTCCGCCCGGTCATTCACCGACAGCAACGCCCCGTGCCGCGCACAAGCCTCCGCCAGCACCTCCAGCGCCGCGATCTCCTGCTTGGCCTCCAGCGGCGCACCGCCGGTCTTGTCCCGCAGCTGCACGATGTCAACGCCCCCGGCCAACGCAGCGTCAGCGAACTCCGCGAGGTCTCCACGAGAAGCGCGCGCGTCGGTGCACAAGTACAGCCGGGCGTCGGCGAGACGGGTGCGAATTTGGTCTCCGGTCAAGGCAGGCATGGCGGTGACGTTACCCGCGCGCTACGGTGTGGGAGTCCGCACGGGAGCCCGAGGCACGGGCTGAGAGGGAGCTGCCGCTCCGACCGTGGAACCTGATCCGGGTCATGCCGGCGCAGGGAGCGTGATTCCACTGTGAACACCAGCACCACAACCGTCACTGTCGTCGGCGGCGGCGTCATCGGGCTGTCCGCGGCCTGGCGCGCGGCCGCCCGTGGATGGCGCGTCACGGTCGTCGACCCGGATCCCGTGCACGGCGGCGCGTCCTGGCTGGCCGGCGGGATGCTCGCCCCGGTCACTGAGGCGTGGCCGGGCGAGGAAGCCGTGCTCAGCCTGGGGGAAGCGTCGCTGCGGCGCTGGCCCAGCTTCGCGCGGGAGCTCGCCGCCGAAGGGACCGATCCAGGGCTGGCCGAGCACGGCACGATCGTCGTCGGGTTCGACAGCGCCGACGCCGGGCACCTCGACATCCTCGCCGGGTACCTGCGTTCGCTCGGCCGCGACGTCGAGACGCTCACCGGGCGCGAGGCGAAGCGGCTCGCGCCGGGCCTCGGCGCGGTTCGCAGCGGCCTGCATGTGCCGGGCGATTTAGCCGTGGACAACCGGAAACTGCTTACAGCGCTGAGCGAAGCGGCTACGAAGCGTGGGGTCGAGTTCCGTCGTGAGCGGCTCGAGAGCCTCTCCGAAGTGTCCGGCCCGGTGATCCTTGCCGCCGGTGCTTGGACCGGGCAGGTGCATCCGTTGCTGGAGCACGCCGTACGCCCGCTGAAGGGCGAGATTCTGCGACTGCGTCCACGTCGGGGCTGTCTGCCGCCTCCGCCGTACACAGTGCGCGCGATGGTCGAGGGACGGCCGATCTATCTGGTACCGCGAGAAGACGGCGAACTGGTCCTTGGCGCGACGCAGTACGAAGCGGGTTTCGACCAAGCTGTCACCGCGCGCGGCGTACGCGAGCTGCTGGAGAACGCGGAGCGGATTCTGCCCGGCATCACGGAGTACGAGCTGGTGGAAGTCGCAGCCGGACTGCGTGCCGCGAGCCGCGACGCTTTGCCGTACATCGGCGAAGTGAGCGAAGGCGTGTACGCGGCGACAGGGCATCACCGCAACGGTTTGCTGATGGCACCCGCGACGGCGGACGCCGTGGTCGCGTGGCTTGCTGGCGAAGCCCCGTCGCCGGAGGTCGCCGCGGCGACGCCCGCCCGGCTGGTCGAGAAGGAGCGAGTCTGATGGAGATCAAGGTCAACGGCGAATGGCGGGAATTCCCCGACGACAGCACCGTTTCCGCGGTCCTCGACGCGCTGGGAGCGGAACGCCGGGGCGTGGCCGTCGCGGTCAACGGCGAGGTCGTGCGGCGTGGCGAATGGGAAGAAGCGGTCGTGCCGAAGGGCGCGCAGCTCGAAGTGCTGACCGCGGTTCAAGGAGGTTGAGCATGGACGACCTGATCATCGGCGAACACAAGCTGTCGTCGCGATTGATCATCGGCACCGGTGGCGCGGCGAATCTCGAGGTGCTGGAACGAGCGCTGGTCGCGTCGGGCACCCAGCTCACCACGGTGGCGATGCGCCGCGCCGACGCCGAGGGCGGCTCCGGCGTACTGGAGTTGCTGCGGCGCTTGGACATCGAGCTGCTGCCCAACACCGCGGGCTGCCGGACGGCGGCCGAAGCCGTGCTCACCGCCCAGCTGGCCCGCGAGGCGCTGGAAACGAACCTGATCAAACTCGAGGTGCACGCCGACGACCGGACGCTGCTGCCCGATCCACTGGAAACCCTCGAAGCCGCCGAACGCCTGGTGGCGGACGGATTCACGGTCTTCGCGTACACCAACGACGACCCGGTCCTCGCCCTCCGTCTGGAGGAGGCGGGCTGCTCCGCGGTGATGCCGCTCGGCGCCCCGATCGGCACCGGGCTGGGCATCCGGAACCCGCACAACATCGAACTGATCGTCTCGCGCGCGTCGGTGCCGATCGTGCTGGACGCGGGGATCGGTACCGCGTCGGACGCGACGCTGGCGATGGAGCTCGGCTGCTCGGCAGTGCTTCTGTCAACGGCGGTGACCCGGGCGGCGGATCCGGAACGGATGGCGTTGGCGATGCGGAGTGCGGTGGAGGCCGGGTATTTGGCGCGCGGCGCGGGCCGGGTGCCGCAGCGGTTTTGGGCGCAGGCGTCCAGTCCGCCTCGCTGACCTACACCTCGACGACGATTTTGCCGCGCACACCGCCGTTTTCCAGCGTGCGGTGTGCCTCGGCGATGTCCGCCAACGGAAACACCCGGTCCACCAACGGTCGCACCAACCCGGCATTCACCCACCGGCTCAGATCAGCGAGCAGATCCGCCTTGGGGTTCCCGCTGAAACCGCGCACCCACCGGTTCGGGCGCAGCGAGTTCGCCGCCACGTAACCCAGTGTGCGGACCGGACGGTCGAGGTCGAACGCGATCGCGACCATCCGTCCGCGCGGGGTCAGCAGCCGCCGGAACGCGTCGAGGTCGCGGCCGACGGTGTCGAGAATGACGTCGAACCTTCCCAGGTTACCAGGATCGCGGTAATCGAGCGCGACATCCGCCCCGAGTTCCCTTGCCAGTTCTAGGTTCTTGGCGCTCGTCAGCCCGGTCACGTGTGCGCCCATGGCTTTGCCGAGCTGCGTCGCCACAAAACCGACTCCGCCCGTCGCGCCGCGGATCAGCAGGCGTTCGCCCGGCTTCAGATGGGCTTTGTCGCGCAGCGCGGTAATCGCGGTGACACCCACCGCCAGCGACGCGGCTTGCGCGGGATCCAGCCCGGCAGGCACGTGGTCCAGCCGATCGGCGGCCATCACGTAGTACTCGGCGGCGGTGCCCATCCGCCGCCCGCCGCCCCAGACGAGGTCGCCGACGGCGAACCGGCTCGTTCCGGGTTCCGCCACCTCGCCGACCAGGTCCACGCCGATCCGCTTGGGGAAACGCTTGCCGCTGAACGGAAGCAGCTTCCCGGACCGCATGGAGAGTTCGCCGCCGTTGACCGAGAGCGCGCGCACCCGGACGAGGACTTCGCCGGGGCCGGGCACCGGTGTCGGGACAGTGGTCTCGCGCAGGACTTCCGGCGGTCCGTAGCGGTCGTAGGTGATGGCTCGCATCGAAGTGGAAGGCATGTTCCACTTCTAGCACGGAAAGTGGAAAGGGTCTTCCGATTCGCGTAAAGTGAGAGAGTGCCGGAAAAACCGACTCGGTTGCGCACCGACGCCGCCCACAATCGTGCGCGGATTCTCGACGTCGCGAAGCGCACCTTCGAGACCGAGGGCCTGGACGTGTCGATGAGCGAACTCGCGCGCCGCGCGGGTCTCGGCGTGGCCACGGTGTACCGCCATTTCCCGACCAAGGACGACCTGGTCGCCGAAGCCTTCGCCGAGCCGATGGCCGAATGCGCGGGGATGCTCGACGAGGCGCTCGCCGACCCCGACCCGTGGCGCGGCTTCTGCCGGGTGATCGAGGAAGTGTGCGCGATGCAGGCGCGCAACCACGGTTTTTCTGCCGCGATCGTGACCTCGCTGCCGGATCAGGCGCGTTTCGCGGAGTTTCGGGACCGGGCGCTGCGGGGTTTCGTCGAGTTGATCCGCCGGGCGCAAGAAGCCGGTGCGCTGCGGGCGGACTTCGCGGTTTCCGACCTGTCGCTGGTCTTGCTGGCGAACGGCGGGCTGCGGTCGGGCGCGGGTGCCGCGGCACCGGCGGCGTCGCTTAGGCTCGCGGGCTATCTGCTGCAGTCGTTCCGAGCGGAGACGGCCGCGCCACTGCCGCCGCCGGCGGAGCTTCCGCTCGACGTGTCAGTGCTCTAAATGGGCGGGCAAGCTGCACAAATGGCGGGGTAATGGTGATTTCGCCCGCGCTTGACGCGGATTGTGCACGGGTACGCCGTATGGTTGACGGCACCCTTTCCGGCGCACCCAGCGGCGGGCACCAGCGTCAGAAGGAGCCGATCGTGACTCTTTCCTCGGTCCAGGACGTAACGGGCCGGTTGTACCTAGCGGTGGGACGGCTTTCCCGCTCGCTGCGCCAGGCCGGCGCGCCCGGGCCTGGGCACGGTTCTATCTCGGCGCTCGCCACGCTCGTGCACTTCGGCGAGCTGCGCCTCGGCGACCTCGCCGCGAAGGAAGGCGTCGCGGCGGCCACGATGTCGCGGATCGTGGCCACGCTGGTGGAGGCCGGTTACGTCACCCGCGAGTCCGACCCGGTCGACCGCCGCGCCTGGCTCGCCCGCGCCACCGAGGAAGGCGAACGTCTCGTCTCCGGCGTGCGCTCCACCCGCGTGCAGGAACTCAACCGCCGCCTCGACCGCCTCACGCCCGAGGCCCGCGAGTCGATCATCGCCGCGCTGCCCGCGCTGGAGGCCCTGATCTCCGACGAGGGCTAGCGCTCCTCCGGGGCCAGCCGCCAGAACGCCGACACCGGGCCGACTTTCGCACCCATCGGGTACGAGTGTTCGACGGCCTGCGAGACGAACCACTTGCCGTAGCGTGCCGCTTCGACCACCGACATGCCCTTCGCCAGCCCGGCGGTCAGCGCGGACGCCATGGTGTCGCCGGCGCCGTGCGTGTGCGGGGTCTTCCAGCGCGGTCCGGGCAGCTCCACGAACGTCGTGCCGTCGAAGAGCAGGTCGACGCACTCCGGGTCGGACTGCAGGTGGCCGCTCTTCACCAGCACGTACTTCGGGCCCAGTTGGTGCAGCACGACGGCCGCGGTGTGCATGCCATCGCGGTCGGTCACGGTCATGCCGGTCAGCAGCCGCACCTCGTCCAGGTTCGGCGTGAGCACGGTGGCGCGCGGCAGGAGTTCGTCGCGCAGCGCGGCGAGGCCGTTGTCGTCGAACAGCGACTGGCCGGTCATCGCCGCGGCCACCGGGTCGACCACGAACGGAATCGCGCCGTCGCGCCCGATCCCGGCCTTGTCGCAGGCCGCCGCGACCGCGTGGATGATCTCCGCGGACGCGAGCATGCCGGTCTTCGCCGCGCCGACGCCCATGTCCTCGGCGACCGCTTCGATCTGCCCGGCCACGATGCGCGGCGGCAGATCGGCGCGGTCGTGCACGCCGAGCGTGTTCTGGACGGTGACCGCGGTGACCGCGACCAGGCCGTGCACCCCGCAGGTGAGGAAGGTCCGCAGGTCCGCCTGCAGCCCGGCGGCCCCGCCGGAGTCCGATCCGGCGATGGTGAGCGCGGAGGGCGGGCTCGGGTTCTCAGTCATGTGCGCGTTCCGACTTCTGGTCTGGTCCATTGAGGCAACTGTGCTTCATTCACAGTCCACCACGATGGCACAGTAAGTGTTCGTGCTGGTCCCCGTGACGAAGGAGACATCAGTGAAGCTCGCCGCGGCCGGTCTCCTGCTCCTGTCCACGCTGGCGGTACCGGGGGTCGCCAGCGCGGACAGCCCCAAGCTCTCCCACATGACCACCGTCGGCGTGCACAACACCTACGACCCGGCCGCGTACCCGTACCTCGCCCAGGCGCTGGACAACGGCTCGTCGCTGCTCGAACTCGACGTCTGGCCGGACTTCTTCACCCACGAATGGAAGGTCAGCCACTCCAATCCGCTGGGCAACAGCAACAATTGCGTCGACGCGCATTCGGCGGCGGACCTTTACTCCGGCGGGACGAACAAGGACCTCGAATCGTGCCTGGACGACATCCGGATCTGGCTCGGCGCACATCCTGGGCACGCGCCGCTCACGCTGAAGATCGAAATGAAGACCGGCTTCTCGGCGAATACCGGCCTCGGCCCGGCTCAGCTCGACGCTGCCTTCCGCGACCACCTTGGCGATGCCGTGTTCAAGCCCGCCGATCTCCTCGGCACCCACGCCACGCTCGATGAAGCATCCAAAGCGGACAATTGGCCGACACTGGACGCGTTGCGGGGCAAGGTGCTCACCGAGATCATCCCCGGCACGGTCGAAGAGGGAAACCCGACGGACACGCTGCACACCGACGTCGAGTACGCCGGTTACCTGCTGGATCAGAAGGCCGCCGGAAAGCTGAATTCAGTGCAGATCTTCCCGACCGTGCACGGCGCCGCGGGCGGCGACCCGCGCGACAAATACTCCGCGGAGCAGAAACCGTGGTTTGTCGTTTTCGACGGGGACGCGAGCGAATGGCTCGCGAAGGCCGGGATGTCCTGGTACGACGAAAACCACTACTACGTGGTGATGACGGACGGGCAGAACGTCGCACCCGCTATCGACGACCACAACCCGACCGTCGACCAGGCGACTCAACGCGTGGCTGAACTGGCCAAGCAGCACGCTTCCGTGGTGACGTCCGATTGGACCGGCCTCACGACCGTGCTGCCAACGGTGGATTCGCGCGGCTAGAACCGCGGCGGCGGCTTCAGCACTGACATCCGATACTGGTACACCGCTTGCGCTTCGGCGATCCCCGGTCGCGGCGTGACGCCCGATTTGCGGATCGTTTTGACCGCCGAAGCGGTGCGGTGCTCGGTGACCAGACCGTCGACCTCGTGCTGAACCTCAAGCGGCAGCCGCGCCCACAACGCTTCCGGTGTCTCGCTCATCCGGCCAGTGTCGCATTCACTGCGGGTTCGCGAGCCGCCAGAACGGGGAAACCGGGCCGACACCCGCACCCAGCGGATAAGCCTCCAGAACACAGCGTTCGATAAACCGTTTCGCCTCCGCGACCGCAGTGGGCACGTCCGCGCCCTTCGCGAGCGACGAGGTGATCGCCGACGCCATGGTGTCGCCGCCGCCGTGGGTGTTTTCCGTGTCGATGCGCGGGCCGCTCAGCTCGATCACCGCTGAGCCGTCGGTGAGCAGGTCGACGCAATCGGCGGCGTCGTGGAGGTGGCCGCCCTTGACCAGGACCCACTGGGAACCGAACTCCAGCAACGCTTCCGCGGCTGCGTGTTGGCTCTTTGTTTCGGTAACGCTGACGCCGGTCAGCAGCCGGACCTCGTCGAGGTTCGGCGTGATGAGCGTGGCGCGCGGGAACAATTCCGTGCGGATCGCTTCCAGCGCTTCTTCGCGCAGCAGCGCGTGGCCGGTCATCGACGCGGCCACCGGATCGACCACGAAGGGCGTGTCCGTGGTGCGTCCGATGTGGACTTTATCCAGCGTTTTCGCCACTGCCTGAATGATTTCCGCGGTGGCGAGCATGCCGGTCTTCGCCGCGTTGACGCCCATGTCCTCGGCGACCGCTTTGATCTGCGCGGTGACGACGTCGACCGGAATCTCGGAGAACCCTTGCACGCCAAGTGAATTCTGCACGGTGACCGCGGTGAGCGCGACTAGTCCGTGCACTCCGTTGGCGAAGAACGTGCGCAGGTCCGCCTGCACGCCCGCACCACCGCCGGAATCGGATCCGGCGATGGTGAGGGCGGTACGAGGGGTGACTGTCACTGGTTGACCACGGGCAGGTAGACCTTGTTGCCCTGCTCGGAAAACTCCGCGGACTTCTCGGCCATGCCCGCCTCGATAGCCTCCACAGAGGACAGACCGTGCTCCTCGGCGTACTTGCGCACGTCCTGCGTGATCCGCATCGAGCAGAACTTCGGCCCGCACATCGAGCAGAAGTGCGCGGTCTTCGCCGGTTCCGCGGGCAGCGTCTCGTCGTGGAAAGCCCGCGCGGTGTCCGGGTCGAGCGACAGGTTGAACTGGTCGTTCCACCGGAATTCGAAGCGGGCCTTGGACAATTCGTCGTCCCAGTCCTGCGCGTACTGGTGGCCCTTGGCGAGGTCGGCGGCGTGCGCGGCGATCTTGTAGGTGATCACGCCGGTCTTGACGTCGTCGCGGTTGGGCAGGCCGAGGTGCTCCTTCGGCGTGACGTAGCACAGCATCGCCGTGCCGTACCAGCCGATCTGCGCCGCACCGATCGCCGAGGTGATGTGGTCGTACGCCGGAGCGATGTCGGTGGCGAGCGGGCCGAGCGTGTAGAACGGAGCCTCGCCGGTGAGCTTTTCCTCCAGCTCAACGTTTTCCTTGATCTTGTGCATCGGCACGTGGCCGGGGCCCTCGATCATCACCTGCACGTCGTGCTCGCGGGCGATGTGCGTCAGCTCGCCGAAGGTTTCCAGTTCGGCGAACTGCGCGCGGTCGTTGGCGTCCGCGATCGAGCCGGGACGGAGGCCGTCGCCGAGGGAGAACGTGACGTCGTACTCGCGCAGGATCTCGCACAGCTCGGAGAAATGCGTGTACAGGAAGGATTCCTGGTGGTGCGCGAGGCACCAGGCGGCCATGATCGACCCGCCGCGGCTGACGATGCCGGTGACCCGGCGCGCGGTCAGCGGGATGTAGCGCAGCAGCACGCCGGCGTGCACCGTGACGTAGTCGACGCCCTGCTCGCACTGCTCGATGATGGTGTCGCGGTAGATCTCCCAGGTAAGCTTTTCCGGCTCCCCGTTGACCTTTTCCAGCGCCTGGTAGATCGGCACGGTGCCGACCGGGACCGGCGAGTTGCGCACGATCCACTCGCGCGTCTCGTGAATCCGCTTGCCGGTGGAGAGGTCCATGATCGTGTCGGCGCCCCAGCGGGTGGCCCACACCATCTTGTCGACCTCTTCCTCCACAGAGGACCAGACGGCCGAATTTCCCATGTTGGCGTTGATCTTCACCAGGAAGTTCTTGCCGATGATCATCGGCTCGGTCTCCGGGTGCTTGCGGTTGGCCGGAATCACCGCGCGCCCGCGGGCGACCTCGTCCCGCACGAACTCCGGAGTACAGCGTTCGCGCGCGGCGATGAACTCCATTTCCCGGGTGATCACCCCGGCTTTCGCCCAGCCCAGCTGGGTGTTGTGCGCCCGGCCGTCAGCCCAGCCGGACCGAAGCGGGTGCAGTCCATTGTGGACATCGATGTTCGCGTCCGGATCGGTGTAGGGCCCCGACGTGTCGTACACGTCGAAATGCTCCCCGTTCGACAGGTCGATCCGCCGCGCCGGAACCCGCAGCCCGGATTCGGTGCGGTGATAGACCTTGTGCGAGCCGGTGATCGGCCCGGTGGTGACGGACGGGGCGATGGCACCCTGATTTTCCAGCGTCGTCAACGACGTTCACTCCCTACGCCGGCATTACCCGGTCAGGTTCATGCGGTCGGTGACGCCGGGTGTCCGCGAGATGGACACCAGCCACCCTCTCAGCCCGCCAAGGCGCGAGCTCCCGCGTTGCATTCGGTTGAGGTTGCTCGTCCGACGATGCCATGCCGTGTCGGTTCGGCACAAGGGCTGTGTTTGATTGCCCCGGCTCCGTTTGATTGCCCCGGCTCCGTTTGATTGCCCCGGCTTCGCCGTGGCGCCGAGATCGCCGGGAAGCTGGTTTCTTCCCTCCCGATTCGCCCGGCCTGGGGGCCGGGCGAATCGCTCAGTCCAGAAACCAGCGCGATCTCGGGTTGTGGTCCGGAAACGGGTGCGGTCTTGGGCTGTGGTCCGGAAGCGGGAGCGGTCTTGGGTTGTGGTCCGGAAGGTGTGGCGTGGGGTCAGGCGTCTGCCGGTTCCTTGGGGGGCAGCCAGGTCAGGCCGGGCGTGCCCCACTTGTTCTTCTTCAGCATCTTCTTCGCCGCGCGCGCGTGGCGGCCGACGAGACGGTCCAGATAGATGAAGCCGTCTAGGTGATCGGTCTCATGCTGGAGGCAGCGCGCGAAGTAACCGGTGCCCTCGACCTCGATCGGATTTCCCTCGACGTCGAAGCCGGTCACCTTCGCCCACGTGGCGCGCCCGGTCGGGTACGACTCGCCCGGGGCGGAGAGGCAGCCCTCCCAGTCGTCGTCCGGGTCGGGCATGGTCTCCGGGATCTCCGATGTCTCGAGCTTCGGGTTGACCACCACGCCCTTGTGCTCGACGCCCTCGTCGTCCGGGCAGTCGTATACGAACACTCGCAGGTCGAGCCCGATCTGGTTGGCCGCGAGGCCCACGCCCTCGGCCGCGTACATGGTCTCGAACATGTCCTCGACGAGGGTGGCGAGCTTGTCGTCGAACTCGGTGATCTCGCGCGTGGGCTGGTGCAGCACGGGTTCGCCGGCGATGCAGATGGGGTGGACGGTCACGGACGCCGAGTTTAGTCGGACCCTTCTGGTACACCTGGATCGGACCGTGACGCGCCGTGTCGGATGCCCATGTCGAGCATGGGTTCCGTGGTTGAATGACGCCCGCGGAAGGACTGCCGACACCGATTGCGAGGACCGCATGGACGCCGCGGAGTCGATGGCTGAAAACCAGCCGTCGCCGCCGGAAAATGTCGGTGGCCTGACCGAGCGCGAACTGGACATTCTCGCGTTCGAGCGGCAGTGGTGGCGCCACGCCGGGGCGAAGGAGAACGCCATCCGGGAGCGCTTCGGACTGTCTTCCACCCGTTACTACCAGTTGCTGAACACGCTGCTGGCCAAGCCGGAGGCCGTCGCGGCCGATCCGATGCTGGTCAAGCGGCTGCGCAAAACGCGCGCCGCCCGTCAGCGCAAACGCGGGGCCCGGCGGTTGGGGATCGAGCTGTCATGAGCGTCTTCTCGGGACTGTCCCGGCCGTTGAAGGCCGCGGGAGTCGCGCTGATCGGGATCGCGGTGGTCGCGGCCGTCATCGGCGGGGTCACCGTGCTCAACACGAGCGGCGACCAGAACGCCGGACCGAGCACGTCCGGCGAGCCCACCGCACCCGGCGGCTCGTCGTCCGCGCCGGAACAGTCGTCCTCGGCGGCGCCCAGCTCCGCGCCTTCGTCGGCGCCCGCCTCGTCAGCCCCGGCCTCGTCGTCCGCCGCGTCCTCGGCTCCGGCGTCGGGCCAGCCCGGACAGCCCGGCGGCCAGCCGGGCCAGCAGCCCGGGCAGCCGGGCCAGGCGGGTCCGGACCAGCAGGCCTCGAACAAGTGGGTCACGCTGCGCGTCTACAACAACTCGCTGGTCAAGCACCTCGCCGAACAGGCCGCCGCCGACTTCCGCGGTTCGGGCTGGAACGTCGCCGAGGTCGGCAACTACTCGCAGGGCAACATCCCGGCGACCACGGCCTACTTCCGGCCGGGCACCGACGAGGAAGCCGCCGCGAAGCAACTGGCCAAGGAGTTCGGCTTCCAGGCCCAGCCCCGGTTCGACGGCATCCAGAACTCGAACCCCGGCGTGATCGTGATCATCACGAAGGACTACCAGCCCGGCGGACACAAGGGCAGCTGACCTTCTCCGATACCGGTGACAGCCCGCGCTACGGCGCGGGCTTTGTCATGTCCGCCGAGCCGCGTGGCTTCGCTCCCGCGGAGGTCCGTGAGGGGAACCCTGAGGGAATCAGAGTCCCTCAGGGTGGCCCTCACGGACCTCGACATCGCGCGCCGCGCCGCTTCGGTCGGTTCCGAGCGGGCGAAATCGGCGGCTGCGGAGGGCGTGCGGTTCGGCGCGACGGGCGGAGTAGGTCGCGAGCGCTGGTGCCGGTTCTAACCGGAGCCAACACTCACGAGCAGCTCACCGCTCCTGCTGCGCCTGCGCGTAAGCCTCCAGAGTCGCCAACTGCGCCGCGTCCAGCGAAGGCCGCACCGCCTCGCGAGCCTTGTCCAGATGCGCCGCGGTCACCTCGCGCGCCTCCAGCGACTCGCGCATCGCCGTCAGCGCCGCCTCTCGGATCAGCGCGGCGCAGTCGGCGGCCGAGTAGCCCTCCAGCGCTTCCGCGGTGGCCGCGAGGTCCACATCGGACGCCAGCGGAGTGTGCTTGGCCGTCGCGGCGAGGATCGCGGCACGGGATTCGGCGTCCGGCGGCGGGACGTAGATCCGCCGCTCCAAGCGTCCGGGACGCAGCAAAGCCGGGTCGACGAGCTCGGGCCGGTTCGTCGCGCCCAGCACGACGACCTCGCGCATCGGCTCCACGCCGTCCAGTTCGGTGAGCAGCGCGGCGACCACGCGGTCGGCCACGCCGGAGTCGGACGACTGGCCGCGGCGCGGGGCGAGCGCGTCGATCTCGTCGAGGAAGATCAGCGAGGGGGCGGCGTCAGCGGCCCGACGGAAGAGGTCGCGGACCGCGCGTTCCGATTCGCCGACCCATTTGTCCAGCAGTTCCGCGCCCTTGATCGCGAATACGTTCAGCGCGCCGGTGCCCGCGAGCGCCCGGACGAGGAACGTCTTGCCGCCGCCGGGCGGGCCGTACAGCAGCACGCCGCGCGGCGGTTCGATGCCTAGCCGGGCGAAGGAATCCGGGTAGCGCAGCGGCCACAGCACGGTTTCGGTGAGCGCTTCCTTGACCGACGTCATGTTGCCGACGTCGTCCAGCGTCAGCCCGCCGGTGGCCAGATTGTCCGAAGTGGACAGCGAGATCGGCCGGACGGTGGCCAGCGCGTCGAGCAGATCCTGCTGGGAGATCTTGGGTTCCTCGACGTCCCGCTGACGCAACGCGGCCCGCAACGCCGCGTCCCGGCGCAGCGCGAGCAGGTCGGCGGCGACGAAACCGGGCGTCCGTTCGGCGAGTACACCCAGGTCGGCACCGGATTCGACCGGCACGTCGCGGAGCAGGATCCGCAGCAATTCGACGCGCGTTTTCGCTTCCGGCAATGGCAGCCCCAGCTCGCGATCGAGCAGGTCAGCGCCGCGCAGCCGCGGATCCACCGACTCGGCCCGCGCGGTCGTCGCCACCACAGCCAGCCCGTCTTGGCGCAGTGCGGCGCGCAGTTCTTCCAGCACCACCGTCGCCACCGGAGGCGGCTGCGTGGCCGGGAGCAGCGCGTCGATGTCGTTGATCAACAGCACGCCTGGACCGTCGCCGCCGGTGGCCCGGTCGATGGCCTCGCGCAGCGAACGGTGTGCCGCATTCGGTTCCAGCACAGCGATATTCGGCGCGGTCACCGACACCACGCGCACCTTCTCCGCCGCGGCGACCGACCGCACCAGCGTGGCCTTGCCGACGCCTTCCGGCCCGGACAGCAGCACGCCCAGATGCGCCGAAGTGCCCAGTTTCGCCAGCAGCTCCGGCCGGTGGAACGCCAGGTCGAACCACTCGGCCAGCTTGCGCGCCGCGCCCTCGGCCCCGACCAGGTCAGCGACCGGCACCGGCTCGTCCAGCTCCTCCTCGCGAGCCTCGGTGACGACCTCCTCGACGATCTCCGCGTCGAGGTAGTCCTCGGCCGCGGTGACAGCGGTGGTGCGGACGAGCGCGGTCGCGGTGCGCACCGACGGTTCGCTAGTTGGCGCGCCAGTGCGGGCGCCGTCCCGCCAGCTGACCACAGTGGACGGTCCGACCACGACAACGCCAGCCGGTTCGGTCGCCGTGACGGTCAGCAGCTCGTTGGTCCAGGTCGCCCCGATTACGCGGGACAACTGCCCACGCACAGCGGCGACGTCCGATCCCGGTGCGGGCGCGAGGTCTTGCGGCAACAGGGAAACCGCGTCGCCACGGGTCAAAACCTTGCCAGTGAGCGCGAGCCGCAACGTCTGCGGCGACACCGAAACAGACGCCAGCCGAGACCCGGACACAGTGACCGTGCGGGCAGCGATGACCTCTGCCGGCGAGACCACGACCTCGCCGCCCTCGGCGACGCCGAGGTTCGACATGGTGACGTCATCGGTCAGCACGACACCCGGCATCGCTTCCTCGGCGGCGGGCGCGGCCAAGGCGGCGCTGCGCCGCGCGCCAGTGAGGTGCACGGCGTCCCAGGCCCGCAGGCCGAGCGCGTCGAGCACTTCGGGGTGCAGCCGGACAACCCCCCGCCGCGCGTCGAGCGCGGACGGCGTGTGCCGGACGGTCAGGGTGATCTGCGGATCGCTCACGCTCCTCACCCTAATGAACCGACGGGCGGTTGTGGGCGAACGAAAGGCCGCTCAGGGCGTCACTGACCAGTCGCGGATCGCGGCGACGAACTCCTCGGGCGCGTCGGACTCCACGTAAAGCCCTACGCCGTCAAGGCTTACGGTCTGATGATTCGGGAAGGCCGCTTCCAGCCGCTCGCGCTCGCGGGGCCGGAAACCGATTTGAGCGTTGCCCCACACGATCAGCGTCGGGAGGTCGGGAAGGCCGGCCTCGAGGTCGGCGAAGAAGGCCCGGCTGGCGAGCATCCGGCCGGGGAGCACGCCGGAGGCCTGGCGACGCTCGGGCGTGTCCATCGCACGGCGGTAGTGAGTCATCTCGGCCTCGGTCAGCTTCCGCTTTCGGTGGCCCATCGGGAGAAACGCCTTGACGACGAGGTTGAGCCGACGCGCCAGGAAGCGCATCGGAGGTCCGCCGGCGATGCGGCCGAAAGCCTCGAAATACGGGTCGCCGTTGACCGGCCAGGCCCAGGCGTTGACGAGCACCAGCCGTTCGAAAACTCCCGGCAGGCGCTGTGCGGCGGCCAAGCCGATCGGGCCGCCCCAGTCTTGTCCGACCAACGTGACCCCGCTGAGGCCGAGCGCGTCGACGAACCCGGTGACCACGTCGGCGTGCTCCTCGGGCAGGCAGCGATAGCCGGGCTTTGCCGTCGAGAGCCCGAAGCCCGGGTAGTCGAGGGCGACGCACCGGAAGTCGTCGCGCAGGGCGCGGATCACGTCGCGCCAGAGGAACGACCAGGTCGGGTTGCCGTGCAGGAACAGCAGTGTGGGGCCGGATCCCTCGTCGACGTAGTGAACGGTGTGCCCGTCGATGTCGACGAAGCGGCTCTCGAACGGGAACAGGTCGTCGTCGACCCAGGCGGGACGCACGCTCTCAGCCATCTCGGCCCCTCGAACTCGTCGGCTGTCCTTCAACGCCCGAGCTACTGCTTCGCCCAGCCGTCGAAGGACAGGATGTCACCGACCGGCGGACGGACGGCAGGGGAGAACTCCTGCTGGGCTGAATACGCCACCGCGAGCAGGCCGATCTGCGTGACGTCCTCCGGAATCCCGAGAATCCGCGCGACATCCGCCTCCCTGCCGCCGAGGTGGTAGCTGCACAGCGAACTGGCCAGCCCGTGCGTGCGCAAGGCGAGTTGGAAGCTCCAGATCGCCGGGTAGATCGAGCCGTAGTAGGCGGAAAGCTCGGCGGTACCCGTCGGCACCGGCCCGGGCATGCACGGCAGCACCAGCGCGGGCACCTGGTCGAGGTGCTCGACGAGGTATCGAGCCGAGTCCAGCATCCGCTTGTCGACGAGGTGGCCGTACTTCCGCCACGATTCCTCCGCGGCGTCCCGGGTGACGGCGGCGATTTCTTTGCGCATCGCGGGATCGAGCACGACGACCCAACGTTGGGCGGCGAGCAGGGAACCGGCGGCCGGGGCCTGCTGGGCGATCCGCAGGCAGTCCTCGAGCACGGTCTTCGGTACCGGTCGCTCAAGGTCGAGCTTGCGCCGGACGGAACGGGTCGTGGTGAGCAGGGTGACGGCATCCACTGTGACCTCCCAGGCCTTACTTACAATGTAAGCGTACGGTGTAAGTACAAGGCTGTCGAGGACTTACGCCGTAAGCTGGCGGGATGGTCCGGGAAACCCTGACGCGCGAGAAGGTGCTCGACGCGGCGCTCGCTTTCGTCGACCAGCACGGCATGGCGGCCCTGTCGATGCGCAAGCTCGCCGCGGAGCTGGGCGTCGAAGCGATGTCGCTCTACAACCACGTGCGGAACAAGGGCGATCTGCTGGACGGTCTCGTGGCCCGGATGTTCGAGGCGGTCCCGGTGCCTGACCCGGCCGCGCCGTGGGACGTCCGGGTCCGCGGCCTGGCTGAGGGGCTTTACGCGCAGTTCCGGCAGCATCCGGCGGTGCTGCGGACCCTGGTCGCGGACGAGGCCAATCCGCGGTCGCCAGGGGCGTTGAAGGTGATCGACAGCATGCTCGGCGCCTTGCTGGACGCCGGGCTGGACGACACCGAGGCCGTGCGCGCGTATCGCTCGCTGACCGGCCTCACGTTCGGTGCCGCACTCACCGAGGAAACCGGCCTCGCTGGGGCACCGCTAGACCGCGCCGAGCCGGTCGACGACTGGTTCCGCCGCATGGCGACGCCCAGCGAGACGCCGCACCTGCACCGCCTGTTGCCGGTGCTGACCGACGCCGACTGTCGACAGGACTTCGAGGCACAACTGAACTTGCTGGTGTCCGCGCTGGGAAAGGCCTGAAACTACCGGCGGCGAATGCCGATCCGACGCCAGCTGCGACGCCGCTGGGTCGGCCCGGACGTGGCCGAGCTGTGGTCCCGCTCCCGCAGGTTCCGGCTCCGCACCAGGTCCGAGTTCGTGCGCCGCACCGCGCGCATCGCCGCACCGGCGACCCGGCCCGAGGCCGGACGCAACCGCAGCCGTCGGTGGCTGCGGGCCCGGCGGATCGCACGGCGTTCCCGCGGCGGCACCTCCCAGGCCTCCGGGTGCGCGGCGAGCCAGCGGTGCCGGTAGACCGAATACGGGATGTGCAGCAGGTACAGCACCAGCGCGACCGCCAGCGCCACCAGCGGGAACACGATGATCGCGGCGGCCAGCAGACCGACGCCCACCAACAGCGGCGCGATCGCCTTCGCCGGGGCCTTCACGGTCTTGAGCGACAGCGTCGGGATGCGGCTGATCAGCAGCGCGGCGACCGCGATGGTCCACACCAGCACCACGTACTGCTCCGACCACCAGCCCTCGCCCCACTGCAGCGTGGCGATCAGCGGCAGCATCGCGACCAGACCGCCGGCCGGCGCGGGCACGCCGACGAAGAACTCGGCGGCGTACGCCGGCTGGTCGGTGTCGTCGAGCAGCGTGTTGAAGCGGGCGAGCCGCAGGATCATGCAGACCGCGAAGATCAGCGACGCGACCCAGCCGATGCGGTCGCCGTGCGCCTGCCAGATGTAGAGCACCAGCGCGGGCGCGACGCCGAACGAGATGCCGTCCGACAGCGAGTCGAGTTCGGCTCCCATCTTGGACGTCGCGTCGAGCAGGCGGGCGATGCGGCCGTCGAGGCTGTCGAGGACGGCGGCGATGCCGATCGAGCCGATCGCCATCGCGTAGTTGCCGGTGAGGGCGAACTGCACCGAGGAGAGACCGGCGCAGAGCGCGAGCACGGTGATCGCGTTCGGCAGCAGCCGGACGCCCGGGGTGGTCACGCGGACCATGGTCAGCTTTCTCCCAGCGCAGGAAGTTCGGCGAGCACGGTTTCGCCGCCGACGGTCCGCTGGCCCTTGGCCACCACGACCCGGCTGCCCGGCGGCAGGTAGGTGTCGACGCGCGAGCCGAAGCGGATGATGCCGTAGGTCTCGCCGGCGGCCACCTTGTCGCCCTCGCGGACGTCGCACCGGATGCGGCGCGCGACCAGCCCGGCGATCTGCACGACGACGAGCTCGTGGCCGTCGACCGTGTGCAGCACCAGCGAATTGCGCTCGTTGACCTCGCTCGCCTTGTCGAGGTCCGCGGAAAGGAATTTGCCCGGCTTGTACGCGACCTTCGAGATCACGCCCGCCGCCGGCGTGCGCTGGACGTGCACGTCGTAGACGGAGAGGAACACGCTCACCCGCATCCGCGGCTCGGCGGGCAGGCCGAGCTCGGCGGGCGGAACCGCTTCTTCGATGAGCGAGACGGTGCCGTCGGCGGCCGAGATCGCGACGTTGTCCCGCAGCGGGGGCACGCGCTTCGGCTCGCGGAAGAAGGCCGTCATGCCCGCCGTGACGAGCGCGCCGGCCACGCCGAGGCGCTTGGAGAACCGGCGCGCCACGATCGTCGCGGCCAGACCGCCGAGGAGGAACGGCCGTCCTGCCGGGTGCATCGGCGGGAACGTCTCGCGGGCCAGCTGGACAGCGTGCGCGAGGGGGTTACCGGTGGGCTGGCCGCTCATGGGTCGAGTTCCCCGCTGTTCGTCTCGGTCGGTGTAAGGGTCCGATTTGGGCTTCCCCACGCTACCGCCCGCCTGCGGCGGACCCGGCGGCCCCTGGTCGTAAGGGTTGCCCCGGCGCGGGTGGGCGCGACCACAAACCGGTAACGACGCGTCGAACAATCCGATAACACCGGGTAGTTGACGCCGCTCGGGACCGGTGCCCGGGCCGACCTGGCGAGGGAGACGATGGCGGTACCCGATCTGCTCGCGCAACTGTTGCGCGCCTGGCGCCGGGATGTCCTCTCGGCACCCGTTCCCCAGCTCGTCGACCCTGTTCACGCCGCCCGGCTCGTGCGGGACGCGGCCCGGGTGCATGCGTCCCCCGACGAAGCACGCACCCGGGCGCGGAACGGGTCAGTTTAGTCCGCGACCGGGGTGTTCTGACAGATCGTCGGGAAACCGTTACCAACGGTCACGATCGCGGCGGCTCGCGGTCGCGGCGCTGACCAGCCGCAACACGAGAAGCAGCACGATCGCGCCCAGGATGGCGACGCCGAAGCTCGGGAAATCGAACTCGAAGTGTTGCTGCTCGCCGGTCGCGAGCCGGTAGACGAATCCGCCGAGGGCCGCCCCGACCACGCCGACCAGCACGCTGACGAGACAGCCCTGCCGCTGCCGCTCCCGGCCGCCGACCACGAGGTTCGCGATCCAGCCGACCAGCGCGCCGAAGACGATCCACAGGATGATGCCCATGCTCGCGAGGATACCTTCGCCCTATTGCACAAGAGCTGTTGTACAACTACTCTTGTGAATCATGGAGGTCCGCGATTCCCAAGTGCTGGCCGCGATGTCGCATCCGCTGCGCCGCCGCCTGCTGGACATGCTGAAACTCGACGGCCCGGCCACCGCGTCGGTGCTCGCGGAGAAAACCGGTCAGGCGGTGGGCAATGTGAGCCATCACCTGAAGGTGCTTTCCGGTGCCGGTTTGGTGGTCGAAGCGCCGGAACTGGCGCGGGACCGGCGGGAGCGGTGGTGGCGGCGTCCTTCCGAGGCGTTGTCCTGGGCCACTTCGGATTTCGTCGGGGATCCGGTGACGGAGGTCGCGGAGACGGTGAGCCTCGATCGGCAGATGACGTTGTCCCGGGGCTGGCTTTCGGAAATGGAGACGGCTCCCGCGGAATGGCGTGATGCGTGGTTCTCTTCTGATGCGTGGATGCGGTTGACGTCCGCGGAATTGGCGGAGCTGAATGAGCGGATGGCTGCGTTGTTCGCGGAATTCGGTGCCAAAGCGGCTTCTGATCCTTCGGTGGAACGGCAGTCGGTGTTCGTGTTCGGGCGCGGTTTCAGAGCTGAGCCGTGAGGGGTGCCGCGTTCCGTCTCTTGTGGACTGGACAGACGGTCAGCACAGTCGGCAGCGCGGTGGCCAGTGCGTCGGTTCCGTTGGTGGCGTTGCTGGTGCTGCATGCCTCGACGTTCGAGGTCGCTTCGCTGACCGCTGCGGCGTGGATTCCCTGGCTTGCGGTTGGTTTGCCTGCCGGGGCTTGGGTTGACCGGTGGCCTAAACGCCGGGTGATGCTGGTCTGCGACGTCATTCAGATGGCGACGTTTCTTGTTGTGCCTATCTCGTGGGCTTTGGGGTTTCTTTCTGTCGGGTTGCTCTTGGCTGCCGCCTTGGTTGGTGGCTCCGCGGCAGTGTTCTTTTCCCTTGCCTATCGGGCTTTCCTTCCGTCCGTTGTGGACGATGCGGATCTTCATGGGGCGAACGTCCGGCTTCAGGGCGCTGAATCTGCCGCTCAGGTCGGCGGCCCTGGCTTGGCCGGACTGCTGGCTTCAGCGTTCGGACCGGTCAGCGGCGTGCTCGTGGATGCGTTGAGCTTTGGTTTTTCCGCGCTGTGCCTAGGTTTCCTGCGTGCGGACGACCCGCCTCCTCGCCCGCGTACGCGCTTGCGCGCCGAAATCGCCGAAGGCATGCGAATCGTGGCCCGGGATTCGTATTTGCGGGCGCTGGTCCTGTCCGGCGGGGTCGCGAACCTGGCCCTGAACGGCTTTTACGCGGTGGCAGTGGTGTTCCTGGTCGATGTGCTCGGCCAGGGACCGGGTGCCGTCGGACTTGTGCTCGCCCTGGGCGAAGTCGGCGGAGTGCTCGGTGCGACCTTGGTGAGCCGGGTCGCCCGGCGAACCGGCACCGCGTGGGGATTCCTGTGGTGCGAGGCGCTGGTGGTGCCCGCGATGCTGCTCGGCCCGCTGGCCCGACCAGGGTGGGGTCTGACGCTGTTCGTCCTGGCCGGGGCGGGAATCGCGGCGGGCGTGGTCGGATCGAACGTGCTGGGCGCGACGTTCCGGCAGCGGTATTGCCCGCGCCATCTTTATGGCCGGATCAGCGCGAGCTCGTCGATGGTCAACTACGGCACCATCCCACTGGGCGCCTTGCTGGGCGGCGCGCTCGGACAGGCGGCCGGGGTACGGACGGCGATGTTCGCGATGGTGGGCATTCAGCTGGCGTCGCTTGTGGTGCTGCTGCTGGGGCCTTTGCGCCGGGCACGGGACTTTCCCCAAGTCGCACTCGCTGTGGACGGCCCCCTCGGCTAGAGCTAAAGCAGCAGCACCTCAACCTCATCCCCCTCCGAAGCCGCCGCGACCTCCTCCGGCAACACGATCAAACAATTGGCCTGCGTAAACGCCGCCAGCAAATGCGACCCCGGCCCACCCCGCGGCCCGACAACCCCAGTCACCTCACCAAGAACCGGCGTATAAAACCCCCGCCGGAACTGCCGTCGCCCAGCAGGGGACGTCATGTCCTCAGTCAACCGCGCCCGCACCCGACGCCGATCGACGTCCGAATGGCCCATCGCCGAAAGCACCGCCGGTCGCAAAAATGCCTCGAACGACACCAGCACACTCACCGGATTCCCCGGCAAAGTCACCACCGGCACGCCATTCCACCGACCGCACCCCTGCGGCCCGCCCGGCTGCATCGCGATCTTCTGGAATTCCACGCCCTGCCCGGTCAGCGCGTCCTTCACCACTTCATACGCCCCGGCCGACACCCCGCCAGACGTGAGCAGCAGATCCACCGACTCCAGCCGCGGCTCGATGATCTTGCGGAATTCCTCCACGTCGTCGACCACGCTGCGCACGACCTCGACCCGACAACCAAGACCCTGCAGAGCCGCCGCCAGCATCACGCTGTTCGATTCGTAGATTTGCCCGTGCTGCAACGGGTTCGGGGCTTCCACCAGTTCCGTGCCGGTCGACACCACCAGCACCGACAGCGGCCGGAACACCTCGAGCTCCGCCAAACCGACCGCGGCGGCGAGGCCCAGGTGCGCATGGCTCAGCACGGTGCCCGCGTGCAGCGCGACGGTCCCCTTCGTGACGTCCTCGCCGATCCGGCGGATGTGGTTGCCGGCAGTGGCCGCGCGGGAGATCTGGACGTCCGTGGTCCCGCGGTCGGTGTCCTCGACCATCACGATCGCGTCCGCGCCCGGCGGCAGCGGCGCGCCGGTCATGATCCGCTGAGCGGTACCCGATTCCAGCGGCTTGACGTCGACCCGGCCGGCCGGGATGTCGTCGGCTACCGGCAGCGTCACCGGGACCTCGGCGACGTCCGCCGCGCGCACGGCGTACCCGTCCATCGCGGAGTTGTCGAAGGGCGGCAGGGCCACGTCAGCGAGCACGTCGCGGGCCAGGACGAGCCCGGCGGCTTCGGCCACCGGAACAGTGCGGACAGGCGCGCGGCCGAGCAGTTCGGTCACGGTCTCGCGGTAGGCGTCGACGGAGATCACGCGGACCATCCTCCCTCTTGCTGCCCGTCGTGCAACACTCTCCCGGCACAAGCCGGGGAGTACGGGGAGAGTTCTGATGCAGTTTCGGGTCCGCAACCAGCCCGGGCGCGCCGCGCTCGCGAACCCCCGCTGACATGCGCGTCCACACCAGGCACACGCCGGGGTTCGGCGTCGCCCGCGTGCTGCTCGCCCCCGGCGAAGCCGTGCAAGCCGCCTCGGAATCGTTGCTGGCCAGCAGCTTCAACGTGGCCGAGACGAACCAGAACCGCGGCCGCAAGGGCGGCCCTTCGGTGTTCACCGCGCCGCAGGAAGGCGGCTGGGTCGATCTGGCCCCGCTCGGCCCCGGCGACGTCTATCCGCTCGAATTGACCGGTTCCACCGGCTGGTCGGTGCACCGCGAAGGCGTGCTCGCCCGGCCGGGCACGGTCCGCGTCGACCAGAACTGGGCCCCGCTGCAGCAGTTGTTCGGCGCCGATTCCGGGTTCCTCGAGCATTACAGCGGCCGCGGCCCGCTCCTGCTCACCGCGCCCGGCCCGGTGGACTCGTTCGACCTCGGCCGCGGCGAGATCGTGACCGTGCGCCCGGACTATCTCCTCGCCTATCCCGACACCGTGCAATGCCGGTTGCGCGCGCTCGATCCGAGCGGTCCGCAGTCGCTGCGAACAGGCGAGGGACTCGTCCTCGATTTCGCCGGACCGGGAACCGTGCTCGTCCAATCGCGCAACCGGAGAGTGTCGCAGGCGTAAGGGGAATCTGCCGATTACCCCATTGCCGGGAGCGCTGATTCCGGTAGCGTGAACTCCACTTCGCACGCTGATGGACAGCGGATTCTTGTCCCGAGGGAGGGCGCCGTGGCAGTCGGCACCGTCAAGTGGTTCAACTCGGAAAAGGGCTACGGGTTCATCGAATCCCCCGAGGGTCCGGACGTCTTCGTCCACTATTCGGCCATCCAGGCCGACGGATTCCGCACTCTCGACGAGGGCGATCGGGTGGAGTTCGAGGTCCAGTCCGGCCGCGACGGCCGAAGCCAGGCCGCGGACGTCCGCAAGGTCTAGCGAGGCAGGTCCGCTGACCGGTTGGGCGAACCGGCAGTGGCAGCGGATACCGGCGCGTTAAGCTGCGCTGCGTGACAGGCGACGTGTCGGGGGACCTCACCGGTCGCCAGCTGGGCCACTACCGCATCGACTCGGTGCTCGGCAAGGGCGGCATGAGCGTGACCTACCAGGCCACGGACACGCGGCTCGGCCGCAAGGTGGCACTGAAGGTCATCGGCGACCACCTTGGCGCGGACGCCGAGTTCCGCGAACGGTTCGTCGACGAGGCACGCAACACCTCCGCGATCGACCACGCCAACGTCGTCCCGCTGTACGACTTCGGCGAACTCGACGGCATGCTCTACATCGCCATGCGGATGGTCGACGGCGGCGACCTCGCCGGCCTCATGTCCGCGGGCCCGATCAGCCCGTCGCGCGCGCTCAGCCTGCTCGACCAGGTCGCCGACGCCCTCGACACCCTGCACAACCACGGCCTCGTGCACCTCGACGTCAAACCGGCCAACGTCCTCGTCACCAGCCGCGAGACCTCCCGCGAGCACGTCTACGTCGCCGACTTCGGCCTCACCCGCCGCGGCGCCACCGGCCACCGCACCCGCGGCGGCGACTTCCTCGGCTCGCCCACCTACGCCGCCCCGGAACACCTGCGCGGCGAACCGCTCGACGGCCGCACCGACCAGTACGCCCTCACCTGCGTGCTGTTCGCCTGCCTGACCGGCAACCCGCCGTTCCGTGGCGACGTCCCCGCTGTCATCAAGGGCCACCTCGGCGGCGAGCCGCCGTCGGTGGCGAGCGTGGTCGCGCTCCCGGCCGCCGTGGACGAGGTCATCCGCAAGGGCATGGCGAAAAGCCCGAACGACCGTTACCCCAACTGCGTCGCGATGATCGCCGCGGCCAGGGTGGCGCTCGGCCCGCTCGCGACCTCGGACACCCCGCCGGGCCCCGCCCGGCCGAACGGACTTCCGGAGGCGGGTATGCAGCAAGGACCTGGCGGCGCGGGCGGACCCGGCGGCCCGGGCGGAGCTGGTGGTCCCGGTGCTGGTGGACCTGGTGCCGGTGGACCGGCCGGTCCTGGCGGGCCAGGCGCGCAGCCGGGAGGCCCCGGGGCTGCGGGACAAGGTCCCGGCGCTCCCGGCGTCGGCGCACCGGGTGCGCCCGGCGGCCAGGCCGTTCCCGGCGCGTGGGCGCAGCCCGGCCAGCCCGGATACGCCACCCAGGGCGGCTACGGCGGCCCCGCCGGTTACGGCAACCAGCCCCCGCCCGGTTATCCAGCACAGCCCGGCCAGCCCCAGCCGGGTCAGCCGCAGCCCGGACAACTCGGCCAGCCGCAGCCCGGCCAGCCCCAGCCAGGCCAGCAGGGCTACCCCGGCCAAGCCCCGGCAGGTCCCCCGCCCGGCTACGGCTACCCGGGTCAGCCGGGTCAGCAACCTCAGCAAGGCCCCCCGCCCGGCTACGGCGGCTACCCGAACCAGCCCGGCTACCCCGGCCAGCCGAACCACCCGGCCCAGGCCTTCGGCGACCCGATGCGGCTGCGCCCGCCGTCCCCGGCGGGCGGCGCGGGCGCGTTCGAGAAGCAGTCCAAGAGCGGCGGCCTGAAGTGGCTGTGGATCGCGCTGGGCGTGCTCGTCGTGGCCGGACTGGTCGTCGGCGCGATCTTCCTCTTCGGCGGGGACGACAACGGCAACGGCGGCACCGCCCCGACGTCGTCGGCGCCCAACATCCCGGTCGGCCCCGGCGGCTCGAAGTCCGCCGGCCCGTCGTCGCTGCGCCCGCCGCCGTCGTCGATCCACATCCAGCCGAGCCACTGACGCGGCCGACCTGCTCTTCGAAGAGCACCGACGCTGACCTGCGCTCCTTGCACTCGACCCCGGAGAGTGCTAAACACGGCATTGGCACTCGACGCCGTCGAGTGCTAGGCGAGCGGTCACCGACCGCCTGCCTGAAGGTCGGGACGGTGAGGCTGACCCACCGGTCAGTCGTCCGTCGCGGGCACCGAGCCTGGCCGAGGACGTGTCCTGCTGCCGCCGCTGGAGACAGCGCGGCGGTGGCGCCCAATACCGGAGGACCACACCGCAATGGCCAAACTGATCGCGTTCGACGAGGACGCCCGCCGCGGTCTTGAGCGCGGCTTGAACATCCTCGCCGAAGCCGTCAAGGTGACCCTCGGCCCGCGGGGCCGGAACGTCGTGCTCGAAAAGAAGTGGGGCGCGCCGACGATCACCAACGACGGTGTCTCCATCGCCAAGGAGATCGAGCTCGAGGACCCGTGGGAGAAGATCGGGGCCGAGCTCGTCAAGGAAGTTGCCAAGAAGACTGACGACGTAGCGGGCGACGGCACCACCACCGCCACCGTGCTCGCCCAGGCGCTCGTGCGCGAGGGCCTGCGCAACGTCGCGGCCGGCGCCGACCCGATCTCGCTCAAGCGGGGCATCGAGGCGGCCGTCGAGGCCATCACCGAGCAGCTGCACAAGGCCGCCGTCCAGATCGAGACCAAGGAGCAGATCGCTGCTACCGCCTCGATCTCGGCCGCTGACCGCACCATCGGCGAGCTGATCGCCGAGGCGCTGGACAAGGTCGGCAAGGAAGGCGTCGTCACCGTCGAGGAGAGCAACACCTTCGGGCTCGAGCTGGAGCTCACCGAGGGCATGCGCTTCGACAAGGGCTACGTGTCCGGTTACTTCGTGACCGACCCGGAGCGCCAGGAAGCCGAGCTGGAGGACCCGTACGTCCTGCTCTTCGGTTCCAAGATCTCCAACGTCAAGGACGTCCTGCCGCTGCTGGAGAAGGTCATCCAGTCCGGCAAGCCGCTGCTGATCATCGCCGAGGACGTCGAGGGCGAAGCCCTGGCGACCCTGGTCGTCAACAAGATCCGCGGCACCTTCAAGTCCGTCGCAGTCAAGGCCCCGGGCTTCGGCGACCGCCGCAAGGCGATCCTGCAGGACATCGCGATCCTGACCGGCGGCCAGGTCATCTCCGAGGACGTCGGCCTCAAGCTGGAGAACGCGGACCTGTCGCTGCTGGGCCGCGCCCGCAAGGCCGTCATCACCCGTGACGAGACCACCATCGTCGAGGGTGCGGGCGACGCCGACCAGATCCAGGGTCGCGTCAACCAGATCCGCGCGGAGATCGAGAACTCCGACTCGGACTACGACCGCGAGAAGCTGCAGGAGCGGCTCGCGAAGCTGGCCGGCGGCGTGGCCGTCATCAAGGCCGGCGCCGCGACCGAGGTCGAGCTGAAGGAGCGCAAGCACCGCATCGAGGACGCGGTGCGCAACGCCAAGGCCGCTGTGGAAGAGGGCATCGTCGCCGGCGGCGGCGTGGCCCTGATCCAGGCTGCCGAGGCTGCTTTCGCGGGCCTGAAGCTGACCGGTGACGAGGCCACTGGCGCGAACATCGTCAAGGTCGCCGTCGAGGCTCCGCTCAAGCAGATCGCGATCAACGCCGGCCTCGAGGGCGGCGTCGTGGCGGAGAAGGTCAAGTCCCTCCCGCAGGGCCACGGCCTGAACGCCGCCACCGGCGAGTACGAGGACCTGCTCGCGGCCGGCGTGCCGGACCCGACGAAGGTCACCCGCTCCGCGCTGCAGAACGCCGCTTCCATCGCGGCGCTGTTCCTGACCACCGAGGCTGTCGTCGCGGACAAGCCGGAGAAGGCTGCTGCCGCTCCGGCCGACCCGACCGGCGGCATGGGTGGCATGGACTTCTGAGTTCGGCTGCTTTCCGGCGAAGCCCGGTTCACCCTCGCGGTGGGCCGGGCTTCGCTCGTTTCCGCACTAGCTCCCGGGGCACGCCGCCGGGCGATCAGTCTTCGGGCGTCAGCACGGCCGCGGCGGCGTAGACCGGGAGGATCACCCCGGCCGACAGCACGGCCCCGGCGACCGCGGCGATGCGCACCATCGAGGGGTCGACGTTGAGGTAGTTGGCCCATCCGCCGCACACGCCGGTGAGCATGCGGTCGGAGCGGCTGCGGAAGATCTTCTTGGCCGGTGCGGCCTGCGCGTTGTCCGTCATGCCAGCAATACTCCGCGACCGGGGCCCGCCGCACATCCGGGATCGCCCCGGAGATAGTCCCGGGGCCGCGACCCTGAAGTCTCCCTTACCCGCTGATCCGGCGGACCCGCTCGAACCGGTCCAGCCACGCCGCTGCCACCTCGGACGACGCCGCGAATCCGGCGTACGCGTCGGGCTCCGGGGCTTGGCGCAGCACCGGCAGGTAACCGTCCACAGGGGACAGTGTTTCGGTGCAGACATCCCCGCGCAGCAACGACATCGTGCCGAGTCCGCAGGCGAAGTCCAGCTCCGGCAACGCCCCGGCGAGCGCGAGCCCGGCGGCCAGCCCGACGCTTGTCTCGACTGCCGACGACACGACACACGGCAGCCCGCACGCCTCCGCGACCTCCAGCGCCCGGCGCACTCCGCCGAGCGGCGCGACCTTGAGCACGGCGATGTCGGCGGCCCCGGCGACGGCGACCTTCAGCGGATCTTCCGCGCGGCGGATCGACTCGTCGGCCGCGATCCGCACCGACACGCGACGCCGGACGGCGGCGAGGTCGTCGATCGTGGGGCAGGGCTGCTCGGCGTACTCCAGTCCACCGGCCGCGCGGTCCAGTTCGCCGAGTGCGTGCACGGCGGTGTCGACGTCCCACGCGGTGTTGGCGTCGACCCGGATCGCGCCGGACGGACCCAGGGCGTCGCGCACCGCTTCGATGCGCGCGCAGTCCTCGGCGAGCGTCGCGCGTTTGTCGGCGACCTTGACCTTCGCCGTGCGGCAACCGGAGGCGCGGACTAGTTCGAACGCGCGTTCCGGCGACACAATCGGGACTGTCGTGTTCACCTCAATACGGTCGCGGACCGGCGCGGGCCAGCCTTCTTCGCTCGCTTCGAGCGCGGCGGCGAGCCAGGGCACGCTCTCGGTGTCCGAATAGTCAGCGAACGGGCAGAACTCGCCCCAGCCGGCGGGACCGCGGAGCAACAGTCCTTCACGGACGGTGATGTCCCGGAACCGGGTGTGCAGCGGGAGCGCGTAAACCTGCATGACTGCCGATCATGCCATCGCCGCGGTGACGGGAACCGAGGTGCCGCGGGGGCCGTCTCAACGCCACAATGGAACGTGTGGACGGCCTCGACTTCCGGGTGCTCGGCCCGGCCGAGGTGCTGGCCGGGGACCAGGTGGTGCCGCTGGGCGGCAGCCGCCCGCTGATCGTGCTCGCCGGACTGCTGCTGCGGGCGAATCGGCTGGTGTCGGTCGACGTGCTCAGCCACTGGCTGTGGGGCGACGATCAGCGGCGGTCGAAGGGCGCGCTGCAGACGTATGTCCTGCGGCTGCGCCGGGCGCTCGGCGACGGTGCGGCGATCCGTACCGAACGCGGCGGCTACCTGTTGGAAGTCGACGAGAACGCGGTGGACCTCGGCAGGTTCCGGCAGTTCGCGGCGCGCGGCCGTAGTGCGGCAGAGCGAGGCGAACACCGGCGCGCGGCGGGGTACTTCGAGGACGCGCTGGGACAGTGGCGAGGTACGGCGCTGCAGAACGTGGAGTCGGACGCGCTGCACCGGGACGAGGTCGGGCAGCTTGCGGAGGAACGCACGCGGGTGCGTGAGCTGTGGGCCGAGACGCTGGTGACCGTCGGCGAGTACGACACCGTCGTGCCTGAGCTGGAGCGTCTGACGCGCGAACATCCGCTGCGCGAACGGCCGCACGAGCAGCTGATGTACGCGCTGCTCCGCTCCGGGCGGCAAGCCGAAGCTTTGGACGTCTACCGGCGGATCAGTGGCCTTCTCGCCGAGGAGCTGGGCCTGGATCCCGGTGCCGGACTGCAGCGCGCACACCGGCTAGTGCTGGGCGGCGACCAGGGCACAAGATTCCGTACTCCTCTGGAACCCCATGTGCCGCACCAACTTCCGGCCGACCTCGGCGCTTTCGCCGGTCGAGCGGCTGATTTGAAAGCCCTGCGCGCGTTGCTTCCGGAAGCCCTGGACGACGGCACCTCCACGCCGATCGCCTCGGTGGAAGGCATGGGCGGACAAGGGAAAACAACCCTGTCTGTCCACTTCGCACACCAGATCGCGGACCGTTTCACCGGCGGCCAAGTATTCCTGGACCTGCGTGGCTACGGCCCAGGCGCACCGGTGCCGCCGATCGCCGCGCTGGAGACAATGCTCATCGCACTGGGCGTCCCCGCCGACCGAATCCCGTCCGGTTTGGACGAACGCGCGGCTACCTGGCGCACCTACACGACCGGTCGACGGCTATTGGTAGTGCTGGACAACGCGAACAGCACCGAACAAGTGCGTTCACTGCTGCCTGGCCCCGGATGCCTGGTCGTAGTGACGAGCCGCTGGCAACTGCGCGGACTGGTCGCGACACACGGTGCCCGCCGGATCGCACTGTCCGAATTGGACAGCGAAGAGGCGGTAGAGCTTCTCGCGTCGGCCATCGGCGTCGAACGGGTGCACGAGGACCCGGCCGCGGCTGGTCGGTTCGTGCGGTATTGCGGCGGACTCCCGCTGGCGATCCGAATCCTCGCCGTCCGCGCGGCCCAGTTCCCTCGGCTGCCGCTGGACGAGTTCGTAGCAGCGTTGCCTTCGGACGCTGGCCGGTTGAGTACGTTCGACCTGGGCGACGGCGACGAAACCAACATCCGCACAGTTTTCTCGTACTCCTACCGGGTTCTGTGCCCAGCCGCAGCCCGGCTTCTGCGGCTGCTGGCCCTGTCGGCTGGCCCAGATCTGTCACTGGGCATGGCAGTCGCACTCAGCGGACGGTCCGAAAAGGAGACTCGCGGCGCTCTCGACACCCTGGTCTCGACTCACCTGCTCATCCAGCCGAAACCGGGCCGGTACCAGTTCCACGACCTGATCCGCGCGTATGCGAACGAATTGTCGGAGCAGGAGGACGACGACGCCGAGCGCGCGGAAGCCAGCTCGCGGCTGCTCGACTGGTTCATCGCGTCGGCACGGAACGCGGGTTTGGCGATGCGCCCGAACCAACTGCTGGACGAAATCGGCCCCGTTCTTGAGGATGGGGCACCGGAATTCTCGGACTTCCACCGCGCTTTGGCCTGGTTCAGCGAAGAACACGGGAACCTGATCTCGGTGATCCAGTGGTCGTTCCGGATCGGCCGATACGCGCAATGCTGGCGGCTGGCCTGGTCGCTGTTCACCTATTTCGCCGGACGCGCCCGGGTGGACGAATGGCGCTACGTCTTCGAGATCGGCCTGCGGGCAGCGCGAAATTCCGGCGAACGACCCGGCGAAGCGGCAATCCTCAATGGACTGGGCGTGATCGAAGGAGTCGCCCGGAATTACGGGCTGGCGCGCGAATATCTGGAGCAGGCGCTGACCGTGCAGCTGGAGTTGGGCTCACTGCCGGGGGAGGCGCGGGCGCGCTACAACCTGGCGATGACCGCGCAGAGCATCGAAGATTTCCCGGAGGCTTACCGGCATGGCCTGCGTTCGCTGGAAATCACCCGGGAACTGGGTTTCACCTCGGTGGAGGCGAACGTTTTGCGCGCTTTGGGCGACCTGTGCGCGATGATGGGCGACTATCCGCAAGCGCTGTCGCTGGCGGACGAGGCACTGGCCCTGGTCCCGCCGGACGACCTGCCACAGGGCCGCTTCTCACTGGCCGCCCGCGCCCGCGCGCTGCTGGGCCTGGGTCGGCATGTGGAAGGAATCGAGTGCCTGTCGGAAGCGGTCGACATGTTCTTCGCGATGGACGAGGAATATGAGGCCGCGGACGTCCTGTCGGAACTGGGGACGGCGCACTTGCGCTACGGCCGAACCGCCGCCGCCCGAGACTGCTGGCTGCGCGCGGTGCGGTTGCTGACCCGGTTGGACCACCCGGACGCGGACCGGGTGCGGGCACAGTTGGCTGGGTTGGTGCGGGGGTAGTTTCGGCCTTGTCGCTGCGGTGTGGCGGCTGAATCATCCTGATGTGGTTCGGGTGGAGTCGGCCGGTTTGACGCGTCGGCACCGCAGCCGCTCGGGACTGCTGGTTGCGAGCAGTTTGCCCGGATCATCCCGGCGCACACAGAGTTCGAGCGCAACTGGCGGGCTCTGCGCGGGGAGTGGCTTCGGCTGCGTTGCCGTGGCACGGGCTGTCGGCTGCGCGGACCGGGCGAGGGCGCAGCTATCTGGAGCGGCAAAGCGTTAGCTTGGCTGCATTGCCGTGGCGCGGGGTTGTGGCTGCACGGTCCGGATCGAGCGCGGACAGTGTTCGCTGGCGTGGTGCGGGTTAGTTCCGGCCGTGCCGATGCGGCGCGGGACTGGTTGAACCATCCCAACGCGTGGCCGCGGCTGGCCGACTTGGTGCGGGGATGGCTTCGGCCGTTCGGCGGAACGGTTCTCCCGTTGGGCACCGGAGGGCAGCCGGGCGCGGTGGTCCGCGTGCCGACCCCCAGCGGCAGCACGAAGACCACCGGCGGCCCGTAGCACCACCCAACCGAAGTGCGCTCACTGTCCGCTCACTGTGCCTGGTCGGTTTCGGTGGGGAGGTCGAGCAGGCGGGTCAGCGTGACGGCGTTGTGCGGGGCGGCGACTTTGCTGTCGTTGTCGAAGTAGACGTGCACGTCCCGGCGGCCGCCGTCGTGCCATTCGGTGATCTTGGCGGCCCAGGCGCGCAGGGCTGAATCGGAGTAACTGCTGGTGTAGAGGTCTTCCGAGCCGTGCAACCGGACGTAACTGAAGTCAGTGGTCTGGTCCTCCCGATACGGCCACGGCGCGGCGGCGTCGGCGGTCACCAGCGCGACTCGGTGTTTTTTGAGCAGGTCCATCGCTTCGGTCGTGGTGAAGCTCGGGTGGCGCACTTCGAGCGCGTGCCGGACTGGTCGATCGGGTCCTGGTTCCAGGAAGGCGTCGGACTTGAGCTTGTCGTCGTGCTTCGCTCCGAGCGCGGCGGCTTCGCTGGTGGTGTGCGGGAGCTGGCCGAGAAACGTGGAGACTCGGTCGGGGTCGAAGGCCAGGCGTGGCGGGAGTTGCCAGAGGAACGGGCCCAGTTTGTCGGCGAGCGCGAGGACGCCCGAGGCGTAGAAGTTGGCGAGCGCGGTTTCGACGTCGCGAAGCTGCTTGAGATGGGTGATGAACCGGCCGCCCTTGACCGCGAACAGGAACTCGGCCGGGGTTTCGGCGTGCCAGGCGCGGTATCGCTCGGGGCATTGCAGTGAGTAGAAGGACCCGTTGATCTCGACGGCGTTCGTCCGGCGGGAGAGGTACTCGAGTTCGCGCCGCTGCGGCAGGCCGGAGGGATAAAACGCACCGCGCCACGGCGGGTATCGCCAGCCGGACGTGCCCACTCGGATCTGGCCGATCTCGCTCACCGCCTTTCGCCGCCGAGGGTTCCCGTGCGGACGGTTGCGGTAAACCCTCCCGCGCAGCCGTTTTCCGGACAGATGGGCTAAGGATTGGGACATGCGTCCTGGGCGAAGGGACGTGGGTCTCATGGGGTTGACTCCGTTGCCTGGCCGTCGGGACGGAACGCGGAGGGGACAGCGAAGGCGGATGGGCGGATGGTGGCCATTGCCGCGGCAGGGAAGGGAGAACGCGGGGAGGGCTCTGGTCGATGAGGCGAAGTCCGAGGGGCGACACGGAAATACGACGCGACGGGGCGGCGGAAGCGCGGTGCGGGGCGAGGATGCTGGCGCTGGCGCTGGCGCTGGCGCTGGGGCAGGGCGGAGCGGCGGGGCGGGGCCGCAGGGCGGAGCTGCGGGGTGGAGCGGCAGGGCGGAGCTGCGGGGTGGAGCGGCAGGGCGGAGCGGCGGAGTGGAGCTGCGGGGCGGAGCGGCATTGTGGGGCGGCATTGTGGGGCGGCAGGAGCGCGACGGGCATCGCTTCCCCCGTCGGCGAGCCAAGTCCTGCCTGCGCCGTGGTTCTTCGAACCTGCCGACTGTGCTGACGCAAGTGCCAGCCGCCCAGCCCCGGCACGGCCCGGTGGAAGCCGCCCCGCCCGGCAAAACCATCCCATCCGGCACCCTCGGCACGGCCTGGCGGAAGCCGCCTGGCCCGGCTGGCCGCCCCGCTCGGCTGGCCGCCTCACCCGGCAAGCCATCCCGTCCGGCACCCCCGGCACGGCCTGGCGGAGACTGCCTGGCCCGGCTGGCCGCCCCGCTCGGCTGGCCGCCCCGCCCGGCAAACCATCCCCGTCCGGCACCCCCGGCACCCCGGTCCCTCACTCCCTCAAGCCCACGAGAACCTCCACCGGCGGCTCTGCACCAACGAAGTCGCGTACTCCCGCAGGTTTCCCGGCTGGGCGAGGTACGTCGGGAGGCTGAAGGCCCGGTGCTCGGCGGCCACCGTCAGTGCGCGGGCGTGGGTGCGGGGCGGGGCGGACACTGACAGCTCCAGCGTGTCGAAGCCGAGCGTCACCAAGGTCGCGCCGAAGCGGTCTTCCCAGCTGCGCAGGACTGCCGACAGTTCCGCAACCTGATCCGTCGACTTGATCATTCCCGTCCAGCCGATGAGAGCGGGAACGTCGGCTGGCCGGTCGGCTTGCACCAGGCCCAGCCGGTGGGGTGTGCGGGCGGCCAGGATCGAGCCGGTGTTGCCTGCTTCGGCCAGCGGGTCCGAGCGGCGGTGCGAGCGTTTCGCCAACCCGGGGAAGCGGGTGCCGAACGGGCGCAGGCAGGCTCCGTCGCAGCAGGAACCGTCCCACCAGCGGGCCAGGACTTCGGCCGGGTCGGCGTTGCCGACGCGGTGGCCGGCGGGAGCGAGGCGGCCGCGGTCGTCCAGCCAGTCTTCGCCGCGGGCGGTGAAGCGCTGGTCGGGCGGGATCAGCACGGGCCACAGCCCGGAGCGCTCGAACTCGGCGACACAGCTCAGGTACCGCTGCGGCCGCGTGAGCGGCTCCTCCGACACCCAGATACGCCCGTGCCAGCGCCCTGGCGGCAAGGTCTGGACCGGCGGTGCCCCGACGCCGGGGCGGAACGGTGCGATAGTCATGAGCTTCCCCTCGAACTGGTGTTCGGTGCCTGCATATCGAACAGTAGTTCGAACCACCGACAATTTCCAGGGCATCACTCGCTCATCCGTTCGAGTGAACCTGAAGAAACCCCAGGTCGAGGGGAAGAAAGAGTCAGCGACGGGAGACGCGGCGCACCCGGACCGTCACGAACAGGGCGATGGCGATCGCCACTGCGGCCAGTACGACGTACTGGAACACCGACGCGTACCGGTCCACCAGCGACCAGCTCTCGCCGAGCAGGTAGCCGGCCACGACGAACGCTGTGTTCCAGAGCAGGCTGCCCGCCGTCGTGAGCAGCAGGAATCGGCCGAACGGCATGCGTTCGACGCCTGCTGGCAGGGAGATCAGGCTGCGGAAGATCGGCACCATCCGGCCTAGGAACACCGCCTTGCCGCCGTGCCGGGTGAACCACGCTTCGGTCCGGTCGAAGTCGGCGGCGTTCATCAGGGGCAGGCGGCTGAGCAGGGCGCGGCATCGGTCGCGGCCGAGCAGCGCGCCTAGCCAGTAGACGAGCACGGCTCCGGCCAGCGAGCCCAGTGTTGTCCAGAAGAGGGCTCCGGCCAGGCTGAAGGTGCCGCGGCTCGCGGAGAAACCGGCCAGCGGGAGGACGAGTTCGCTGGGGATCGGCGGGAACAGGTTGTCCAGGCCGACGACGATCGCGGCGCCGATCCCGCCGAGGGAGTCCATGAGGCCGACGGCCCAGCCCGCGAGTCCGGTGAGGGGCTCGGCGGGGGCGGCTAGCAAGAGGTTCACGGGAGTCCTTTCACTTCGAATGCGACGTTGTCGAAGGTAGAAAGGCAAGGGGCGCAACACATTGCTGTCGGCCACCGGGAGAAATGCGGAAAACCGCAGCAGGGCTGGTGGGGTGGAGGCAGAGGCATCGACGCATTGCGCTCGCCCGGAGAACGCGGGAAGCCGCAGTACGCGGCGGGCCGGTTGGCCTGGCGGATGTGGCCGGATCACCGGTGTCGCGTCGTGCGGGCTCGCGGAGGCGAAGGGTCCATCGACGCATCGCTCCTGCCGACCGGGAGAAATGCGGAAAACCGCAGAACTCCGCCCCCAACCGGCTGGCTAGCCTGATCAACGTGAACAGACCGCGAGTGCTGCGCCGGACGGCGGGCGTCGGCCTAGGTGCTCTGACGGCGCTCATCGAGGTGCCGTACGTGGTCCTCTCCGCACCGCTCCTCGCCATCCCAAAAGCACGGCCGAAGGTGCTCCGCGGCGCACGCAGGCTCGCCGAGATCGAACGCGCCCGCCTGCAGCGATTCTTCGACGCCAGCAACGGCGACGACTACGACGGTCGCCGAGCCCTGCAGTACCTCGTTCCGCGCAGTCTCACCGGGCTTCTCGCGCTGGGCGTGTGGGTGTGCATCGGCGCGGGCGCAGCGGCTGGCGCGCTCTACTTCGCCCAACTGGTCACCGGGAGGGCGCCTGGCGGAACCCCGGACGGGACTCTCCTGGACTGGCTCCCGGTCCTGGCCCTCGGCGCGATCGCGGTATTCCTTTGTGGACAGGGTCTGATCGGCGTAACCGCACTCGATCGGCGGCTGGCGAGGCGGTTCTTCGGACCCAGCGGTCAGGAACTGTTGCGGCGCAGGGTGTCCGAGCTGGCGACGACCCGGAGCGAAGTGGTCGAGGCGGTCAACGGCGAACGTCGTCGCATCGAGCGGGATTTGCACGACGGGGTGCAGCAAAGGCTGGTCGCGCTCGGAGTGCTGCTCGGCCGCGCGCGTCGGGCGGGCGACGCGGAGAGGGCGGCTGAGCTGGTCCGGCAGGCGCACGAAGAATCGCAGGAAGCGTTGCGTGAGCTGCGAGAGGTGAGCTGGCGCGTGTACCCGATCGCGCTCGACGAAAGCGGTCTTGAGGCCGCGCTGGAGTCATTGGCCGAGCGAGCCACGATCCCGGTCGACCTTCGTTACGCGCTCGACGAGCCCTCGCCGGAGGTGGCGACGGTGGTCTACTTCGTGGCTTCCGAATCGGTCACCAACGCGGCCAAGCATGCCAGCGCCAATAAGATCGCTATCGACGTCCGCCGTGAAGAAACCAAGATCGTCGCTGAGATCACTGATGACGGTTGCGGCGGCGCGACCATGAGCGAGAGCGGCGGATTGTCCGGGCTGGCAAGGCGAGTGGCGGCAATGGACGGCGATTTTTCCTTACAGAGTCCGGTAAACGGGCCGACCACGGTGCGGGTGACGTTGCCGTGCGAGTGATCCTGGCCGAGGACGCGGCCTTGCTCAGGGAAGGCCTCGTAAGGCTGCTGGCGGAGGAAGGGCACGAGGTGGTCGCCGCGGTGGGTGACGGCGAGAAGCTCCTCGAAGCGACCGCCGAACACCAGCCTGACGTGGTCGTCACGGACGTCCGCATGCCGCCGACCCACACCGACGAGGGGCTGCGCGCCGCCCTTGAAATCCGCGAACGCTGGCCGGATACCGGGGTGCTCGTGCTGTCCCAGTACGTCGAGAAACGCTACGCGGCCAAGCTCATCGGCGGCGACGGCGGCCGCGTCGGCTACCTGCTCAAAGACCGCGTAGCGCAGGTCGGCGACTTCCTCGACGCGCTGGACCGGGTCGGCGCCGGTGGCGCGGCATTCGACCCGGAGGTGGTGCGCAGGCTGGTCGCCCGCACCTCGCACGAGGACGCGCTCGCCCGGCTGACCCCGCGCGAGCGCGACGTGCTGGAGAAAATGGCGCAGGGCCACACGAACGCGAGCATCGCGACGCTGCTGTACGTCTCGCAGAGCGCCGTGGAGAAGCACGTGAACGCGATCTTCGACAAGCTCGACCTGCCGCAAGCGAAGGGGTACAGCCGCCGCGTGCTGGCCGTTCTCCGTTACCTCGGTTCGTAACTCACAGTGGTCGGCGCAGGTCCTCCGCGTCGACGATGTGGTACGCGTACCCCTGCTCGGCGAGGAACCGCTGCCGGTGCGCCGCGTACTCCGTGTCCACTGTGTCCCGCGAGACGATCGAATAGAAGTGCGCCTGCCGTCCGTCGCCCTTCGGACGCAACAGCCGGCCAAGGCGTTGTGCTTCCTCCTGCCGCGAGCCGAACGTGCCCGACACCTGGATCGCCACCGACGCTTCCGGCAGGTCGATCGAGAAGTTCGCCACCTTCGACACCACCAGCGTGCGCAGTTCGCCGCGGCGGAACTTGTCGAACAGTTCCTCCCGCTCCTTGTTCCGCGTCGCGCCCTGGATCACCGGGGCTTCCAGTTCCGCGCCCAGCATCTCCAGTTGGTCGAGGTACGCGCCGATCACCAGGGTCGGCTCGCCCGCGTGTTTGTCCACGATGGACCGAATCACCGGGATCTTCGTCATCGCCGTCGCGGCGAGCTTGTACCGCTCGTCGGAGTCCGCGGTGGCGTACTGCAGGCGCTCGGACTCGGTCAGCGTCACCCGCACCTCGGTGCATTCCGCGGGCGCGATCCAGCCCTGTGCCTCGATGTCGCGCCACGGCACGTCGTACCGCTTCGGGCCGATCAGCGAGAACACGTCGCCCTCGCGGCCGTCCTCGCGCACCAGCGTGGCGGTGAGCCCGAGCCGCCGCCGCGACTGCAGGTCCGCCGTCATCCGGAACACCGGCGCGGGCAGCAGGTGCACTTCGTCGTAGACGACCAGGCCCCAGTCGCGCGAATCGAACAGGTCGAGGTGCCGGTACTCGCCCTTGGTCTTGCGCGTGACCACCTGGTACGTCGCGATGGTGACCGGCCGGATCTCCTTCTTCTCCCCGGAGTACTCGCCGATCTCGTCCTCGGTGAGCGACGTGCGCGCGACCAGTTCGCGCTTCCACTGCCGCCCGGCGACGGTGTTGGTGACCAGGATCAGCGTGGTCGCCTTGGCGTGCGCCATCGCGGCCGCGCCGACCAGCGTCTTGCCCGCGCCGCACGGCAGCACGACGACGCCGGAACCGCCCGCCCAGAACGCTTCCGCCGCCTGCCGCTGGTAGTCGCGCAGGTGCCAGTCGTCCTCGGCGAGGTCGATCGGGTGCGCTTCGCCGTCCACGTACCCGGCGAGGTCCTCGGCGGGCCAGCCGACCTTCAGCAGCGCCTGCTTGAGCCGCCCGCGTTCGGACGGGTGCACGACCACCGTGTCGTCGTCGATCCGCGAGCCCAGCATCGGGCTGATCTTCTTGTTGCGCGAGACCTCTTCCAGCACCGCGCGGTCGGTCGTGGTCATGACCAGGCCGTGCGCGGGGTCGTTGGCGATCTGCAGCCGCCCGAACCGGCCCATCACGTCCACGACGTCGATCAGCAGCGGCTGCGGCACCGGGAAGCGCGAATATGTGGTGAGCGCGTCCACCACCTGTTCCGCGTCGTGCCCGGCGGCGCGCGCGTTCCACAACGCGAGCGGCGTGATCCGGTAGGTGTGCACGTGCTCGGGCGCTCGTTCCAGCTCGGCGAACGGCGCGATGGCGATCCGCGCGTCGCCGGCACGCGGATTGTCGACCTCGAGCAGCACGGTTTTGTCGGACTGGACGATCAGGGGGCCATCAGTCACCTCTCCTTTATACGTTCCCTCTCAGACCGCGGCCCGGGGATGCCAAGATGACAGGACGAAGCCGCGGGAGGGGACCCAGTGACCACACCACCGTTCGGCGTGCCGCCGGCCGCGAACCCGTACCAGGCGCCCCCGCGGCTGCCGGTCCAGGGCGGCCCGAAACGGGTGTCGGGCAAGCAGAAAGCGCTCTTCGCCGGGCTCGTCGTCGTGGCGCTCGGGCTCGGGACGCTCGGCGCGTTCGGGTTCGCCGCGGTCGCGCGTTCGGCGGGACCGCCGGTCGCGGGCAGTTGCCTCTACCTCTCGTCGCTGGGCTCGGAGACGCAGACCTACACCGGCGCGGACTGCTCGGAGCGGACCGCCACCTACCGCGTCGACACCGTCGTCAAGGGCCGGGCCTCCTGTCGCGGCGAGGACTACGTGCGGTTCGAGCTGTACTCGTCGTCGTCCCGCACCAGCGGCAGGCCGACCCAGACGCTGTGCCTCGCGCTGAACGTCGTGTCCGGTGAATGCGTGCGCGACGTTTCGGACGAATCGAAGGTCGGCAAGGTCGCCTGCGACGACCCCAAGGCGGAAGCGCGCGCGGTCGTGCACGACGGCGCGAAGTCGGCGTCGAGCTGCGGTGACAAGGACTTGTCGCTGGTCTACGCGGGGCCGCCGGTGCGCACGATCTGCCTGCAGCCGACCGGGGCGAGCATCTGACGCTTACAAGGCGTTCGGCAGCATCGCCGCCACGTCCAGCCGGTTGGCGAGCTGCCCGGAGCTGTGCATGAGGTCGGCCACGCGCTGCAGCCGGGTCGCCGACAGCGTGGTCGGGTAGCTGCCGAGCGAGATCAGCGCGGCGGTCGTCTGGTCGATGTCGGAGAACGACGGCAGCGCGTCGCGCACCTTCGCCGAGTCGGACGCGGCCAGCTGGGCCTGGGTGAGGACGTTCCGGAACGCGGTCAGCGTGCGCGGGTTCGCGGCGGCGAACTGGCCGGTCGCGGCGTAGCCCGACGCCGGGAAGTCGAGGGTCGCGCCGGTCGAGCCGTCCGCGAGGACCTGCGCGCCCAGCTCTTTCTCCGCGCGGGTGATGTACGGCTCGACCATCAGCGCCGCGTCCGCGTCCCCGGACTGCAGTGCGGCGGGCATCTGCGCGAACGGCCGGGTCGTGAATTGGATCTTCGATTTGTCGACGCCCGCCGTGCCGAGGACTGCCCGCGCGGTGAGCGCGCCGATGTCGTCGGGGGAGTCCACGGCGATCGTCGGCGACTTCTTCGCGGTCGGTTCGGTGTAGTCGGAACCGGGCAGCGTGACGAGCGCGATAGTCGTGCGGCCGAAGGTGTACGCCTCGCCTTGCAGTTGCAGCGCGGTGCCCGATCCCGCGGCGCGGAACAGGGACACGTCGCTGCCGAACGTCACATCGACCTGTCCGGCTTTCAGTTTTTCCACGCCGTCGCTGTCGCCGAGTTCCACCAGTTGGACATTCAACCCGGCCTGGCGGAACTTTCCGGCCGCGACCGCGATCCGCAGCGGGGCGGTGTCGATCGGGCTCGCGACGCCGACCCGCAGCGTCGCGCGTTCCGGCGGTTGAGCTTGTCCGGCGTCACTGGATCCGAACATGGAACAACCGCTGAGTGCGAACAACGTCGCCACCAGCGCAAACCTCAGACCGGTCGCTTTCACTCGCCATCCCCTGCCGGGAGAATCTCTGCCTCGTGCTGGATCGTATGGGCCGCTGCCCATACGATCGCCCGCAGGGCCGTGCCCCCGCCAGGGTGGCTTCCCGATCTTTTCGCCGGAAGCTACCGCTTGGTAGTTTTCGGCCGGAGCCCGAGGACGTCCGTGGGCAGAGGTTCCCGCGGCGGAAAAGGAAGCACAGGTGACCCGTCGCGACGACCGTCCCCGTTCGGGTGACGCGACGGATCCGGCTGCCTCGCGCCCGGTCGGCGGCGGCTGGCGGCTGCGGAACTGGCGGCTGCGCACCAAGCTCTTCGTCGTCCTGCTGATCCCCGCGCTCGCCGTGGTCGTGCTGGTCGGCCTGCGGGTCAACAGCGACCTGCGCGACGCCCGCCAGCTCGCCGAGTTCGCCGCCCGCTGCCGGGTCGACACGACGGTCGCCGAGGTCGTGCACCAGTTGCAGCGGGAACGCGACGTCACGGTCCGGTTCGTCGCGGGCGACCGAAAGGGGGCCACCGACGTCCTCGTCGGCCAGCGCACCCGGGTCGACCTGGCGATCGGCGCGTTCGAGCGGTCGCTCGCCGACAGCAAATCGCGGCTCGACGATTCCGCGGCGGGCGATCTGCAGCAGAGCGACGACCGGCTGCGAGTGCTTGGCGGCCTTCGGTATTCGGCCGAACACTCGGCGTATCCGGCCGACGCGGTGCTGCGCTCCTACAGCGAGCTCATCTCCGGCCTCCTCGACATCAGTGACACCGCGGCGGCCGACGTCACCGAACCTGATCTCGCGCGGCTGCGGCTGGCCGGGAACGCGCTCGCGCGGATCAAGGACCAGATGTCGGTCAAGCGCGCGGTCATGTCCGAGGCGATCGCGCAGGGCACGCTCAACCGGGACCGGACGCGCGCGTTGCTCGGCGCGGAAGCCGAGCTGGCCGCCGCGCGCAACGACTACCGCACTTTCGCCAGCGCGGACGAGCAGCGGATGTACTCGGACACGGTGATCGGCATCGTCGTCGACATCGGCAACGACATGGTCGAGTCGGCGCTCACCCGTACGGAGAACAACCAGTCGCTGTCCGGCCTGGACGCGAACCAGTGGGACACCGCGTCGACGTACACGGTCAATCTCGCCCACCAGGTCCAGCAGGCGCTGCTCGTCCAGCTTCAGGAGAAAACGGACGCGCGCGCCGCCAGCGCCCGCGCCTCGACGATCTGGGACGGCGGAATCGTCATCGCCGTCCTGTTGGTCGCCGGTGTCCTGTCGGTGGTGATCGCGCGCTCCCTGCTGCGGCCGTTGCGGATCCTGCGCCGCACCGCGCTGGAGGTCGCCGACCACCGGCTGCCCGAGGCCGTGCAGCGGCTGCTCACCGAGCCCGATCCCGCGCCGGAAAACCTGCGGCACCGGGCGGCGGTCGCGCCGGTGCCGATCTTCACCCGCGAGGAAGTCGGCCAGGTCGCGCGCGCGTTCGACGCTGTGCACGGCGAGGCCGTCCGGCTGGCCGCCGAGCAGGCGATGCTGCGCGAGAACGTGAACGCGATGTTCGTCAACCTGTCGCAGCGCAGCCAGGACCTGGTGGAGCGGCAGCTGTCCGTGCTCGACCGGATGGAGGCGGGCGAACAGGACCCGGACACCCTCGGCGGGCTGTTCGAACTCGACCACCTGGCCACCCGGATGCGGCGCAACAGCGAGAACCTGCTGGTGCTGTCCGGTACCGACCTGGTGCGCGAGGACAGCGGACCGGTGGTGGCCGACGAGATCATCGGGGCCGCACTGTCCGAAGTGGAGGATTACCAGCGGATCGAGGTCGGCCCGGCACCGGCGCTCGCGGTGCGCGGCGACGCGGTGAACGACCTGGTGCACGTGGTGTCCGAGCTGCTGGAGAACGCCACCCGGTACTCCGGGCCGCAGGCGGCGGTCACCGTCGAGAGCGCGCGGACGCCGGACGGGGCGTGGCGGATCGAGATCACCGACCGCGGCGCGGGCATGCCGCAGGCGGAGATCGACCGCACCAACGCGCGGCTGGCGCACCCGCCGGAGGTCGACGTCGAGGTGTCGCGCCGGATGGGCCTGTTCGTGGTCGCGACGCTGGCCGAACGGCACGCCATCGCGGTGAAGCTGAGCCCGGCCGAGGGACGCGGTCTCACCGCGACGGTCGTCGTCCCGGCGGCGTTGATCACCGAGGCCCCGCCGCTGCCGCAGCCGCCCGCACCGGTCGAGCCGGAACCCGCGCCGGAGCCGGAGCTGCTGGCCCCGCTCGCGCCGCTGACGCCGGTCGAAGAGCCGGAGGAGCCCGCCGAGCTGGTCGCGCCGACCCTCGACGACGCTGGTCCGCTGCGGCGTGCGCCGGTGGTCGAGGAAGCGCCGTCGTGGCCGGGGCCAGCGGCACGGTCGCATCTGGAGATCGACGCGCCGACGGACCGGATGCCTGCTTACCGCGACGTGCTCTCGCGCTGGTTCGACCTGTCGGCACCGGTGGAGGAGCCGGTGGCGCCGGAGCCCCGCGTGGTCGCGCCGATGCCGGAGGTGCCCTCGTTCGAGCCGGACTACCAGGCGGCGGAGCCGAAGCACGCTTACGAAGCACCGCCTGAGTTCCCGACCGACGACCCGGACGAGGCGGCCCCGGAATGGCCGGTGCCCGCGCAGGTGGAACAGCCGGAGTGGCCGGTGCCCGCGCAGGCGGAGCAACCGGAGTGGCCGTCGCCCGCGCACCTGGAACAAGAGGACGGGGCCGAGGACACCTGGCCGTTCCTGCGGGTCGCCGACGTGGCGGGCGGCCCCGCCGCGGCGGAGGAGCGGCGGCCGATACTCTCGCTTTCCCCCGACGCGGTGCGCGCCCGGATGACGAGCCTGCAAGGCGGCTTCCGGCGCGGCAGGCACGCCAGGGGGGAAGACACCCCGCCACTGGATCGAAACGGATGAGGCATGAGTTCGAACACCGCCCTGCTGGAAGTGATCGCGCTGGGCTGCCACGACGCGGAGCGGGCGCAGGAGGGCGGAGCGGACCGGCTCGAACTGGTCGCCGACATGGCCAGCGACGGGCTCACCCCCAGCGAGGCGACGGTGCGCGAGGTGCTCGCGGCCACTGATTTGCCGGTGCGCGTGATGCTGCGCGCGGAGAACACTTTCGACGCCCGCGCGATCGACGAGGTGCGCGCTTCGGCGGCCCGCCTGGTGTCCGCGGGCGCGCGGGAGTTCGTGTTCGGCTTCCTGACCGAGGACGGCGAAGTGGACGCCGAGGCGTGCCGTGTGCTGCTGAAGGAGATCGACGGACGGCCGTGGACGTTCCACCGCGCCATCGACCGTTCGCGCAACCCGATCGCCGCGTACGACGTGCTGGCGGAGCTCGGCTGCGACACCGTGCTGGCGGCGGGGCACGCGAACGGTGTCGCGAGTGGACTGTCGGTGCTGCAGCAGCTCGCGCGGCGCACCGACGGCCCGGCCCTGTTGGTCGGCGGCGGTTTGCGGGCGCAGCAGGTGCATTTGCTGCGGGCGGGCGGCGTGCGCGGATTCCACGTGGGCGGCGCGGTGCGAACGTCCGGTTGGGACGCACCGGTGGACCCGGCGGCCGTGCGCGAGTGGGCCGAACTCGTCAAGGGCTGACGCTCTCTCGGCAGCGGGTGCGGATCTTCGGGTCCGTGAGGGAATCAGAGTCAATGCCAGGAACTTAAGCCGCTCGACACCTCGGTCCGCTAAACCGTCCACAAAGGACGAAACCGGCACCGAAATGCCCTATTTGTCGCGATGTGACTGTGACTTGAAGTCCGTGAGGGGAACCCTGAGGGAATCTGATTCCCTCAGGGTTCCCCTCACGGACCGCAAACCCCGCGCGAGTGGAGAAGCCGCGCGAGCCGTCGAGGCCGGTCGTCGAGAAGGGAACCTCGCCGGGAATTCCAATTCCGGCAAGGTTCCCTTCTTTGCTTGACGACCACAGTGCGCGTGTGAGCGCAACCGGTCCGGATTGTCCGGCGCTTCCGGCTCGCGCCTTACGATGGTTTCCGGATTCGGCGGGACATCGCGGCGTGAATCAGTCATCAATCGTGCAAGTGGAAAACAAACCAACCGAGATAAGGTCAGCCAAAAGTAGGTTTCTTTGTTTCGTGCGGTTTTTTAGGGTCGGTGATACGGGTCGGTACCGCGATTTTGCCGGCTCGGTCCCCGCCTCTCGAGAGGAATTCTCATGCGCTTGCGCAAGCTCGTCGCCGCCGCGGTTCCGCTGCCGGCGTTGCTGTGCCTGTCCGTGGCCGGCGTCGCGAACGCCGATCCGCTGGTCGCCCTCTCCGGCAACGCCGCACCGCTCGCCGCCAGCGCGCGGTCCGGCGATGTTGCCGCCGATCAGCAGATTCCCGCCGCACTGTCCCTCAAGCTGCACAACCAGCAGGCGCTCGCCCGCTTCCTTTCCGACGTGCAGGACCCGGCCTCGTCGCAGTACCACCGATTCCTCTCTCCGGAGCAGTTCACTGCTACATTCGGCCCAACGCAAGCCGAAGCCGATCAGGCGGTGAATTTCCTCAAGCGCGGCGGCGCGCAGGGTATTCAGGTTTCCGGAAACCGTCAGGCGATCACCTTCTCGGCGACTGCCGGACAGCTGGAATCCGCCTTCCATACGCGCATCGGCAATTACACCGACACCGTCACCGGCCGGAAGTTCTACGCGAACGACTCCGCGCCGGAACTGCCCGCGTCGGTGTCCTCGGTGGTCGATTCGGTCGTCGGCCTCGACAACCACGCGGTGAAGCACCACGCGAAGCCGACGCAGGCGCCGCGCACGGTCAAGCCGGTCACTCCGACCATCCTCAAGACCGCGTACGGCACCAGCGGCATGTCCGCCACCGGCGCTGGCGTGAATGTCGGTTTCGTGGAGTTCGACGGCTACAAGAAGTCCGACATCACCGCGTACGACACGAAGTACGGCCTCAAGGGCGGTTCGGTCAACACGGTTTCGGTCAGCGGAGCCAACTACGACTCGAGCCCCGGCGACGGCCAGACCGAGGTCGACCTGGACATCGAGGTCGTGCACGCGCTCGCCGCCCCGGCGAACGACTACGTGTACGAGGCCCCGAACTCCAACGCGGGCGAGCTGGCGATGTACCAGCAGATCGCGTCGGACAAGAAGGTCAGCGTCGTTTCGATCTCGTGGGGCTCCTGCGAGGCGGCGGAAGGCTCGGCCGCGGCCAAGAGCGTCGACAAGGCGCTCGCGACCGGCACCGCGGAGGGCATCAGCTACTTCGCCGCCGCGGGCGACGACGGCACCACCGACTGCGCCCGCCAGACCGGCAGCAAGTCCCAGGCCGTTGACTTCCCGGCGTCGAGCCCGAACGTCTCCGGCGTGGGCGGCACGCAGCTGACGGTGAACTCGTCGAACGGCTACAGCAGCGAGACGACGTGGAACGACGGCGCCTCGGGCGGTGCCGGCGGCGGTGGCATCTCGACGATCTTCGCCGCGCCGTCGTGGCAGTCGAAGCAGAGCACGACCAAGCGCAAGGTCCCGGACGTCGCCGGTGACGCGGCCCAGGGCTCGGCGTACACGATCATCTCCGGCGGACAGGCCGGCAACGTGTGGGGCACCTCGGGCGCGGCTCCGCTGTGGGCGGGCTTCGCGGCGCTGCAGAACCAGGTCCACAAGGGCGGCCTCGGCAACCTGAACGCGAAGTTCTACGGCATCGGCAACGGTACCTCCTACGGCTCCGGCTTCCACGACGTGACCACCGGCAACAACACCTTCAACGGCACCACCGGCTTCTCCGCCGGCAAGGGCTACGACCAGACGACCGGCTGGGGTTCGTTCAACGGCTCCGGACTGTCCAAACTGATCGGCTGACAACGGCTGTCGCGAGCGCCTGTCCCGGTCGCCGGGGCAGGCGCTCGCGCGTGTCTTGTGGACTGCGGCGGCTACGGACAATGGCTGATTGACCAAGATCCGGGACGCTGTTTTGATGGCCGGGTGCAGCCTCTCCTGACGCCGAAGCAGCAGGCCCTCGTCGACCGCGCCGCCAAGCTCGCGGACATTTTCGCCGAGCGCGCGGCCGAGCACGACCGGGACAACACGTTCCCGCACCAGAACTACGACGACCTGCGCGAGGCGGGCTTCCTGCGGCTGTCGGTCCCGGAGGAGCTGGGCGGCTCCGGAGCCGGGCTGCCGGAAATCCTGCCGGTGCTGGAACGGCTCGCGATGGGCGACGGCGCGACCGCGCTGGCGTTCACGATGCACCTGTCGCCGCTGGGACAGTGGGCGAGCGTGTGGCGGCGCACGAAGGCGCCTCGGCTGGCGCAACTGCTGCGCAAAGCGGTGGACGGCGAACTGGTGTGGGCGTCGATCACCAGCGAAACGGGTCTGCGCAACGACATGACGGACGCGAAAACCCGCGCTGTCCGCGTCGAAGGCGGCTTCGAACTGACCGGCCGCAAGAGCTTCGCGACCAACTCGGCCGTCGCCACGCACTGCTCGACCACCGCCCGCTACGAGGACGCCGACGGCGGCCCGCGGCTGTTGCTGTGCCAGATCGGGCTGGACCAGCCCGGCGTCACGATCCACCAGACGTGGAACACCATGGGCATGCGCGGGACCCAGAGCAACGACGTCGAACTGGACAAGGTGTTCGTCGAGGACGCGGCGGTCGTGCACTCGCTGCCGGTGAAGCACCTCGACTCGCGGGTGCTGGAAACCGTGTGGGCCTGGGCGATGCCGGCGTTCTCGGCGGTCTACACGGGAGTCGCGGCGGGCGCACTGGACTGGACCGTGCAGACGCTGATCCAGCGCGGCAAGGCGGAGGACCCGGTGCTGCAGGACGTGATCGGCGAATGCCAGATCCTGCTGGAGAGCTCCCGCGCGCTGATCTACCGCCAGGCCGAGGAGGTGACGAGCCGCCGCCTGTTCACCGGGGACATCCAGGACGGCGTGGCCCGCAGCGCGGTGGTGAAGTACACGGCGGCGAACAACGCGGTCCAGGTGATGCAGCGGCTGGTCGACGCGCTGGGCGGCATGTCTTACACGAAGGCGCTGCCGTTCGAGCGCATGTGGCGGGACGTGCAGGCGAGCACGTTCATGCCGATGGGAAACCTGGCGACCCGGAAGCTGGTGGGGGCCAACGTGCTCGGCGTGCGGACGCTGCCGGAGATCGGTCCGGACGAGACCGGGCCGGACTCCCGGGCTAAGGGCTGAACGGGTGAACCCGGCCGGAACCGAGTGAGTTCTCGCTGCTCAAGGGCTATCTTGACCGCTTCGGTCTTGGTGTCCAGGGGAGGGACAGCGAGTGGCGAAGCAGAAGTTCCGGACGCTTAAGGACGGTCGGGTAGTCCCGATAGACGAGGGCGGTGGCGCGAAGGTCTTCGTGGCGGGAGCGGCGATAGTCGCTGTCGTCGGAGGCGGTACCGCGGCCGGAATCGGCGGGTCGGCGAGCGTGGGATCCGGGGCGGCGGCAGAGGCTTTGCCCGGAAACCTCGCCGGTGACGCAGCGGATTCCTTGCCCGGCCGCAGTCTTGAGACCCGCAAAGCAGAGGGCAAGAAATCCGCGAAGCGCGGCCGCAAGGACGAGACCTTCAGCCGCTTCAAGCTCAAACAGCTCAAGCAGACAGCGAAACACGAGATCGACTGCCTGCTGAACTCCACCGACCGCGTCCGCGAGTATCTCGCGGAGCACCGCTGCACCTCTTTGGACCGAAACCTCTTCGCCGTCGGCGACGGACACGGCAACGCCGCGGTGATTTCCGTTGCCCGCGTGGGGTTTCCGAAGAAAAGCGACGCCGAGGGCTGCGAGAAGGTCGAGGAGGTGCAGGGCAGCGGGGACATCAAACCCTTAGGCGCTGCCCTGCTCGGCCTCGACGGCGTGAAATTCTCCGGCCACCACTTCCGGTCCCGGGTGGACGGACGGGCGATGGTGGTCGCCGAAACAGAAACCGTTGCCGGGCAAGTAGATTCCGGCACCCTCGACGCTCTCGCCGACGTCTCGGTCTGGTTCCCGAAGCTGTGACTACTTCTTCTCCGAAACGACTGTCTCCGAAGCTTCGGAAGCAGCAGCCTCCGCCGCCTCCTGCTCCGCCAAATCCGCCGCGGCCTGAACCGCCGGGCCGTGCAGCAACCGCGCCACTTCACCGCGCAGCGAAACGAACTCCGCCGATTCCCGCGTCGTGATCTGGTCCCGCTGCGCGGGCAGGTCCACCTTCAAATCAGCAACGATCCGCGCAGGCGACTTCGACAGCACCAGCACCCGGTCGCCCAGGTACACGCTTTCGTCGATGTCGTGCGTCACCAGCAAAACCGTCGTGCCCTGTTCGACCTGGACCCGGCGCAGCAGGTCCTCCAGCTCGAACCGCGTCTGCGCGTCCACCGACGCGAACGGCTCGTCCATCAGCAGCAGCGCCGGACGGCTCGCCAGCGCGCGGGCGATCGACACCCGCTGCTGCATGCCGCCGGAAAGCTGCCACGGGTACTTGTTCACCGCGGCCGAAAGCCCGACCGCCTCGAGTGCTTCGGCGGCCCGCTCGCGCCGGGTCGCCTTGTCGAGTTTGCTCCAGCGCAGCGGGAATTCCACGTTCTTCGCGACCGACAGCCACGGGAACAGGGAACGGCTGTAGTCCTGGAACACCACGGCGAGATCGTCCGGCACCGCGGTGACGCGGTCGCCGTGCAGGCTCACCGTGCCGCCGGACGGCGGGATCAGGCCGGCGATCGCGCGCAGCAGCGTGGACTTGCCGCAGCCGGACGGGCCGACGATGCACGCCAGCTGCCCGGTCTCGACCGTGAACGACAGTTCGTTGACCGCGACGTGCGCGGACTCGCCGCTGCCGTAGCGGTGGCTGAGGCCGGAGACCTCGAGCATGGTCGACATAACGGGAAAACCTTCCTAGTTCCGGCCGGGCTGCCAGCCGAGCACCCGGCGTTCGATGCCGAGCAGCGCGGCGTTGAACCCGTACCCGAGGATGCCCAGCAGCACGATCCACGCCCACATCTGGTCGAAGTCGTACGAGCGCTGGGCGGCGAGCAGCGCGTAGCCGATGCCGTTGAGCGCCCCCACCAGTTCGGAGATCGCCATCAGGATCAGCGCGATCGAGAGCGACAGCCGCAGCCCGGCGAAGATCTTCGGCAGCGCCGCGGGCAGCACGACCAGCCCGATCCAGTACCGCTTCGGCGTGCGGAACGCGCGGGCCGTCTCCACCTTGACCTTGTCGACCGAGCGGACCCCGTCCACTGTGTTCATCAGGACCGGCCACAGCGAACCGAAAATGATCGTCGCGGTCTGCATGCCGGGGCCGATGCCGAACAGGATGATGAACACCGGCACCAGCGCGGGCGGCGGGATGGCGCGGAAGAACGCGAACAGCGGCCCCACGTAGTCCATTCCGGTGCGCGAGCGGCCCAGCGCGGTGCCGAGCGCGACGCCGATCACCACCGACAGCAGCCAGCCGCCCAGGACCCGGCCGAGGCTCGGCAGGATGTGGTCGAACACCGGGTCGCCGAGGAACAGCTGCGAAGCCGGTCCGGAGAACCACAGTTTCGCCGCGGCGGCGACGATCTTCGACGGCGGCGGGAAGAACACGCTCTCGCTCAGCCGCGTCGCGATCTCCCACAGCACCACCAGGATCACGAACAGCAGCCACTTGCGGGCGAACCCGCTGATGCCGCGGCTCATCCGGCGCGTCACGGTGGACGGCTTCTCGACCACGCTCACGCGGCGGCTCCTTCGACGGCGCTGCTCCAGCGGAACAGCCGATGCCCCAGCCGTTCCAGGCCCTCGTTGACGAGGAAGCCGAGGATCCCGGCGATGACCGTTCCGGCGAGCACCAGGTCCATCCGGCCCGGCCCGGAACTGGCCTCGAGCACGAACTGCCCGATGCCGAGTTTCGCGCCGGCCAGGAATTCCGTGCTGATCACCAGGATCAGCGAAATCGCGGCGGACAAGCGGATCCCGGTGAACACGAACGGCGCGGCGTGCGGCAGCGCGACCGAGGTCAGCACCCGCGAGCGCGGAGTTCCGTACGTGCGCGCGGTTTCCAGCAGCAGCGGATCGATCTCGGCCAGCGCGTAGATGGTGTTGAAGAGGATCGGCCACACCGCCGCGTACACGGCGAGCGTGATCTTCGCTTCCGGGCCGCCGCCGACGACGATCAGCACCAGCGGAATCAGTGCCACGGAAGGGATCGGGCGGAGGAATTCGACGATCGCCTTGGTCGCGTCGCGCAGCCAGGGGATGCTGCCGAGCAGCAGACCGGCGGGGACCGCGATGGCGATCGAGATGAGCAGCGCGATCATCCACGCGAGCACCGAGGCGACCACGTCGCGGACGAATTCGACGTCGCCGAGCAGTTCGCCGATCCGGGCGAACACGACGGTGGGCGGGGGAAGGTCGTTCTGGTCGATCAGACCGGCCCGCACGACGGCCTCCCAGATCAGGAGGAAGCCGAGCAGGCCGGTCAGGTTCCGGACGAGGCGCACGTCAGGACGCGTTCGCCTGCGGGACGATCATCGACTGCACGTCGATCTTCGACTGGATGGAACCGAACTGCTGCAGCAGGTCCGGCACGCGCTGGATGCGCCGTGCGTCCAAAGTGGACTGGAAGGTCAGCAGGTTCGTGATCTTCGCGGTCGCCTCGTCCACCTTCGAGAACTGGATCATCAGCGGCTCGATCTTGGAGCGGTCGGACGCTTCCTTGGTGGCCTTGAGCATCGCGCGCTGGAACGCCGCGACGGTCTTCGGGTTCGCGTCGGTGAACTTGCCGAGCGAGCCGTAACCCGCGGTCGGGAAGTCCTTCGTACCGCCGGAAGCGGTGTCGATGACCTCGACCGTCCCGTTGACCTTCGCCGACTGCGTGATGAACGGCTCGGTGAGGAAGCCCGCGTCGACGTCGCCGCGCTTGACCGCGGGGCCGATGTCCGGGAACCGCAGCGAGACCCACTTGACGTCGTTGAAGTTCACGCCGTTGTCGCGCATGACCGACTTGGTCAGGGTGTCGCAAATCGTGTTGGTCGCGGTGATCGCGATCTTCTTGCCCGCCAAGTCGTGCACGTTCTTGATGTTGCTGTTCGGCATCGCCACGACCTCGGTGCTCTTCGGGCCGGCCGAGGAGGCGTCGGCGACGAGCTTGATGTCCGCGGCACCCTTGCTCTTGGCGATGAAGAACGGCGTGTAGCTCGCGTAGGCGATGTCGACCTCGCCCGCCTGGAGCTTCTGCAGCGAGGCGTCACCGCTGGCGGCGTCGACGGCTTCGACTTCGAGTCCCTCGTTCTTGAAGTAGCCGTTCTGGACCGCGAGGTGGAAAGGCACCACGTCGATCGTCGGCATGATCGAGACCTTGATCTTGGCCTTCTCGACCCCGGAGCCGCCCTTCGAGCTGCCCGAATCGTCCGATCCGCCCAGCAGGCCGCATCCGCTGGCAGTCAAGGCCACGCCGCCCGCCATCGCGAGCGACAGGAATCCTCGCCTGCCGTAATCGCGCCGGCTGCTCACCGCTTCTTCAAACAAGGTCGCTCCTAGCAAATGGGCCCGCGTCTGGCATGGACGCGGGGGGAAGGTGGCTCATTGTCCGGAGTCACGCGGCTACTGTAGAGAACCAGGACGATCACTCACAATGGGTGTTCATATACGATTCAGAAGTGTTGCTGGTCACTCGATCAGGTGATCGAATCCGCTGGTATGCCGGGGTATGTGAACGACCCGTGGGTGCCCGAAGGGCCTTGATCCGCTGCCTGGGTGCTCTCCGGGCAACTTCTGGAGGGTTACAAATCGGCCAGGCGTTCGCTACCCTCTGCTCCTGCAGTGTGAGGTGTGGACCACCGATGTAGTGAGAGCGGGACATGCGAAAAGGCTCTCCGCACACGTCGGCTATTAGCCGGCGGAGGGTGGCCTCGGCCGAACGGACCAAGAGATCGACCACGTGCGGGGACCGAACGTCATGCCAGACCTGAACCGATTCCGCGCCCGAGGCGACGGGCAGCCGCACCGGGAAGTCGATCTTTTCACTCGAAAGGGTGTAACAGTCCGGGGCGCGGTCCAGACCACTCAGGTGGCGGATTACCTGCCGGGAGCGTGCGCGTAGTGGCCACGAGCACGGCAGGTTCGGAATCAACGGGCCCCTCGGGCCCGGACGGTGGTGCGGCGGTGCCGAACGAAGACACCGCGGGGGCAGGGGAGGCCTCCGCTCAGGAGAACGCGGGGACCGCGCAGCAGCGGTCCTGGCTCGCGCTCGGCAACTGGCGGCTGAGGTCCAAGCTCGCGCTCATTCTCCTCATCCCCACGATCACCGCGCTGGTCCTCGGTGTCCTGCGCGTGGTCGACGACGTGCGCTCGGCGGTGGAGCTCAACCACACCGCCAACCAGGTCGCCTTCGCCGAGAAGGTCACCGCGGTGGTGCACGACCTGCAGCGCGAGCGCGCGCTGGCCGTGGTCCGGATCTCCTCGGGAGACCCGCTGCGCCAGACCGGCCTCGACGCACAGATGGCGAAGGTCGACCGCGACGTCGACGACCTGCGCAACGCAGCGGTCAACCTCGAGAGCGACGACCAGGCGGCCAGCGACCGCTACGCGCACGGCCTCCAGCGCCTCGACGCGCTGCGCCCGCTGCGCGCGGCGATGACCACGTCGGCCTACTCCGACCGCGCGGTGCTCGACACCTACTCCTCGGTGCTCGACTCGCTGATCCAGCTCGGCCGCGAGGTCTCCACCGCGACGACCGACCGCGACCTGCTCCGCCTCGGCACGAGCACGCAGTCGATCAGCGAGGCGAAGGAGTTCATCCTCCGCGGCGACTCCGCGCTGCAGATCGCCGCGTTCCGCGACAACTTCCCCGGCAACCTGATCGACGAGACCCGGGCCGCCGAGGCCAGCGGCGACGCGTCGATCACCGCCTTCCTCGCCAACGCGACCGGCGACCAGGTCCAGCTCTACAACGACACCTACTCCGGACCCGAGGTCGACGAGCGTCGGCGGTTGCAGACGCAGGCCTTCTCCTTCGCCCAGCAGAGCCAGCCGCTCAACCTCGACGGCACCAAGCTCGGCCAGGACTCCACCGTCGCCGCGGACAAGCTGCGCGCGGTCGAGGTCAACCTGCTGACCCAGCTGCGCGCGCAGGCCGACGAACTGGCCAGCAACGCGGTCCGGTCGGCGTGGGTCGGCGGCGTCATCGTCCTCGCCGCGCTGGTCGCCGCGCTGATGCTGATGCTCGTCATCGCCCGCCTGATGCTGCGCCCGCTGCGGGTGCTGCGGAAGACCGCGCTGGACGTCGCTTACACCCGGCTGCCGGAAACCGTGCAGGCGATCCTGGACGACCCGGACCCGGTCAACGCCTCGAAGAAGGCGGTCGACCCGGTTCCGGTCCTCACCCGCGACGAGATCGGCGAAGTGGCGCGCTCGTTCGACGTGGTGCACGAGCAGGCGGTCAAGATGGCCGCCGAACAGGCACTGCTGCGCGAGAACGTCAACGGCATCTTCGTGAACCTCTCCCGGCGGTCGCAGCGGCTGGTGGAACGCCAGCTCGGGGTGATCGACCGGCTCGAGGCCGACGAGCAGGACCCGGACCATCTCGCGAGCCTGTTCGAACTCGACCACCTGGCGACCCGGTTGCGCCGGAACGGCGAATCGCTGCTGGTGCTTTCGGGCGCGGGCCTCGCGAAGTCGGTGCCGAAGCCGGTGCCGGCGGCCGACGTGATCGGCGCGGCGGTGTCGGAGATCGAGCAGTACGCCCGCATCGAGATCGGCATCGTGCCCGAGGTCGCGGTGCAGGGCCTCGCGATCCACGACCTCGTGCACGTGCTGGCGGAACTGCTCGACAACGCGACGTACTTCTCCGAACCGGAAACCAAGATCACCGTCCGCGCGGTCATCACGCGCAAGAAGGCGCTGGCGATCCAGGTCACCGACCACGGCGTCGGGATGACCGAGGAACGCCTCGCCGAGGTCAACGAGCGCCTCGCCGACCCGCCGGACCTGGACGTGTCGGTGACCCGGCGAATGGGTCTGTACGTGGTCGCCCGGCTGGCCCAGCGCCACGGCATCGAGGTGCGGCTGCGCGAGAACGAGGACATCGAGGGCGGCGTGATCGCCCGCGTCGTGGTCCCGGTCGAGCTGCTCACCCAGGTCCGGATGGTTTCGCCGACGATGCGGAACACCCCGCCGCCGCCGAACCGCAACGAGGTCTCGCACCCGAGCCTGCCGCCGCTGAACCGCGAGCCGGAGCCGCCGAACCCGCTTCCGCTCGCGCCGCCGCCCGCGGCCGCCGAGCTGACCGAGGCGATGGGCTCGGCGGGCGGGGCGTCGGAGAACGGCGGTCTGGTCCCGCTCGACCAGCCGATCAGCCTCGACGACCTCGTCGCGGGCAACCGCGCGGCCGGTCCGTTCCTCAGCCCGGCGACGCCTGCCTCGGAAACGCCGGCGTGGCCGACCGCGGAGGACCTCGCGCCGCTCACTCGCGAGTCGTACGGCGAGGGCGCGAGCCTGGCGCAGACCGAGTTCCCGCCGCTGGTGCTGCCGAAGCGGGAGCCGAAATACGTCGCGCCGGAAGCTCCGAAAGAGCAGCCGCCCGCCGAACCGGACGGTTCCGCCGCGCTCGAGGACGACGTGCCCACCCGGCGGCTGCCGATCTACCAGTCGGTGCTGTCGCGCTGGTTCAGCGAGGGCGAGGACGGCGAGAACGGCACCGGCGCCGCCGGGGCCGCCGTGCCGGAACCGGAAGCCGCCGAATCCCCCGAGGTCCCCGAGAGCCACGCGGCTCCGGTCGAGCCGCAGGAGACCCGGGCAGCCGAGCCCGAGCGGCGGCCCGCGCCCGCGGCGCTCGAATCGACGCCGCTCTACCCCGGTTCCGAGGAACCGGAGGACGACAGCTGGCACAGCGTCTCCGACGAGGGCTGGCACGCGGCGCAGTCGCTGCTCGAGTCCAAGAACGAGGAGATGACGTCCGCCGGGCTGCCCAAGCGCGTGCCCAACGCGTACCTGGTCCCCGGCTCGATCGGCAACGCGCCGGAACCGGCGCAGGCGCAGAACTCGTTCACCGACGCGACCGCCGGAATGCCCGGAACGGGTGCGATGACCCGCTCGGCGACGGCTGCCCGCAGCCGGATGGCAAGCTTCCAGCGTGGGTACAAGTCCGGTAGGCACGCACTGAAGGAGCGGCCGCCGGACGCCCGGCTCGACGACGACGGGGTTCGCGTCACCGGGGCCGGGTATGTGAGCGACAGCAGTGAGGAGCGAGAGTGACACGGGCGGGAGTGCAGCCGGGAGGCGGCTCGGTGCAGCCGAACGGCAGGCAAGCCGGCGGCGGGGCGAGCAGCTTCGCGTGGCTGATCACGGACTTCGTCCACCGGGTGCCCGGTGCGGCGCACGCGGTGGTCGTCTCGGCCGACGGTCTGCTGCTCGCGTCTTCGCGCGGGCTGCCGAAAGACCGGGCGGACCAGCTGGCGGCCGTCGCCTCGGGGCTGACCAGCCTCGCGCGCGGGGCGGCGAAGGTGTTCGAGGGCGGCCCGGTCGCGCAGACCGTGGTCGAGATGGCGAACGGATTCCTCTTCCTGATGTCGGTGTCCGACGGCTCGTGCCTCGCGGTGCTGGGCTCGCCGGAGAGCGACATCGGCTTGGTGGTGTACGAAATGACGCTGCTGGTCGAACGGGTCGGCCAGCAGCTGACACCGGAGATGCGGGCACAACTGCAGGGCGCTGCGGTCCGTCGCTAGGCGGACCTAGGACTACAGGAGTAAACCGTGGACGACGGGCGCTTGCGCGGCGATGGCCGGCTCGGTGACGAGCACACCGGGGGCTGGGGCGATCGGGATCAGAGCCGGGAGGACTGGAAGTCCTTCCGGGACCGGGTCGACCGCGAATGGCGTTCGAGGGACGTCCAAGCCGCGGATTCCGAACCGGTGCGCGAACCGCCGAACTGGCTGACCGATTCCAATGCCGGGCAGCAGCCGGGCATCACCGCGGTGCCCGGGTACCGCGAGCGGCTGCTCGGCGGGCCGGGTTCGGAGCTGTTCGGCGGGGCGAGCGGACCGCTGTACGACTCGGCCGAGTTCGCCGCGTTCAGCGCCGAACGCGACGGGTCGCCGGGGCCGCCGAGCTACCCGTCGAACGAGCTGGCCGCCGCGCTGCCGATGCAGGCGGCCGGCGAATACGTGGACGAGCCCGCCGAGGTGGAGACCTCCGGGCTGGTCCGGCCTTACTTCCGTACCCGAGGGCGCACGAGGCCGACCTACGATCTCGCGATCGAGGCCCTGGTGTCGACGAGCGAGCAGGGCCGGGTGCTCGACCGCGTCCGGATGCCGGAGCACCGGTCCATCTGCGACCTGTGCCTCGACACCCGGTCCGTCGCCGAGGTGGCCGCGCTGCTGCGGCTGCCGCTCGGCGTGGTGCGAGTGCTGATTGGTGACGTGGCGGGCCTCGGCCTGGTGCTCGTGCACACGAGCAGCAGCACGAATTCGGGCGACCGCCCCAGTATCGAGTTCATGGAAAGGGTGCTCAGTGGGCTTCGGAGAATTTGACTCCGACGCGAACACACCGCATACGGGTCCGACCTCGTCGGCCAAGATCGTGGTCGCGGGTGGGTTCGGTTCGGGCAAGACGACTATGGTCGGGGCGATCTCCGAGATCGACCCGCTGACCACCGAGGCCATGATGACCGAGGCCAGCGTGGGCCACGACGACGTGTCGGCGACGCCGAACAAGTCGACGACCACGGTGGCGATGGACTTCGGCCGGATCTCGCTCGACTCCGACCTGGTGCTGTACGTGTTCGGCACGCCGGGCCAGCACCGGTTCTGGTTCATGTGGGACGACCTCGCCGTCGGCGCGATCGGTGCGGTCGTGCTCGTGGACACGCGCCGGCTCGCGGACGCGTTCCCGTCCATCGACTTCTTCGAGAACCGGAAGCTGCCGTACGTCGTGGCGATCAACTGCTTCGACCGGCTGCTGCACCACCAGATCGAAGACGTGCGGCACGCGCTCACCATCTCGCCGTCGGTGCCGATCATGGCGTGCGACGCGCGGGAGCGGGATTCGGCGAAGCAGGTGCTGATCTCCGTCGTGCAGCACGCGATCGCGCACGACACGGCTTTGCGGGCGGGCTAGTCCCGTCCGCGGTCCCCGCCGTCGTCTGCGAAGGAGGCGTACGCCGACTCCCAGATTCCCGTTACACCCCGGCTCGGGTGCGGCCGTTGGAGTGAACTCCGCGCGCTTCACCCGCTTCGGGGAGTGGTGCCTCCGAGCGGGGCAGGCTGAGTAGTCCTGTCCCCTCGCGCCCGAGGCCGGCCGCCCCTGATCGGGGCGTCGGACCGGCGGTGACCTGCACGGACATCCCGCTGCGCACGGTGGCCGCCGCCACCACCGAGTGACCCGCGAATGCGTGGTTGTGCATGCGTTCGCGCGACGTTACATCCGGCAGACACGTACCGTGCCCGGGCACACGCTCGACACGACCGGGTGCGTGAATACGCTGGAACGACGACTTCACCGCGGCCGGGCGAGGATGGCCGGCAGGCGGCGAACGGGCGTCCGGCAGCGTTCGAGGAGCTTGGAGGGGCAGTGACCGATTCCGACCGGCCAGCGGACCAGGGCACGTTCAGCTGGCTGATCTCGGATTTCGTGCGCCGGGTCCCGGGTGCGGCGCACGCGGTCCTGGTGTCGGCGGACGGACTGATGCTCGCGCCCTCGGAAGGCTTGCCGCAGGAGCGCGCCGAACAGCTCTCGGCGGTGGCGTCCGGGCTGATCAGCCTGACCCAGGGCGCGGCGCGCTGCTTCGAGGCGGGCGGCGTGAACCAGACCGTGGTCGAGATGGAACGCGGATACCTGTTCCTGATGTCGGTCTCGGACGGTTCCTGCCTCGCGGTGCTCGCCGCGCCGACGTGTGACATCGGGACGGTCGCGTACGAGATGACTCTGCTGGTGGAGCGGGTCGGCGAGCAGATCACGCCGGAACTGCGCGCCCAGCTGCAGGGCGGCGGGGTGCTGGGGTAGCCGATGAAGATCTCGGGTTTCGGAGACCAGGACACGGGCGCCTGGGACGCCCTCCACAAAGGCACGGAACGGGAGTCGTTCGACTCGCCGAGCCGGTACGAGCTGAGTTCGCTGAGCATGCGGCTGCCGCATCGGCAGCCGCGGGCCACGCCTCCTCTGCCTTCCCCGCCGCCTGCTGCTCGGCGTCCGGAGCCCGCACCTCGGCCCGCTCCCGCTCCCGCACCTGCTCCGCGTCCGGTGCGGCAGGCGGTCGCCCCGCGTCCGGTGGCCCCGCCGCCCCCCGTTCCTGCTCCGGTTGAGGAGGAGAACTGGGACGACGGCTACGAATGGGTCGAAGACGGCGAGTCCGGTTATTGGGAAGAGCCCCAGCAGAACCACCGCTGGGAAGAGCCGCCGCCACCTCCGCCCGCGCCTAGCCGCCCCGCCGCGCACGACCCGTATTCATTCGACGAGTACGCCGGTTCGCCCGGTGCCGACGACCGCGTGGTGCCGGAAGGCTCCGCGTACCAGCGTCAGCACGTCGAACAAGCCACCCGCAGCAGGCACGCGCTGGCCGAAGAGCCCGAGGACCGGTACTCGTACCCCGACCCCGGCCCGGCCTCCGGAGTGTCCGAATTGGACCGGTTCTGGTCCGCCGAGGAACCCGCGCAGCCGGAACCGCCCGCGCAGCCGACGAAATCGCGCGTGCGGCCGTACGCGCGAACCCGCGGCCGGACTCGCTCGGACCACAACCTCGCTCTCGAGGCCCTGGTCTCCACCAGCGACGAGGGCCGCCGTTACCGCGGGGTGCGCTCGATCGAGCACCGGCGGATCTGCGACCTGTGCCTGGACACCCGATCGGTCGCCGAGATCGCCGCGCACCTGCACCTGCCGCTCGGAGTGGTGAAGGTGCTGGTGGGCGACATGGCCGACATCGGTCTCGTGATGCTGCACCAGACCGATCTGGTGCTGGGGGACCGGTCGTCGAGGGAGTTCATGGAACGGGTGCTGCAGGGGCTTCGCAACCTCTGACCGCTCCTGCCCGGCTCAGTTCGCCCGCTTCGCTCTGTTTCGCGCCGTGCTCGCCTGTGCTGCCCGGCCGGTGCGATTCCGTTTCGCTCAGCCAAAACCGCTTCGTGCCGTGTTCGCCTGCCTCGCCCTGTTCTGCCCCGCCCGCGCGATTCCGGCTCCCTCAGCCAAAACCGCCCCAATGCGGCGTTGGGTGCGTGGGATGCACCCAACGCCGCATTGGGTGCGTGGGATGCACCCAACGCCGAATTGGGGTTTCTCAGTAGCGCCGAATGGCGTCGAGTTGGCCGCGTCGGGGCGGCTCTGCTCCCGAGGACGTCCGTGAGGGGAACCCTGCGGGACTCAGAGTCCCTCAGGGTTCCCCTCACGGACACCTGCGTTGCGCACCAGGATCGTCTGCCGCAGGGTTCTTCCTGGTCGTCCGGCGCTGTGAAGGTCCGTGAAGGGCTCCTTGAAGGAATCTGATTCCCTCAAGGAGCCCTTCACGGACCTCTGCGGCAGGCAGCCATACGGCCCGGCTGATGTTCCGCGTCGCCGCGGCGGGGCCGCACGCAGCTGCTGCTGAGAAGACCCGATCGGGGCGGCGTCAGTCTTCGACCAGCGCGGCGGAAGTGATGCGGTGCAACGGATACCGCTCATGATTGGCGCCCTCCAACACCCCGCCGCCGACCCGCAACGGACGCACCACTCGCTGGCTCGCCGTGCCGCGCGAATCGACGAAACCGATCCACACCTCGCGCTGCTCAAGCGTCGCGCGGGAAAGCAGATCCAACGTCGCCGTCGTGTCCGCACCGCCGCCACCGGGCGCGCGCACCGTCGAACCCCGCCGCCGGGCCGAAGCTTGGTCTCCGGCGCGCAGATTCGACACGATCCGCGTCGCTTGGTCGTCGGTCAGCACCGCCTGCTCGCCCGGCCGGGCCCGAGCCGCGCGGGCGCGGGCGGGCAGTCGACGTCCGGTGGGTCGCAGGTCGACTACCCGGCCGTCCGGACCCTCCGCCGCAGGGGCGAAACCCGCGCCACGCAAGGCTTCCAGTACCTCAGCCAGAGGTGCGGAGCTGATCAGCACCGTGGGGGCGATCAGTCGCAGGTCGTACTCCGCGGCTACCGGATGAGCGAGTACCTCGGCGAGCAAAGCCTCGTCGTCGCAGCGCAGGAACGATCCCGCGGTGCCACCGCGCAAACGTCCGTGGCGGCGGGCGACGTCGTCGATCAAGTACGTGAGGCCTTGCGGCACCGGCGTCGCCGACTTGTCGCGGAACATCGCGTGCAGCTCGTCCGCGGTCCGCCCGGTGTCGAGCGCGCGCCGCACCGAAGGCTCGGTGATGCGGTAAACCGTTGCGTGCCCAGCGGATTCGACGTCCGCGACCGCGGCCATGTCGGCCGCCAACTCCGGCTCCAGCGGGCCCGGCGCGACGACGGTCAGGTCCGCCTGCACGAGCACGTGGTCGACCGGCGCGGGCAGTGCGTCGTGCATCGCTTCGACCGCGCCGGGGCGGTCGTCTTCCAGCAGCAACCGGGTGGCGGTGGTGAGGGCGCCGAGGCCGACGAGGCCCAGTGCGGTCGCCTCGGCCATCGTCCAACGCACGGTTTCGTCGCGTAACCGGCCACCCCGCCGGGGCGCGCGCCAGGCAAGGACGGCGACCAGCTCGTCGATGCTTTTCACGCCTGCGCCGGGATTCAGCGCGGTCAACGCAGTGAGCACGCGATGTCGCGAAACCGGCGCGAGCGGTCGTCGCAGCTCTTCGGACAACGGCGCGATCGGCTTGTCTTTCGCGTCCCGGCCACCGGCGAGACCGGGTAGTCGCGGCAGCTCCAGCCACGCCTGCGCGAGCGTCATCCACCGCTGCACCGACGGCGACGCCAGCCAGCTGTCGGTGAGCATGGTGGGCACGTACTCGGGGGCGGTGTTTTCGCTGTCCGCAACGAGTCCCGCGCCGACGACCAGCTCCGCGAGGAGCGTCGCACGGGTCTCGTCCACTTCGAGATCCTTGGCGGCCTTCTTCAGCTCGCGTACCCCGAGCCCGCCCGCCTTGAGCACCGGCGGAGGCGAATCCGACCACATCCGCAGCAGGGATTCCGTCTGCCGCAACAACTCCATGGCCTCACCGGCGGCGGTCTGGTCCACTGTGTCCGTCCGATGTGGATGGACGGGCAGCTCCGGTTCGACCAGCGTGTCCGGCTCGAACGCGCGGCCGCCGCGCAGCAGCAGGCCGAGTTCGCGGGGAAGTTCGACGGTCTGGTCGTCGCGGCGCAGCAGCAGGCCGCGCGCGAGGAGCTTCTGCACCGGCGTGGCCGCGTCGGACAGGCCGACGTCGAAGCTCGCGTCGCGGGTGCGGCCGATCGGCGGCCCGGCGGCGAGCGCGGTGAGCACGGCGCGCTCGTCCTCGCCGACCTCCGCGAGCCGTGCGTCGATGTCGGTGGCGGCCAGCGCGGGAGACGGTGCGCCGAGCCCGGCCGGGAACGGACCGAGCGCGTCGCGGGCCGCGGGCGGCACCCGCAGTTCGTCGTCGGCGCCCCAGACGAGCGCCCGGGCGCGCAGCCGGGCGAGCGGTTCGCTGACGTCACGGCCGATCAGCGCCGTCACCGCGGAGACCGGCGTCGGCTCGAGGTCGGCACCGGAGACCAGCAGCGCGTCGATCACCGCGAGGGTGAATGTGTCGAGGTCTTCGCAGGCGCGGGCGACCGACCCCGGCGTGCCCGCGCGGGTGGCGAGCACGGTGGTGTCGGAGGGAGGAGGGGTGGACAGATCGCGACGTGTGCGCAGCAGTTCGGCGAGTGCGTCGTCGGACTCCGCACGCAGCCAGTCCGCCAGAGAGGTCGCGGGCATAGACATCCAGGATACCGGGCGGGTGCGCGCGCACGAGACGTGTTCGGGCAGACTGTGGTCGAGTTTGCCGGACGAGGGCCTCGGAGGAAGCAGTGGCGAAGGGCGACAAGCAGAGCAAGGGCATCGACCCGACGTGGCCGGGCGAGCCGGGCGAGCACCCGGTCACCGAGCTGTCTTCGGACCGGCAGGGGGCGCTTTCGCCGTTCGGCGACCTGGCCTTCCCGCTCGAGCAGGTGCCTTACGTGCACCCGGAGACCGAGATCAACCGCTGACCTGCGGACCGCGTCCGGGATCGCCGCGAGCCGCGGCGTCCCGGACCTGAAGTTACTGGTCAGTCACCCGGTTGGGGTGTGGTGGCGCGGGTCACCGGACTAGATTCGAGCCGTCCTAACCCACTCCACCAGCGGGGAGTACGTGTCATGCCGGTTCCCGGTCCCGGATATTCGATCACCGTCCGGGTCGAGGCCCCGGCCTCGACCACGGCCGCGGGCGATCTCACCACCGCGGTCGGCCGCGTCGGCGGCGTGCTGACGGCGTTCGACGTCGTCGAATCGCACGCGGACACGATCGTGATCGACATCAGCGCCAACGCGCTGTCGGAAAACCACGCGCAGGACATCACCGCGGCGCTCGATTCGCTGCCGGGCGTGCGCGTGCGCAAGGTCTCGGACCGGACGTTCCTGATCCACCTCGGCGGCAAGATCGAGGTCAGCCCCAAGGTCGCGCTCCGCAACCGTGACGACCTCTCCCGCGCGTACACGCCGGGTGTCGCCCGCGTGTGCCAGGCGATCGCCGCGAACCCCGAGGACGCGCGCCGGCTGACCATCAAGCGCAACACCGTCGCGGTGCTCACCGACGGCTCCGCGGTGCTCGGCCTCGGCAACATCGGCCCGGCCGCCGCGCTCCCGGTGATGGAGGGCAAGGCGGCGCTGTTCAAGAAGTTCGCCGACGTCGACGCGTGGCCGGTCTGCCTGGACACCCAGGACACCGAAGAGATCATCATGATCGCCAAGGCGCTCGCGCCGGTGTACGCGGGCATCAACCTCGAGGACATCGCCGCGCCGCGCTGCTTCGAGATCGAGAAGCGGCTGCGCGAGCAGTTGGACATCCCGGTCTTCCACGACGACCAGCACGGCACCGCGATCGTCGTGGTCGCCGCCCTGCGCAACGCGTTGCGCGTGGTCGGGAAGAACATCGAGGACTGCAAGATCGTGGTCAGCGGCGTCGGCGCGGCCGGTTCGGCGATCATCCGCCTGCTGCTGCGCAAGAACCCGGGCGACATCGTGGCCGCCGACATCGACGGCATCGTCTACCCCGAGCGCGGCAACCTCGACGACAACCTCACGTGGATCGCCGAGCACACCAACAAGGACGGCAAGTCCGGCACCCTGCACGACGCGCTGGTCGGCGCGGACGTCTTCGTCGGCGTCTCGGCCCCGAACCTCTTCGGCGCGGAGCAGGTCGCCACGATGAACGACGACGCGGTCGTCTTCGCGCTGGCCAACCCGGACCCGGAGATCGACCCGCTGGAGGCGCAGAAGCACGCCGCGGTCGTCGCCACCGGCCGCAGCGACTTCCCGAACCAGATCAACAACGTGCTGGCGTTCCCCGGCGTCTTCCGCGGCCTGCTCGACGCCGCCGCGCACAATATCGACGACAACATGCTGCTGGCCGCCTCCGACGCGATCGCCGACGTGGTGGACAACGGCAAGCTCAACGCGTCGTTCATCGTGCCGAGCGTGTTCGACAGCGCGGTGGCCCCGGCAGTGGCGGAAGCGGTGCGCAACGCCGTCCGCGCCGAACGAGCCGGCTGACCCAGCCTCGTTCCGTCCGTGAAGGGCTCCTTGCGGGAATCAGATTCCCGCAAGGAGCCCTTCACGGACTTTGGGCGAAGTTGCGCAGTAACCTCGCGGCGTGAGTGAACTCAGCCATGTCGACGAGTCCGGCGCTGCCCGGATGGTCGACGTTTCCGGCAAGACGGCGTCCGCGCGCACCGCGCTCGCCGGCGGGACCGTCCACACCACGGCGGAGGTCGTCGGCCTGCTTTCGGCAGGCGGCCTTCCCAAGGGCGACGCGCTGGCGACCGCGCGGATCGCCGGGATCATGGGCGCCAAGCGGGTGCCCGAGCTGATCCCGTTGTGCCACCAGATCGCGCTGTCCGGGGTCAAGGTGGAGTTCGAACTGGACGGCGCCGCGGTCCACATCAGCGCGACGGCCAAGACCAAGGACGTCACCGGCGTCGAGATGGAGGCGCTCACCGCCGTCGCGGTCGCCGGGCTGACGCTGCACGACATGATCAAGGCTGTCGACCCGGCCGCCACGCTCGACAACGTGCGGTTGCTGCGCAAGGACGGCGGCAAGACCGGAACCTGGGAGCGGCCATGAGCACCGCGCGCGTCATCGTCGCGTCCAATCGCGCCGCCCGGGGCGTCTACGAGGACAAGACCGGCCCGGTGCTCGTCGCCTGGCTGGCCGGCCGCGGCTACGACGTGCCGCCGCCGGTGGTCGTCGAGGACGGCGACCCGGTGGGCGTCGCGCTGCGGGCCGCCGTCGCCGACGGCGTCCAGGTGATCCTCACGACCGGCGGCACCGGCATCTCGCCGACCGACCGGACCCCGGACGTCACCCGCGCGGTGCTGGATTACGAGCTGCCAGGCGTCGCGGACGCGATCCGTGCGGCCGGGCTGCCGAAGGTGCCCACCGCGGTGCTGTCGCGCGGCGTGGCCGGAGTGGCGGGCCGAACCCTCGTCGTGAACCTTCCCGGGTCGAGCGGCGGCGTGAAGGACGGTCTGCGGGTCCTGGAGGACATCCTCGACCACGCGGTGGACCAGCTCGCCGGTGGCGACCACCCGCGCGAGACGGTGCGGGCCGGTCCTGCTGTCCGGATCCTGCGGGCGAACGTGAGCGACCAGCCGCTGTCGGTCGAGGAGCACGCGCAGCTGGTGGAGGACGACGCGGCGGGTGCCGTGGTCACGTTCTCCGGCGTGGTCCGCGACCACGACGGCGGCAAGGGCGTGCGCGACCTGACCTACGAGGGCCACCCGAGCGCGGGCGACGTGCTCGCCGAGGTGGTCAACGACCTCGCGGCGCGCTGGAAGGGCGTGCGGGCGGTGGCGGTGAGCCATCGCGTCGGCGCGCTGACGATCGGCGACGTCGCGCTCGCCTGCGCGGTCGCCGCCGAGCACCGCGGGCAGGCGTTCACCGCGTGCGCGGAACTGGTGGACGAGGTGAAGGCACGGCTTCCGGTGTGGAAGCACCAGCACTTCACCGACGGCACCGACGAATGGGTCAACTCGCCCTGACCCCCTCGTGAGCCCGGACACGACGAAGGGCCCCACCGCCAGGGGATTGACGCGGTGGGGCCCTTCGGACGTTCTGTCACAGCAGTCGCTGCGCCGGAACCAGCCTCACGAAGAGGCTCGGATTCACTTGGTGGCGAGCTTCTGGCCGACCACGATGAAGTTCGCGTTCGACACGTACTGCTTGTTCAGGTCCTGCAGCTTCTGGAAGCCGCCCTGGACGCCGTGCTCCTTGGCGATCTTCGAGAGCGTGTCGCCAGCCTTGACGGTGTAGTCACCGTTCGGGTTGGAGTTCGCCACCAGCGCGGCCACCGGCTGGGTGACCTTCTTCGGGGCGACGCTCTTCGGGGTCGCCTTCTTGGTGGCGGTGCTCTTCTTCGGGGTCGCCTTGTGCGAGGAGGCCGAGCTGCCGGCCTTCTTGCTGCACACCGGCCACGCGCCGGGGCCCTGGCCCTGCATGACGCGCTCGGCGACGGCGATCTGCTGGTCGCGCGACGCGCCCTGCGGGCTGCCGGTGCCGCCGTAGGCCTTCCAGGTGCTCTGGGTGAACTGGAGACCGCCGTAGTAGCCGTTTCCGGTGTTGGTGTTCCAGTTGCCGCCGCTCTCGCACTGCGCGATGGCGTCCCAGTTGGTCGCCGACGCGGGGGTCGCGGCGATCGCGAGGGGGGCGCCGACCGCGATACCCGCGACTGCGACACGGGCGATGGTGCGGGTGGCAGCGGACATCTTGCGGTGCTTGCCTCGGTACGACATGTGAAGACTTCTCGATTCCTGCGCCTACGAGCTTGCTGCTGTGGGTCGGGTTGGGAGCCCGTCCGCCCGTTGCCGGGCGGCTGACGCGGACGTCGCACGACGCGCCGTCTTCGTCCCCTCGTCTCTGTCCGGAAATGCTTTCGCTCGGGGTATGGGTCCGGGGATCCGCTGGACAGAGCTGGGCGCTACGGATTCCCGGTGTTGCTTGGTCGGTCGGGGCCAACCGAAAAGCGACGGTACGTAATTCCGAGCGTGATCGGAAATCATTCGAGGTGTGACCTACGTCACAGTAACGGCACGCAACCTCGCTCGATCCGCTTGTTTGCGCTGGTCAGAGCGCCGTTATCTGGCCGTTTTCTAGCCGAGATATTTCACGGATCGTGAGGCTTGGGTCACGTCGATAACGCGTCAAGGGGCCATTCGCAGCAGATAAGAGCGGGCACTCTAAACCACTGGTCAACCGTCGGCCACTGTCTGCGGAGTGGTTCTTTGAGGTGCCCGAATACGCCGTGAGCGAAACACTTCGGAGAGTAGGGATAAAGAGTGCCGACCGCTCAGCGCGCCATTGCCGCCATTCGCCGTGGTCCGGACCAATCGGCCGGAACTGGCGGCTCCGCCGTTCAGTGCGGCGCTCAGCCGGGCGAACGGGGGCTTTCCGGCAGCTCATCCGCCGGCGAACGGCGGGAGGACGTCCAGGTGGGAGCCGTCACTGAGCGCGCGGCCGCGATCGCGGACCGCCACCTCGTTGACCAGGAAGCTCGCCGCGTCGAGCACGCGGGAAAGTTGCCCGGGGTGCAGCTCGCGCAGCGCCTGGACGGCGTCCGCCACCGTCGCGCCGCCCGCCAGCTCCACCTTCTCCTCTTCAGTGCCCGCCGCGGCCCGTGCCGAGGCGAAGTACCGGACGACGACTGTCACCGGGGAAGAAGAGGACAGGGAAAGAGAGGTCATGGCTCAGCCGCCGATCGCGCTCATCGGCCGGATCGGCTGCGCGAAGCCGGCCTCGTTGATCTCGTGGCCCGCGAGCTTGCGCCACATCGTGTCGCGCCACGCGTCCGCCACCTCCTCATCGCGCGCGCCCGCGCGCACGAGGGAACGCAGGTCCGTCTCGTCGTTCGAGAACAGGCAGGAGCGGACGGCTCCGTCGGCGGTCAGCCGGGTGCGCTCGCAGGCGGAGCAGAACGGCCTGGTCACCGACGCGATCACGCCCACGTCGCCGGGGCCGCCGTCAACCAGCCAGCGCTCAGCGGGCGCACCGCCGCGCGGAGCGGGGAACGGGCTGAGGGTGAAGGCCTCGCCGAGCATCGCGAGGATCTCCTCGGCGGTGATCATGTCGCGGCGGTTCCAGCCGTGCTGCGCGTCGAGCGGCATCTGCTCGATGAACCGCAGGTGGTAGCCCTCTTCGAGGCAGAAGCGCAGCAGCGGGACCGCCTCGTGCTCGTTGTACCCGCGCATCAGCACCGAGTTGATCTTCACCGGCGACAGCCCGGCGTCGCGGGCGGCGGCGAGGCCGGCCAGCACGTGCGGCAGCCGGTCGCGGCGGGTCAGTTCGGCGAAGCGCTCGCGGTCGATGGTGTCCAGCGACACGTTGATCCGGTCGAGCCCGGCCGAGACGAGGCCGGGGGCGCGCTTGGCGAGCCCGATCCCGTTGGTGGTCATGGACACCCGGGGGCGCGGTTCGAGCGCGGTGATCCGCTCGACGATCTGCTCGAGTCCCGGGCGCAGCAGCGGTTCGCCGCCGGTGAGCCGGATGTCGGTGACGCCGAGCATTTCCACCGCGATCCGCATGAGCCGGACCAGTTCGTCGTCGGAGAGCACCTGGTCGCTGGGCATCCAGTCGAGCCCCTCGGCGGGCATGCAGTACGTGCAGCGCAGATTGCACCGGTCGGTGAGGGAGACCCGCAGGTCCGTCGCGACGCGGCCGAAGGAATCGACAAGACCGGGGTGCTCGGGCCGGGGCGTGCCGGACGGGCCTCGGTTGCCGGGGACGCGAGGAAACCCGAGATGTACTGCTGTCATTACGCTCAGGATAGCTTGCACGGTCGGAAAAGGCAGTCTTGCGAAAATCCTGGAAACCACCCTCGGTTCCGATGTGGAGGCACTCGGTGGGCACCGCTGAGACGAATGGTGAGCTGACTCACTTCGCGGCGCTGGCGGCTCAGCTGCGCACGCACACCGTCCTCCGGCACGCCCGCGACGCCGCCCGCGAAGGGCTTTCCGCGACCGAGCTGCAGGCTCTCGAGCTCGCCGGGCAAACCGCGGATTCCCTTACCCCAGGCCGAATCGGGCAGCTCACCGGCTTGTCGACGGGTGCGGTGACCGGTGTGCTCGACCGGTTGGAGAAGGCCGGTCTGGTGCTGCGCGAACGCGACCGGACCGATCGCCGGAAGGTGCTCGTGACGATCACCGAGGCGGGCCGCGAACGGCTCGACGCGATCTCCGGACCGGAGCTCGGGCGGCTCGCCGAGGTGCTCGCGGAGTTCACTTCCGCAGAACGGAAAGTCCTCGGGCGTTATCAGTTCGCAATGCTCGAAGCGTTACGCGAAAATGCGCACCCCGCATAGCTTTTCCGCATCTGCGGGGATAATGTTCCGGCCATGCCGCAATTTCGGTTGTCCGAGGCCGCTCGGCTGCTCGGCGTAAGCGACGACACTGTCCGCCGGTGGGTTCGCGCGGGTCAGTTGACCGCGACGGACGACGCCGCGGGCCGCAAGGTCGTCGACGGCGCTCAGCTCGCCGGGTTCGCCAGGGCGCAAGCGTCCGAACCGGACGATCCGTCGGCGGTCGGCCGCTCCGCCCGCAACCGCTTCGTCGGGCTCGTCACCGAGGTCGTCGCCGACAAGGTGATGGCGCAGGTCGAACTGCAGTGCGGGGCGCACCGAGTGGTGTCACTGATGAGCACCGAGGCGGTCCGCGAACTCGGGCTGCGCCCGGGCGTGCTCGCGGTCGCCGTGGTCAAGGCGACCACCGTCGTGGTGGAAACCCCGGAAGGATCCAGATGAAGAAGCTCGCCCTCGCCGTCGCCGGAACCGCGGCGATCGCGTTGTTCGCCGGCGCCTGCAGCTCCGGCGACCAGGCCAGTTCCAGCCAGGGTGGGGGCTCCGCGTCCGCCCCCGCTCCGGGAGGCGGCACGCTGACCGTGTTCGCCGCGGCCTCGCTCACCGAATCCTTCAACGTGCTCGGCAAGCAGTTCGAGGCCGCGCACCCGGGCGTCAAGGTCACCTTCGACTACGAGGGTTCCTCCGCGCTCGTGCAGAAGCTGGACAACGGGGCCAAGGCCGACGTGTTCGCCTCGGCCGACCAGAAGAACATGGACAAGGCCGTGCAGGACGGGGTGATCGACGGCCAGCCGACGGTGTTCGCCACCAACAAGCTCGCGATCGCCGTGGCCAAGGGGAATCCGAAGGGCATCAAGACCTTCGCCGACCTGACCAAGCCCGGCCTGAACGTGGTGGTGTGCGCGCAGCAGGTGCCGTGCGGCGCGGCCACGCAGAAGGTCGAGCAGAGCACCGGCAAGGCGCTCAAGCCGGTGAGCGAGGAGACGAACGTCAAGCAGGTGCTGGCCAAGGTCCAGTCGGGCGACGCCGACGCCGGGCTGGTGTACGTCACCGACGCGACGTCGGCCGCGGGCAAGGTGGACAAGGTCGACTTCCCGGAGTCCTCGGGCGCGGTGAACCAGTACCCGATCGCGGTGGTGAAGAACGCCCCGCAGGCGGCGCTGGCGAAGCAGTTCAACGACTTCATCCTTGGCGCCGAGGGCAAGGCCGAACTGGCCAAGATCGGGTTCGGCCCTGGCAAGTAAGGCGGGCGCGGCGGCCGAGACCCGGCCGCCGCACGCCCGGGTGCCCCTGATCCTCTGGATCCCCGCCGTCGCCGCGCTCGCGCTCGTGGTGCTGCCGGTCGTCGGCCTCCTGGTGCGGTCCGATCTCACCCGGCTGCCGTCGCTGCTGGTCACGTCCTCGTCGCTGAACGCGCTCCGGCTGTCGCTGGTGACCGCCGCACTGTCCACAGTGGCCTGCGTGGTGCTCGGCGTCCCGCTGGCGGTCGTGCTGGCCCGCTCCCGGGTGCCGGGGGTGCGGATGCTGCGGTCGATCGTGCTGCTTCCGCTCGTGCTGCCGCCGGTGGTCGGCGGCCTGGCCCTGCTGTACCTGCTGGGCCGCAAGGGTTTCCTCGGCATCTTGATCAACTGGCTGACCGGCGAGCAGGTGCCGTTCACGACGGCCGCGGTGGTGATCGCGCAGACGTTCGTCGCGATGCCGTTCCTGGTCGTCAGCCTGGAAGGCGCGCTGCGCGGCTCCGGCGATCGCTACGAGCAGGTCGCCTCGACGCTCGGCGCGCGCCCGTGGACGGTCTTCCGCCGGGTCACGCTGCCGTTGCTGCTGCCGGCGCTGGGCTCCGGCGTGGTGCTGAGCTTCGCCCGCGCGCTGGGTGAGTTCGGCGCGACCATCACGTTCGCGGGCAGTCTGGAAGGTGTGACCCGGACGCTGCCGCTCGAGGTCTACACGCAGGCCGAAGTGGACATCGACAGCGCGGTCGCGCTCGCGTTGCTGCTCATCGCGGTCGCGGTCCTGGTGATCGCGGTCGCGCGGCCGCGGTCGTGGGAAGGCGGGCTGCGGTGACGCTTTCCGCGAAGCTGGCGCTGACCCGCGGCGAGTTCTCGCTCGACGTCGAGTTCACCGTGCCCGGCGGCTCGGTGCTCGCGCTGCTCGGCCCCAACGGCTCCGGGAAGTCCACGGTGCTCGGCAGCCTCGCCGGTCTGCTGCCGGTGAGCTCGGCCGACGTCACGCTCGCCGACCGGCGGCTGGCCGGGAACGGCGTCGACCTGCCGCCGCACGAACGGCGGGTCGGGCTGCTGTCCCAGGACGCGCTGCTTTTCCCGCATCTGTCCGCAATGGACAACGTCGCGTTCTCGCCGCGCTCGACCGGTACCCGCCGGGCGGAGGCGCGGGAGATCGCCTTGCGATGGCTGGGCGAAGTGGACGCGGCGGAATTCGCGAACCGGCGGCCGAGCCAGCTGTCCGGCGGGCAGCAGCAGCGGGTGGCGATCGCCCGGGCCTTGGCGTCCGCGCCGGATCTGCTGTTGCTGGACGAACCGTTCGCCGCGCTCGACGTGGACTCGGCGCCGGCGATCCGCGGCCTGCTGCGCCGGGTGCTGCGCGACGGCCCGACCACCGTGCTGGTCACGCACGATCCGCTGGACGCGCTGGCCTTGGCCGACCACGTGGCGGTGATGAACGGCGGCCGGATCGTGGAACGCGGGCCGACGCGGGAGGTGCTCGCGGCGCCGCGGACGGCTTTCACCGCGCGGATCGCCGGGCTGAACCTGGTGTCCGGAGTGGCGGTGGCGGAGGGATTGCGCACGCTTTCAGGCGAGGTGGTGACGGGTTTGCTGACGCCGGACACCGTCGTGGGCGAGGCGGCGGTCGCGGTGTTCGAGCCGAACGCCGTCGCTGTTTACCCGCACGACGGCGAGCACCAAGGCAGCCCGCGCAACACGACTGACGCGGTCGTCGCGGCCCTGGAACCGCACGGCCCGGTGATCCGCGTCCGGACCGAGGGCGACGGCTGGGCACACGGCCTGACCGCCGACCTCACCCCGGCCGCGGTCGCCGAACTCGCCCTGGAGCCCGGCTCGGCGGTGGCGTTGTCGGTGAAGGCCGCGACGGTGTCGGTGCACCCGGCCGCGGCCTCCTGACCCGCGCTGGCTCCACGAGGTTTTCTCCGCAGTTGTTGTGTGCGGCCATGTCTCGACGGAGATCCGATGCCAGGGACTTGAGGCGGCGCTGCGGGTGCGGTTTGCCCAGGTCGGAGGATCTGGGCGGGGCCAGGCGTCCGTGAGGGGAACCCTGAGGGACTCAGAGTCCGTGAGGGTTCCCCTCACGGACTTCAGCAAGCGGTCACATAGTTACAAAGCGGGTATTTCGGCGAGGCTGAAGTCCTTTGTGGACGGTCGGCGGGCGTGGGCTGCGCAGGTTGAGTCCCTGGCATTGCGGCAGAGATCCGTGAGGGGGTCCTTGAAGGAATCAGATTCCCTCAAGGACCCCCTCACGGACGTCCGCAGTGCTCATCGGCCGGAGGCGCCGCGCCCCGCGCGGAGAACCGCCAAAGTGGCGTTGAACAGGCCAGCGGCGTGCGGTGCCTCCGTTGATGTCGGTGAAGGCCGCGGCCGTGGCGGTGCACCCGGCCGCGGCCTCCTGAGCCGAGCGCCCCCCACGTGCGCTCGGCTCCCGCGTCAGCCGCCGTGGTGGTGGCCGCCGCCCGGGTGGACGTGGAACTTCGCCACCTCGGGCGGGTGCACGACGAACGGGCGCATCATTCCCTCGTCCTCGTGGTCGAGGATGTGGCAGTGGTACATGAACTCGCCGGTGCCGCCGCTGAACTGGCCGGCGACGCTCACCCACTGGCCGGGGTTCACGATGATCGTGTCCTTCCAGCCCTCCTCGTACTTCTCCAGCGGGACTTCCGCGAACCCGTCGATCGGCTTGGCCGTGCGCTCCGAAGCCGGGTCGAACGTCGTGGTGAAGCTGCGGCGGAAGAGCGCCTGGAACTCGGTCAGGTGGATGTGGAACGGATGCGCGGGCCCGCCGTTGGCGACGTGCACGATGTTCCACACCGCCCACTTGTCGTGGTTGATGAAGATGCCGGTGGTGTCGTCGAAGAGCCGCCCGATCATCCGGAACGTCTTGAGCCCGCCCGCCGGGTCCTTGATCTGGATGATCCCCTTGCCGCCCGGATCGGCGTCGACCTGTTCGAGGTCCCACATCTCCGGGTGGCCGCTCGCGTTGAGCAGCAGCGCGACCCAGACGTGGTCGTGGTCCTCCGGCAGCGTCGAACCGTGCTTGATCCGGATGTAGGACGTCGAGAGCTTTTCGGGCAGTTCGAACGGATCGTGCTTGTCGCGGCTGTCCACCCGGAACTCCATGACGTCCGGTTCGACGCCGCCCGGTTTGGCGTTGCGCAGCTTGACTTTCCGGCCCTTGAACCGGCTGAAGTCGATCAGCAGGTCGAACCGTTCGGCGGGCGCGACGGCCAGGCCGCCGGACGGCAGCGGAGCGGGCGCGGGCAGCAACCCGCCGTCGGTGCCGATCAGGCGGACGGCGTCGTTCTGCGGCACGTTGTTCTCGTCGACCAGGTTGAGCGTGAAGAACCGGTCGTTGGCCGCGTTGAGCAGGCGGAAGCGGTACCACCGCGCGCTGACGTCGAGGTGCGGCCAGATCACGCCGTTGACCAGGGTGAACGGACCGGAGAACGGGATCATCGGCCCGTTCGGCACGTACGGGAACTTGTACAGCAGCTGCCCGGTGAGCTGGCCGGTCGCCGGGTCGATGTCGAGATTGCGGTCGGCGAGGATCAGCGGGAGTTCGCGATCGCCGCTGGGCAGGTCGAGGTCGTCCTCCTCGTCGTCGCGGATCAGGTACATCCCGGCCAGGCCCGTGTGGACGTTGAAGCGCGTGATCGCCATGGCGTGGTCGTGGTACCAGAGCGGCATCGCCTGCTGCCGGTTCTGGTACTCGACGAGCTGCGAGGTGCCCCGGAGGCCGGCGTTGTGCGCCCAGCCGTCATTGCCCGCGTTGGTGCGGGCTCCGTGCAGGTGGACGACGGTCCACGCGGGCAGGTCCGAGACGCCGTCGACGATCTTGTAGCCGGGCCGGTCGAGCTCGCGGCCGGGGCGGGTGGTCGGCCCGTCGTTCGCCGGACCCTGCACGGCGACCAGCGGGAACTTGCCTTCTATTTCGTTCGACCACGAAATCCGCAGTTGTTTACCGCTGCGCACTTCGATTGTCGGACCCGGGAAATGTCCCGCGTAAGTCCACAATGCGGTCGGCGGCAATTGCGAGTGCAGTTGCTGCTGTTTCGCCACCATCGGAATGGTGATCATGTCCTGTCCCCACCACGGCGGCCGCAGCACCGGTGGAACCGGCAACGGGTCGAGGAACTTGGTCAACCCCCAGGTGGGCCCGCTGATCGGACCCGCGGCTGCCGGACGTTCGGCAATTTCGGTCATGAACTTTCTCCCCTTCAAGGAAAGGGGCAGGAAGAATTGCGCAACGGCGATTACACCGGTGCTTACTGAAAAGATTCCCCCGAACCCCCTCGGTGACCGGAAGCGCGACTCCCCTCGCGTTACCCGGCAATTTCCACTGTAGCCGTTTTCGTCGTATGCCGCAGGTGTCTCGCGCGCGTGATAGATTTTCGCGCATGAGCGAAGGCCGGTGGACGTATCTCTCCGACATGGACGGTGTGCTGGTCAGGGAGGAACACCTCGTCCCGGGGGCGGACGAGTTCCTCGCCGAACTGAGGAACAACGATATCGACTTTTTGGTGCTCACCAATAACTCGATCTACACCCCGCGCGACTTGCGCGCGCGGTTGCTGCGCACCGGTTTGGACATTCCGGAGGAGTCCATCTGGACCTCGGCGCTGGCCACCTCGAAGTTCCTCGCCTCGCAGCGGCCGAACGGCTCGGCGTTCGTGATCGGCGAGGCCGGGCTCACCACGGCGCTGCACGAGGTCGGCTACGTGCTGACCGAACGCGACCCGGACTACGTCGTGCTCGGCGAGACCCGCACGTACAGCTTCAGCGCGATCACCCGCGCGATCCGGCTGATCGAGGGCGGTGCGAAGTTCATCGCGACCAACCCGGACGCGACCGGCCCGAGCGTCGAGGGCTCGATGCCCGCCACCGGGTCCGTCGCGGCGCTGATCGAGCGGGCCACCGGCCGCTCGCCGTATTACGTCGGCAAGCCGAACCCGCTGATGATGCGCTCGGCGCTGCGCCGGCTGGGCGCGCATTCGGAGTCGACGCTCATGATCGGCGACCGGATGGACACCGACGTGCACTCCGGGATCGAGGCCGGGCTGCAGACCATCCTGGTGCTCACCGGCATCTCGAACGAGGAGTCGGTGGAGAACTACCCGTACCGGCCGACGAAGGTGATCGGCTCGGTCGCCGACCTGATCGGGCGAACGCTCGACCCGTTCGGCGAAGGCTGACCGCCCACCGCCCGGGATCAGGGCATATCGTCGAGCGATGAGCGTCTATGTGGTGGGCGACGTCCACGGGCACCGGGACGCCCTGGTTGACGCACTGCGCGCCGAGGGCCTTGTCGACAGCGACGGCAAGTGGGCCGGCGTCGACGACCGGTTGTGGTTTCTCGGCGACTTCACCGATCGCGGCCCGGACGGCGTCGGGGTGATCGATCTCGTGCGCGAACTGCAGGACCAGGCGGCGCAGGCGGGCGGCTCGGTGCAGATGCTGCTCGGCAACCACGAGATACTGCTGCTGGGGATGTACCACTTCGGCGACCGCCCGGTGCCGTCCGACTTCGGGCCGCGCAGTTTCGCGCGCAGCTGGGAGATCAACGGCGGCCTGCTGTCGGACCAGGACCGGCTCACCCCCGAGCACATCGAATGGCTCACCGAGCGCCCGCTGGTCGCGGTCGACGAGGACCATCTGCTGCTGCACTCGGACACCCTCGAGTACCTCGACTGGGGCGAGGACCTCGACGCCGTCAACGCCACCGCGCACGACATTCTCTCCGGCAGCAACATCGAGGCCTGGTGGGACGTGTGGCGCCGGATGACCACCCGGTACGCCTTCCGCGGCCCGGACGGCGAGGAGAACGCGGACCGCCTCCTCGACGCGCTGGGCGGTTCGCGGATCGTCCACGGCCACAGCGTGATCGCCGACCAGCTGGGCATCCACCCGACGCAGATCGAGGGCCCGTACCTCTACGCGGGCGGGAAAGCCCTTGGCATCGACGGCGGCCTGTTCGTCGGCGGGCCGTGTCTCGTGGTGAAGCTGCCCTTCGAGCCGGAGGATTAGCCCGCCGGGGCGTACCGAAGTTCGAGAATCCCGGACGGGAAGGCCGTGCTCTTCACCAGCCGCAGCCGCCGGGCCTCGTCCAGTTCCGGGAACAGGGCCGCGCCCTTGCCGGTGACGGCGGGGAGCACCCACAGCCGGTACTCGTCCACCACGCCGAGCTTGATCAGCGAGTGCAGGAATTCGGTGCCGCCCGCGGCGACGAGATCCTTGCCGGGCTCGGCTTTGAGCTTGGCGATCTCCTCCGCGAGGTCGCCGCTGGCGATGCGGGTCTCGGGCCAGTCCGCGGTGGTCAGGGTTCTGGAGAACACGACCTTGGGGATCGTGTTCATGGCCTTGGCCGAGGGATGGCCAGAGGTGGGCCAGAAGCCCGCCATGGCCTCGTAAGTGGTGCGGCCCATGAGGAAAGCCCCGGCGTCCCACAGCTGGTCGACGAAGTATTCCTCCTGTTCGGGGTCGTCGGTCGCCATCATGACGTCGCGGATGCCGTTGTCGGCGTCGGCGCTCTTGCCGTCGATCGAGACGTAGAAACCCAGGACCAGCTTGCGTGTGGTTGTCATGCGTCGTAGCTTGCTGCCGATGATTTGAGTTGTCAAGACAAAATTATTTTTCGGATGGTATTCGAGGGAGACGGCTGGTCGGCGACCGGAAGGCGGCGGAGTCTGGAGGTCGTGCCTGTCTGGCAGATCGCGACCTCGAGCGCGGCCGGATCGCTGCTCGGCGTGTTCGCCGGAGTCGTGGCGACGACTCGGACACAGAGACGGCACTGGGCGCGCGAAAAGCTCACCGAGGCATGCCGGAGATCATCCAAAAGGCGGCGCGAGTCCAGCGCGCATTCCTGCGGCGGGGGGAGGGCGGAGCCGAGCCGATCGACTGGGTGGTGTGGAACCAGGCCTTGTCCAGTCTCTGGCTGCGGATCTCGCCGCGTGGCGCCGCGCCAGGGACACCATGGAGTCCGACCGGCTCGCCTTCATCAACTACGCGCGAAGCGGAGCCCTGAACGCGAAACTGGCGATTCGCACGCCACTGAACTCCCGGCCGGACGTCGACCGGCACGAGCCCGGCGAACAGCCGGGCCCGTGACCGTCGCGGGTCGGGCGAAGGCGGACCTCACGCGTCCACGATCTCCTTGCCGAGCGGCATCAGCGAGATCGGGATCATCTTGAAGTTGGCCAGTCCCAGCGGGATGCCGATGATCGTGATGCACTGCAGCACCCCGGTGATCAGGTGGCCGATGCTGAGCCACAGCCCGGCGACCAGGAACCAGATCACGTTGCCGACGAACGAGCCGACCCCGGCCTCGCGGCGGTCGACCACCGTCCGGCCGAACGGCCACAGCGCGTAGTTCGCGATCCGGAACGACGCGATGCCGAACGGGATCGTGACGATCAGGACGCAGCAGATGACTCCGGCCAGCAGGTAGCCCAGCGCCATCCAGAAACCGGCGAGGACCAGCCAGATCACGTTGAGAATCAGTCGCATCAGACGTACAGCTCACCGCTCGCTACGGTGACGGCCTGGCCGCGCAGCAGCACGCGGTCGTCGCGGACTTCGGTGCGCACGGTCCCGCCTCGGGCGGACATCTGCTGTCCGACGAGGGTGGTTTTGCCCAGCTGCCCGGCCCAGTACGGGGCGAGCGAGCAGTGCGCGGAACCGGTGACGGGATCCTCGTCGACGCCTACGCCGGGGCCGAAGAACCGGCTGACGAAGTCGTCGCCCTGCGCGGTGATGATGAGCCGTCCGGTCCAGGTGGCGCGGAGGGCGTCGAGGTCCGGCTGCGAGTGCTGGACCGCTTCGGCGCTTTCGAGCACCACGAAGAAGTTCTCGCGCGCCCGGCCGGTGAACTTCGCGGGCAGGTCGAGGATGCGGGAGAGGTCTTCGCCGGTCTCGACGGGCGGGTCGGCGGGGAAGTCCATCTCGATCCAGCCGTCGGCCTTAGTGCAGGTCAGCTCGCCGCTGAGAGTGTCGTAAACCTGGTGCCCGCCAAGGACATGCGTGACGGCGATGGTGGCGTGCCCGCAGAGCGAGACCTCGTCGGTCGGCGTGAACCAGCGGAGCGACTTCGCCCCTTCTGCGGTGTTGACGACGAAGGCGGTCTCGGAGTGCTTCATCTCCGCCGCGACCTGCTGCATCCACCCGGCGTCCGCGGGCTGCTCGAGCACGACGACACCCGCCGGGTTGCCGGCGAAGGCTTGGTCGGTGAAGGCGTCGACTAGGTGGAATTCGTTCTGGGCACTCGGGTCCATGAAGCCGATCCTGCCCCGCTGAGCGGGCGGGGGCATCGGGGATTAGCCCTGAATTCTCAGCGCACGCCCTCGTCGATGGTCTCCAGCAGCCATTTCCGCAGGTGCGCGCCCGTCGAAGGCGTGAAGTGCAGCCGGAACCCGCCGTCGGACAACGGTTCCGAAAACGTCAGGTACCGCCCGCCGTCGGTGTCCACGAACGTCGCCGTCGAGACCGGGCGCAGCGTGCCTTGCCCTGGCCGCAGCGAAAGTTCCACGGTTCCGTGCCGGTGCAACGGCCACTGCGAGTACCCCGCCAGCGCGTCGCGGTCCTGGCGCGAGGGGGCCGGAGCCGGGGCGTTGCGTTTCGGCTCCGGGGCTTGGGTGATCGCCACCGGGGAAACGGGCAGCGCCGGATAAGGCGGGAACATGCTCAGCACCAGATCCACCAGCCGCTCCGGCCGGACCTGCTGGAAGCGGAGCCCGTCGTCGACCTGTTCCGAGAACACGCCGAGACCCTCGCCGATGCAGGCGCGATACAGCACCGTCCCGGACGGCAGTTCGGCCGCGCGCACGATGATCAGCACGTCCGGCCTCGTCCAGGCGCGCAGGGTCGCCTCGACGTCCCGGTCGAGTTTCTCCGCGTCGGCGAGGCCCCGGCCGCGCAGCGCGTTCCACGCTTCTTCGGCCAGCCGGTTGTGCTCGGTCATCGTCGCGCCCGCGCTGCGGATCTCGAACGGATGCCACGACGCGGGCAGTCCGGTGCGCCGCACCGCCACGTCGGTCTCGGTCCAGCCCAGGGAAAATTCCTCTGGCAACGTCCCAGTCCCCTCGTGCACGAAACAACCCGCACCGAGGGTAGCGGAACACGCACGACGATCAGCCGCTCGTGCGCGCGCACCCCATAACGAGGGTGGCGGAAAGGTCCGAAATCAAGCTTAGACTCACGCTCGTCGAAGAAGACCGCCACGGGAGGCCCCCATGCCTGACGCGCCTGCACTGCCGAGTTACGCCTCCGGGACCTCCAGCGTCCCCCTGCTCGGCGACACGATCGGGGACAATTTCGACCGCACCGTGGCCGCGTTCGGCGACCGGGACGCGCTCGTCGACCGCGAAGCAGGCGCCCGCTGGACCTACCGCGAACTCGCCGCCGAGGTCGACACCCTCGCGCACGGGCTGCTGGCGTCCGGCATCGGCAAGGGCGACCGGGTCGGCATCTGGTCGCCGAACCGGGCGGAATGGACGTTTCTCCAGTACGCGACGGCGAAAATCGGCGCGATCCTGGTCAACATCAACCCGGCCTACCGTTCGCACGAACTGCAGTACGTCCTCAACCAGGCGGGCATCCGGATGCTCGTCGCGGCGGACAAGTTCAAGACGTCCGACTACGCCGCGATGATCGAGGAGGTCCGGCCGAACTGCCCCGGCGTCGAGGCGGTCGTGCTGCTCGGCACTTCGTCGTGGACCGAGCTGATGGACTCCGGCCGCGGCGGCGACCCGGCGCGGCTCGCGCAACTGCAGGCCGGGCTGTCCGCGGACGACCCGATCAACATCCAGTACACGAGCGGCACCACCGGCTTCCCCAAAGGCGCGACGCTCAGCCACCACAACATCCTCAACAACGGCTATTTCGTCGGCGAGCTGTGCAATTACACCGAGGAGGACCGGGTGTGCATCCCGGTGCCCTTCTACCACTGCTTCGGCATGGTGATGGGCAACCTCGCGTGCACCAGCCACGGTTCGTGCATGGTCATCCCGGCCCCGGCGTTCGACCCGAAGGCGACGCTCGCCGCCGTCGCCGCCGAACGCTGCACGTCGCTCTACGGCGTGCCGACGATGTTCATCGCCGAGCTGAACCACCCGGAGTTCGAGACGTTCGACCTCGGCTCGCTGCGCACCGGCATCATGGCCGGGTCGCCGTGCCCGGTCGAGGTGATGAAGCAGGTCATCGACCGGATGGGGATGACTGAAGTGTCCATTTGCTACGGCATGACCGAGACGTCGCCGGTGTCCACGCAGACCCGGGCCGACGATTCGGTGGAGCGCCGGGTGTCCACTGTGGGCCGTGTCGGCCCGCATCTGGAGTCCAAAGTGGTCGATCCGGAAACCGGGCTGACCGTGCCGCGCGGCACTCCGGGCGAATTGTGCACCCGCGGCTATTCGGTGATGCTCGGCTATTGGGAGGAATCGGAAAAGACCGCCGAGGCGATCGACGCCGCGCGCTGGATGCACACCGGCGACCTCGCGATCATGGACGACGAGGGCTACATCAACATCACCGGCCGGATCAAGGACATGGTGATCCGCGGCGGCGAGAACATTTACCCGCGCGAGATCGAGGAATTCCTCTACACGCACCCGGATGTGCTGGACGCACAGGTGATCGGCGTGCCGGACGTCAAGTACGGCGAGGAATTGATGGCCTGGATCCGCATGCGTGAGGGCGCGGAGGCGCTGACCACGGAAGCGGTGCGCGAGTTCTGCCAGGGCAAGTTGGCGCATTACAAGATCCCGCGCTACATCCACGTGGTGGAGGAATTCCCGATGACGGTGACCGGGAAGGTGCGCAAGGTGGAAATGCGTCAGCAGTCGGTGACCTTGCTGGGATTGGAACAGGCGGCGTCACAGAAACACGCGTGACGTATTCCGGCGGCCGTCCGATGTGGACGGCCGCCGGTCTGTGTCAGGCGGAGGCGGCCGCGGCGGCTTCGGCGAGTGCCTTTTCGTCTTCCTCGCCGAAGGTGTCCTCGAGCTGCTCGGGCGAGTAGTCGAGGTCGATCTGCTCGACCGGCGTGCCCCGCGCGGATTCGATCGCACCGAGGCGGCGCTGGGCGCGGTCGGCGGCGTACTGGATCAATTCCTCGGGGTCGTTGTCGAACGGGACTTCCTCGAACTGGTCCTGCACCCACTGGATCATGCCGAGCGCGTGCGGCAGCAGTTCGCCCATGCGTTCCTGCACGGCGTCCCACATCGCGTCGTCCGCGGCGACGTGCCGGCGGCAGGTGAACGTGCCCCACGCCATGTGGCGGCGTTCGTCGTCGCCGATGCGGCGCACCAATTCCTGCATTCCCGGCAGGATCTGGTTCTGCGTGCAGATCAGCTGCCACGAGTAATACCCGGTGAGCGCGAGGCTGCCTTCGATCACGTGGTTGTACGTCACGCTCGCGCGGATCTGGTTGAGCGGGCTGGGATCGGCCTCCAGCGCGCGCAGCGACTGCGGCAGTTCCTCGTAGAAAAGCTTGCGGTAGTGCGGGTTTTCCGCGACGTAGGGGTGCAGGTCGTCGTCCAGTCCGACGGCGTCCATCCAGCGCCGGAAGACCTCGACGTGCTTGGCCTCCTCGAAACAGAACTGCGTCAGGTACATCTCGTCGCCGAACCTGCCGGTGGACGACATCGCGCGCATGAACGGCTGGATGTCCTCGGTCACCGCCTCCTCGCCCGCGATGAACTGCGCCACGAGGTAGGTGGTGGAGCGCTGCTGTTCGGGCGTCAGGCTTTCCCAGCCCGCGCGTTCCTGGCTGAAGTCGAGGTCCGCCGGGTTCCAGAACTTCTTGTTGCCCTTGACGAACAGCCGCAACGGGAACGAGTCCCAGTTCAGCCCGCCCTTGCGCAGGGACGAGAACCCGCTGCGCAGCTCCGGAAGCGTCTCGGTCATGACTGGCCCTCTCGTTTCACTCCATTGTGGACGAATTGGTCGATGGCGGGGGCGAGCACCGCGAGGACCGACTCGGCGGCCTCGGACGCGGTGTGCGTCGGCAGCACCAGGTGGCTCAGCGACAGCCGGACCACAGTCTCGGCGAGCAGCGCGGCGGCTTCCGGCGTGAGCCGGGGTTCGAGCGCGAGGTACTGCTGTGTCGCGAGTTCGGCCGACGCGGTGAGGATCGGTTCGCCGCGCGAGGTCAGCAGGGGCAGCAGATCCTCGCCGGCCTCGGTGCCGAGCGCCGCCGCGATCAGCCGGTTCTCCCTGGCGTGTTCGATCGTGTAGACGACCGCGCCGCGGATGCCCGTGAGCAAACTCTCGGCGTCCTCGAACCGGCAGCGGATGCCGTCGAGGAATTCCGCCGCGACGCGCAGCGCGACGGACTGGGTGAGCGCCGCCTTGCTGCCGAACTCGTTGTAGACCGTCTGCCTGCTGACCCCGGCTTTCGCTGCCACGTCGGCCATTCGGAGGCCCTGGTGGCCGCGGTCCGGGAGCAGATCCGCGGCCGCGTCCAGCAGCGTCTCGCGAAGCGTCGCCTTGGTCCGCTCGGTGAAGCTGGTCACACCGCCAGCTTGACACAGACTGAATCTGTGTCAAGAACCTTTACCTGGATGGTGCACGTGTACAAATGCCCGCCGGAATGTCGGTGCGGACAGCTACCGTGTGGGACGTGGGCATCACGGTGGGGTTCGACCTCGACATGACATTGATCGACCCGCGGCCGGGCATGGTCGCGGCGATGAACGCGCTGGGAAAGAAGTCCGGGCTGCCGTTCGACGGAGAGGCGTTCGCCGCGAACCTCGGGCCGCCGCTCGACCAGGCGCTGCGCGATTTCGGCGCGCCGGAGGACCGGATCCCTGAGCTGATCTGGCAGTTCCGCGAGCTGTACCCGGAGACGGTCGTGCCGAGCACGGTCGCGCTGCCGGGCGCGGCCGAGGCGCTGGAGGCGGTCCGGGCGGCGGGCGGGCGGACGCTCGTGGTCACCGGCAAATACGGGCCCAACGCGCAGATGCACCTCGACGCGCTGGGGATGAAGGTCGACGACCTGGTGGGCGAGCTGTGGTCCACGCAGAAGGCGGCGGCCCTGCTGGAACACGGAGCGCGGGCGTACGTCGGCGATCACCTCGGCGATGTGCGGGGCGCGCGGGCGGCCAACGCGGTGTCGGTGGGCGTGGCGACCGGGCCGTGCACCCGGGAGGAACTGGCCGCCGAGGGCGCGGACGTGGTGTTCGATTCCCTGGTCGAATTCCCGGAGTGGTTTGCCAGGACGTTCGTGGAGACCGCGGTCTGATCGGGCGGTAAGCCCAGCTCAGCCGTGCTTCCCGGCGCGGGCTTCCTGGATCAGGGCGATCAGCCCGAGCAGCAGGCCGAGCGGGGTGATCACCCCGGCGGCCGCGCTGAGCCACACCGGCAGGTTTTCGAGTCCGGCGGCGAACAGCACGAACACCGTCGCCACGGCGAGCATGCCGATGGCGAACAGGCCGATGCCGAGCCGCATGAGGATCGGTTTGCCGGTCTGCTTCGCTGCGTTCTCCATGGGGTGAGAGTAACGGGACTATCCGCTTCTCCCCAGCGCCTGTGGCGAGATACGCTTGTCGGACGCGCGCCTCGAGATCGCTCGGGGCGCGTTCGTCGTGACCTGCACAGCAGAAGGACTGGTGAGGGAAGTGCCGACCGGCAAGGTCAAGTGGTACGACGCGGAGAAGGGGTTCGGCTTCGTCACTCAAGACGGCGGCGCCGACGTCTACATCCGCAAGGCCGCGCTGCCGCAGGGCGTCGAGGGCCTGAAGGCCGGACAGCGGCTCGAGTTCGGCGTGGCCGACGGCAGGCGCGGGCCGCAGGCGCTCTCCGTCCGGCTGCTGGACCCGCCGCCGTCGGTCGCCGAGGCGCGCCGCCGTCCCGCGGAGGAGCTGCACGGCCTCGTCGAGGACATGATCAAGCTGCTGGAGCTGAAGGTCCAGCCGGATCTGCGGCGCAACCGGTACCCGGATCGCAAGAACACGAAGCAGATCGCGGAGATCATGCGTGCGGTCGCGCGCGACCTCGACCCGTGATCGGCAGTCCCGTCGCCGTGGTGATCCAGGCGTCCGCGAAACGCCGATTCTTCGCCGCCTGACTGGTTCCTGTTGTACGTGAGGGGAACCCTGAGGGAATCAGATTCCCTCAGGGTTCCCCTCACGTACAACGACCCTGGGCCGCCACCAGCCAGCTCGGGCCTGCGAGGTCCTTCGACCTCGGCAGCCGCGCGCGTCGTGGCCGCTTGGGCTCAGGCAGGCTGGACCTGCAGCGACCACAGCGCCGTCGTGACCGCTTCGGCGTCGTTCGGGTCGCCGGTGCGGCTGATCACCGAGGCCTGCGCGATCTCGACCACCACGATCTGGTCGTCCTTCGCGGGCGGGGTCGCGGTGTAGGCGTAGCGGTCGCGGGAGGTGATGATGTCCTCCTTGAGCGGCTGCGGCTCGCCCTTGCCGTTCACGTACTGCACGGTGACTTTCCAGGGCGTCTCGGCGATTTCCTTCGGCACCGAGATCTGCACCGACCGGCCGGGGCGCACCTTGAGCTTGCCCGTCGCGCCGGGGTTGGCCGAGCAGACGCCGGATTTGATGTCGCAGTTGCCGATCGGGGCGACGTTGATCGTGTGCCCGTCACCGTAGAAAGTCACCTCGGCCGGGCCGGGCGCGGAACAGCCGGCCACCGCGAAACCACCGGCCGCGAGCACGGCCATCACCCGGGAACGTCGCATGGCCCGAGATTACCGGCGGCCTCGCGCGGGCCCCGGAGCGGGGAAGCTGCCGGTCGGCTCTGGGCGCAATGGGCGATTGCCGCCGAGGCCGGGCAGGAGCGAACCGCCGCGCTGCACCAGGAAAGTCTGCGCCAGACCGACTGCCAGCAACAGGGTCACGGTGAGGAAGCCGATCCAGTACGTGGGCGGCAGCAGCAGCCCGACCGCGCCGCCGAAGCACCACGACAGCTGCAGCACCGTCTCCGAACGCCCGAACGCCGACGCGCGCGACTGTTCCGGCAGATCCTCCTGGATCACCGCGTCGAGGCTGATTTTCGCCAGCGCACTGGCCGTCGCGCCGATGAGACCCACGATCGCCGCCGTGGCGAGGCCGGGCAGCAGCGTCGCGATCAACGTCGTCACGACACAGGCCGCCACGCAGGCCACGATTACCTGGTCCGCCGAACCGAAGTGCAGCCGCGACCCCAGCGCGTTGCCGACGAATCCGCCGACGCCCGCCGCCGCGCCGATGATGCCCAGCAACAGCAGCTGCACGAACGGACTGTGCCCGGCGTGTTCGGTCTGCGCCTTCACCGCGAAGGCCGCGAACATCATCAGGAACCCGGTCAGCACGCGGACGGAACCGTTGCCCCACAAAGCAACGACGATGTGCCGTCCCATCGGCTGGCGCTGCCGCTTCTGTTTCGGCTCCGGCCGCGCGGACAGCGACGTCGGGACCTCGCCCTCGGTCACCTCGACCCACGACGGGATCCGCATCGACTGCACGGCCGCGGCCACACAGATCACGGCGGTGAACCACAGCGCGCCGGAGGAGTTGCTGAGGCCGCTCACGCCGCTGGCCAGCGCGCCGAACACGCCGCCCGCGATCAGGCCGAACACGGTGATCCGCGCGTTGGTCTTCGACAGCGTGATCTCCGGCGGCACCACGCGCGGCGTGACCGCGGCCTTCAGCACGGTGAACGACTTCGACAGCACCATCATCCCGAGCGCCGCCGGGTACAGCAGCCAGTCGTCGAAATGCAGCGCCATCACCACGGCCATCAGGCCCTGTCCGATCGACGAGACGCACATCGCGAGCCGCCTGCCGCGCTGGATCCGGTCCAGCGCCGGGCCGATCACCGGCGCGACGAGCGCGAACGGCGCGATCGTGATCAGCAGGTACAGCGCGACCTTGCCCTTGCTCTCGCCGCTGGTCGCGGCGAAGAACAGCGTGTTGGCCAGCGCGATCGCCATCGCGGCGTCGCTGGCGTAGTTCAGCATCACCGCGTACATCAGCGAGGTGAGACCGGACTTGTCCGCGCCGTCCGCCTTGGTGGCGCGCTGGAACGCGCCGACCGCCTTCCCGCTCAGCTGACGGCTGCGCAGCGCGGCGACCCGCGTGACGGTGAGCTTCTTCGGCAGCTTCGGAACCGAGCCCGCACCGGCGACCGCGGTGGTGTTGAAGCCTTCGTCCTGCTCGTCCTCGACCCGGGGCTCGCCCGCGTAACCGCCGGTGTCGTAGTGCTCGTAGCCGGCGCTGCCGGGACGGTCGTCGTACGGCCGCGGGTGGACGGGCTCGGTGCGGTGCTCGCGCGGCGGGTACGGCCGGGCGCCGCGCGAAGGCGGCGGTGGCGGACGGTGTCCCATCGGGACCGCGCCGGGCGCTTCTTCGGCGTTCTGCTGGAACGGCGGCGCGTCGTCGTAGAACGCGCTGCGCGGCTCCGGCCGTCCGGGATAGCCGCGGGGAGGACGCTGATCGACGTGCTCGGTCCGCGGTTCAGCTGGGCGGCCGCGGGGCGGTTCCGGCGGAATGCGCTCCGGCCGGGCCCTCGGCGGTTCCGGCGCGTACTGCGGCGGAGCCTGGCGAACGCGCTGGTCAACGGACTGATCGACCCGGGTCGGCGGGGTGTCGCGCCACGAACGGGCCTGCGCCGCGCCCGGCTCGGGAGTCCAGCGGCGCTTCTTCTTCCCACGGCCTTTGCCCGACTGCCCGCCGAGGGGGCTGTCGGAACCGGAGCGCGAGCTGAAGAGTGCCACGGTTCAATCCTGCCTCATCGGGGTCCCGCCCCGCCCGCTCACGTGCCGGTTCGCTGATTTTCCGGGACGAACTTCACGCGGAACGACGACGGCCACAGCTTCCCGGTGAGCAGGAATTCGTCCGTGCCGGGGACCGCGGCGATGCCGTTGAGCACGTCCTCGCCGGGGCGGGTCGGCGTGCGGAGCCGGCTGGCGTCGATCTTCGCGGTGATCCGTCCGGTATTGGCGTCGATGCGCAGGATGGTGCCGGTCTGCCAAACGTTTGCGTAGACGGTGTCGCCGACGCACTCCAGCTCGTTCAGCTGATCCTGGCCGACCTCGACGGAACCGGTGACCGCAAACGTTTGCGGATCACGGAACGTGAGCTGCGACGACCCATTGCTCATCACCAGCCGTCCGTTGGGCTGGTGGCAGAGACCCCAGCCCTCGCCGTCGTAATGGACGCGCCGCAGTTCGGCGAGCGTCCGGGAGTCGCGCTCGATGGCGATTCCGTCGCGCCAGGTCAGCTGCCACAGCTTCGGCCCGAGCACCGTGATGCCCTCGGCGAACAACGGCGAGGGAACTGTCACCTGTTTGGCTGGCGTTCCGCCGGCCGGGCCAGCGGTGAGTGAGGACTGCCCTTCGAGGCCGCGACTCTCGTACAGCGTGCCGCCGGAGTACTCGAGCCCTTCGGTGAAGGCGGTCGAGTCGTGCGGCAGCGTCCCGAGCACCTGGACGGTGAGCCGTTCGGGCTGGGCGGGCGTGGCTTGAGTGCCCGCGCATCCGCCGAGCAGGGCAGCGGCCACCAGGGGCCAGACGATCCGGGTTCGCACGAGGAACAGCCTGGCACGGGCGGCGCGGATGCGTGCGGCACAATTGGGGGCATGACGCTGCTGTTGACCCTGGACGACGGCTCTCTCCACCGGAAGCTCGCGGACGCCGCGGCGGACGCGCGGGAGGCCGTGCTGGCGGAAGCCCCCGCTGAACAGGTCGGCGAGCACGTCGGGGTGGAGCGCGAGGACGCGGTTTCCGCGAGCCACCTTTTCGAGGCGTCGGTGCCCGGGTACCGGGGCTGGCGCTGGTCGGTCACCGTCGCGGTGGCCGGGCCGGACGAGCCGGTCACGGTGAGCGAGCTGGTGCTGCAGCCGGGCCCCGAGGCCTTGGTCGCGCCCGCCTGGGTGCCGTGGGAGCAGCGGGTGCGCGCGGGCGACCTCGGCGTCGGCGACCTGTTCCCCGCGGACAAGGACGACCCGCGCCTCTCGCCCGCGTACCTCCAGTCGGACGACCCGGCCGTCGAGGAAGCGGCCCACGAGGTCGGCCTCGGCCGGGTGCAGGTCCTCTCGCGCTACGGCCGGTCCGACGCGGCCGCCCGCTGGCACGGCGGCGAGTTCGGCCCGCGCTCGGACATGGCCCGGAGCGCGCCCGCGACCTGCGGGACCTGTGGTTTCTTCGTGCCGCTGGCGGGTTCGCTGCGCGGGGCGTTCGGTGCGTGCACGAACGACATCGCGCCCGCGGACGGGCATGTCGTGGACGTGGCTTACGGGTGCGGGGCGCACTCGGAGGTGCGGGTCGAGGTGACCTCCTCGGTCCCGGTCGCGGAACTGGTTTACGACGACTCGCTGATCGACTTCACGCCGGTTCCGGAGGCTGCTCCTGAGCCGGAGGTGGTCGCGGACCCGGTCGTAGTCGAGGAAGCGGCGGCTGCTGCGGCTGAGGAGACGGCCTCGGTGGCGGCGGTGGAGCCCGAGACGGCCGCGGAAGTGGCTGTTGAGGAGGCTGCGGCTGCGGAGGCAGTTTCGGACGAGGTCGAGACTTCGGACGCGACTGAAACTTCGGACGCGGTTGAGCCGGTCGAGCCGGTCGAGAACGCGGCTGCCGAGCCGGTTGCCGCTGAGGAATCTGCTGCCGACGCTGCCGCGGAGCCAGTTGCCGCGGAGACCGCGACGGCGGATGCGGCCGCGGACACCACGGCTGACGTGCCCGCCGAGACCGAGACTGAGGCTGAGGCTGCGGATGCGGTGAAGGCGCCGGTCGAGGATGCGGGCGTCGTCGAGGGTTCGGCGGCGGGTACTGCTGCTGAGGTTGTCGTCGAGTCGGTCGCACCGGACGCTGCTCCGGCCGACGGCGAAGAGCGGCACGGCGACTCCGACGGGAGCGATGTCCTCCGGTGAGCGAAGTCCCTGGGGGAGCGGCTGATCCTTTCGGGACAGCTCGCTTGCGGGAAGCGGTCCTGAGCGCCTGGCGCGACTCGCCTACCCGCTTCATAGAGGACACCAACTCCGAACGTGACCTTCGCGTCGGCGCGTATCGCGATCGGTTGTTCGTCGAGCTGGCGCAGAACGCCGCCGACGCCGCGCAGATCGCCGGTGCGCCGGGGCGGATCCGAGTGTCCGTTGTGGACGGTGAGCTGCGGTTCGCGAACACTGGTGCGCCGTTGGACGTCCGCGGGGTCGAATCGCTGGCTTCGTTGCGGGCGTCGGCCAAGGAGGGGACCGTCGGGCGGTTCGGGGTCGGGTTCGCGGCTGTTCTCACGGTCACGGACGAGCCTCGTGTCATTTCCGCTACCGGCGGGGTTGCGTTTTCGGCGCAGCGCACGCGGGAGGAATCCGGGCGGGACGGCGACGTTCCGGTGTTGCGGCTGCCGTTTCCCATTACGGAACAGCCGGGCGACGGGTTTGCCACCGAGGTGCGGTTGCCGCTCAAGGAATCCGGGAGAGAGCTGCTCAACGGGCTGGCGAACGAGATCGGGGATCTCTTGCTGGCGCTCCCTTGGCTCGCTGAGGCCGAAGTGGACGGTCGCAAGTGGACTCGGAGCGGCGAGGAGATCGTTGAGATCACTTCGCCGAGCGGGCATCAGCGGTGGCTGAAGCGCGGCGTCTGGGCGATTCCGGTTGACGCTGAAGGGGTGCCGCGGCCGCTTGAGGAAGATTTGCTGCACGCGCCGACGCCGACCGACGAGGGGCTTTCGCTTCCGGCTCGGTTGATCGCGGAAGTGCCGTTGGAGCCGTCTCGGCGGCGGGTGCTTCCCGGGGAAGAACTCACTCGGGCGTTGGAGAAGGCGGCTGGTGAGTACGTCGGGCTGGTTTGGGCGGTCAAAGCAGAGCATCGACCAGCATTGGTTCCTGCCGCAGGGTTTCCGCAGTCCACTGTGGACGCGAAGCTGAAAGAGCTGGTGTACGCCGAACTCGCGCGGGAACCCTGGCTGGCCACAGTGGACGGTCAGGAAGTCTCGGGGCAGCGGGCTCGGGTGCTCGACATCGACGGGCTGGCTCCGTTGCTGGCGGACGTCATCCCAGGGCTGGTCGAGGCGAACCCGCGGTTGCTCAAGCCGGTCTCCGCGAACATCCTCAGCATCGGCGACGTTCTTGAGGTCCTGACTGGCATCGATCGCGAACCCGACTGGTGGCAGAAGCTGTACGCGGCGCTGGCGGTCGCGGTCGAAAGTCATGCGCTCAGCGCGAATCAGCTGGACGGGTTGCCGGTTCCGTTGTCGGACGGGCGGACGCTGCCGGGTGTCAAGGGTGCGCTGCTCGTCGACGGCAGCAGCGAGCTTCGCGAACTTCTGTCCGATGTGGACGTTCCAGGACTCCGGCTGGTGCATCCGGGTGCGGCGCATCAATTGCTGGAACTGTTGGGAGCCAAGCACGCTGACGCGCGCCAGCTGCTCGAAGCGGAACAGCTGCAGTACGCGGTAGAGCACAGTGTCACCGACGTTCAGTCCGGTTTGGACGGAATGAACCTCGCCGGTGCGGTACTCCGGCTGGTCGCGGATTGCGGCAACCAGGCGCCGGAGTGGATCGGCGCGCTGGCGCTGCCCTCGGAGGACGGCTGGCGGCGCGCGGACGAGCTGATGCTGCCGACGTCGCCGTTGCTGGAAGTGATCGACCCCGAGGTGTTCGAGCCCGGTGGCGCGCTTTCCGTGCTGGACGAGGAATTCGTCGAGGACTGGCCGACCGAAACGCTCGTCGCGGCGAAGGTGCTTGACTCGTTCGCGGTCGTGCTGGACGAGGAGCCGCACGAACCTGATCACCACCTGCCGGACGAAGAGCAGTGGTGGGATTCGTTCGAGCAGCCGCCGACGACGGTGGTGTCCATTCGGGACCTCGACCTCGTCGCGGACGACGCCTGGCCCGACGCGCTCCGGCTGATCGCGGCGCGTCCGGAAACGTGGCAGGCGCTGCACAGTCCGGACGGTCACGCGGGCTGGTGGCTCGCGCGCTACGCCCTGCTGGCCGGGGAGGCACCCGGCGCGTGGCGGCTCGCTTCGGCGACCGCGCTGGCGGGGCTGTACGACCCGGTGCCGGATCTTGAGCTGAGTGACGAGCTGCTCCGCGCGGTCGGTGTCCGGACCGGGCTGGATCTGGAGACCGCGGAAGACGTCACCGATCTGCTCGAAAGGCTCGGCGATGCGCAACGCACGCCGACGCCGGGGCTAATCGCCCGTGCGCACGCGGCGTTGGTGGCCGCGCCGATCGCCGTGTCCGACGTCGACGCGCCAGCACGAGTCCGCGCGGCGGACGGGAGCGTCGTCGAGGAAGCCGTGGTGCTGGACGTGCCGTGGGTCGCGGCGGCGCTCGAACCGGCCAGGATCCTGGTCGCGCCGGTCGAGCCGGAGCGGTTGGCGGAGCTTCTCGACGTCCCGGTCGCGAGCAGTCTCAAGGCCGAGGTCGCGAGCACTGGCGAGTACGTCGCGTGGGCGGATCTGCCTGCCCTCGCGCTCGCGGCGGATCAGCTCGGCATCCCGCTGCCGGACGGTGGCGTGCTGCTGCACGATCCGCTCACCGTGACGGTCGACGGCGAACCGGCCGAGGTGCCATGGTGGTCCGACGACCGGCTGCACGCGGCCGACACGTCCGAGGGGCTGGCGCGCGCCTTCGCCTGGGCGAGCGACCACTGGGGCGAGCGCTACCGCATCACCGCGCTGCTGGAAGACCCCGCGCCGCGCACCCTGCTGAACTGACGTCGTGAGTGCTGATCCCGGTGAGAACCGCGATCAGCGCACACGAGCTCTAAAGCCGCTGCGCCGACTTGGACCCGCGCCGAGCCGCCGCGCGCTGCCAAAAAATGATCCCGAACCCGATCCCCCCGAGCACAATCCCGGCGACACAGGTCTGTAACCAGACGCCCCCGCTGGTGAAGAACAGCACCACGAGCGCGACAAGCCAGAGCGCAGTACCTACGATCACCACCGGCGTCAGGTCGGTGAGCCGCTTCGGCAGGTCCGGCGTGTGCCGCAAGGCAGCCGGGGCACTGGTCGGTTCTTCCACGACCCAGAGCTTACCCCGGGCGAACAGCGAGACAGGCGGGGAAATGGCGGAGCAGCGCGAACGGGCCGGGTCCACTCTGGACCGCTTCTTCCGGATCAGCGAACGCGGGTCGAGCACCGGGCGGGAGATCCGCGGCGGCGTGGTCACGTTCGTGACGATGGCCTACATCGTGGTCCTCAACCCGCTGATCATCGGCAGTTTCGCCGCCGACACCCCGTCCGCGCACAAGGACGTGCTCGGCCACATCCTCCCGGTCCCGCAGGTCGCGGCCGTGACCGCGCTGGTCGCCGGCGTGCTGACGATCCTGATGGGCCTCGTCGCGAACTACCCGTTCGGCATCGCCACCGGGCTCGGCATCAACAGCCTGCTCGCCGTCACCATCGCGCCGCAGATGAGCTGGCCGGAGGCGATGGGCCTGGTGGTCATCGAGGGCGTGATCATCGTCCTGCTCGTGCTCACCGGCTTCCGCACCGCGGTGTTCCGCGCCGTGCCGCCCGCGCTCAAATCCGCGATCGCGGTCGGCATCGGGCTGTTCATCTGCCTGATCGGCCTGGTCGACGCCGGGTTCGTGCGCCGGCTGCCGGACGACGCGCACACCACGGTGCCGGTCGGGCTCGGCATCGGCGGCTCCATCGCCTCGTGGCCGACCGCGGTGTTCGTCGTCGGACTGCTGCTCACCGCGGTTCTCGTGGCCAAGCGCGTCAAGGGTGCGATCCTGATCGGCGTGCTCGGCTCGACCGTGCTGGCGATCGTGGTCGAGGCGATCGTGAAGGCCGGGCCGTCGAACGGCACCGACCCGAAGGGCTGGAACCTCGGCTACCCGGCGCTGCCGGGCAAGGTCATCGGACTCCCGGACCTGTCGCTGGTCGGCGACGTGTCGTTCGGCGCGTGGACCCGGCTGCCGATCATCACCGTGGTGCTGCTCGTCTTCACCCTCGTCCTCGCGGACTTCTTCGACGCCATGGGCACGATGACCGGCCTCGGCAAGGAAGCGGGACTGGTCGGCAAGGACGGCCAGCTGCCGAACGTCGGCAAGGCGCTGTTCGTCGAGGGCCTCGCGGGCGCGGCCGGCGGGTTCGGCTCGGCCAGCTCGAACACGGTCTTCGTGGAATCCGCGTCCGGCATCGCGGAGGGCGCGCGGACCGGCCTGGCGAACGTCGTGACCGGGCTGCTGTTCATCGCCGCGATGTTCCTGACCCCGCTGTACCAGGTGGTGCCGGTCGAGGCGGCCGCTCCGGCGCTGGTCGTAGTCGGCGCGCTGATGATGGCGCAGGTCCGCGACATCGACTTCACCGATTTCAAGATCGCGCTGCCCGCGTTCCTGACCATCGTCGTCATGCCGTTCACCTATTCGATCGCCAACGGCATCGGCGCCGGATTCGTCAGCTACGTCGTGATCCAGGCGGTCACCGGCAAGGCCAGGAAGGTGCACCCGCTGATGTGGGTGATCGCGGTGGCGTTCGTCGCGTACTTCGCCGTCGGGCCGATCGAGGCCGCGCTCAGCTGACTGGCGTAGACCGGCGGCGCAGGTCGTGAGGTATGCTAACTATATGTCCGGCGACCCGCACGAGCGTTCCTTGGCGAGCCGCTTGCGTCTCGCGGTGGTGCGGCTCAATCGCAGGCTCCGGGCACAGCGGGTGGCTGACGACGTGTCGCTCACGCAGATCGCGGCGTTGTCCACCCTGCACAAGTGCGGCCCGCTGACCCCAGGTCAGCTCGCCGCGAAGGAAGGCGTCCAGCCGCCCTCGATGACGAGGGTCATCGCCGCGCTCGAGGAGATGGGGTTCGTCGAGCGCAGGCCGCACCCGACCGACGGCCGCCAGGCCATCGTCGAGCTGTCCGACGACGGGCTCACGTTCGTGCGCAAGGCCATCTCGGTGCGGGAGGCGTGGCTGGACCGGCAATTGGCCGAACTCGGCGAGGAAGAGCTCGAAGTGCTCTCCCGAGCCGCGGAGATCATCGACAGGATGGCGGGGAACTAGCACAGGTGACCACCACGGGTAGCGAAACAGGATGTCCGGCCCAATCCACTGCTACCCGGGACACGGCACCGCCGCCGTCCGGCTCCGCTCCACCCGGCGCCCCCGCCCCGGCCGGGAAATCGTCTTCCGGCCCGGAAACCACCCCGGAATCGCCGGAAACCAAGACCCGCCGCACGATGTTTTCGTCGCTGCGCGTGCGGAACTACCGGTTGTTCTTCAGCGGCCAGGTCATCTCGAACATCGGCACCTGGATGCAGCGCATCGCACAGGACTGGCTGGTGTTCACGCTGTCGGGCAACGACCCGGTGGCGCTCGGCGTCGCGGTCGCGCTGCAGTTCATCCCGACGCTGCTGCTGTCGCTGTGGGCGGGCGTGCTCGCCGACCGCGTCGACAAGCGCAAGCTGCTGATGCTCATCCAGGCGGTGAACTGCCTGCAGGCCGTGCTGCTCGGCGTGCTCGACCTGACCGGCGTGGCCCAGTTGTGGCACGTCTACCTGCTCTGCGTGATGCTCGGGACGACCTCGGCGATCGAGGTGCCGACGCGGCAGTCGTTCGTCGCCGAGATGGTCGGCCGCGACCAGGTGGCGAACGCCGTCGCGCTGAACTCGTCGATCTTCAACATGGCGCGCATCGTCGGCCCGGCCATCGCCGGGTTCGCGATCACCTGGGTCGGCACCGGCTGGCTGTTCATCGCGAACGCGGCGAGCACGCTCGCGGTGATCACCGGGGTCGCGCTGATGAACCCGGCGAAACTGTTCCGCGGCCCGGCGATCCCGCGCGCCAAGGGCCAGCTGATGGAGGGTCTGCGCTACGTGCGCGGACGGCCGGATCTGGTGACCGTGATGGTGCTGATGTTCTTCGTCAGCACGTTCGGCATCACCTACTTCACGTCGCTGCCGATCGTCGCCGCGAACGTCTTCCACACCCAAGCCGACGGCTACGGCCTGCTGTCCACACTCGTCGCGGTCGGCACTTTCACCGGTGCTCTGGCTTCGGCGAGACGCGGGGTGAAGAGCCAGCCGAGGGTGCGGTTGATGCTGGTGTCCGCGGCGCTGCTCGGGGTGTTCGAGTTCGCCACCGCGTTCATGCCGACGTACCTGGCGTTCGGAATCGGGCTGATCCCGCTCGGCTTCGCCACGATCACGTTCCTGAACACGGCGAACGCGCTGGTGCAGACGTCGGTGTCGCCGGAGATGCGCGGCCGCGTGATGGGCATTTACGTGCTGGTGCTGATCGGCGGAAACCCGATCGGCGGGCCGATGACCGGCTGGATGGCCGACGCGTTCGGCGGCCGGTCGCCGTTCTACATCGGCGGCGCGATTTCGGCGATCGCGGCGGTGGTGTGCGCGGTGGTGCTGATCCGGCGCGGGGGCGTCCGGCTGCCCCGGCGGCTCGGCAACGGCCTGCGGATCCTGCCCCGGGAACGGGTCTGACCTGCGGTAATGGCTGTCAGGGCCAGTGGAGACCGCCAAAAGTTGTCACTCGGGAGGGTGAGACTGAGGTCTCCGCTGGGACGGTCTTGCTTCCGCCGGTGAGGTTAGGCTAACCTCATACATGTCCGCTTCGTGGTGGGAGCGGCAGTCAGTTCGGGAACGGACAGAGCCCCGCAACCTGGGAACCCCGGGATGCGGGGCTCTGTTCATGGTCAGGGGGCGCGGCGGATGGGGCAAGGGCGTTCAGCAAGTGGGTCGTGAGTGTTCATCGCGGTTCTCACCGCGACAAGCACTCACGACGTAGTCAGCGCGTCGCCAGAGGCCCCGAGCGGATGCTCGCCCGGCCGCACCGGCAACCGACGCAGCCGGAGCCCGAAGTACACGTGATACGCCAACCGCACGGCCTCGTCGTTCGGCAGCAGCACCTCGTTCCGCACGCCGTCCACCGTCTCGATCAGCCGGTCGCCGGACAGCGTCACCCGGCCTTGGGCGGTCGGGCGGGAGCAGGTCAGGGTCTGAGTGAAGTGCGACTGCGGCGACGTCGACTGCCACCACGCCATCGGCCCGAAGTCCGACAGCTGCCGCGGGCGGCGCTCCAGGCGGTACTCGGGCTTGCCGTCGCGCAGGACGTCCACGTCGCCGTACGGGGCATCCAGGAGCAGGTAGTCGCCCTCGGGGTCGCTCTGCGGCTCGACCGCGGACAGCGCCAGCGGTTGCCGGCTGAACTTGCCGAAGCCGACGTCGACCAGGTACTGCTCGTCGTCGAGTTGGACGAGGATGGCGGCGTGGTCCAGCGGCGGGCCGGGCACGCCGGCGTCGTTGAAGACGCGAGCCGCGTGCAGCGTCGCGGCGAAGCCCAGCTCTCGCAGCAGGGCGACGAAAAGACCGTTCAGCTCGTAGCAGAATCCGCCCCGCCGGCGGCGCACGAGCTTGTCGAAGAGTGCTTCTTCGGTGAGTTCGACGGGTTCCCCGAGGTGCACGCTCAGGTTCTCGAACGGGACGTGCATCAGGTGTCGTTCCTGCAGTTGGCGCAGTGCGGCCAGGTCTGCCGCCGGAGGCACCGGCAGATCCAGGCGAGCGAGGTAGGCGTCGACGTCCATGGGTTCCACTCTCACACCTCCAGTGCACTTCAGGTCAAGCGAAATAAAGGGGCCCGGCCATCGCGAGGCCGGGCCCCTTGGGGCGCTGCGGGCCTCAGCCGAGCAGGAGGCCGTTGCCGCCGGCGACGGCGTTGTCGAAGCGCTTGGAGAT